>JBGPLG010000001.1:0-248472 GCA_041486305.1 Gemmatimonadota bacterium
CCGAATCCTCGCGACAGCACCACGCGGCCGGACTCGACCAGGGCAACGGAGAGCCCGGGAATCCGGGCGGCCCGGCGAAGGGAATCGAGGCGACGGGCGAGGGCGCCGATGTCGGCGTCGGACCAGGAACGAGCCCGGGGAGTCGACGCTCCGGGAGCCGGCACATGGCAGGCGGCGAGGATCGCAACCAGGAGCGAAAGTCGTAATCCGACGGCGATCATGCTTGCTCTCTCATCCGGCCGTTGGGGCCTCGCGTTGCCGCAGAAGTGGAGCCGCCTCGGCTCACATGTCGGGATCACCGGCGGTGCTATCCCTTCGAACCCGCGACCAGCGCCGTCAGGGCGCGCTGGTATTCCTCGCCGATGGCGTTCTCGCGAGTAACCGAGACCCCGAGGTCCCGCAGGAGTCCGTCCTGCAGGCCGTATATCCATCCGTGCACGGCGAGGGGCTGGCCCCGCCGCCAGGCGTCCTGCGCGATGGTGGTTCGACACACGTTGGCGACCTGCTCCAGAACGTTGAGCTCGCCGAGCCGGTTGATGGACTGGGATTCGGTCATTGCGCGAGTGAACAGCGGCGCGTGACGATCCACGAGGTCCTGGACGTGGCGCAGCCAGTTGTCGATCAGGCCGAGGGAAGTTCGCCTCCACGCCGCTTCCACGCCGCCGCAACCATAGTGCCCGCACACGATCACGTGCTCGATCCGGAGCACTTCGACGGCGTACTGCAGCACCGCGAGACAATTCAGATCGGAATGTACCACGATGTTCGCGACGTTCCGGTGAACGAACAGTTCCCCCGGCATGAGCCCGACGATCTCGTTGGCCGGGACGCGGCTGTCGGAGCAGCCGATCCACAGGTATCGAGGAGCCTGCTGGCGCGCGAGACCGTCGAAGAATCCCGGGTCCCGTCGCCTGACCCCTTCGGCCCACTGGCGATTGTTGGACAGGAGATCGGACAGCCGGCTCATGGAATGGCCGTTCATGGATAGAGACACGCCGGCCACGTCATCGCGACTCCGGAGGTGAGATTGAACGGGCCGAGCGTCTGTTGCAGGGCCGGGATGGTCACGCTGAGTGTCACGTGACGCCCCGCGACGGTTCCGGCGAATTGGGCCGGGTACCGGACGCTCCCGGGTGCCACCCCGGTCAGCTGAATGTAGGTGCCGGCGAGCGAGAAGGCTCCGGACGGAATGGCCTGGTCGATCTCGCCGTAGGATCCGTAACAGCCACCCGACGCCAGGATCCGGAGCGTAGCGCTGCTCTCCTCGATGGTCAGGCTGGCCTGGCTGGAGCCCCAGACTCCCGCCAGGTCCGGCGCGGTGGATTCGCACGCGATGACCAGCATGGATGCCAAGGATGCCGCCGTCACCGCGAAACGTCTCATTCCGGCCTCAGGCGCACGAGACAGCTCCCTACCGGCGCACCAGCACCGAGTTCACGTCGTACACCACTCCAGCACGGCTCACTCGATGTCCTTCGGTCCGGAGATGGGCAGCCTGGCGGGCGGAGCCGGGGGGAAACTTGGGCGGCGGGCGACCCCGATCGTCGACCACTCGCCAGCAGGTGCGGGGCGAGCGATGGTCTCAAGGTGAGGTGCGCGGTCTCGATGGTCATCGGGGGCCGTCGGTCACTTCGTCGATCCGTCGACCCGGCGGAGAAACTCCCGGACCGTTCGCAGCAGCGCATCCGGGTTGTCGTTCTCGGTCGAATGCCCGCTGTTGGGAATGATCCTGAACTCGGCGCCGGGCACCAGTTTCGAGAATCGCTCGGTCGACGCCGGGGTCGCCTCGTCGAATTCGCCGGCCAGGAAGAGTGCCGGCACCCGCAGGTTTCGGATCCAGTCGGTGGCGTCGAAGTGTTTCAGCGTGCCGGTCGCGGTGAATTCGCTGGGTCCCCACATGTACTGGTACACCAGGTCTCCGTGAGATCTTGCCGCGCTGTCGGCATCCGCCCTGGACCGCCGGGGTTGCCGAATGACGTACCGCCCGTAGTACATCGAGGCCGCGGCTCGGTACTCCGGCGAATCCGTGGTATGGTCGGCCTCGTCCCTGGCGATGACCCGCTGGACCGAGTCGGGCAGGGTCTTCAGGAGGGAGTCCGCGTCCCGTTCCCACTGGACGGTCGTGACCAGGGGACTGGAGAGCGTGACGCTGCGAACCCCGGTTGGCCCAGTGGCCATGTACGCCTCGACCAGCATCGCGCCCCACGACCGGCCGTACAGGTGGACCTCGCCGAGGCCGAGCGAATCGCGCAGCGCCTGAAGCTCAAGGACCGCGCGCTCGACGGTGAACAACGTGGTGTCGGTGGGGTGGTCCGCCTTGCCGGAGCCGAGCTGGTCGTAGCGAATCACCGGGCGCTCGTCTCCCAGCGCCGCCCAGGGCTTGAGACCGTAGCTGGTGCTGCCGGGGCCGCCGTGAATCACGATCAGCGGAGTGCCGGGCCCATCGCCCATTCTGGCCCACCAGATCCGGCCTCCCGGAACGGTGATGTATCCCTCAGTCGCTCGGCGGGGTTGCGCGCAGGCCGCCAGACCGCAGAGCACGAGTGCCAGCGCGGACCGGGTCACGGACAAGGCGGGAATCCTCATGGGCGGTGCTGGGACGGTTTGCCCGGCTTGGCCTTCTTGAGCATCACCGCCAGCCGGCACTCGAAGTCGGACGGGATGTAGAGGTCGGCCTGGTAGGTCGCGTGACCGGGGGCGGTGATCCGCAGGGTGTACTCGCCCATCGCGATGGCCGGAATGTCATACCCGCCATGGCGGTCGGTCTCCGCCGCATAGACGCTGTGATTGAACTCGGTGTTCCCGCGCAGCTCCACCCTGGCCTGGATGGCCCCCTCGGCGACCTCGTTGTACGAGACGTCCTCGAAGGCCACGTAACCGTGCATCAGGCCTCGTCCCGATTGGGGCGCCCGCCGGGCCCCCGCGGTCAGCAGAATACCCAGCGCGGCGGGCACCACGAGCAGGCGAGCGAGCAACATGGTCAGGTCCTCCCTTGTGGAGACTCGATCGGCGCTTCACTGCACCCCGGCGCCATGCCGTGCCAGTCGCGTGGTGAGGTGACGTCGTACGTCCGGCCATTCCGCGGCGAGGATGCTGTACATCACCGAGTCGCGAACCGTTCCGTCGCGTCGAGCGTGGTGATGGCGGAGTACTCCGTCCCGCTTGGCGCCGAGGGCCGCGATGGCCCGCTGTGAGGTGAAATTGAAGTTGTCGGTTCGAAACCCGACGACCCGGCATCCGATCGTCTCGAACGCGTGCGCCAGCAGCAGGAGCTTGCAGCCGGTGTTGACGTGGCTGCGCTGCCGGCTCGCGGCGTACCATGTGTAGCCGATCTCGACCCGATCAATCGCCGCGACGATGTCGTGATAACGCGTGGTTCCCACGATCGCGCCGGTCACCAGGTCCCGCACCGCCCATGGCAGCATGTGACCGGCTCGTTGGCCCTCGAGCGCGGCCGTAATGTAGGCGCCGGTCTGCCCGGCCTCCGGAACCGTGGTGAACCAGAGCTCCCAGAGCCGTCCATCGGCGGCGGCGGCGGCGAGCCCCTCGTGATGCCCCGGCGTCAGGGGCTCCAGCCGAACGCCGTGGCCCTCGAGAGTGACCGGCGCGGGTACGATCACCAGACGACCTCAGCGTGAATGGCGAGGGACTCCCAACCCCTGGAAGATATCACGGCGGCGGCTGGCACCCCGGGATACATTTCCACCGACTTCAATTCCAGCACCGCGCCCTGAGGCACTCCTGACCATCGAGCTTCGCTGCAGCTGCGGACAGGTGTATCACGCCGACCCGACCCATGCGGGACGTTCGATCCGCTGCCGCTGCGGCCGGGCGCTGCCCATCCCGGTTCAGCGGAATCCGGCCGGTCCAGACCCCGTCCGCGCAACCCCGCACGATTCGAAGCCCAGAGTCCGAATCCGAACGCGCCGTTCCAGAGGGGCCGGGCCGGGGGTGGCGGCGGCGCGGAGCCGAACCAAGGGCCTGGCACTGATTCGCGTTTCGCCCCGGCTTGCGCGCCTGATCCCTGGGTTGGTGTGGGCCTACCTGGCGACGATCGTCCTCGCCGCGGTCTTCATGTGGATTCTCGGTGATGTCTGGTGGCCCGCCAGCGTCCTGCTGTTCGGGCCCCGCTGGCTGCTGCTGGTCCCCGCGGCCCCCCTGGCCCTGGCCGCGTTGCTGGTCCGACCCAGCCTTCTGCTTCCCACCGCCCTCGGCCTGTTGATCACCCTGGGCCCGCTCATGGGCTTCCGCACCGGCTGGCGGCGCTGGCTTTCCAGCGCACCGCCCCGGACCCTCCGCATCATCACCTTCAACGTGGATGCCTTGGGTAACCCCCGTTTCCCGGACGCGCCCGCATTGCTGCTGCCCTACAGTCCCGACGTGATCGTACTCGAGGAGTGCGTACCGCGCGCGATGTCTCCCGAGTTGTGGCCGCGAGGCTGGAAACTGTTCTACACCGAAGGCGGTATCTGCCTCGGAACCCGATTCTCCGTGGTGGACAGCCTGGTGCTGCACCGGGTCGAGACCGGAGATCAGGGCGGCACCGGCAACGCCGCGCTCTTCCACCTACTCATCGGCACCGACACCGTGGCGGTCGCCGGGGTTCACCTCGAAACGCCCCGCAAAGGCCTCGCGTCCCTCCGAAACGCGGGGAGCTCCCGCCGGATGCCGGTCAACATCCTGGTCCGCGACGTCGGTGCGCGGCGGGTAAGCCGCTGGATCCTGAGTGAAGCCACGAATCCCATCATCGCCGGCGACTTCAACATGCCGGTGGAGAGCCGGATCTACCGCGCGTATTTCGGCGACTGTACCAACGCCTTTTCCGCCATCGGCTCCGGATTCGGCTGGACCCGGGTGCTGCGCCGTTTCTCAGCCCGCATCGATCACGTGGTGACGTGCGGGGGCTGGCGCCCGACCCAGATCGTGATCGGTCCCGATCTCGGCTCCGACCACCGGCCGGTCATTGTCGATCTGGCCCGCACCCGCTAGGAAGGAAACCTCCTCGTGACGCGCCTCTGCCCGCTGCTCCTGCTGACCGTCCTCGCCACCGCGGCCCGGGCCCAGACCCGGGCTCGCGACCTCGGCATTCCCCAGACCGGGGTGACCGGCCCGCTCAACGCGATCACCGACGTGGCCGGCGTGGAGGTCGGCATGGTCACCCTGATCCGGGGCGACGGCAAGACCGTCGTTGGCGCGGGTCCGGTCCGTACCGGTGTCACCGCCATCCTGCCGCGAGGCAAGAGCTCCGGCACCCCGGTCTTCGCCGGGTGGTTCACCCTCAACGGCAACGGCGAGATGACCGGCACCACCTGGATCGACGAGTCGGGGTGGCTCGGTGGCCCGGTGATGATCACCAACACCCTGTCGATCGGGGCGGTGCACCACGGCACCATCCAGTGGAGTGTGAAGCACCATCCCGACTGGGACTGGTCCCTGCCGGTCGTCGCCGAGACCTGGGACGGCGGGCTCAACGACATCTCGGGACAGCACGTCACGCCGGAGCACGCCATGATGGCGATCGACTCGGCCCACGGCGGCGCGGTGCGGGAGGGCAGTGTCGGCGGCGGGACCGGGATGGTGTGCAATGAATTCAAGGGCGGCACCGGCACCTCGAGCCGACGAATCGCGATCGGCGCGAGGAGCTACACGGTGGGCGTGCTGGTGCAGTGCAACTACGGGCGCCGGACGCGTCTCGAAGTAGCCGGCGTGCCGGTGGGACGGGAGATCCCCGATCTCCTCCCCTGCAAGGCGGCGCTGCCCGAGGGAGGCTACGGCCTGCCCGGACGCGATGCCGAGCCGTGCGGCCTCCCGGGACGGAGCGGGGAGGAACAGGGCTCCATCATCGTGGTTGTGGCCACCGACGCGCCGCTGCTGCCGTCGCAGCTCAAGCGAGTGGCCAAACGCGCCGCGCTCGGCATCGGGAGGATGGGCGGCATCGGGGGCGATTCCTCGGGCGATATCTTCATCGCGTTCTCCACCGCCAACGCCGGCGCCGCACCGGATACCGGGCTGGTGACCGCGACGTTCATCCCGAACAACGTCATCAACCCGGTCTTCGAGGCTACGGTGGACGCGACCTCGGAGGCCATCCTCAACGCGATGCTCGCGGCGGAGACGATGACCGGCGCCGACGGCTACCGGGTCTACGCGTTGCCGCACGACCGGCTGATGGCGGCGCTCCGGAAGTACGGGAGGGTGAGATGACCGGGACCAGGATTCAGGGTTCGGGCGTCAGGGCGTGGGTGGCCTGCCTGGTGGCGGTCACCGGGTGCTCGCCGAACCCGCAGCCGTCGGCTCCTCCGGCGCCGCGGGACGACGGCGCCATTCACGTCATCCTGCTCCACATCAACGACGTCTACGAGATCACCCCGGTCGAGGCCGGCCGGTCCGGGGGGCTGGCGCGGGTGGCCACGGTGCTGGCCCGGCTCCGGCAGGGCAATCCCGCCACCCGCATGCTGCTGGCCGGTGACTTCGTCTCCCCCTCCGCCCTGGGCACCGCGCGGGTCAACGGCGAGCGGCTGGGCGGGCGGCAGATGATCGCGGTGCTCAACGCCGCGGGGCTCGACGCCGCCACCCTGGGCAACCACGAGTTCGACATCTCCGAGGCCCAGCTGAGCCAGCGGATCCAGGAGTCGAAGTTCGGCTATCTGTCCACCAACGTGACCGATTCGGCGGGCCAGCCGCTGCTGGGCATCCCGCGCCACCTGATCATGCGCATCACCGACGCCCGAGGGCGGATCGCGCGCGTGGCGCTCGTCGCAGCGACGGTGGACCAGGTGCACCGCCCCAACCTCCGCTACCTCCCCAGCGTGGATGCACTGCGCCGGGAGCTGGCGCTGCTCCGGGACAGTGCCGACGCGTTCGTGGCGCTGACTCATCTCCGCCTCGCGGACGACGTGACCCTGGCCGACTCGCTCCCCGAGCTCGACCTGATCCTGGGCGGCCATGAGCACGAGAACTGGTCGATCCGCCGGGGCGACCGGTTCACCCCGATCATCAAGGCCGACGCCAACGTGCGCTCGGTGGCGATCGTCGACCTGACCGTCGGCCCCGGCAGCCGGCCCTTCGTCACCTGGCGCATCGTGACCATCACCGACTCGATCCCGGAAGCACCCCTGGTGGCCGCCGAGGCCCGGCGCTGGACTGCGATCGCGTATGACGCATTCCGCAAGGACGGGCTCGAGCCGGAGCGGGTCATCGCCACCCTGCCGGCCCCGCTCGATGCCCGGGAGACGATCATCCGGAACGGGGAAAACGACTTCTCCCGGCTCCTGACCCAGGCGCTGCTGAAGGAAGCGCCGGACGCCGACCTGGCCCTCATGAACAGCGGTTCGGTCCGGCTGGACGACATCCTGCCGCCGGGGCCGATCACCGAGTACGACGTGATCCGCCTGCTGCCGTTCGGAGGGAAGACCGTCGAGGTGGAGATGACCGGCGCACTGCTGCGCCAGGTCCTGGAGCAGGGAGACAAGAATCGCGGCATCGGCGGTTTCCTGCTTCGCGCCGGCGCCGACACCGGGCCGGGAGGCTGGAGCATCGCCGGATCACCGCTCGATCCGGAGAAGCGCTACCGGGTGGCCACCACGGACTTCCTGGTGTCGGGCGCGGAGCAGAACCTCGGCTATCTGAGTGAGAAGAACCCCGGCCTCCGGATGCTTCGCGCCCTGCGCGACATTCGCCTGGTGGTGATCGCCGAGCTGACCAGGCGCTACGGACGCTAGCTAACCCGGCAGCCTGATGATCCCGCGGTCCAGCGCCGTGGTCACGGCGGCGGTCCGGTCCGACACGCCGAGCTTCTGATAGATGTGAAGCAGGTGAGACTTCACCGTCGCCTCCGAGATGCTGAGCCCCGTCCCGACTTCCTTGTTGCTCTGGCCCGCCGCCACGCGCTGGAGCACTTCGAGCTCGCGGGAGCTGAGCGCCGAGCGGTCCGCGTCGCTCCGCCGGCTGGAGAGCCGGGCCGCGACGGCGGGAGCCAGCGCGGGGCTTCCCCGCGTCGTAGCCCGGATTCCCCGAAACAGCTCCTCCCGCGGAGCGTCCTTCAGCAGGTAGCCGGAGGCGCCGGCCTCGATGGCCAGGAGGATATCGGCGTCCGTGTCGTAGGTGGTCAGCACGATGATGCGCACCGCCGACAGCTCCTTCCGGATCGCCCGGATCGCGGTGACGCCGTCCATTTCCGGCATGCGGAGGTCCATGAGCACCACACCCGGCCGGAGCCGGGCGGCCCGCTCCAGCGCCGCGCGTCCGTTCTCCGCCTCGCCCACCACCTCGAAGTCCGACTGACTCTCCAGCATGCCGCGGACGCCGGCGCGAACGACGGGGTGATCGTCCACGATGAGAATCCGGATCACGGCACTCATGCGCCGGATTCCACCGGCAGGCTCACCGTGAGGGTGGTTCCCTCGCCGGGCTGGGATTCCAGGATCAGCCGCCCGCCCAGCCCTCGGACCCGCTCGTCCAGCGCCTTGAGGCCGAAGCCACCGCCACCAGCGGGGCGCCCGCTCCCGATCCCGGCTCCGTCGTCCCTCACGTCGAGCGCGACTTCGTCCTCCATGTAGCTGAGAGTGACCGTGACGTGGCTGGCCCCGGCGTGGGTCTTCACGTTGTTGAGGGCCTCGCGCGCCGCCTGGAGGATCGCCGTCTCGCGATTGGGATCGAGCTCGCGGGCCGTGCCGGTCAGGACGTGCCGCCCCCGGACGCCGCTCCGGGCGGACCATTCGGCCAACTGCCGCTCGAGCACCACGGTCAGCGGGGCGCCGTCCCGGAGATCGGGCCGGAGGTCCCACACCAGACGGCGGGACGCTTCGAGGCTCTCGCGCGCGAGCGCCTTGGCCTCCGCGACATGCCCGGCGATTCCGGGATCGGCGCCCCCCGGCGCGGCTTCGGCCGCTTCGAGGTGCGTGACGATCCCGACGAAGCCCTGGGCCACCGTGTCGTGGATCTGCTGCGCCAGCCGCTGGCGCTCCGCCTGGATGCCGGCCTGCCGCTCCGCCGCGGCGAGGCTGGCCCGGGTGGACTCCAGTTCATCGATCAGCCGTTTCCGCTCGATACTCTGCCGGATGATCGAGTGGATGAACAGCGCGAGCATCACCGAGGAGGCCACCGCCAGCAGAATCGCGAGAATGTCGCCCGGGCCGACCCGCACCCGCCATCCGTTGCCGGCCAGAAGCATGATGCCCGAGAGCGCGATCCCGCTGGGGATCGAGTAGCGGATGCTGAGCAGCGAGTAGGTAACCGGGAACATGAACGCGGCGAATGCGTAGGCCGCCGGATGGAGCGGGAGGATCAGCGCCCAAATGACCAGTCCGAGCAGATAGAAGCCGTACGACCAGGGAAGCGAGGCGACCAGCCGGGCCCGGCCCAGGCTCTGGATCCCGACGTACCAGATCACCAGAGCCCCGAACAGCGCCCAGAAGTGCGCCGCATCGGGCCATCCCTCCGGCGCCGAGAATGCCACCGAGAATCCGACGACGACGAACGCCGCCCCGGCCAGCAGGCGCCAGCCGAGGATCCACTGTCGGGACATGTTCGAAGGAGTCGTCATTCCCAGCGGAAGTTACGCACCGCGATGCCGCCCGCCACAAGGAGGGCTCCCAGGAGCACGGCCAGCGACACCGGGCGCCATTGCGCGGTCAGCCAGAATCCGGCGATCAGCTCGTTGACGTGGGTGAGTGGGAGCAGGCTGGAGACGCGCTGGACTCCGGCGGGCATCAGCGCCCGCGGAAACGCGGAGCCGGAGAGAAACAGCATCGGAAAATAGATGGCCATGCCGATGGCCTGGGCGCTGCGCGCGGTCCCGGCCACCGCCGCCAGCATCCCGCCGATGCTCATGATGCTGGCGCTGCCGATCACGATCGCCGCCAGCACGCCGAGGGGGGCCGCGGGCATGCGGAGGTGAAACGCGAGCCGCCCGGCAACGATGAGGAGCCCGATACCGAGCAGCGACGTCAGGAAACCCACGATGCCCTGGGCCAGCAGCAGCGTCGACGGCCGAATCGGCGTAACCCGGAACCGCCGGAAGATGCCCTGCTCCCGGTAGGTGGCCACCCATCCGGGTACGCCCATGAGCCCGGTGGTACCGAGAATCATCCCGATGTAGCCGGGAACGCTCAGGTCCATGGCGCCACCGGGCTGCCCGACGATGGGCCGGTTGCCGAAAATGGCGCCGAACACGAACAGCAGCAGCAGCGGGAAGGCGAGAATGAAGAACGCCGCGCGGGGGTTCCGGAAAAAGAGCCGCAGCTCGATTTCGGTGAGCTTGAGCAGTGGCTGGGCCATCAGTCGCGGACCTCCCGGCCGGTCAGGGCGAGAAACACGTCCTCGAGGGTGGAGCGCTCGGACCGGAAGTCGAGGGGCGGCTCCGCGAGAGTGGCGAGGCGCGCGGCCACGTGCACCAGCAGCGGGCCGTGGCCCGAGACCACCACCTCGGCGCCGTCGCGCTCCAGCCGCTCCACGCCGGGCGCCCCCTGGATCAGCGCGGGATCGAATCCCGGTGGCGCGGTGAAGCGGACCCGCGCGCCGGAACGCTGCTGCGCGATGAGGCGGCCCGGGGTGTCCTGCGCCACGATCCGGCCCCGGTCGATCACCAGCACCCGATCGCAGAGGACTTCGGCCTCATCCATGAAATGGGTGACCAGGATGACGGTGGCGCCCCGATCCCGGACCGCCCGGACCAGGTCCCACGTGGCCCTGCGGGCCTGGGGATCGAGGCCGGTGGTGAGCTCGTCCAGCACCACGAGCTCGGGACGGTTCACCAGCGCCATCGCGATGAACAGCCGTTGCTTCTGCCCGCCGGAGAGATCGCCGAAGGCCGCGTTCCGCCGCTCGTCCAGGCCCCACTGCGCAATCAGCTGCTCGGGATCCTCCGCGCGGGAATAGAGCGACGCGAATAGCTCCACCGCTTCGTGGACCCGAAGCCGGTCCTGCAGCGCCGCGGCCTGGAGCTGCACGCCGATCCGTTCCCGGATCGTGTTGGACCGCGCTGCGGGGTCCTCGCCGAACACCTCGACGGTCCCGGCGTCCCGCGACTTGAGGCCGAGGAGGCACTCGATCGTCGTGGTCTTGCCGGCGCCATTGGGGCCGACGATCCCGATGATCTCGCCGCGTTCCACCTCGAATGAAACATCGTTCACCGCAGCCAGGCTTCCGTAGCGCTTGCCCAGCCCCCGTACCCTGACAATCGGTTCCATGCCCGTCCTTTCGTGGTGCCCAAGGGTACCTCACCGGCTGGGCCACGGCATCCACCATCCGGTGGATGTGCCGCCGGACCCCGATCGGTATCCTCATTCCATGAGATTCGCCATCATCGCGGTCCTGGCGCTCGTCCCGTTTTCAACACTCGCGGCCCAGGCCGACTCCACCCACGTGGTGCGCGGCGCGGTCCGGGACTCGGCCGGCAAGCCGGTGCCGGGAGTGGATGTGTTCATCCTCAGCACGCTCGAAGGGGGAGCCACCGACACCCTGGGTCGCTTCGCGTTCCGTAGCTCGGCGCGCGGCCCGGTGACGCTGGTGGCCCGGAAGATCGGTCATCCGCCGGTCCGGCTGCCGGTGACGCTGCCGTCGGCCGCGCCGGTGGAGATCGTGCTGGAAGCCGAGGCCGTGGCGCTGGAGGAGATTTCCGTGTCGGCGGGCACCTACATCGCCGGGGAGGAGCGCGGCGCGCAGCTCACCCCGCTCGAGGTGGCCACGACTCCGGGAACCACCGCCGACATCGGGCGCACCATCCAGACCCTTCCCGGCGTACAAAGCGTGGATGAAGGGAACGCGCTCTTCGTACGCGGCGGCGACTACCTGGAAACCAAGGTCTTCGTCAACGACGCGTTGCTGCTGAGCGGCTTTCGCTACGACAACCCCACCGGCACATTCGCCAACACGCCCAACGCGTTTCTGCTGGACGGGATCTTCTTTTCCTCGGGCGGGTTCGGCGCGAGGTTCGGCAACGCGCTCTCCGGCTTGGTGAGCCTCCGCACCCTGGGCCGCCCGGTCAAGAACCTCGGCAACCTGAGTGCCGGGTTAGGGGCATTGTCGGCCAGCGGCGGATGGGCCCCCTCCGCCACGGTGGGGATGCGGGCCACCATCACCCGCTTCAGCACCGGCCCGATCTTCTGGCTCAACGGGACGCCCCGCGAATACGACCCCGCGCCCAACGGCACCGACGCGAGCGTGAGCGCCACCTGGACCTATCGCCAGAACGGCGAGCTCAAGATCTTCGCGATCGACCAGCTGAACCGGCTGGGCCTCGTGCAGGATCTGCCCGATGCCACCGACACCTACCGCAACCGGACCCGGAATTCGGTGGCGATCCTCTCCTGGCGCGACACCTTCGGGCGGTTCTCCGAGACCGCGACCTTCGCGATCGGCAAGCGGCGCCAGAACGAGTCCTTCGGGGGGTTCTTCGACCTGGAGCAGGGGTCCACGCTCGGTAACTTCTTCACCTATGCGGGTTACGATTTCACGGACCGGGTGACGGTGCGCGCCGGGGACGAGTGGGAGCGTCAGGAAGGAACCTTTTCCGGGCGGAAGGGCGTGGTGCTCGATTCACGGACCACCGACGATCGCTTGGCCGCATTCATCGAGTCGGACTGGCGGGTCGGCCAGCGGCTCAAGCTGACACCCGGTCTCAGGACCGACCGGGCGAGCCTTCCGGGAAAGCGCACCTGGGACCCGCGATTCGCCGCGGCGTGGCTGGTGGGGAACGATGCCACCGTCACCCTGGCGGCGGGTGTCTACCACCAGGTCCCGGACCCGCTCTTCTACGACGCCGCGCTGGGCCATCCGGGCCTCGAGCCGATGCGCGCCGATCAGGTGGTCGGCGGGTTCCAGCTCGGCGAGGGCGAGCGGATCCTCCGCATCGAGGGCTATGCCAAGCGCTACCGACACCTGGCCCAGATGACCCGGGATAATGCCGTGGTTGACGGGGGGGTCGGGACCAGCACGGGCTTCGATTTCTTCCTCAAGGGGAGCACAGTCTGGAAGGTGACCGGCCGGCTGGCATACAGCTACATCCACGCCCGGCGCACCGACCCCGACACCGGGATTCCCGCGCCGGCCCCGGCGGACATCACCCACGCGCTGACACTGGTCCTGGAACGGCCGATCGGCCAGTCGGTCAAATCCGGCATCGCGGCGCATTACGCCACCGGACGGCCCTACACCCGCGTAGTCTCCGCGGCCTCGGACCCCTCGGGTAACGGGTTTACCCCTACCTTCGGCCCGCCGATGGGCAGCCGGGTACCGCCGCTCATCCGTCTCGACGCCAATGTGAGTAAGATCGTGTCCCTCGGACCCAAGGCGTTCGTGGTGCTCTACGGCTCGGTCAACAACCTGCTGGGACGGGAAAACATCTACCAGTACACCTACACCCGCGACTACAGTCGGCGAATCGCCGTACCAAGTCTGTTCAACCGGTCCTTCTATTTCGGCGCGACCCTCACCACCCGGTAACGCTCCCATGCGACCAATGACGATGTTTGCCACGATGCTGCTCGCTACAACGACACTTACCGCCTTACCGCCCTGCCGGCTTACCGACTTGCACGCGCAGGGATCTCCCGATCCGCTCACCCTGGCCGAAAACCTGCGCGGAGAAATCCAGGCGGGATGGCTCGCGGGAGACCGGCCTCGCCTCGAGGCGGCACGCAAGCTGGCGGACCGGGCCACGGTGCTGTACCCGAAGAATGCTCTTCTGCAGCACTACCTGGGCTATGCGGCCTATCGGTCGGTCCAGCTCCCCGAAACATCGGACGAAGCCAAGAAGGCCTTGCTCGTCCAGGGCCTGTCGGCGCTCGCCACCGCGAACCAGCTGGAGCCGATGGCGGAGTCCTACATCCTGCGCTGGGCAATGATGGCGGAGACCATCACCGATGCCGGCTCCGCAATGGCCGTGGTGGGCGCCATGCAGGAGGAGTTGGCCCAGGCCATGCGGCTTGGCAAGGAGAATCCCCGGGTCTGGCTGGTGGACGGGGTCGGCAGCTTCTTCACACCGCCGATGTGGGGCGGCGGTCCCGAAACGGCCCTGCAGCATCTGACCAAAGCCGAAGCGCTCTTCAAGACCGACCACCCCGGCAAGGCGATGCCCGATTGGGGGCGCGCGGAGGTCTACGCCTGGCTCGGCGTGATGCACCAGAAGCTGGGCCACACCGACGAGAGCCGGCGGGCCTACCAGGAGGCGTTGCGCATCGAGCCCGGCCTCCTCTGGGTGAAGGACGGGCTCCTCCCCGGCCTGGAAAAGGGAATTCAGCCGTTTCCCTGAGTTACTTCCCGAGTCCGGCCGGTGCCCTGGCCTTTCCTACCGCTCCGGCCAGCGCCAGCAGCGCCAGCGCATAGGGCATCACCAGGAAGAGCTGATAGGGCACCGCCAGTCCCATGGCCTGGAACGCGAACTGAAGTGCGCTCGCCGCACCGAACAGCAGCGCGGCGAGCAGGACGCCCGCCGGATGCCATCGCCCCAGCACCACGATGGCGATGGCGATGAAGCCCCGGCCCGCCGTCATCTTCTCGGCGAACGTTCCGACTTGGGCCAGTACCAGGGTCGCGCCGGCCAGCCCCGCCAGCCCACCCCCCACGAGAGTGGACATGACCTGCACTCGTCTCACCGGAACACCCGACGCCCGTGCCGCCTCGGCCGACTCACCCGTCGCACGGAGCGCCAGGCCCCACCAGCTCCGGAACAGGAACCACCAGGCCGCCGGAATCAGCAGCCACGCGATGTAAGTGAGCGCTGGCTGGCTGAACAAGGACTGGCCTATGACGGGAATCGAGGAGATTCCTGGTATCGGCACCACGGCGAAGGTCGGTAGCGTCAGGCCCGGCCCTCCCGAGCCGAAGGCCGTCCTATATAAGGCCCCGGTCAGTCCCACCGATCCCAGCGTGATCGCGGTGCCGCTGATGATCTGATCGGCCCGGGCGCCGATGGCCACCACGGCGAAGACCCCCGCGACCAGCACGCCGGCTACGACCGCCAGAAGGGTCCCGGCCCACGGTCCACCCGCCGCCGCGCCCACCGCCGAGGCCAGCGCCCCGGCAAGCATCGCCCCTTCGACACCGAGGTTGATCACACCCGCGCGCTCATTCAGCATTTCCCCGGTGGCCGCCAGGAGCAGCGGGGTCGAGATCCTGATCGACGCGGCGAGGAAGCCGGTCAGCACCGTCATGTCTTCGGTCACGCCGAGTCCTCGGCGGAAATCGCCCGTCCCGCCGCCCGTCGCGCCAGTACTTCGGCCAGGAGTACTGCCAGAATGATCGTCGCCTCAGCCACCTGCACGGCGACCGCCGGGACACCCGCCTCGCGTTGCATCCCCTGGGCACCGGCCTCGAGCGCGCCGAACAGGATTCCGGTGACGATGATCCCCAGCGGGTGGAGCCGCGCAAGAAGTGCCACGGCGATGGCCGTGAATCCATAGCCGGGAGATAGATTCTGAAACAGGGTGTAGGTCACCCCGCTGATTTCCACCCCTCCGCCGAGCCCCGCCAGGGCGCCGGACCAGAGTAGAGCCCCCGCCACCACCCGCTTGACCGGGATGCCGCCGCTCACCCGCGCCGCTTCAGGCCCCATCCCGACCGCCTTGAGGCGAAAGCCCCATCGGGTGCGGGTAAACAGGAGCCAGAGCGCCATCGCCAGGACGACAGCCAGGAGAATGCCCGCGTGCAGCCTCGATCCCGCCAGGAGCGGCAGCCGCGCCGCCGATGCGATGGGATCGCTCTGGGGGTATACCCGCTTCGCTTCCTGCAGCGGTCCAGTGACGGCGAAGCTCACCACCGCTTCGGCGACGAAGTTGAGCAGCAACGTCGAGATCACCTCCAATACACCGAATCGGACCTTGAGCAGCACCGGCAGCCCGATCCAGATCACTCCGGCCACCGCCGCGGCAACCCAGACCGCGCCGACTGCGAGCGCGGAGGGCCAGGCGGCGACATGAATCCCGACCCAGGTGGCGGCGATGGCTCCCGCGTAGAACTGGCCTTCCCCGCCGATATTGAGCGCTCCCGCGCGAAACGCGAGCGCCACACCCAGCCCGAGCAGGATGAGCGGAACCGCGCGGACCAGGGTCGCCGAGCTGAACGTGTACCACGATCCGAACGCGCCCCGGCCGAGTGCACCCAGGGCGAGCACCGGGTCGTATCCCGAGGCGGCGAGGCCGATCGCCAGCACGCCGAACCCTGCGCCGAGCGCGCCGAGTGCCGTGAGAATGGGCCGAAGGCGGTTTCCGCTCACCGGTCCGCGCCCCCCGCTCGCCGTATCCCCAGCATCATCTCGCCCACGACCCTTCGGTCCGCCCCGCGCGGCGCTTCCGCCACCAGTCCGGCGTGCACCACCAGCACCCGTTGCCCCAGCTCCAACACCTCGTCGAGGTCAGTACCGTAGATCAGCACCAGAACCCCGGCGCTTGCCGCGGCACGAATCTGTTCGTGCACGAACGCCGTCGCGCGAATGTCCAGACCCCGCGTGGGATTCTCGGCGACCAGGATTGTGGGGCGGCGTTCCAGCGCGCGCGCCAGGACCACCTTTTGCTGATTCCCGCCCGACAGGGTTCGGACCGCCACATCCGGTCCTTCGGCGCGAATCCGGAACGCCTCGATGAGCTCCGCGGCTCGGGCACGGGCCCTGGCCCAGTCGAGGCGCCGCCCCCGGGTCCACCGGGGATCGTGGTCGAGCCCCAGCACCAGGTTCTCGGTGATGGACAATTCAGGGATCAATCCTTCGGTGGTTCGGTCCTCGGGCACCAGTGCGACCGAGCCCTGGGCACCATCGGTCGGCCGGGTCGCTCGGAGGAGCTCCCGCTGGCCGTTGCGCTCGATGGCCGCAATCCCGACCAGCTCTCCGGCCCGCAGCGGAATACCGCCGAACCGGGTGACAATCGGTGCGGTCCCGGAGGAACTCGGTGCCGCCGGGGAGATGGGATTCGCGCTCGGCTCCACCGTCGGCCCGATCATCGCGCGAGCCAGGGTCTCCTCGGTCTGTCCGGCGACGGCGCCCGAGAATGTCACCGTGCCGCGCCGAAGCACCGTCACCCGATCGGCCGCGGTGAATACCTCGCGGAGCTTGTGGGTGATCAGCGCCGCCGCGCCGCCGCCATCCACGAATTCACGAACCAGGGCAAGAAGCTCTTCGACCTCGCTCGGCGCCAGGACGGCGCTCGGCTCATCGAGGAGGAGGACCCCCGCGCCGGTCGCGAGTGCCTTCACAATTTCGAGCCGTTGCCGCTCGACCACCGAGAGCAACTCCACCCGAGTCGAGGCCGGCAGGTCCGCCATCAGCTTGGCGCGCACGTCGGCTCCGGGGCGTCCATCCCCGTGTCCACCTCCCGGACCGACCGCCAGCGTGATGTTCTCCGAAACCGTCAGAGCGCCGATCGACGTGAAGTGCTGGTGTACCATGCCGAGTCCCAGCGCCCGCGCCGCGCGGGGCGACCCGATGATCGTGTCCCTGCCGCCGACCCGGATCGCTCCCGCGTCCGGAGGGATCATGCCATAGGCAATGTGCAGGAGAGTGGACTTACCGGCGCCGTTCTCCCCCAGCAGGGCGTGAACCTCGCCGGCGCGCAGCGTGAAATCGGCCCCGCGCAGCGCGTGCACGGGGCCGAACGACTTGGAAATCCCATGAAGCTCGAGAACCGACCCCTCCCCGCTCACTGCGTCCCGCCCACGTTTCTACAGTCCCGTAGGGTGATCGTGAAACTCCCAGGGAATTCCGAATCGGGCCGACAAGTGCTCTGCGAGCGCCTTGACCCCGATCGTCTCGGTCGCGTAGTGCCCCGCGAAAATGGCATTGACACCCAGCTCCATGGCGTCGAAGTAGGTGTGATGCGGGCCTTCCCCGGTCAGGTACGCATCGAGCCCCGCCCGGGCCGCCGCGGGAATCCGGTCGCCCGCCCCCCCGGTGATGATCCCGACTCGACGAACCGTTACCGGACCGCCGGGAATCAGCCTGGCCGTCGAGCCGAGCACTTCCTCCACCCGTGCCACCAGCCGGTTCCGGGGCATCTCCGCCTCGAGGGTGCCCTGCACCCCGATCGGAGTACCCCGGTATAGGTCAAATGGCTCCAGCTCCCCGAGCCCGATCCGCCGGGCCAGCTCGTGATTGTTGCCGACGTCGGGGTGAATATCCAGGGGGATGTGGGCGGAGTAGAGGGCAATGTCTCCGTCGAAGAGGGTTCGAACCCGAAGGTACCGTCGCCCGGTGAGCGGGATATTCCCGTCCCAGAAGAGTCCGTGATGCACCACAAGAAGGGCCGCTCCGCGAGACACGCCCTCGATCGTGGCCAGCGACGCGTCCACCGCCGCCACGATCCGGCCTACCAGTCCGGACCGGTTCTGGGCCTGAAGGCCATTGACGGCGTTCGCCTCGTCCGGAACCTCGCCGATTCGGAGGTACTGGTCGAGATAGGCGGCGATCGTGTCGAGCGGAACGGGACCGGACATTTCGCGAAGAATAACCGGCCCCTCCCCTCTAGCGCCTGCAATCGTACACCGGCGTCGCAACCGCCAGATCCCAGGTGGGACCGATCGGTCCCTCGTAGACCGTCGCCATCTGCCGGTTACGCATGATCACCACCTGGGTCGTGCCTTCGAGGAGTTTCCACAGTCCGATCTCCAGGTCACCGTCCTTGATGAGCCCGGAACGGCGTTCAACATAATTGTTCTTGTCAACCAGATGGTTGTAGAGGTTATCGAAGTATGTCTGGGCCGCCGGCTCGTTCTTGAAGGCCAGCGTTATCCCCGAGACGACGGTTCCATCGGCCGCCAGGTACTCCGCCTCGATGGCATCGTTGATGACGTCGTCCAGCGACTCCGGAAGGTTGTGGATGGACTTGCGGTCGAAGCGCCCCCGCCGGCAACTGGTGTGATCGATCAGCGGACCGCTCGAAGGGGTGGCTTTCTGCTGCGCGATCGCCGGAGGAGCATGCACCGCCTTGATGAAATCCGGCCCGCTACAGTCCCGGCCTTCGACCCCTTCGGTGAATGCGTCGATCCGCTGCCCCCCGGACCCATGCGCGCCGCTCTGGAACCACTCCACCCCCAGCGGGTCCTTCATTTCGAGCAGGGCGGTCACGGCCTCGTTCTGGTCTCCCGCATCGAGAAACCCCTTCGTTTTCGCATCCCGGGTCCATCGCCCCGCAAGACAGTCTGCCCCCAGCTCGGTCTCGAGGCTCCACTTCCCCGCCAGTGGACCCAGCTCACCGCGGAGATCCTGGACCAGATGCCCCCATTCGTGCGCCAGGACGAAGGCCGCGGCAAAATCTCCGTTCCCTTTCCACAGTCTCTGGAGCAAGCCTGCATCGTAATAGATGTGACGGTCGCCTCGGCAATACGTTGCGTTGTTGGTCCGGGGCGGGCAGGATAGCGAGAACATGGAGTAGGGCCCCACATCAGCCGGAGGACGATAAGTGGTGCCGAGCTGGAAGCTCCAATACCCATTAATGAGCCGCCGGCTGCCGGCCACGAGGGAATCGAGATTGGCCCAGTTGTCTCGGGCGAGCGAGACGGCCTGCTTTCCCGCCCCGAGAACGACCGCTCCCACCAGCACCACGACGATGACAGCCAGGGTATGCGCGTGGCGGATGACCCGCCGGATCAGCGCGGCCTGCGCCTCCATTCGGGTACGCTGCGCAGGGCTGCTCTCACGGGCTGCGCGGTGCTTGAGCAGCGCCAGTTGAACCTGCCGGTTGTGCAGCGCGGCCAAGTGCAGACACTGACCGACCCGGCCCCTGACCAGCAGCCGCAGATAGCTGAACTGGCGGCGCCAGAAGCTGTCCAGTAACGCAACCTCCTCGGCGGAAACGACGCCGGCGTCGGCCTCCTCCGCCAATTGCGCCCGTAGGACCCGTCGCTCCCGGGTGAGCGAGAATAGGCCGACTCCGACCAGCAGGAGCAGGGGAAGTAGCACCGCCAGCCACGCGCGGAAATGGCCCTCCGCTCCACCGAGCCCATTGCCATGAGCCAGGATTCGAAAGAGGCCGTTGAGCAGCGTCGCGCCGGCGAGGCCCACGATGGCCCAGAGCCCCTCAGCCAGTCGTCCCCGGGCATCGAACGCCGCGCCGATACCCAGGCCGGCCACGGCGGCAAAGACGCCGTGGGACAGTCCCCCGGCCGCGGCGTTGAGCGCGGTCTGGAGCGGCGAGGTCCCTGCGTGAAGGGCGATGAGGTGCGCGGTCTGAAGCTCGCGCACCAGGGTTTCTCCCGTGCTGTACCCCAGCCCAACGGCGATGCCGTAGATGATGCCGTCGGTCAGGTCGCTGAATTCCGACCACCCCCGGATGCGGGACACCGCGGAGAAGATCCCGATGCCCGCCAGGAGAGAGATGAGCTTGGTCGCTTCGACCGCAAACGCCCCGTGCCAGATCGAGCCGTTCAGCGCCTCCGATCCGATGAAGAGCTCTGCCACGCACGCGCCCAGCAGACCGAGCCCGAATACGGTCGCAAGGGCCCAGACCGGCTCCCGTTCGTTGACGTCCACGAACCGGACGAAGGTCAGGTAGATCCAGGCGACCCCAACGGTGATCAGGATCTCGCCCAGATAGCCGACGGGCATTGAGGGCCTCCTTCAGGGAACGACGTCTCGAGTGGTCGGGGGTGGAGCAGGGGAGAACTTACCCGTTGTGCGGAAAAGCGTTAGCCGTCCTTAGGGCACCGCCTTGAGGGTGCCCGCAACCAGGGA
Organism: Gemmatimonadota bacterium; assembly: GCA_041486305.1. Classification (GTDB taxonomy): domain Bacteria; phylum Gemmatimonadota; class Gemmatimonadetes; order Gemmatimonadales; family GWC2-71-9; genus JABFSM01. The sequence goes on from JBGPLG010000001.1 coordinate 20,657, forward strand.
ATCCGCCGCGGCCCTGACCCACGCCGCGAGTGCCGGGGAAATCCGGTTCGCCAGCCGGGGGTTGGCCTCGTAGCGCAGCACCCCGCCGGCCAGCCCGAATGATTCCACTCTCGGCGCGAAACTTCCCTCCTTGACCTTTCGGGCGATGGCCAGAAACGCCCGGGGCAGGTCGATCACCACGGAACCCACGACGCGATCGGGGGCCAGGGCGGTTTGATCGGCATTGGCGCCGAACGCATAGGCTCCCGGACTCTCCTTCACCGCCTGGAACAGTCCCAGTGCGGCTTGGTCCGCGTTGTGGTGCAGCATGTCGACACCCACGCGGATCATCGCCAGAGCCGCCTCGCGACCCGCCGCCGCGTCATCGAACGTATTGAGATACGCAACCCGGCTGTCCACGGCCGGGTTCACCGCCTTGGCCCCGTGGAGCCAGCCTTCATAGCCTCGCTTGATGGGGGGCAGCTCGATTCCGCCGATGAAACCGATCTTGTTGGTTCTGGTCAGGCCCCCGGCAACCATACCGGCCAGGTACGTCCCCTCTTCGATGCCGAACACCATGGGAACTACGTTCCCCGCCGCCGATACCCGCTCTCCCGAAGTGACGACGAAGATCGTCTTCGGATACTCCGCTCCGATCCGCTCTGCAGGCCCCTGGAATTCGAAACCGTGCCCGAAGACCACGTCGTAGCCCTGCTCGGCGTAGGCCCGGAGCGCTTCCTGCTGCGCTCCGGGAGTTCGAGCCTCGACGTGGCTGATTTCGACGTGGAGTGAATCCCGGATGGCGATGAGCCCTGCATAGGCCCCGGAGTTCCATGCGGCGTCGGCAATGGAGCCCGGCGTGATGAGCGCGACGCGAAAGGCCCCCGCCGCACCGGGCTTCTGGCCACAGGCAACGAGGGCGAGAATAAGAAGGGAAAGAACGCGGATCATGGCAGGATCATAACACGTGCATACCTCCTATCGCTTACGGCTCGCTGCTCCCCGCGGTCACGCTTTCCATCTTCACCCCCCCGTTGACCTGGCCGCCCTCCTGAATCAGCAACCGGCAGGTCGCGATGTCACCATGCACCACGGCGGTGGCCTGCAGCTCGACCCGCTCCTCCCCGTGAATGCACCCGTGCACCCTCCCGGCCACTACCGCTTCGCGCGTCACCACGTCGCCCTCGACGATGCCACCCTCCGAGATCAGCACCTGATCGCCGGCGTGCACATTGCCGATCACCCGTCCCTCGATCCGGACCACGCCCTCGGCCTGCAGATCGCCGGCGATGGTGAGATCCTTCGCGACGATCGACAGCCCGCCCTGCGCGCCGTTCATTCGGCGGCGTTCGATGGGCGGAGCCGCGGTGGTCGAGGGTGCCGAGAAGATGCCCATCAGTGTTCCTCCTTCACCATCGTGCCGGGATCGATCGAGACCCCGTTGAGCCGGATCTCGAAATGAAGATGTGGTGCCGATGACCGGCCGGTGTTGCCGCTTCGGGCAATCACCTCGCCGGCGTTCACCCGAGCCCCCTGAACCGCGATGATCCGGGACAAGTGGCCATACATCGACTGATACCCGTCCGGGTGCTCGAGGAGCACAAAACGCCCGTACTGCTCATGTTCTCCGGTCTGCAGGACGATGCCCCCGCCGGAGGCCCGGACCAGGCTTCCTACCGGTACTGCGATATCGATGCCAGGGTGCTCGTCCTGGGTGGTATCCGCAAGCGCCTGGCCCCGCGTGACATAGCCGCGCTCATCAAGAGGCCAGTGCCGGGGAGTGGAGGAGCCGATCTCGTAAACTGCCCCGGAATCCGGGCCGGCCGCGAAGAGGGCCGGAGCCACCGGGAGCGAGCTGCCGAGCATGACGGGGTCGGGGACGATGTCGGCGCCCACCATCTTGCGGAGTCGTTCGTAGTTCATCTCCAGGCTGTCCATTGCGACCGCCAGTTCGCGGACCCGGAGATTGTCGGTGCGCAGGCGGTCTACCTCACGCTCCAGTGGTGGGACCCGCAACGCCTGCCGCGCGATGGGCCCGTAGAAGGCGACGCCCAGCACCAGCAGAACTGTGAGGACCACGCCGAGGATCAGCGCACCGCGCAACGCCCAGACCGGAATCCGGTAGGTGCTGGACTGAAGCGCCCCGTCCCGCTGCACAATGATGGAGACGCTGCGCCGCCAGCCGATCATCCTCCGAAGGGCTCGCCCAGGATGAGCTCGAGCAGGCGCGCCAGATCCTCGTTCGAGTAGTAGTGAATGGTGACCGCGCCGCGACCCCGCCGCCGGGCGGTCACCCGGACATCGGTCTGCAGCCGCTTGCGCAGCGAGTCTTCGACCCGTCGCACGTCGGCGCTGGGATTCCTTGCTTCGGCCTTGGGCCGCCGGATTGTCCGGCGCACCACCGGAATCTCGGTGAGGCGCTCACCCCGCACCCGCGCCTCGAGATCGCGCACCGACCACTCGGCCGCGGCGCATTCCCGCCCGAGACGCGTCATTTCCCTCAGATCGGAAAGCGACAGCAGCGCGCGGGCGTGACCTTCCGAGAGCTTCCGGTGCTGCAGCAGGTCCTGTACCTCCTGCGGAAGCCGGAGCAGCCGGAGCGTATTGCTGACCGTCGAGCGGTCTTTCCCGACCAGCCGCGCCACTTCCTGCTGCGGCATGGAGAACTCCTGCATCAGGCGCTGATAGCCCATCGCCGCGTCGATCGGCGAGAGATCGTCGCGCTGCAGGTTCTCGATCAGGGCCAACGTGAGCAGGGCGCGGTCATCGACGTCCTTCACCACCGCGGGGACCTTCTGCCAGCCCAGCCGCTGTATCGCACGATAGCGGCGCTCGCCTGCGATCAGCTCGTAACGACCGTCAGGCCTCGAACGCACCACGATCGGCTGCAGCAGCCCGGAGGCCGCGATGGAATCCGCCAGCTCCTTGAGTTGGGCTTCGTCGAACTCTCGCCTCGGCTGATAGGGATTGGGCCCGATCGAGGACACCGCGAGCTCTCGAAGACCCCCATTCGCCTGCGCATCTTCCCGGGTGATCGGACCGAGCAACGCCTCGAGGCCACGTCCCATCCGCCTGGTCTCGGTCATGTATGTACCTCCCCCGTGGCACGGGCGGTTCCGTGAGGCAATTCGATGTCGCCGGCCGAGTCGGATGCTTCGGCCCGGCGAAGCAGCTCCTGCGCAACCGACAAGTAGCTCTTGGCGCCCACCGACTGCACGTCATACATCAGGATCGGCTTGCCGAAGCTGGGCGCCTCGGCGAGACGAACGTTCCGTGGAATGACGGTCTTGAAGACCTTGGCACCGAAGTACTCCTTTGCGTCCTTTGCCACCTGACGGCAGAGATTGAGCCGCGAATCGTACATGGTGAGCAAGACCCCGTCGAGCGCCAGCTCGGGATTGAAGTTCTGCTGCACCAGACGAATGGTGTTGAGCAGCTGCGAGATTCCCTCGAGCGCGTAGTACTCGCATTGAATCGGAACGATCACGCCGTGCGCCGCCGAAAGGACGTTGAGCGTGATCAGGCCGAGGGAGGGAGGACAATCGATGATGATGTAGTCGAAAGACGCCAGCGCGGGGCGCAAGGCCTCACGCATTCTGGCCTCGCGCTTCTCGACGTTTACCAACTCCAACTCGGCACCGACCAAGTCCTGTGTCGCTGGAAGAATCGAAAGGAAAGGAAGCTCCGCGTCTTGCTGAATGACTTCGTGAATCGGCCGACGGTCCACCAGGAGATCATAGAGCGAGGGCCGAGACGGATCCTTGGCCACACCAACACCGCTCGTTGCGTTGCCCTGAGGGTCCGCATCGACCAGCAAGGTGCGCCGCTCGGCGATGGCCAGGGAAGCGGCCAGGTTAACGGCCGTTGTAGTCTTCCCTACCCCGCCCTTTTGATTGGCGATCGCAACAATACGGGCCATTGCCATATCACGTAACTATATGTTTTGAAAGAAGTTATAACTAGAACTACCGGGACCTTCATGCGTCGGTGTTTAACAATATACCTGTTTGGCGGTTACTGTGCTAGGCTGGTTTCACGTGAAACGGTACAATTACCTGCGGCTTGGAAGCAAACACAACAATGGTGGACCAGGAATGGGGGAACGCAAGGATGTTTCTCACACCGAGGGAACCGAGCTCCCGGGGAATCCGCTCACTACCAGGCATTGTCGGTTTCACGTGAAACCGGCCTTGGTAACCAGGATCCTATCCTCTGATCTTGAGCACCTCCATGACCAAGTTCTGCAAATCGCTGGGTGAGACGCCCGGGATTCTCCCCGCTTGTCCGAGGCTGGAGGGGCGCTGTCGCGTCAGCTTCTCTCGGGCCTCGAAGGAGAGGCTCTCCAAGGAATGAAACTCGAGCCATCCAGGGATGCTGAACTCCTCCATCTCCAGCATCTTGCCGGCCATATCTCGCTCCCGTTCCATGTATCCACCGTACCGGAGCTCGATGGCGGCCCATTCCTCAGCTCCTCCGGTGGATTCGAATCCCGATGCACCCAGGAGTTGCTGCAGCTCAACTGCTGGTCGCCGAGCGAGTTCCGCTAGCCGTACGGGCTCCGCGATGGCTGCTGAACCTGCGGCTTCAAGGACCGGGTTGGCGAGTGAAGGGGGGATGGGGGTCTCCACCGCGAATGTCATGACTGCTTCCTCGGCCGCCATCCTCGATTCCGCTGTGTGCCTTTCCGCCTCCGAGAGCAATCCCAGTCGCAGGGCGGTCGGGAAGAGGCGCCGAAGTGCGTTGTCCTGGCGGAGGATCAACCGGAACTCCGCGCGGGATGTAAAGAGGCGGTAGGGCTCGTCTACCCCGCGAGTCACGAGGTCGTCCACAAGCACACCGAGAAATGCTTCATCCCGACGAAAGCGGACTGGGGCCTGGTCCAGAGCGGAGGCGGCCGCGTTCAATCCAGCCACCACGCCTTGTCCTGCGGCCTCTTCGTACCCCGTCGTACCATTGATCTGCCCCGCGAAATACAGCCCGTCGACACCCCGAACCCTGAGGGTCGGTTCAAGTTGGGTGGGGGGGAAATAGTCGTACTCAATCGCATAGCCGGGCCGAGTCATTTCGACCTGCTCGAGTCCCGGCACGGAGCGCAGGTACTCGAGTTGTACGCCGGGCGGGAGGGAGGTGGAAAGGCCGTTGACGTACATCTCCGTGGTGTCGAGCCCTTCCGGTTCGAGAAAGACCTGATGCCGAAGCGCGTCGGGGAATCGCACGATCTTGTCTTCGATCGAGGGGCAGTACCGGGGCCCGCGTCCGCTGATGGCTCCGCCATACATGGCAGACTCGGACAGGTGTGCGGTGATGATGTCCCTGAGGCGCTCATTCGTATGGGTCAGGTAGCAGGGCATTTGGGCAGGATGTTCGGCGCGCTCGTAAAAGGAGAACCAGTAGGGACGCTTCTCTCCGTCCTGCCGCGCCAGCGAGGCCAGGTTTGCCGTTCGCCCGTCGATCCGCGGGGGCGTTCCGGTCTTGAAGCGTTCGACTGTAACACCAATATTCACAATGGCTTGCGATATCTCTACGGAAGGGGCTTCACCGGCCCGGCCCGCCGGTACCGGAGTAGCCAGTCCCATGTGGATCTGACCTCTCAGAAACGTGCCGGCGGTAATCACAATCGAACGAGCCGAGTATCGTCGACCGTCGGTGGTCTCGACACCGGCGATCCGGGTTCCTTCAAAAAAGAACCGCGCCGCCGTTCCCTGGGCGAACCGGAGGTTCGGCCGTCGCTCGAGGAGCGTGCGCACCGCGCGGCGGTAGAGTCCCCGGTCGCACTGTGATCGGGGTGACCAGACCGCCGGTCCCTTCGAGCGATTGAGCATGCGGAACTGGATCCGGGCCATGTCGGTCGCTCGCCCCATAATCCCGCCCAGCGCATCGACTTCACGCACCACGGTGCCCTTGGCGATGCCCCCAATGGCCGGGTTGCACGACATCTGCCCGATCGTCTCCAGGTGTTGGGTCAGCAAAAGCGTCCGAGCCCCGGACCGCGCGGCCATCGCGCAGGCCTCGGTGCCGGCGTGCCCTCCCCCAATCACCAGAACATCGTAGCGGTCCATCTTGAGAAACTAAGCCCTCGCGAGCCGAGAATCAGGGTGGGGGGCCGGTGAGACGGACGGTATGTTCCCGTCGTTAAATGAGGGTACCTCGCGCTGGTCCCATTCACCCGAGAACGGACGACAGGAGTAGCACCCATGGCCATTCGCCTTGGCGACACCGCCCCCGACTTCACCGCCGATACCACGCAGGGCCCGGTCTCCTTCCACGCCTGGAAGGGGAATTCCTGGGCGGTGCTGTTCAGCCACCCCAAGGATTTCACCCCGGTCTGCACCACCGAGCTGGGACGCGCGGCCCAGCTCAAACCGGAATTCGAGAAGCGACGCTGCAAGATCATCGGCCTCTCGGTGGATCCGGTGTCGTCCCATCAGAAATGGGAGGGAGACATCAGGGACGTGACCGGTCATGCCGTGAATTTCCCCATGATCGGCGATCCCGATCGCGCGGTGGCCCTGCTGTACGACATGATCCATCCCAACGCCAGCGAGAACTTCACGGTGCGATCGGTCTTCGTGATCGGCCCCGATAACAAGGTGAAGCTCACCATCACCTATCCCGCCAGCACCGGCCGGAACTTCGATGAGTTGCTCCGGGTCATCGACTCGCTCCAGCTGACCGCCGAGTATTCGGTGGCGACGCCGGTCGACTGGAAACACGGGGAGGACGTGATCATCGTCCCCGCCGTCTCCGACGAGGACGCGAAAAAGAAATTCCCGAAGGGATTTGTGGCGAAGAAACCGTACTTGAGGGTGACGCCGCAGCCGAACAGGTAGGCCGCTGAGGTCGGTAGGTCGGTAGGTCGGTAGGTCGGTACCGGCCTACCGAGCTACCGACCTACCGACCTACCGACTCTCTACGCCGTCCTGATCCAGCGGAACACCTCGCCAAAACTCGCCTTCTTGCCGTACATGAGGATGCCTACTCGATAGATCCTTCCCGCGAGCCACACGACCACCAGAACGCCCAGGATGGTGGTCAGAATGGTGCTCGCGAGCGACAGCGGTGACAGCGGTGAGATGGAATAGCGCATCGGCACCACGAAAGGAGCCAATGGTGGCACGTAGCTGAGCGCCCGCGCGGCGGCGCCGTTGGGGTCCCGAATCAGCGCGAAGACCGAGAAGAATCCGGCAATCACCGTCATCATCACCGGCATCTGGGCCTGGCCCGCGTCCTGGATGGTATTGCACATAGCGCCGACCGCGGCATAGAGCGCCGCGAAGAACAGAAACCCCAGCGTAAAGAAGATCAAGAAGACCAGAAACAGATCCGGCTTCATCGACGGGAGCGAGAGCGGAAGCGGCCCGGTGGCGGTGGCACCGAGCGCGCCGAGGATCTGGTCCTTGTAGGTGGAGAACAGGGTCGCCGCCCCGGTCCAGATGCCGATCTGAAGCAGCGCGACCGCGCCGACTCCGATCACCTTGCCGAGCATCATCTGGAACGGGGTCAGGCTGGAGGCCAGCACTTCCACAATCCGGCTGGTCTTCTCCTCGACGATCGCGCCCATGATCTGCTGGCCGTAGATCAGCAGCGCGATGTACAGAATGAGGCCCATGGCATATGCCAGCAGAAACGTCGCTGCGCCGCTCTCACCGGTCAGCCTTCCGTCGGCCACCTTGGCGGTGACCAGATCGATGCCCTGGACCGATTTCATCACTTCGGCGGGATCCACGCCCAGCCGTTGCAAGCGAGTCGCCTGGATTACCGGCCGGATCTCCGTCTCGATCATCCGCATGTCATCGAACGACCCGACATTGTTGCCGAGGTAGTGCACTCGCCCCGTCATGATCGAGGAGTCGCTGACCAGCAGCAGGCCGTCGAATCCCGCGGCCTGCTTGTCCGAGAGTCCGGTCAACTTGACCAGGGAATCCCGCACGGCGAGCTCGCGGCCCGCCGCCGCGACATGGGTGACCTCGAAGCGTGGCGGCGCCCCGGCGCCCCGACCCCGCCTGGCTGCCTTGAGGGCGGCCGTCGCCTGGTTCCCGAACTCGGTCGTGCTGCCGTCCACCACTGCGACCCGCTTCACCCCGGTGTCGCGGCTCATCAGGTACCCGGGCACGATGGCAAGGACCCCGAAGAACACCGGCCCCAGAATCGTGGCAAGGATGAAGGCCCTGGTGCGGACCTTTTCGATGAACTCCCGCCGGATGACCGCCCAGATTTTATGCATGCTGCACCTCGCTGGCTGGCGCGCTGGCGGCATCGGCTCCGACCTTCGCGATGAAAATGGCCTGGAGCGAAGGCTCCACGACCTCGAAACGGGCGAGCCCCACATCTTCCTGGACCAGCGTCTTGAGCAGCCGGTCGGGGTCGGCGCCGGGGGCGAGCTGCACCTCCGCGGAATCACCATAGTCGTCGAAGCTGGCCACCAGGGTCCGGTCGGAGAGAATCCGGGTTGCCCGCTCGGAGTTCCGGGTGAACGTGAGTGCAATGTGCCGCCCGCCGAATTCACGCTTGATCTGCGCCAGGGGTCCGTCCACCAGCTTGTGTCCTCGCGCGATGATCACGATGTGATCGCACATCTTCTCGGCCTGCTCCATGATATGGGTCGAGAAGAGCACCGTCCTTCCAGCCCGCGCCGCTTCCACCACCACGTCTTTCATCACCTGGGCATTGACCGGGTCCAGCCCGCTGAACGGCTCGTCCAGGATCAGCAGTTCAGGGTCGTGGAGCAGCGCAGAAATGAATTGGACTTTCTGCTGCATGCCCTTGGACAGGTCCTCGACTTTCTTCTGCGACCAGTCCATGAGTCCGAGTCGCTCGAGCCAGGTGACGGCGCGGGTCTTGGCGCTCGCCCGCGTGATTCCCTTGGCCTCACCCAGGAAGACCAGGTGGTCCAGCACCCGCATCTTCTTGTACAGACCACGCTCCTCGGGCAGAAACCCGATCCGTTCCGACAGGTCCCGGCTCGCGGCGACCGAGTCGAACACCGAGATCCGGCCCTCGTCGGGCGTAATAATGTTCATGATCATGCGGATCGTCGTGCTCTTGCCGGCGCCGTTCGGGCCCAGCAGGCCGAAGATCCCGCCCTTGGGAACGCCGATCGTCAGCCCCTCTACCGCGGTGTGTCCCGCGAAACGCTTCGTGACACCCTCGACCTTCACAACGCTGCCGTTCATGCGGATGCTCCGCGGAGGAGAGGTGTGCGCTGGACCGTTCGTACGGAGGAGCCCGGAGGGAGGTTTCGTCTATGCCGGCCCGCGAAGACCCGCAGCCGGCACCCGGTCACCCATTCGGCATATCGCCGGGGGGCTAGAGACGCCGACCCGAACAGCGCGGCGAACCTGAGGGCCTGGGCCAGAACCCTGGGCACCGTCAGGGGGCCGCCGACCACCGCACTCAGCACCGAGCCCAAGACGAGGGTGATCACGAAGGCGGACCACCTACGCATCGGGGCCTCCGTTCGCGCTGAAGATGGACTCGATCGGCCGCTCGAACAACCGTGCAATGGCAAACGCCAGCGGAAGGCTCGGATCGTACTTCCCCGTCTCGATCGCATTGACGGTCTGACGGGAGACGTTCAGTCGCTGCGCGAGATCGGCCTGGGACCACGCTCGCTCGGCCCGCAGCACCCGGAGGCGATTGGTCACCGGTATCGGCGGCCCACGATTGCCTGGCCCAGCGACCAGCTCACGAACAGCAGCAGCCAGATCCAGGGCCAGAGGTCCCCGACCGGCGGGTTGGGTACGGCCCCCGTTTCGGCCAGCACTCCATATCCCATCACCGACAGCGCGGTGATCCCGAACTGAAGCAAGAGTGCCTCGAACTGGATCAGGCGCTGCATCTCGTCCAAGCTCCGAACCCACCTGGCGAGGGCGAAGAAATAGCCCACCATCGGCAGCACCGGCAGCAGGGCCACGGGCCCGCGCAGGGCGCCCCCGCCAAGATTCCAGCGCTTGAGCAGCGCCTGGACCAGGGCCAGCAGGGCCGAGAGAAGCGCCCAGCCGAGCAACTGCCAGGTGAATCGATTCGGCTTACAAAGCATCACGTCTCCGGGAATCGCCCGCAGACAGTAAAGCTTGTTTGACTGATTGTCAAGTGTGCTTGACTACGAGATGGTCGGTTCCCAGTCCATGAGCCGGACAATACGGGTTGCCTGGTCGGCCGGCACTACGAGGTGTCGGAGGTCGGCGCGCACGCCGAATTTGATCTGCCGCTGAACCCAGGCGGCACGGGGCTGGTCCGAAGCGGCAGGGTCATAGCTGGCGACGTCATGCAGCAGAACCCCGCGCTCGGTCCGCTCGTGGTAGCGGCCGACCCAGGTCATCCCGGCCGGGCCCTCCACGACGACCGTTACTCCGTGGAGTTCCTCATGGCCCGGGTGAAACACGTGACCGGGCAACCTATGCGTCCTTCGCCGCGCCCTGCGGCAAGCAATGCTTGTCGAATGCGGCTACCAGGTCCGCGGCAATGGCCTGCGGCGGGCGTCCCTCGATCATGTGACGGTGCACGAAGTACACGACTTCGCCGTCCCGGAGCAGCGCCACTGAGGGTGAGCTGGGCTGGTACTCCGAGAAGTAGCTCCGCGCCCGCGCGGTGGCGTCGAGGTCCTGGCCGGCGAAGACGGTGTAGAGCTGCTGGGGCTTGATCCCATGGGAAAGCGCGAGCGCCAGCGCGGGGCGGGCCCCGCCGGCGGCGCAACCGCACACCGAATTCACGAACACCAGCGCGGTTCCTTCGCCGGGGCCCAGTGCCGCGTCTACCTCGGCGACCGTGCGAAGCTCCTTGACACCGTGCCGGGCGATTTCTTCGCGCATCGGCTTGACCATCATTTCGTGGTAGGGCATTGCAACTCCTTAGGTCGGTAAGTCGGTAGGTCGGTCTGTCGACTCCAGCGCCTGCTTCATGGCATGCCAGCTGAGCGTCGCGCACTTGACCCGAATCGGGAAGGCGCTGACGCCCCGGAAGACCTCCAGCTTCGACGGGAGCGACGGAGGGCCACCGGCCCCGGTCACCACCTCGTGGAACTCCTCGAAGAGCGCCCGCGCCTCGCCCACCGTCTTTCCCTTGACCGCCTGTGTCATCATCGAGGCGCTGGCCTTGGATATCGCACACCCTTGGCCCAGGAAGGCGGCTTCGGCGATGACGTCGCCCTCCAGCTTGAGCCAGACCTCGAAATGGTCGCCACAGAGCGGATTACGCCCTTCGGCATGATTGGTGGCGTTCGGAAGTTTCCGGAAGTTCCTCGGCGCCCGGTTGTGATCGAGGATCACGCTCTGGTAGAGCTCATCCAGCTCGCTCATCCAAGCACCTTCCGGGCCTGCTCCAGGCCTGCCACCAGCGCCTCGACTTCGCCGATCGTGTTGTAGGCGCCGAAGGAGGCCCGCAGGGTGGCCGTAACGCCGAAGCGGCGCATCAGGGGCTGGGCGCAGTGGTGGCCGGCCCGCACCGCGATGCCCAGGGTGTCGAGCACGGTACCCGCATCGTGCGGATGGATCCCCTCGAGCATGAACGAGAACACACTCACCCGATCGGCCCCCTCGCCCATGATCCGGACTCCGGGGATCCGTCCGATCAGCCGGGAGGCCTCTGCCACCAGCCCCTGCTCATATCCGACCAGCGCCTCCCAGTCCCAGGCCATCACGTAGTCGAGCGCGGCGCCCAGACCCACCACCTCGGCGATCGGTGGGGTGCCGGCCTCGAATCGCTCGGGCGGCGGTGCGTAGGTGCTGCGTTCGATGTAAACCTCGCGGATCATTCCGCCCCCGCCCTGCCAGGGCGGCATCGCCTCGAGCAGCTTGTGCTTGCCGTACAGAAGCCCGATCCCGGTGGGGCCGTAGAGCTTGTGTCCGGAGCAGACGAAGAAATCGCAGTCGATCGCCTGCACATCCACCCGCAGGTGCGGGGCCGACTGGGCGCCGTCCACCACCACGACCGCGCCGGCTTCGTGGGCCATCGCGGCAATCGCGTTGATCGGGTTGATCGCACCCATCACATTGGACGCATGGGTAACGGCCACGATTCGGGTCCGCGGTCCGAGCTGCCGCTCGAACGCGGCCAGGTCGAGTCCCCCCGAGTCCATGACCGGGATCGGACGGACGCTCGCCCCGGTGCGTTCGGCGACCAGGTGCCACGGGATGATGTTCGAGTGGTGCTCCATCTCGGACACCAGGATCTCATCGCCCGGGCGGAGAACCGATCCGCCATAGCTCTGTGCGACGAGGTTGAGGCCGGCGGTGGTCCCGGCGGTGAAAATGATCTCGGAGGGAGACTCGGCGGCGAGAAACCGCGCGGCCAGCTGCCGGACCCGCTCGTACGCGGTCGTGGCCTCCTGGCTCAACGCATGGACCCCGCGATGCACGTTGGCGTTGCCGCGCTCGTAGTAGGCGCTGATCGCGTCGATGACCGCTCTGGGCTTCTGCGCCGTGGCGGCGCTGTCCAGGTACACCAGCGGCTGGCCCCGCACTCGCCGGGTGAGAATCGGAAAGTCGGCGCGCACCTTGGCCACGTCCCACGAGTGGCCCTGACGCCCACTCACCGGTTCCCGGGGCGGCACCGCGGCAACCGGGCTCATCGCGACGAGGTCACGTGAGGCCACCCAGCCGCTCAATGATCAGGCGATCCAGCGCCTCACGTACCGGGGGGGAGGCCACTTCCGCCGTGACCTCGGCGGCAAAGGCGTAGGTCAGCAGACGCTTTGCGGAGGCGCGCGGAATGCCGCGGCTCTGCAGGTAAAAGAACGCCGTCTCGTCCAGCCGTCCCACGGTGGCGCCATGGGTGCAGCGCACGTCGTCGGCAAAGATCTCGAGCTGCGGCTTGGTGTCGACCCGGGCGCCGTCGGACAGCAGCAGGTTTCGGTTGGTCTGCTTGGCGTCGGTCTTCTGGGCTTCGGGCCGGACGAAAACCTTCCCGTTGAATACCGCACGGCTCTTCCCCTCGAGCACGCCCTTGTAGACCTCCCAGCTCCGGCAGTTGGGGCGATCGTGGTAGATCACCGTGTGATTGTCCACCAGCTGGCTGCCTCGTCCGAGGTAGAGTCCGTAAAGAAGCGTCTCGACGTTTTCGTCTCCCAGCCGGGCCCGCAGATCGTGGCGGGCGATTGCGCCACCCATCGACAGGGTAAAGGAGCGATAGTGGCTGTCCCGGGCCTGCTCCACCCGGGTCAGCCCGATATGGTATGCCGATTCGCTTTCCCGCTGAATCCGGCTGTGCTCGACCCAGGCGCCCGCGCCGACGGTCACGTCGGTTACCGCATTGGTGAACGAGGCGGCGCCGCCCAGCCCCGCATAGCTCTCCACGAACTGCGCCCGGGCGCCCGGCGCCGCTGCGATCAGGGAGCGGACCTGAGCGGTCCGGCCGGCGCTGTCGGCCGTGGTGAGGAAGAGCAGATGGATCGGGTCGGCCACCACGACACCGGCCCCGACGCGGACGACGGCGCCGTCCCTGGCGAACGCCGCGTTGAGCGCGGAGAACGGCGTTGCCTCCGCAAGATCGAGGAGCTCCGGATGGCCGGCCAGGACATCCGCCAGGGGTTCGATGGTCACTCCCGAGGGGAGTCCGGACCGGTGGGAGAGTTCCGCGTCATAGCGGCCATTGACGAAGACCACGGTGATCCAGCTCGACGGGCCGACCCGGTAGGGGTCCAGCTCCTCGGGGGCCGGTCGCCGCGCCGGCGGCACCGCGGGGGTCCAGCCGATTTTCTCGATGGCCGACACGGGCGTGAAGCGCCATTCCTCGTCCCGCGAGGAAGGAAAGCCGGCCGCGGCGAACCGGCCCCACGCCTCTCGCCGGCGCATCAGCAGCTCGGCGGGGCCCTCGGCGCCCCCGTTGCGGCTGAACTTCTCGAAGGCCTCGGCCAGCGCCCTGGTCACGCCGGGGCGCCCTCGGCGACGCCGGTCAGCCACTCGTATCCCTTGGCCTCGAGTTCCAGGGCGAGCTCCCGGCCGCCCGACTTGACGATTCGCCCGTCGGCGATCACGTGCACAAAATCGGGAACGATGTAATCGAGCAGCCGCTGATAGTGTGTCACGACGATCGTGGCCCGATCCGGCCGCCGGAGCGAGTTGACTCCCTTGGCCACGACGCGCAACGCGTCGATGTCGAGACCCGAGTCGGTCTCGTCGAGGATGGCGAGCGTCGGCTCGAGCACGGCCATCTGTAGGATCTCGTTGCGCTTCTTCTCTCCCCCGGAAAAGCCGCTGTTCACCGCGCGACTCATGATATCGGGCTCCCACTCCACCAGCCGGAGCTTCTGCTCCAGCAGGTCGAGGAAGTCCATCGGATCCAGTTCTTCCTCGCCCCGGGACTTCCGGATGGCGTTGTACGAGGCCCGCAGGAAGTAGGCATTGGTGACACCGGTGATTTCCACCGGATACTGGAACGCCAGGAAGAGGCCGGCCTGGGCACGCGCTTCCGGCTCCAGGTCCAGCAGGTCGGCGCCCTGAAACCGCACCGTGCCTTCGGTAACGGTATAGGCGGGATGACCCGCCAGGACCTGGGCGAGGGTGCTCTTGCCGGAGCCGTTGGGACCCATGATGGCGTGCACCTCGCCGGGTCTCACGACGAGGTCGATGCCCTTGAGAATCTCCTTCTCGCCGGCGGAGGCCCTGAGGCCCTGGACTTCGAGCATCGCGCTCACCCCACGCTCCCTTCCAGGCTGACGCCGAGGAGCTTCTGTGCTTCGACCGCGAACTCCATGGGCAGCTCCTTGAAGACTTCCTTGCAGAACCCGTTCACGATCATCGAAATCGCATTCTCGGTATTGAGGCCGCGCTGCTTGCAATAGAAGATCTGGTCTTCGCCGATCTTCGAGGTGCTGGCCTCGTGTTCCACCGACGCGGTGGGGTTCTGCACCTCGATGTAGGGAAACGTGTGGGCTCCGCAGCGGTTTCCGATCAGCATCGAGTCACATTGAGTGTAGTTGCGGGCGTTGTCCGCCTTGGGCAAGACCTTCACCAGGCCACGGTAGCTGTTGTTCCCCTGGCCAGCGCTGATGCCCTTGGATACGATCGTGCTGCGGGTATTCCGGCCCATGTGAATCATCTTGGTGCCGGTGTCGGCCTGCTGCCGGTTGTTGACCACGGCCACGGAGTAGAACTCCCCGACCGAATCGTCGCCCTGGAGGATGACGCTGGGATACTTCCAGGTAATGGCCGAACCGGTCTCGACCTGGGTCCAGGAGATCTTGGCCGCTCGCGACGCCTTGCCGCGCTTGGTGACGAAATTGTAGATGCCGCCCTTGCCCTCTTCATCTCCGGCGTACCAGTTCTGCACCGTGGAGTACTTGATCGTCGCCGCGTCGAGTGCCACCAGCTCGACCACCGCGGCATGGAGCTGGTTCTCGTCCCGCTTCGGCGCGGTGCAGCCCTCGAGATAGCTCACCGAGGCACCCTCGTCCGCGACGATGAGGGTTCGCTCGAACTGGCCGGTGTTCTGGGCGTTGATTCTGAAGTACGTGGAGAGGTCCATCGGGCAGCGGACGCCCTTCGGCACATACACGAAAGACCCGTCGCTGAACACCGCGGAGTTGAGTGCCGCAAAGAAGTTGTCGCTGGCCGGCACCACCGACCCCAGGTACCTCCGCACCAGGTCGGGATGCTCGCGGACCGCTTCAGAAAAGGAACAGAAGACGATCCCCATCTCCCCCAGCGCCTTCTTGTACGAGGTGCCCACGGACACCGAGTCGAAGATGGCGTCCACCGCAACCCCCGACAGGATCTTCTGCTCGGTCAGCGGGATGCCGAGTTTGGCGTACGTCTCGAGGAGCTTGGGGTCGACCTCATCGAGGCTCCCCAGCGGCGTCTTGGTCTTGGGGGCGGAATAGTAGATCGAATCCTGGTAGTCGATGGGCGGATACTTGACGTTGGGCCAATGCGGCTCGGTCATTTTGAGCCAACCGCGATAGGCCTTGAGCCGCCACTCGAGCAGGAATTCGGGCTCGTTCTTCCTGGCCGAGATCATCCGAACGATCTCCTCGGACAACCCCTTGGGTACGGTGTCAGCCTCGATGTCGGTGACGAAGCCGTACTTGTACTCGCGATTGACCAGCGACTCTACCGGACTGCTCATCGATCCCCTGTTCCCCGACCGTGAAGCACCTTGGCACCCGCAGGCTTCTGGTCCAGTTGAAAACAAATCCTAAGTAAAATAGTCGGGATTGTCAAAATTGCGGAAGGGATGGAAGGGCAAGGAGTTATAGCCGGTTACCTCGTTTCGGGATTTGAGGCTCCGGGAATGCCGGCCGACGCGAGGGGTCAGGTCGACCGATCTAGGATCGGACTCGCGAATGAACCTGCGCCTCTCATTAGTAGTTTGATATACCACCCCTACAGCATGTCTTCCCAAGTGGCTGGGAGGCTCCCAAATCCCGATTCCTGCTCCGGTTCCTCTTGAGGATTCCTGTTCTTGGCCGGAGATTGTCAGACATGACCATCCACCGCATCCGGCTCCTGGGAGACCCGATCCTCCGGACCCCCTGTCAGCCGATCACCAAGCCGCGATCGACCGCGGTCCGGGTGATCGTGGACGATCTGCGGGAGACCCTCCGGGACTGGCAATCGCGCTTTGGGAGCGGGCGGGCGATCGCCGCGCCCCAGATCGGCGCACCGGTGCGGATTCTCCACGTGGAGATGGATCAGCCCTGGACCCTCATCAACCCGGAAGTGGTGGATATCGGCACTGAGGACTTCACGGTCTGGGACGATTGCTTTTCGTTTCCCAACCTGCTGGTCCGGGTCCAGCGGGCCTATCATGTTCGAATCCGCTATCAGGACCTCAAGGGCGAGACCCAGGAGCAGGATCTGGAGCGGGATCGGGCCGAGCTCCTGCAGCACGAAATCGACCATCTCGACGGGGTCCTGGCGGTCAACCGGGCTCACGGCCCGGACCCATTCTGCCTCCGCGAAGAGTGGAACCGTCTGTATACCGCCGCGGACCGCTACGGTGAACCGGAGCTGCGGTCGGAGCAGGTTCCCGCGCCGCTTTCCTCGCTGCTGTAGCCGAGGGGGTTCCATGGGACAGATGATCGAGTTTCCGGCCAACGGCCATTCCGGGTCCGGTTATCTCGCGACGCCATCTTCATCGCCTGGGGGGCCTGGCGTGCTGGTCATTCAGGAGTGGTGGGGGCTGGTCGACCACATCAAGGACGTCTGCGATCGTCTGGCGCGGGAGGGGTTCGTGGCGCTGGCGCCCGACTTCTACCACGGCGCCGCAACCAAGAGTCCGGACGAGGCCGGAAAGCTGTTCATGGCGCTCAACATCGCCAAGGCGGGGGCGGATCTGCGCGGCGCCGCCGATGCACTGTTGGCCCGGCCCGAGGTGACTTCCCGGCGGCTGGGCGTGGTGGGGTTCTGCATGGGCGGGCAACTCGCAATGTACGCGGGAGCCGAGTACCCCGATCGAATCGCCGCGGCGGTCAACTTCTACGGGATTCATCCCAACGTGCGGGTCGACCCCGGCAAGTTGCGGGTACCGCTCCAGGCGCACTTCGCCAAACGGGACAACTCGGTGAAGGAGGCGGATGCCCGCGCCCTGGTCGGTCGAATCGTCGCCGCGGGTGGCTCCGTCGAAGCGTATTACTACGACGCGGACCACGCCTTCTTCAACGACAGCCGTCCCACCGTGTACGACAAACAGTCGGCGAAGGACGCGTGGCAACGGACCCTCGAGTTCCTCCGCAAGCACACCGAGGTCAGAACCACCGCCCGACCCGGATGAAGGCGGCGCGGCGCCCGTTTGAAGCGAATCCGTACTCGAACGCCACCGGCCCGATCGGCGTCGCGGCGCCCAAACCCAGCCGGATCCCCGCCAGCCAGTTGACCCGCTCGAAAAGCGCCCCGCCGTTTGCCGACCTTCCTGCCGCGACCAGCATCCGGAGTGCAATTGGACCCTTGAGTTGCCAGGCGCTCTGGATCCGCGCGTAGACCTCTCGATCGCCCCGGCGCTCCCCGATATGCAAACCGGGAAAGCCCTCGTCTCCCCCAAGCTCGAACGCCTGGTGGATCGGAAGATGGTGCCCGACGCCGAGCCGGACCTCCGGCGCCAGCGTGAGGCGCCCCGAACCGATCGCGGTCCCCGCCGTAATCCGGGCGGATTGATAGTCTCCGGTCCAGGTCAGCTCGACGCTGCCTTCGGCGCGGCGTCCCGGTTCGAGCCGCGCGCTGAAAAACGTTCCGCCGGTCGAGCGGTTCTCGCCCTCAGCCGTGCGCCAGGTAGCCACCTGGCCTCCCGCCTGCGCCCTCCAGGCGCCAAGCCGGGCCCATTCCGCCCCGGCAGAGGCGCCGGCCTCATGGGCCTCAAGCGTTGCGAAGCTGGTGCCGTCGGGAGTGAACTGTCGCACGCCGTCCGACAGCAGGTGAAACGAAGCGAGCGGCGTCAGGCTCATCCGGCCGACGCCGATGTGGGTCAACAGGCTGCCGGTGAGGTTGTTCCGGAAGCGTCCCAGGGAGAGGACCGCGCTGCCCTCAATTCCCCGGACCGTGAAACGGTCGAGCGCGCCGAGCCAAAGCCGGCCACCCAGGTCGTGGTCGTAAGCCAGCCCGAGGCCGGCGACTCGGCGGGCCGATGGTGTGAACTGGATCCGGAAATCGATGGTGTCGGGACCGCCGACCGGTCCGAGCCAGACTTCGCGGAACGTCTCCAGGTTGGGCATCTCGGAGAGCTGGGCCTCGAGCGCAGCCAGGTCGAGCCGTTGCCCCGCGGCGAGTCCCAAGACCCGGCCCATGGTTTCCCGGTCGCGGGTGTCTCCGTTGACGACCTCCCACCGGCGAAGCCAGCCGGGCAACGGGGGAATGACGGGTGGAGGGCGGCGGGGAAGACACGCCATCCCCCCCAACATCGAGTCAGCCGCGGCGCGCCCGTTCCTCACCAGACGATCGCGATTGCCGGGCTGGAAATCGAGATTCGCGAAGCCGCGAACATCCGGCCGGATATAGACGTCGTCCGGACCCAGGGCCGGCATCGGTTGGGTGAAGAGAAAACTCGCCAGCCGCCCCGCCACGGTGCCCGGAGAGGTCATGTCGGCGCTGTCCAGCTGGGCCGATTCATCCTTGAGGTCCACCACGATCAGTCGCCGCGCCCCCGCCGCCCGCGCTGCCTCGACCGGGAGGTTGGCGGAGATCCCACCATCGATGTAGTACCGGTCGCCGATCCGTTCGGGCGTGTAAACCAGGGGAATTGCGATCGAGGCCCGCACCGCCTGGGCGAGGTCGCCGCCCCTGAGCGGCACGGCTTCCCGGGTTCGAAGGTCGGTGGCTACCGCGCGAAACCGGATCGGGAGGCGGTCGAAGTCGCCGCGCGCCAGAAGGTTGCCTCGCAGGAGGATGCGATTGAGCGCGGCATCGGTTCGGAGCTCCGAGGCGCCGCGGGTAACCAGCGAGAACCCCCGCCCGCCCTGCTCCCAGAGGAGGAGCGGGAGCAGCGTTTCCCAGTTGTGGGGGGGCAGGGTGGAGAAGTTTCCGGTGACCGCGGCCGGCGGGAGAACCCGAACGATCGAATCGATCTGCCGGCCCGAAAGGCCGCTGGCATAAAGGGCACCGAAGATCGAGCCGATACTGGTGCCGACGATCAGGTCGGGGCGCACACCGAGGCTGTCCAGCGCGAGAAGCACGCCGATATGGGCGTAGCCCTTGGCGCCGCCGCCCGCCAGGACCAGAGCGACCGGGCCATCGGGGCATTGCTGGCCCTCGAGTGGCGAGCCGGCGATCAATGCAGCGGCGAGCAGGCGCAACGGAACACGCATGGGGAAAAGCTAACCCCGGCTCCCCTTGCGATACGCGGCCCGGTTCCTTAATTCTGTCCCCAGAGCAGGAACGTTTGCGGGGACGCCCAACGCCCACCCGGGAGACGCGCAGTCATGGCGTATGTGATTACCGAAGCATGCATCGGCACCAAGGACAAAGCCTGCGTCGACGTGTGCCCGGTCGATTGCATCTATGAGGGCGAGGATCAGCTCTACATTCACCCGGACGAGTGCATCGACTGCGGGGCGTGCGAGCCGGAGTGCCCCGTGACGGCGATCTTCCCGGAAGAGGATGTTCCGCCCAACCTCGAGAGCTACATCGAAAAGAACCGCGAGGTCTTCAATTCCGATGTTCCCCCGGGGAGGCCGAAGAAGTAGGACTGAGGATTGAGGATGGAGGATGGAGGGCAACTGAAAGGCGGCGCTCCCGGTCGGGGCGCCGCCTACGTGTTTCTACTGAACCTCAGTCCTCGATCCTCAAAAGTGGGCGACCCGCGAGACCGGCATATGCGCCGATCCCGGGGTCGTTGGGGGAGAAGACCTGCATGAGGCTTGGCAGTGATCCGATATAGAGCATCGGTTCGGCCCGCCATACTAATAGACGCCCGGGCCCCGGAAATGGTTTCATGCGATTGACTGAAGGAACTTGAGGATCGCCCGGGTGGTGGGAACCGGCTGTTCCACCCCCGGCAAGTGACCGGCCCCGGGTATCTCCATCAGCCGGGCGCCGGGAATAGCCGCCGCCATGCCCTGGGCAATGGCGGGGGGCGTGATCATGTCTTCCGCGCCCACCAGCACGAGGGTCGGTACGCCGGTCAGCGTCTCGAGCAATGAAGTGCTGTCGGGCCGCTCCCGCATGGCCGATAGCGCGCCGACAATGCCGGGCACCGGCGTTCGCAGGATGGTCGTGCGGATGCGCTCGATGATCTCCGGGGAAACCTGGGAGGTGAAGAATCGCGGCAGCATCGCCTCGGCGGCGGCGATGGCTCCGAGCTCCCGCACCCGTCCAATCAGGGCATCCCGGGCCCGGCGACCGTCGGCGTTGTCCGCTTCGGCGCGGGTATCAACCAGGATGAGTCCGCGGACTCGCTCCCGCCACCGGCGTACGAACTCGAATGCGATATACCCGCCGAGCGAGTGCCCGCACAGCACAACCTCTCCCTCTCCGAGCGCATCGAGCAGGCCGAGCAGATCCTCGGCATAGGTACTCATCGAATAGCCCAGGTCGGGGGCGTCGGACTGACCCATGCCGCGCAGGTCGGGCGCGATGCGCCGATAACCGGTCAGGGTGTCGATCTGATGCTGCCAGATGGTGCGATCGAGAGGGAAGCCGTGCACGAAGAGAATGCTGGGGCCGGTACCGCGATGCTCCACGGCCAGGCTCACCCCGTTCACGGTGAGCCGGTCGGCGGGCTCGGTGCTGGGCCGCGCGTTGAACAATTCCCCCACTTCCTCGGGCACCGGAATGGGGCGGCCCTCGCGATCGATACAGACGAACACGAACTCGGCGGTCGCAATGAGGTTGCCGTCGCTGGCCCGGCGCGCGGTCTGCCGCATGGTGAAGCTGGTCCTTCCATGGTGCACCACCGCTTGGTGCACCCGAAGGACATCCCCGGGAAAGGCCGGAGCATGATAGTCGATCACGGTCTTTCGGACCGCTGGCCAGGCATCATGCCGGGTGAACACGTCCATGCCCGGGCCCCGGGCCATCACGTCCCAACGGGCCCGCTCGAACACCCGAAGGAACGACGCCTGATTCAGATGCCCGAACGCATCGCAATCATCGGGATAGACGACTTGTTCGACGTCGGCGAGATTCATGCAAGTCGCTCCGGGAATGCCTTAAGGTACGCCGGTCTCTGCCGGACTCGCTACTATTCGGCCCGTGACCACCTCGCCTCTGCGACTCATCGAGAACTCCACCGAGTTCGAGACGCTGCTCCGGCGGCTCTGCCAGGCGCCGATGGTGGCGATCGATACGGAGGCGGCGAGTTTTCACCGCTACCGCGACCGGGTCTACTTGGTCCAGGTCTCGACCCGCGGCGAGACCCACCTCATCGACCCCCTCGCGGTCCCGGGGCTCCCGGGCTTCGGGGAGTTGCTGGCCGACCCCGCCATCGAAAAAGTATTTCATGACGCTGATTACGATCTCCGGCTCCTGGGGTACGAGTTCGGGTTCAAAGCGACCAACCTGTTCGACACCAGGGTCGCGGCCCAGTTCCTGAACGAGCCCGGCATCGGTCTCGCTGCCCTGCTCGAGAAGCACATCGGGGTCACCCCAGACAAGCGCTTTCAGCGAGCCGACTGGTCGGCTCGGCCCCTGAGCCAGCCGATGCTCGAGTACGCCGCGATGGACACCCGGCATCTGCCCGACCTGCGAGACCTGATGCGGGACAAACTGGTCGCACGCGGACGGCTCGAGTGGGTCCTGGAGGAGTGTGCGCTGCTCACCGCGGTGCGCTGGCCGGATCCGGTGCCTTCGGAAGAAGCCGCACTGACGGTCAAGGGCGTCCGTGCCCTCACCCCCCGGGCCCAGGCGCTTTTCCGCGAGCTCTACCTCTGGCGGGCCCGCACGGCGGAAGCGCTGGATCGGGCAGCGTTCCGAGTCATGGGGAACGAAACGCTCGTGGCACTCGCCCAACAGCCTCCGGCAGACCAAACGGCCCTCGTGGGCGTGAAGGGTGTGGGACGCGATATCGCCGAGCGACGCGGAACGGAAATCATGGCCGCGGTCCGACGGGGGCTCGAGCTGCCGGATGCCGAGCTCCCCCGTTTGCCCCGAGGCCCGCGCCGCCGTCCCGACCCAGTCTTCGATGTGCGGCTCGAACGCCTGAAGGCGCTCCGCACCGGCCTGGCCGCCCGGGAGGATCTGGCCCCCGGGGTGCTCTGCCCCAATTGGCTACTCGAAGCGATTGCCCGTGCCGCACCGGCGACCCTGGAGGAATTGGGGCAGGTCGAGGGAATCCGTCGCTGGCAGGTCGGTGCTATCGGGCCGGACCTGCTCAAGGTAATCCCAGCCACGTAGTTGTAATTACAACATCTATGAGAATCCCGGAACGGCCCCAGACCTTGGGTCCTCCGGCGGTTCGCGTCGTTCTTTCCAGTCTGACCCAACGCTTCTTCGGTTGGTATCGTCATACGAGTGCAGGCAGAACCGAAGCCCATGCGGCCGCAAGGGACGGTGTGGTGGACGATACGGATCTGATCGCGGGCGCGCGCGCCGGCGACCGGTTGGCAGCCCGCCGACTCTACGACCGACACGCCCCCCGGGTGTATCGGCTGATCTTTCGCATGGTTGGCGAGGAGTCCCTGGCTCAAGAATACACGCAGGACACGTTCGTGAAGGTATTCGACCGATTGGAGCAGTATCGCGGCGAGTCGGCATTTTCGACCTGGCTGCATTCGGTGGCGATGTCATCGGTCCTGACGGGATTTCGGCGCCGCAAGAGGATTCGGTCCCGGGAGATCGAGCTGGAGGAAGCGTCGGCGGTGGCCGCGCCACCGGGTGGCTCGGACCCGTACCTGAGGGATCGGTTGACGGCGGAGCTGGAACGGCTCCCGGACCGGCTGCGGATTCCGGTGGTGCTGCACGACATCGAGGGGTTCACCCATCGGGAGATCGGCGAGATGCTGGACATTCCGCAGGGCACCAGCAAGGCCCGGCTCTTTGAAGCGCGAGCACGACTGCGCGACGCGCTGGCCGGCGTCGCGACAGAGCAGTGAGGAAAATGTCATGATGAGCGAAAAGGACCTGGAACGACGGCTGGTGGAGCTCCGCGACCATTGGCGAGTGGCCGGGGATCCGCCTCTGGATCAGATGTGGGAGCGGGTCGAAGCGGAGGCCCTCGCACCGGGGCGCCGGGGTCTGGGCGGCCCCTGGATTCGCCACCTCTTGCCCCTCGCGGCAATGCTCGTGCTTGGATTCGGAATCGGTCAACTGACGCCCCATGTCGTCGGCGGGCGCCCCGGAAAGGCGGTGACCGCGCCGATGGGGCCCGGGATTGCGGCCCGGAGTGTTTCTTCTCAATCAGTGCCGTTCGTCGGCGTCGCGACCGACTACCTCGAACGGGTCACGGCGCTGCTGGTGACCCTCGCCTCGCAATCGCGCGACGGAAAGTCGCTGGAGTATTCCGCCACGCAGGCCCGGGACCTGCTGGCCACGACCCGTCTCCTCATGGATACGCCGCAGCGACTGGACCCGCATCTGCAGGGCCTGCTCGAAGATCTCGAGCTGGTGCTCGCGCAGATCGCCCGGCTGCCGTCCAGGCCCGACGCGCCCGACGTCTATCTCATCGATCAGGCCCTGAATCAGCGGGACGTCATCCCGCGCCTCCGCGTCTTTCTCGCGGAGAATCCCACCTCGCAGCCGTAACGGGCGGAGCCCTCGCCATGCGATCCATTCCTCTGCTGGTTCTCGCGCTGGCGTCCGTCGCCACCGCTCAGACTCCCCCATCGCGGCGGCCTTCCGCACGGCCCCCCGTGATACCCGCGCCGCGGGTCCGTCCGAAACCCCACGCGGTGACCCTCGATCACGCCGCGCCCCTGCCCTTCGAGGCCTGGGGATTGCTCGATCAGGACATGGCGCCCCTCGGCTCAATGTCCCTGGCGCCGCTCGACCAGCTCACACCCTTCGAGCTCCCCTGGTCGGACCCCCTCGGCTCCGTGAACACCAACATCATGAGCCTGGAGCAGGGGCTGTTGAGTCACGCGGCGCCGCTGCCGTCGCTGCACGGGTTCGAGGACCTTCGCGTGGACTTGGAGCAATTGCAGGAGCTCCGCGCGCCCCGGGCGTTCAGCCTGAACGGAGATCTCTGGCCATCATCATGGCGCGACGAGGCGGAGTCCCGCGGGCCGCTCACGCGGATGCGGCCGGACCAGGGGACCCCGGAAGACTCGATGTACCGTGCCGCCCGCGAGGCGCTCAATCGTGGCGAGTACAGCCGCGCCTCCACGATGTTCCGCACCCTGGAGCAGAAATATCCCCGCTCCCGCGTGGCGCCGGCCGTGCTGTACTGGCAGGCGTTCGCGCTGTATCGCGCCGGGTCGACCGATGAGCTCAAACGGGCCCTCGAGGTCCTCAGGGCGCAGCAGGATCGCTATCCCGATGCGGCAGCCGACGTCGAGGCCGCGACCCTCCGCACCCGGCTCCAGGCGGCCCTCGCCGCCCGGGGTGACGCCGGGGCCGCGGAGGCGTTGCGCCTCGCGACCGCCGGAGGTCCGACCTGCGACCGGGAAGACGTGGAAGTACGTGCCGAAGCGCTCAATGCGCTGGCCCAGATCAATCCCCCCGAGGCGCGTCCAACCCTCAAGAAGGTCCTGGCCCGCCGCGACGAATGTTCGGTGCGGCTGCGTCGCAGCGCGGTGTACATCCTGGGCCGGATCGGGACCGACGAGGCCACCACCGACCTCATCGAAGTGGCCAAGACCGATCCTGATCTCAGCGTTCGAAGCGACGCGATCCTCCTCATCGGCCGGTCTCCCGGCACCACGACCATCAAGACGCTCGAGCTGCTCTTCGCCGGGAGCACCGACGACCGGACTCGGCAGGCGGTGCTCTCCGCGCTCCGTTCCCGGGGCGGTCCGGAAGCCCGCCGGGTGCTCCGCGGCATCATCGAACGGAGCGACACGCCCGACAAGATGCGCAGCGAAGCGATTGCCCAGCTGGCCGGGAGCTCGTACGATACCCGGCGCGCGCTGATGGAAGCCGCCGCGGAAAAGGGCGTGGTGGAGGGCCGCCGAGCCGTCGAAACAGGAGCCAGTGACGAGGATGCGGCCTATCTGCGCGGGCTGTATTCCAAGACCGGGTCGATGGACCTCAAGGCCACGATCATCGCCGCGGTGGGCCGCATCGGCGGCACCGCGAACGACCAGTGGGTCCTGGGCATTGCCCGGAATCGTGACGAGGATATGCGCCTGCGCCGGGAGGCCCTGTCCCGCCTGCGTTCGACCTCGCTCACGGTCGATGACCTCGGAAAGCTGTTCGACTCGCTGTCGGAGCGGGAGCTTCGCGCCGCCGTGATCTACCAGCTTGCCAACCGAGAGGATGACGCCGCGACCGACAAGCTCATCGAGATCGCCAAGTCGGGCACCGATCCGCAGACCCGCCGTGAGGCCATCTCGGCGCTGACCCGCAAGAAGGATCCCCGCACCACCAAACTGCTGCTCGACCTGGTGGAGCGGCCATGAGCGCCGCGGCGAGGGTCCTGGGTGGCCAGTTCGGGGCCGCGTTCCTGGCTACCGTGGCACTCAGCGCCCAGGGGGGGCTCCGAGCCCGCGTCGAGGGAAGTGGAGACGCCCGGGTCCAATTCCGCTACGCGGCCCGCGCCGACGTCTGCGGCACCGGGTCCTCGATACAGATCGGCAACTCGACGTACATCTCCACCGGCTCGGGCCGGAATTTCGATGGAGACGTTCGCCCGGTGTGCTCGCGCGGGCCGGTGGTGGTGCGGGTGACCCGGTCCGGCGGCATGGTCGTCGGTATCGACGTGGAGATCGCGCCGGAGCGCTCCCCGGAAGGGGTGACCGACCTGGGCGCCGTGCCGGCGGCCGCCGCCGCCGAGTACCTGCTCGACCTCGCCGCCCGGGCCGAGGGACGGCCCGGCCGCGAGGCGATCCTTCCCGCTGTGCTGGCCGACAGCGCCACCGTCTGGCCGGGACTCATCGAGCTCGCGAAGAATCGCGCCCTGGCTCGCGCGGTGCGCCAGAGCGCCATGAACTGGCTGGGCCGCGAGCTGGATCGCACCAGTGGAGCGGATGCCCGGCGAGCCTCCGCGCCGCTAATCGCACTCGCCACCGATCCCGACGAGATGCTGCCGGTCCGCCAGCAGGCAGTCTCGGTGCTGGCTCGCTCGGAAACCGCCGACCTCGCGGCGCTGACCAGCATGGCGAACGGCAGCGACACCTGGCTCCGCCAGACCGCGATCCAGGCGCTGGCCAATTCGGGGGACCCGCGAGCCCGGGAGTATCTGCGCGCCGCACTCCAGGACCCCGCCCTGCCTGAGATGCTCCGGACGACCGTGATCCGGGGGCTTGGCCGCGAATACGCGACGGGGAAGGACATCGACCTGCTCCGGACCCGCTACGCCACCCTGACCTCGGTCAGCAGCAAGCAGGCGGTGCTCTCCGTGCTTTCCGAGGAAGGCGGCGCGGCCAACGTGGCGTGGCTCCTCAAGATTGCGGGAGACGCCGAGGCCGAGCCGGAGCTCCGCGCCCAGGCCATCGAGGCCGTGCAGCGGGCGGGGGCGACCTCCGCTCAGCTCGGCAAGCTCTACGAGCAGGCCCCTGATCGGCGCGCCAAGGAAGCGGCCATCAATGGGCTCTTCCGGCGTGCCGACCGCCAATCGGTGGATTTGCTGCTGGGAATCGCCCGGACCGAAACCGATCAGTCGGTACGACGGTCGCTGATCTCGCGGCTGGGACGGCTGGAGGACGAGCGGGTGAAGGGATTCTTGAAGGACCTGGTGAATCAGTAGGAGGGAGGAGGGAGCCTGCTCTCTCCTCCCTCTTCGTCACCCCAGAAACGCCCGCACTCTTGGATCCATGCGCTCCGGCGTCCAGTAAGGCTCCCACACCAGATCGATCGCTACGCTCTTCACGCCTTCCAGGTCTTCGAGGACGAGCTTGGCGTCTTCCATAATTTCCGCACCGGCCGGACAGCCGGGCGAGGTGAGGGTCATTTTCACCGTCACATCGCCTGCCGGGCTCACGATGGCGTCGTACACCAGGCCGATATCGATAATATTGAGTCCGAGCTCGGGGTCCTTCACCGCACGGAGGGCCTTCTTCACCGTTTCGGGGCTCGGGACGATTCGCGACGGGTCCATGCCTTCGGTGGCCATGGGAGAACAATGGGCATCCCGGGCCGGCCGGTCAATGTTGGGCCGCCCGGATCACCAGGTCGGACAACGCCGAGCGAAGCCCGCGCAGCGCGGTGATCGAATGCCGGACCCGGGGCTCGAGGCTGCGATTGGTGAGGAAGACCACGAACAGATCACGCACTGGATCGACCCACAGCATGGTGCCGGTCCATCCGCTATGCCCAAAGGTGTGAGCCCCAGCCAGATGACCGTATATCGACGGGACCGTGCCGCGCTGCTCCGGAGTATCCCATCCCAGGGCGCGGCTCCCGCTCTGCGCCGATCGGCGCAGGAACTCGCGCATCGCGCTGGCCGAGACCCACGGCCTATCCGGCGCGCGGCCTTCGCGAAGCCACGCCTGGGCAAACCTGGCCACATCGGCACCGGTGGAAAACAGCCCCGCGTGTCCCGCAACTCCACCCAGAAGATTGGCGTTGTCGTCGTTAACCCGGCCGAAGACGGGTCGCCCGCTGGCACTCCAGCTCGGGGCGACCGAGAGGCCGGGCGTGAGCGCGGGCGTGAACGTCGTCGACGAAAGCCCGAGGGGCGCGAACACCTCCCGCTTCGCGAAGACATCGAGGGGTTCGCCGGTCACCGCTTCGACCAGAATGCCGAGCAGCATCGCGTTGAGATCACTGTACTCCGGGGAGGACCCGGGGACCCGAACCGGCACGGCCTCGTACAGCAGCTCGATGGCCGCCGCACGGCTTCCAGTCAAACGGTAGAAGGCCAAGTACGGCCGCAGCCCGCTGGTATGATCGAGCAGCATCCTCACGGTGATCAGCTCCCTGCCGGAGCCCGTGAAGCGCGGCAGGTAGCGTGAAACCGGGGCGTCGAGGCTGACCCGGCCCTGGTCGACCAGCACCATCACCGCGCTCGCGGTCGCAACGACCTTGGTGAGCGATGCGAGGTCCCATCGGGTTTCGAGGGCGGAGGGCCGGGGAGAGCTCCGAGCCCAACTCAGGTGGCCGAACCCCCTGGCAAACAGCACGGTGTCCCGCCGGCCGATGACCACCACCGCGCCCGGGTAGACCCCCTGCCGAATCCCCCGCTCGACCAAGGCCCCCACGGCAGCAAAGGCCGGGGCCGCCACGGGTCGAGGAGCCTGAAGTGCCAGCAGGCCCACGAGGAGTGCAGGGATCATGGGGTGATCACTTCGCGGATTGTTCCGAGTGGTAGTTCGTACAACAACGTCAACGTCGAGCGATCCCTCTGGCTCAGAATGGCTGTCCGGGTTACCGGGAACATGACGTCGTCGGGATTGGGTGAGTGCGCCAACCCCATCGCGTGGCCGATCTCGTGTACTGCCACGGCGAGGAGGCCGCGGCCTGGGATGGGCCGGCCGGCCTGATCTCGCCGCGCCAGCGTAATCACCGCGGAGTGAATCAGACCATCCCTCGACCATTGAAGGTCGGTCTGGCCCGCCCGCTCTCCGGCAAGCTGGTCGCTCCCTCGCACCAGGATCTGGGCGCCGGTCGTGTCGGAAGTCACGCTGAAGCGAAGGCCCAGCCCGGCGGCCTCCCAGGTGGCCACCGCCTGGTGCAGCACCGCCACGAGCCCGGCATCGTACCGGGCCGAGTCTCCGGGAGGGATGGCGATGACAAAGGGCGCTCCGGTCCGGTCGGGCCACCGGCGCACCACCGAATCGGTTTCGGCGAACAATGAATCGAAATAAGTCGTTCGGGTGGCCCGGACCAGGCGGCGGCGGCCTTCGAGGCGCGCCAGCAGATCGATGGTTGGGGTGCCGGCGGGCTGCAGGACCGGCGTGAGAACGGGGGCGGGCGGCGGAAGCGGCCTTGGTCCGGGCGGCCGAATCACCTCGATGGCCTTAACCGCGGGCCCCGCCACGGCGGGACGGTTGAGCCGACCGATCAGGAGAAGCGCGAGAAGCACCGCGAGCGCGAGCAGGAGGGAGCGCGACATGGTCGTCCCGGAATATGGGGAGGCGGGACCGGCGGTCGCCACTCCGCGGCGAAACTGGCGTCCGACCGCATCGCGGCCTACCATTCGTGCTTGCAGATCCTTGCATTCGCCTCCCGCCTGATCGCGGTGCACCTTCCTCGCGTCCTGCGCCCGTGCTGATGTCGGAACGGGCCGCTCTCCTCGTCGTCCGGTTCCGTTGGCTGATCGTGGTGATCTGGACCGTGATCGGCGTGGTGGGGCTGATCCGGGCGCCTGGCACCGCCGAGCTGTTGAGCGTGCGCGGCGGCGCCGATCGGGAGACCGAGGCGGCTCGCGCCGACCGGTTGCTCACCAGCCGATTTGCCCGGCCCTTCAGCGAGTTCTTTGCGGTGGCCATCGAAAGCCCGGCGCCGTTCACCGATGGCCTTCCCGCGGCGATGCTCGATTCGATCACCGATGAGCTCAAGCGTGAGCCGTACGTCCGTTCGATCCTCTCCTACCGCACCTCCCACGATTCCCTGTTTCTGAGCGCCGATGGGCGGATGACGTTTCTCCTCGTCTCGGTCGACGCGCCGGCCGGCGACAGCGTCGGCAAGGTGGTGGTGACGTTTCGCCGGGCCCTGAACCATGCCATCGGGCGGGTGCCCTATCGCGACGCCTACCGGACCTGGGTGACCGGCCGCTCGCCCCTCGACCTCGACGTCCGGACGGTGAGCACCGAGGACAGCCGTCGCCTCGAAGCGCGGGTGATCCCCCTCACCCTGATCATCCTGATCCTCGCCTTCGGCGCCCTGGTGGCGGCCCTGCTCCCGCTGCTGATCGGCTTCCTGGCGGTGACAGTCTCGGTGGCGCTGATCGGGGTGGTCGCCGGGCATATGCCGATGTCGGTGTTCGTCCTCAATCTGACCACGATGGTCGGCCTCGGCGTGGGGATCGACTATTCGCTCCTGGTCGTCACGCGCTTCCGGGAGGAGCTCACCCGGGGGTATCGCCGCAAGGAGGCGGCGGCACGCACCTTCCGCACCGCCGGCATGGCGGTGCTCACTTCCGGCCTCACCGTCGTGGTGGGATTCGGGGCTCTGGTGCTGACACCCCTGGTGGAAACCAAGAGCCTCGGCATCGGGGGGTTGATCGTGGTGGGGGTCGCGGTGCTGTTGTCGACGACGCTCCTCCCTGCCCTGCTGGCCACGATCGGTCGCGGCATCGACCGACCCCGCTGGCTGGCGCGCCGGCTGACCTGGTATCACTCGCCCCGCGGCTGGGAGAAATGGGCCCGGACCCTGTCGAGGCATCCGCGCCGGGCGCTGGTGCTGGGGGGCACAGCGGTGGCGATCCTCACCGCACCGCTGCTGTGGATCCGGATCGGGCTTCCGGCCCGCCACTGGTGGCCTTCGAAGACCGAGGCCGGCGCGGGTGTGGAGGTGCTGGAGCGGATCGGGGTCTCGGGGTACCTCTTCCCGATCCGGGTGCTGGTAGAATTCCCCGAGGGGCGGAGCGCCACCGACCTGACCGGCCTGCGCGCGCTTCGGCATCTCTCGGATTCGCTTCGGACCGACCCCCGGGTGCGGGACGTACGGAGCCTGGTCGACCTCACGCCGGGGCAGTCGCTGCTGGCCTATTCTCTGATCTATTCCGATCCCGATTCGGCCCGGGCCCATTACAGCGACGCGGTCGACGCATACCTGAGCAAGGACGGCCGGATGGCCCTGGTCGACGTCATCCCCCGGGATTCGACCTCGCTCACCACGTCGATGGACCTGGTCGCGGCTATCCGGGCGCTGGCCCGGGCCAACGATATCAAGCAGCTCAAGGGCTCGTCCATCCTGGTGGGCGGCTATGTCGCCGGCAGCGTCGACTTTCAGAAGGATCTGCTGGGCCGATTCCCCGGCATCATCGCCCTGGTGTTGGGAGTCACGGCGGTGATGCTGGCGATCGCCTTCCGCTCGGTGCTGGTGCCGGTGAAGGCCGTGATCATGAACTCGCTCTCGGTGAGCGCCACCTTCGGGCTGATCGTGCTGGTGTTCCAGTACGGAATCGGAGGACAGGCGTTCGGCATCATGGGACGGACCGAGGCGATCTTCGTGGTGATTCCGGTGCTGGTCTTCGCGGTGGTCTTCGGGCTCAGCATGGACTACGAGGTCTTTCTGCTTTCGCGCATCAAGGAGGCCTTCGACCGCACCGGCCGGAACACCGAGGCGACCATGGAAGGCGTCAGCGCCACGGCGTCGGTGATCACTTCCGCGGCGCTGATCATGATCGTGGTGTTCGGGGCGTTCGCCTTTGCGCGGGTGCTCATGGTGCAGTTTCTGGGCTTCGGCCTGGCCGTGGCGGTGCTGCTCGACGCGACGGTGATCCGGATGGTGCTGGTGCCGGCCTTCATGCACCTGGCCGGGCAATGGAACTGGTGGCCGGGAGGCCGCCGGGGAGGCCAGGGGCCGGGAGTCAGCGGAACGTCCGGATCCCATCCGGTCCCTACACCGCCAACCCCCGACGCCTGACCCCTGCCCTAGCTCTTTGCGTCGAGCCAGTTGTCTCCTACTCCCACATCCACGACCAGCGGTACCTCCAGCGACGCCGCGCCTTCCATGTGCGCTTTGACCAGCGCCGCGACCGGCTCGACTTCCTCCGCCGGCGCCTCGAGCACCAGCTCGTCGTGGACCTGGAGGAGCAGCCGGCCCGCGAATCCGCCATCCCGCAGCGCGCCGTGGAGGCGGGCCATGGCAATCTTGATCAGGTCGGCGGCGGAGCCCTGAAGCGGGGCGTTCTGGGCCTGGCGCTCCCCGAACGCCCGCACGTTGAAGTTGCGGTCGTGCACCTCGGGGATATACCTGCGCCGGCCGAAGAGGGTCTCCACGTACCCGCGCTCGCGGGCAATCTCGACCTGCCGATCGAGGAACCGCCGGACTCCGGAAAACCGCCGGAAGTACTCGGCGATGAACGCCTTGGCCTCTTCCTGGGGAATCGAGAGCTGCTTCGACAGCGCGAAGGGGCCCTGGCCGTAGATCGTGCCGAAATTGATGGTCTTGGCGCGGGCTCGCATGTCCGGGGTCACCGCCGGAAGCGGCACATCGAAGATGATCGCCGCCGTCTGGCGATGGATGTCCTGTCCCTGCCGGAAGGCCTCGATGAAGGCGGGGTCGAGGGAGAGGTGGGCCATCAGACGCAGCTCGATCTGCGAATAGTCCGCCACCACGAACTTCCACCCCGGTTGCGGCACGAAGCCGCGGCGGATGGCCTCACCGCGGGGGGAGCGCACCGGGATGTTCTGCAGGTTGGGGTCGGTCGAGGAGAGCCGCCCCGTCGCGGCGCCGATCTGATTGAAGCTGGTGTGGATCCGGCCGGTGGATTTGTTGATGGCCCTGGGAAGCACGTCGACATAGGTGGAGCGGAGCTTTTCCAGCTCGCGATAGTCCAGCAGGAGCTTGGGCACCAGGTGCCCCATCTCGGCGAGCTGCTCGAGCACATCGGCGTCGGTCGAGGGGCCGGTCTTGGTGCGCTTGAGCGCAGGGAGCTGAAGCCTCTCGAACAGCACCGCGGCGAGCTGTTTCGGGCTGTTCAAATTGACCGAACCGCCTGCCGCGACCGCGATTTCGGCTTCGAGCCGCTGCAGGTCGGCGGCGAGCTCCTTGGCGAGGCGACCGAACAGCCCGGGATCGATCGCGATGCCGACCCACTCCATGTCAACCAAGACCTCGACCAGGGGCATCTCCAGTCCGTCCAGCAGCGGCTGCATCGCCGATTCGGCCAGCCGGGGCAGGAAGAGCCGGTGCAACGCGAGGACAATGGCGCTGTCGGTGCCGCAATACTCCGCCGCGTCGGCAATCGCCACCTCGGCAAAGGGAATCCGGGCCTTTCCCTTCCCCGTGAGGTCGTCATAGCTCCGCATCGGCCGGCTCAGCAGCTCGAGCGCGAGGGTGTCGATCCCATGCGAGCGGCGGCCCGGGTCCAGCAGAAAGCTGGCCAGCATCGAATCGTAGACCACCCCCTTGAGCTCGACGCCGGCCCGACGGAGCACCTGCCAGTCGTACTTGATGTTGTGCCCGGCCTTCTTCACCGCCGGATCCCGCAGCAGCGCGGCGATCGGAGCGAGTGCGGGATCGGTGAGGGGAGGGAGGTTGGTCACCGGGGCCGGCGCGGCCAACTCCCCGCCCCGCGGCAGATGCCCGAACGGCAAGTACCACGCGGTTTCCGGGTCCACCGCGAGGGAAAGGCCTACCAGCTCGGCATCGCGGGGATCGAGCGAGGTGGTCTCGGTGTCGATGGCAATGAGGGGAGCGGCGCGGAGCGCCAGCGCCAAGGCCTCAATCTGCTCGGGGCCGTCGACGACCCGCACGCACGACGCCGGTGCGGTGGGGAGCGTTGCCGGCACCGGCGGCACCGGGCCCGCCGGGGCGAGGGCCTCGATCGCCGGATCAGCCGGGGCCTCGGACCGACCACCGGCTTCGGTGAGCCGCTTGGCAAGGGAATGAAACTCCAGCCGGGCCAGGACCTTGACCAGCGCGTCGGTATCGGGCTCCCGCATGGCCGCCGTCCCGATGTCCAGATCGACGGGCACATCGCATTGGATGGTGACCAGCTCACGGGAAAGCCGGGCTTCCGCCGCATACTGCGCCAGCGCCTCCCGCGGGCGCTTGGCCTTGATCTCGCCCGCCCTAGCCAGGAGGGTTTCCAGGTTGCCGTACTCGGTCAGGAGCTGCACCGCCCCCTTGTCGCCGATCCCCCGGACTCCCGGCACATTGTCCGAGCTGTCGCCGACCAGGGCCAGGTAATCCGCCACTTGATGCGGCGGTACCCCCAGTCGCTCGGAAGCGTTGGTCTCATCGACCCACATCTCGTCGACGCCGCCGGGACCTCCCCGGCCCGGATTGAGCAGCGAGATCCCGGGCCCGATGAGCTGGTAGAAATCCTTGTCGCCCGAAACGATCACCACCTGGCGACCCGCCGCGGCCTCCCGCTTGGCCACGGTGCCGATCACGTCGTCGGCTTCATAGCCCTGCACCGCGAGCGCGGGAATGCGGAATGCCGTCAGCAGCGCGCCGATCTGTTCCAGCGCGGTGTCGAAGTCGGCCTGGAGCTCCGAATCGAGTTTCTCGCGGGTGGACTTGTATTCGGCGTAGCGCTGGGTGCGGAACGAGTCGCCCGCGTCCAGAACCCAGACCAGGTAGTCAGGACGGTACTTGGACTGGAGCCGCAGCAGGAAATTGACCACGCCCCAGGCCGCGGAGGTGTTCTCCCCGCGGCTGGTCCGGAGCGGCCGGGTGATCAGGGCGAAGAATGCGCGATAAATGAGCGCGTAACCATCAACCAGGAAGAGCTGGGGCGGTACGTGGTTGGACATGCCTGTAAAGTAGCGAGTAGCAAGTAGCGAGTCCCTCGCTATTCGCTACTCGCCACCGGTGCCTCGCCAATCAATGCGTCGCGCCTTGCCTCATCACCTGGGCCCGAGCCCGGGAGAATTCCGCCCGTGACGCCGGGGTCATGCGAAGCCGGGAGAATCCGAGCTGGCCGCTGAACGAGATCACCGCGCGGTAGTTGTTGTAGAGCCACTGCACGATCCGGGTGTCGTTCCCAGGCGGCGTCTCCATGACCTGGTCCGGCTCGCCCAGGGTGATGTACACTTCGCCCCGGTCGGTGCGCCAGCCGGCGCCACCCTCGTCCTTGAACCGCTCGTTGGCGATCGCGACCCGGGTGAAATACTGGTCCAGCGCTTCGTTCTCCGGCGTCTGCGGGATCGGATCTGTCGCCGTCCAGAATTCACGCCAGAGCCGGGGCCGGTCCGGCGGCTTGGCATTGCGCAGCGCGTTGAGCTTGTCGGCTCCCCAGGGGAAGTACCGCAACAGGGCCAGCAGGTTGTCATAGTTGGTGACCACCCAGCTCCGCGAGAAGGACACCAGTGCGGTGGCCTTCTTGGCCTGCGCCCCCTCGCCCACGGTGATCTTCAGCTCGCCGAGCGGCGGCGCATCCGACGGCACCCGGAGCACGAAGCCTTCCAGCGGGCGGCCGCCCTTGAACGGGATGGTTCCCTGATAGACCACGCTGTCCCGCTCGTCCCGGACATCCACCGGCACCAGGACGGGCCCCGGCAGCCGATAACCCTCGACATACATCGTGAGGGAGTCTCCGCCTCCGTTGGCGACCGTGCCGCGCGGGTTAAGGACCACCGCCAGCGTGTCGGTCAGCCGCTCGCGGGCCTGGGCGGCGTAGACCAGAATCGGCATCGTGGTGCTTCCGGCCCGGAATCCCGGCACCTCGGTCAGCTGCTCGGCCCGAGAAGCGACGTTCGACGCCGGGTCTCGCACCGTCACGGTGAGGGTGTAGCTGCCCGGCGCGAGCAGGAACCCCTGCTCCACGATGATGCTCTCGTCGCTCCGCTGCGTCTCTGCAAAGGATTCGACCCGGACGATTTCGTCCCGCACCGCCTGCACCGGCGCCGCCCCCGGCCGCACAAAGCCGATCTCGACCCGGAAGCGGGTGGAAAAGGCCCGGCCGTCCCGCTGAAACGCGAAGGCATGGTTGTCGAAGGAGAGCCCGACCCGCGCGATGGTCGAGTCTCCCCGCCCGCCCGCATAGGCAATCGTTCCGACAAAGGGCATCGGCCCCCCCGCGGCCAGCCGGCCCATGCGCTGATAGAGCGCCGAGAGATTGAAGAGCTCGTTGAGCGTCTGCTCGGTCGACGGCACGACGCCGCCCGAGGGCGTACGGCGGCCCCCTCCGCAGGCTACGGCGGCGAGCAAGAGCCCGGTGGGTACCGTGCGTCGGAACAGGGCGGAGATCGTCATGCGGGGCCGCGGAAGAGGGTGGCCAGGCCATCGGAGGGTCGGGGGACGCTTGGGGGGACGCCCGCCAGGGCCCCGGGATGCACTCGCGCGGCTTGTGAGGGGTCCCCGCCGGCAGTAGTTTGGACTGCCTCCCATGAGCCAAGATAATCTCGTCGGCCGGACTGTGGCCGGATACAAACTCCTCTCGCATGTCGGCGAAGGTGGCACCGCCACCGTCTATCGCGCGGAGCATTCCGAGCGGGGGCCGGCGGCCATAAAGATCCTGCGCCCCCGCATGGCGCAGGATCCCGTGGCCGTCAAGCGCTTTCTCCGCGAGGCGGAGTTCGGGGCCCGCATCAATCACAAGTACATCATCCGCACCTACGATTTCGGCGAGGCCGAGGGCCTGTATTACCTGGCCCTCGAATGGGCCCAGGGCGAGCCGCTTGGCACGTTCCTGAGCGCGGCCGGGCGACTGGCTCCGCCGCTCGCCGCCAGGATCATCGAGCAGCTCGGCGCCGCGCTGGAAGTGGCGCACAAGGCCGGCATCATCCACCGCGACCTGAAGCCCGCCAACATCATGTACGATCCGGAGACGCAGACCGCGCGGCTCCTGGATTTCGGCATCGCGCGAGACGCGGAGGACAATCCGGCCGACCGGTTGACCCGCGCGGGGTTCTTCGTGGGCACCTTGCAGTACGTGGCCCCCGAAGCCCTCTCGGGAGAGCTGGTGGGCGAGCAGGCCGATGTCTATAGCCTGGCGACCATCGCCTACCACCTGCTTACCGGCATACTACCCTTCCCCGGGCGCAGCCCGCGCGAACTCTTCCAGCAGCTGCTGACCCAGTCTCCGATTCCGCTCAACGAAGCCGTGAAGGGGCTCAAGTTCACGAAAGAGATCGAAGCCGCGGTAATGACCGGCCTCGAGCGGGATCTGACGAAGCGCTGGAAGACCGTAGGAGGGTTCGCCCGAGCGTTCTGCGCCGCGGCAGGCGCGGAGGCAGCGCCGGAAAAGAAGGGCGGCTTCCTCTCTTCGTTCTTCCGCCGAGGCAGCGAGTGACCGATCAGGAGGCGCTCGCGGCACTGCTCCGCGAGCGCTCCGTCAGCCTGGGCGATTTCCTGCTTTCCTCCGGCCAGCGCTCCACCTACTACATCGACGCCCGCAAGACCACCATGTCCGCCGAGGGCCAGCGCTTGATCGGGAGACTCGGCCTGGCGGCCATCCGGGCCGCAGGTTGGCGGCCCGCATCGGTGGGCGGACTGACCATGGGGGCCGACCCGGTGGCCTACGCGATCGCCCGGGAGAGCTTGGACGCGCCCCCCCTCATCCAGGCGTTCAGTGTACGGAAGACGGTCAAAGATCACGGTACCCGCCGACGCATCGAGGGGAATTTCTCGTCGGGTGACACCGTGGTGATCGTAGAAGACGTGATCACGCTGGGTGGCTCTGCAGCCGAGGCAATCGACTCGGTGACCGAGGCCGGAGGCCGGGTGCTGGGTGTTCTGGCCGTTGTCGACCGCGAACAAGGCGGCCGGGAAAAACTCCAAGCGAGAGGAATTAAAGTAGTTGTATTAACAACAACTAGCGAACTCAGCCTGGGCTAGGCCTTCGGTGACGACCCCGCTCAATCCTCCCTCCGCGATCCCCGTAAGGGGTGAAACTCCGACCAGACTCTCTTGTACGGCAGCACCAATTGTGCAAGAAAACGCTCCAAGGCCGTCGGGAAGGGAAATCGACGGCGAAACTCACCGGGTGTGATGCCGAGCATCGCCCGAATGGTGCGCCCGAAGCTCTGGGGGGAGGAACAGTCGAGCCGGTAGGCGACGTCTGCCACGGATCGACCGCCACCCTCGAAGAACTGTGCCGCATAGAGCAGCCGCACTGCGGCCAGGTAAGTCTTGGGGGAGGGAAGCCCGGCGCGGGCAAACCGGGACATGAGCGTGCTCGGCTTGATGTCGAATCGCGCGGCAACTGTCCGCACCGCCGGCATCTCCGGGGCAAGCCGGATCAGCAGCTCGAGGAACATTCTCGAATCCTGGGACAGCTCGGGGAGCGAAGCGAAGACCGGGGCCAGGATTCGGGAGGCCCCGTGCGTGGCGGGCTCGGCCACCAGCTGGCGGAGGCGATTCCACCCAGCCGGGATGGTGACATCCACCACCTGGCGCACCCCGGTGGCGCCGAGGCGGAGCAGCGTTTCCGAAGCGAGGGCATCGTGTCGGGTAACCAGCGCCACGGTGGGCACACCGGGAAAGCTCCGAACCAGTTGATCGACTTCATCAACCTGGCCCTGGGCACACTGGTGCACGGAGAGGAGCACGGCATCGATCGCCCGTTCCCGTACGGCCCGCACCACCTCCGGCACGGAGTTTCGGTGGAGAACGGCAAAGCAGCCGATACTCGCCGCGTCGAGACTGGCCCGCTCGGCGGGGGTTAGCACCGCCGCAACCGTGGGGGCGGAGGGTCGAGTGAGGGCTGCGACGGCGACTGGCATCGGGGGGTCCGGAGCGTAAGTTGAGGTGACGATGGCCCGGTTCCCTCAACCGCCAGTCAACTGGGCCGGCGGTCGGCTTTTCGCAGAACGGTGCCAAACGCAACGAACCACCCCATTTCGGCATCGAATGGGGTATCCCCTGGCAAGGTCGTGGCAGTGACCGACACCGAGCTCTTCCAGACCCTGGTTCGGACGCTGGGCCAGCAATACCGGCTCGAGCGGGAAGTCGGGCGGGGAGGGATGGGCGTGGTGTTCCTAGCCACCGACCTGGCTCTTGACCGTCGGGTCGCGGTCAAAGTCATCCATCCTGACTTGGTCGTGAATCGGGCGCTGGCCGCCCGCTTCCTGGCCGAGGCCCGGCTGGTGGCGCGGATCCGCCATCCGAACATCGTCACGGTGCATGCGGCCGGCGACGCGGAAGGCCACCTCTTCTACGTCATGGATTTTCACGAAGGCGAGACGCTCCGCCAGCGGCTTCGCCGGGAGCGCCGCCTTCCTGAGGCAGTGGCCGTGTCCATCGCCGCAGACCTGGCGCTGGCGCTGGACGCCGCGGCCGCGACGGGGGTCGTTCATCGCGACCTCAAGCCGGAGAACATTCTGCTCGAGGGCCCGCCAGAGACCCCGACGGCCCTTCTGGCCGACTTTGGCATCGCCCGCCTGGTGGATGGTGTGGAGGGACCCACGGGTCCAACGGCCGTCATGGGCACGCCAGCGTATATGAGCCCGGAGCAGGCCGCCGGCGAGGAGATCGACTCCCGCAGCGACCTGTATTCGCTGGGCGTCGTGGCCTACGAGATGCTCGCTGGCGAGGCGCCGTTTACCGGCCCGGCCCGTATCGTGGTCTCTCGGCAGATCATCGATCCACCGCCGCCACTCGCCATCGTCCGCCAGGGACTTTCGGCGCCGGTGACCGACGCGGTCATGCGGGCGCTCGAGAAGATCCCGGAAAGCCGCTGGCAAAGCGGCGCCGCTTTCCGGCGTGCGTTGCTGGGAGAGCCGACACCGCCCGCGCCGGTGCCGCCGGGGAAACGGCGGCGGCGGCGGCGGCTCGGGGTCACGGTGGCGCTGATGATCCTGCTCGCGGCCGCGCTCGGGGTTCTGGTGAAGGGCAGGGCAGGGGCACTCCGCGGTGCCAATCCCCGGCTCTCGCTGCTGGTGCTCCCGTTCGACAACCTGCGGGACGATCCGGCACTCGCGTGGCTGCACGATGGCAGCGTCAACATGCTGGCTATGGCGCTTTCGCAGTGGCGCGATCTCGGCGTCGTGGATCAGGACCGGGTCCACGACCTCTTGAGCCAGGCCAGGGTTCCCGATGACCAGCCGATCGGACTGGCCGAGGCGCGCCGGCTGGCTCGGCAGGCGGGCGCCGGCACCGTGGTGCTGGGAGACTACGCCCGCGCGGGTGATTCGCTCCGCCTCACTGCGCGCACCTATGACGTGGCCACCGGGGCGCGGGTCGATGTGGTAGAGTCCGCGGGCCGGGCCACCGACGACGTGCGGCCGTTGTTCGACGAACTGGCGGGCCGCCTGCTCGACCTCTCGGGCGCCCCCTCGGGCCGGCAGAGCCCCCTCGCCACAGTCACGACGGGATCGCTGGAGGCCTATCGAGCGTACCTGCAGGGCGTCGAGCACCTCAATCACTGGGAGCTGTTGCCCGCCGAGATCTCGTTCCGGCGCGCGGTGGCGCTCGACAGCACGTTCAGTCTCGCCTATTTCAAGCTCGGGCTCACCAGAGGGTGGGTGCTGGGCGCGGGCGACAGCGCTGGCCGGAACGCGGTCCTCCAGGCCTCACGATTCGCCGACCGGCTCCCGGAGCGTCAGCGCGGAATGATCGGCGCCTACCGCGCCATGCTCGATGGTGAGTACGAGCGGTCCCAGCAGCTGTACCGGAACATCCTGGCGCGCGATTCGGCGGACGCCGACGCCTGGTACGGATTGGGGGACGCGTTCTTCCACGACTCGGTCGCGGGGCTGACGCCGGGAGGCATGACGCGCTCGCTTCAGGCGTTCGGGAAGGCGCTGTCCCTCGATCCTCAGTACGCACTGGCATACGAGCACGTCACCTACCTGCTGACCGGCGCCGCCGGCCGGACCGCAAGCTATGCGCTGGTGGCTCCCGATTCGTTCGCGGCCACGATGGTGGCGGGAAAGCCTGCGCTCGACAGCACTACCCGAGCAGCCGCACTCCGGCGCGCCGGTGCGGCTGCGGTGCGCGCCGCGCGGAACTGGGTCGCCTCTCAGCCGGCTACGGCGCGTGCGCACCATGCGCTCTTCGAGGCCTATTTTGCGAGCGAGGACTGGAACCAGGCTTCGCTCGAGGTCGCCGAGCTGGGGCGTTTGCTGCCGCCGGCGGGTCGCGGCCTTGCGGCCTTTCTCGAGGCCCGGGTGCGCTTCGCCAGGGGAGAGGCGCGCTCGGCCGCGACCCTGGTGCGGAGCACCACCGCCTCGTTCGGCGGCCGTGCGCCGGCACTGCCCGATTTCGGGAGGGAATTCGTCTCCGACGTGATGGCCGGAGCGAACACCCTGGCCTATCAAGGCGATCTCGATGGCGCGGCGGACGTCATTGCGCTGGGCGACGCGATCCGCCGGGCAACGCTGATTCCCGCGAGCTCACCGACGATCTGGGACCAGGACGATGTGTGGCAGTGGTCCCGGCTGGCCCAGTTGTACAGCGCGGCGGGCGGGCCGGCTCGGGAGCTCCGACGGGTCTGGTCCGATGTGGTGGAGGCGGCCAGGCGGGCGCCTGCGGCGGATCGCGCCAGCGTGGCCGGGGCGGGGGCCGCCGCCGCGGTCGGGCTGCTCCTCGGCGCGGAACCGGACAGCCGCCCGCTGGCCGAGCTGGAGACGTTGACCGGCCGATCCGCCTCTCCCGAGGTGCGGGCCCTCGCGGCGCTGGCGCGGGGCGACAGCGCGGTGGCCCGACAGGCGCTGGCCGATTCCGGCAGGCGGCCGGATCAGCCGGTGACCAAGACCGACGCGATCTACCTGGGCGTCGCCTGGAACGATCCCCGGCCGCTCGAGGCGGAGGCACGGTACCAGCTGGGCGACTACCGGGGCGCGATCGACATGCTCCAGTCGTTCACCGAGACCCAGTTGTTCCGACGCGGATTCGACTCGCGCTGGGGCATCCTGGGCCGGGTGCACCTGCTGCGGGGCCTGGCCTACGAACGGCTGGGCGAACCGGATCGTGCCACCCGCGAGTTCAGGGAGGTGGTCGTCGCCTGGCAGGGCGCCGACGAGCCGCTGCTGACCTTCGTCCAGCAGGCGCAGGCGGGCCTGGCTCGCTTGCGGGGATCGGTCGAGACCAAGAGCGAGGCGGCGATCGAGCCGCCGGGTTGCTCGGGGTGCAGCGGTATCCGCTAGCCAGGGCGGCGCTTCCACCGTATAGTTCTGGCACGGGTCGAACGCGATGGTCGCGGGGGAACGCGAGTTCCCCCGAGGAAAGTCCGAGCTCCAACGGGTAGACTGCCAGGTAACGCCTGGGCGCCGAGAGGCGACGGACAGGGCCACAGAAAACAGACCGCCTCACGCAAGTGAGGTAAGGGTGAAACGGTGGGGTAAGAGCCCACCGCGCTCCTGGCAACAGCGAGCGGCACGGCAACCCCCAGTCGGAGCAAGGCCAAATAGGCGGCGAGGTGTGGCCCACACCGACAACACCGGCAACGGTGAGCCGCGGGTAGGCTGCTCGAGGTGGCCGGCGACGGCCATCCCAGACAGATGACCATCCTTCGCGCGGAAGCGCGGGGAACAGAACTCGGCTTACGGTTCGACCCGTGCCCCCGGCGTCCCCCAAGGACGCCGGGGGTTGAAGTTTGGTAGCTTTCGACTTCCTGGCGGGAACCGGCCCGCCCACTCATCCAAGCGAGGTGTTCCATGTCGGTCCGTTCCACGATGCTTGCGTCGCTGGCCCTGATGCCATTCGCCCTGCCAGCGACGCCCCCGGCGGCGAGCACCACGCGATACCGCTTCGACCTCAAGGTGGAGACGACGGTGGACCTGAGCGTGGTCGGCGCCCCGACCCAGGTCACCAATCTCGGCCTCAACGCCTGGGTCGTGATGACGCTCAGCGACAGCGCGGGCGGCAAGGTCGTCCACGTCATCGTCGACTCGCTCAAGGTGGATACGACGATTCCGCAGATCACCCCCGCGACCATCGACAGCGCGAAAGGGGGCATGGTCCATGGCTGGGTCGACCCTACCGGTCACATCAAGAACGTCACCGGTACGCCGAGCGGGAACCCGCTGCTCGCGTCGGTGCAGGGGGTCGTCAACGCGCTCTTCCCCCGGGTCAAGGCCGGCACCAAGGCGGGCGATCACTGGGTCGACACGACCGAGGTGTCCAACTCCGGAGAAGGAAACAACACCAAGGTCAAGCTCGTTCTGAACTACGCCGCGGAGGGCAACGAGACCGTGGCCGGGCTGCCGGCCACCAAGGTGACGGCGAGCAGTACTTCCACCGTGTCGGGCACCATGGAGAACGCGATGGCCGGCACCATGGAGGTCGAGGGGAACGGCACCGGGACCGGAACATTCTCCATTGGAACCGACGGCCGATTCCTGGGCGGCACCTTGGCGTCCACGATTGACCAGCGACTGAAGGTCGCGATGGCACCGGCGCCGATCCCGGTCAAGACGATCCAGTCGCTCACCGTCACCCTGCTCAAGTGAGACCAGGCTTTCTGGGTGCCTGCGCGGCGGCCCTGGTGGGCGCGTGCGCAGGTACCAAGGGCTCGGCGCCGCCGGAGCCGGTCAGCGGAGCCCAGCCCATAGCGGTACCGGCGGCGCCGAGCCCCCCGATCCACTACCGTCTGCGCACCCCCTTGGTGTATGAAGTGGAGCGATATGACAGCCTGTTCTACGCCAGCATGCCGGGCGCACCCCAGGCAACCGCCAAACGTGCCGTTCTGACTGCCCTGCCGCTCACCAGCCGGGGCAGTGACGTTGAAGTCCGGCTCGATTCCCTGTTGGCGCTTGAGGACACCCGGCTGACCTCGACTAGCGTCGACAGCAGCGTCGGGCGCCGCTGGCAATTCACGCTCGGCCCGACCGGCCCCAAAGGGGTGATGCTGGGGGGTCATCCGACGATTCTCTCGGGCCAAATCGAGGCGATCGTCAGGTTGTTGTTTCCGCAACTACCGTCGGAAGGCCTCCGGAGTCTGGATACCTGGAGCGATTCGACCTCGTACCGAGTGCAGCTTGATGCCTTCGATGCGTTCGAGACGGCGGTCCGGACCAGTCAGTCGGTGCCAGGCGTCGCGCAGACCGGCCAAGGCTCCGGGGTGTCGGTGGAGGCAAACGAGCGGCTCACCCGCACCGGCACGGCGATGCAGGCCGGCCAGGTCATGACCCTTAGAGGCGCTGGACTGCGCCGGTTGCGCTACGAGTTTGGTTCGGATGGCTGGGTCAGCGCCCTGACCGCACGAGACTCGCTCGACCTGGTCGTGACGGTCGGACCGGCGGGCGAAACGGTTCCCGTCCGCTGGCGCTCGACTCTGATCGGTCGACTGCGTGACCTACCCGTTCGCTGAACCGGAGGTACCCGCGGAGAGGCGCCGCGGTGGCTTTCGGGCGCTCAAGCGGATTGCTCGGTACGCCTGCCTCCTGTTCTTCGCCTGGCTCTGGTTCCTGTGGCCGCCGCCAGTCTGGTACCGGTGGGCCTGGCCCAGACAAACGGCGTTCATGGCCATGCGCCGCGGTGAGGAGCGCCAGGTGCTCACGAGGGGCCTTGCCAAGGGCGAGCTGCCCAGGCGGCTGTACCAGCCGGTGGCGATCGAGCTGA
This sequence comes from Gemmatimonadota bacterium, assembly GCA_041486305.1. Classification (GTDB taxonomy): domain Bacteria; phylum Gemmatimonadota; class Gemmatimonadetes; order Gemmatimonadales; family GWC2-71-9; genus JABFSM01. Next base: position 65,155 of record JBGPLG010000001.1, read on the forward strand.
TCGCGCCGGTGGCGAAGACCGCAGCGCTGGTGGCGGAGGATCACCGCTTCTACGAGCACGCCGGTATCGACTACGTGGAGTTCCGCCACGCCCTGGGCTATCGACCGGACGATTTTTCGGTGGGAAGCGCGCGCGATCGAGCCGAGCTGTGGCGGGCCCTGGAGCGGAGCCTGGCGGGGAAGGGACGGATGCGGGGCGCCAGCACGATCACCCAGCAACTGGCCAAGAATCTCTACCTGTCCCCTTCACGCAACCCGCTCCGGAAGGTGAAGGAGGCGGTGACCGCCTGGCGGCTGGAGTACTGGCTGGGGAAAGAGCGGATCCTCGAACTGTACCTCAACGTCGTGGAGCTCGGGCCCGAGGTGTGGGGAGTCGAGGCGGCGAGCCGGAAGTATTTCGGCCACCCGGCACGCCAGCTGACGCTGGACGAGGCGGCCGCGCTCGCCGGCTCGCTGCCGTTCCCACTCAAGTCGAATCCGGGGTACCGTCCGGGCCGGATGCGCTGGCGTCAGGCGATGATCCTTCGCCGGGTGCGGGGAGAGAAGGTCGAGATTCCGAGGACGGCGGAGGAAGTCGATTCGGTAAGGCCGGATACCACCGGAATCCAGTACTGACGTCGCCCGAACGGGGCACGGGAGACGCATCGTTGTCTCCCGCGGGGCGTCAATCCACCAGCCGAAGCGGCATCACCAGCGTCATGAAGCTCGCCGGATCATCCCAGCCCACCGGCTCGCAGGTCGCGGCGCGCTCGGGGGCTTTGAAGGTCATGCGTACCTCGTCGGTGGGCATGTACTTCAGGATCTCGAGCATGTAGGCCGCGTTGAAGCCGATTTCCAGGGAGTCGCCCTCGTAGGCTACCGCCAGTTCCTCCTGGGCCTCGCCCAGGTCCGGGGTCTGGACCGACATCTTGCAGGCGCCGTTGGTGAACGCCATCCGGATCCGGTGGGTCTGGTCACTCGCCACGATGCTCATACGGCGGAGGGCCGCGGCCAGCGCGGCTTTATCGGCAGTGAGGCTCTTGTCGTTCTCCCGCGGGATTACCTGTTCGTAGTTTGGGTAGGGGCCCTCGATCAGACGGGTGTAGATCTGCGTGGTGGTCGATCGGAACCCGAGGTGGTTGTCGCTCTTCCCGATTTCGATCTCCTCGTCGCCCCCGAAGAGCCGGCGAATCTGATCCAGCGCCTTGGGCGGGATGATCAGATCCGCCTGTCCGCCGCCCTGGCCGCTGGTCGGTACATCCATGCGCGCCAGTCGGTGCCCGTTGGTGGCGACCATCCGCATCCGGTCGGCGCGGAGCTCCCAGAGCACCCCGTTCAGAATCGGGCGGCTCTCCTCGGTGCTGGCGGCAAAGGCGACGTGGCTGATCAGCTTCTGCAGATCCTTGGCCGCCACCTTCCAGCCCCCCTCGAACTTGACGGTGGGGAAGGCGGGGAACTCGTCCCGGGACAGGCCCAGGAGCTTGAACTTGGACTTGCCGCACTCGATGCTGGCGCGCTGCTCGCCGGAGCTGGTCATCCGGATAGCGGCGTTGGGGAGCTCCTTCACGATCTCGACCAGTTTGCGGGCCGGGAGCGTCGTGGCGCCCTCCTGGTCAACCGAGGCCGGTATGGTGGTGCTCACCGAGATGTCGAGATCCGTGCCGGAGAGCTTGAGCCCGTCCTTGGATGCCTCGACCAGAATGTTGGCCAGCACGGGAAGCGTAGTCTTCGAAGGCACGCTTGCCGCGACCGCCCCGAGACCTTCATGGAGTTTTTCCCGCGTGATCGTGAACTTCATCCGAAAGCTCCCCGCAAAGCCCAATAAGAAGAGACTACTTACAGATAGTTATACCTAGCAGCAGTAGTAGAGGAGCTGAAGATGTGGACATGGTCCGCAAGTGACGTGTCCACCGGCTCATCCCTTGTTTGGTCGCGTGGGGATCGTGTTGGCATTGGGGATAGATGCGCCCCCGCTGTGCCCTTATCCCCGATCGTCCACAGGACCACATACGCCGAAGCGATTACGGTGCGTACAACTCCTGCCGAGCGGACTCAACGCGTTCGCGGAACTGACGATCGCGCTGCAACTGTCGCTGCACCTTGTCCACACTGTGAATCACGGTTGAGTGGTCCCGTCCTCCGAAAGCCTGCCCGATTTCCACGAGCTGCATCTGCAGCACTTCGCGCGCGAGGTACATTGCAATCTGACGCGGCACGGTGAGCGTCTTGATGCGCGCCTTGGAGCGGAGCCCTTCCGGTGTCACCCCCCAGCGCCGGGCCACGACGTCCTGCACCTTGTCGATGGTCGGACTCTGTTTGGGCAACGCACCGGACTGCTCCTGCCCAGGCCGGATCTTGTCGGCCAGGGCCTCGCGGGCCAGGTCGATAGTGATCTCGCGATGCCGGAGCGACGCGTAGAGAAGGAGCTTGATGATGCAGCCCTCGAGCTCCCGCACATTCGAGTGCACGTATTCCGCGATGAAGCTCAGGACTTCATCAGGAATCGTCGTTTCGAGGTGATCCTGCTCCTGTTTCTTGCGCAGGATGGCGATCCGGTGCTCGAGGTCCGGCTGGCCCACATCGGCCACCATGCCCCATTCGAACCGACTGACCAGCCGCGCCTCGAGACCCGGCATTTCCTTGGGGGGCCGGTCCGAGGTCAGGACGATCTGTCTCTTGGCCTCGTAGAGGGTGTTGAACGTGTGAAAGAACTCTTCCTGAGTGGCTTCCTTGCCCTCGAGGAAGTGCACGTCGTCCACCAGGAACAGGTCCACGTCGTTGCGATAGCGGCGCCGGAGCTCCGGCATGGTGCGAGAGTGGATGCTCTCGATCACTTCGTTGATGAACTGCTCGGCCCCGACGTAGAGCACCCGCACGGAGGGGCTTCTGCGGGTGACGATATGGCCGATGGCCTGCATGAGATGGGTCTTGCCGAGCCCGGTGGCCCCGTAGATGAACAGGGGGTTGTAGAGCTTTCCGGGGGCCTCCGCGACGGCGTGCGCGGCTGCGGCGGCCAGCTCGTTGGACTTGCCGATGACGAAATTCTCGAAGGTATAGCGCTCGTTGAGCGGTTGCGCGGGCGCATTGGCCGCCGCCGCCGAGCTCACGGCAGGGATCGGCGCGACGAAGAAGTCCATCTGGGGGCGCTGCAGCCGATCTTCGTCCACTCGGAAGATGACCGAGACGGGGCGCCCCAGCGCGCGCTCGGCAAGCCGCGCAAACAGCCCGGAGTTCTTGGCCTCGTTCCATTGCACGGCAAACTCGTCGGGGACGCCCAGGATCAACCGATCGCTCTCCAGCGCGACAGGTTTGGCGGGCTCAACCCAGGCCTTGAAATCCTTTTCGGGGATTTCGCGGCGAGCGTCGTCCAGGATGCGCGTCCAGGCCTCTTTTAGCGACAGCTGCATGCCGATCGTTCGGTCGGATGACAGTAGGGATGTTGTTGGGGGAGGCGAAGCTACGACACGCTTGTGGAAAAGTCAACCTTGACCGAAGCGGGTTCGCGCGGCTAACTTTGCGGGCTCATCGGAGGAGAAGGATTTCGTATGCAGCCGACATATCGCCCTCGCAATCGCAAGCGGATCAACCGCCACGGTTTCCGGGCCCGGATGGCCGACCGTTGGGGTCGCGAGGTGCTTTCCCGCCGCCGCAAGAAGGGCCGCAAGCGCCTCACGGTCCGGATCCCGTCGAAGCACGGCGGAAGCTGACGGCAGGCGAGCGGCTGCCGCGGGCCGGCCGGCTCACTCGCAGTTCGGAGCTTCGCCGGGTGCAGGATACCGGGAAACGGCGGCGGTCAGCGCACCTCGACGTACTATGGGCAGACAATCAGGCGGGCCACCCGAGGGTGGGACTGATCGTTCCGAAATATCAGTCCAGCGCGGTGGCCCGCAATCGTTTGCGGCGCCGACTCCGGGAAATCTGGCGCCGGGAGCTCAAGCAAGACTTGCCTTCGTGGGACGTGGTCATTCGGGCCCGGCGGGAAGCGTATGGCGCCGCGTTCGCCGCGCTTTCGAGCGAGCTGCTGGCCTGGCGAATGGGGGCGGGGTGACCGGGTGCAGCCCATTACTCGATGGCCTCGTCGGGCAGCCATGGGCCTGATTCGGGGCTACCAGCGTTTCATCTCGCCGGCGCTTCCGCCAAGCTGCCGTTTCACCCCGAGCTGCTCGCAGTACACTCTGGAAGCCATCGGACGCTACGGTGTGCTTCGCGGTGGATGGCTGGGCGCCCGCCGGATCGTGCGCTGCCATCCCTTCAACCCGGGCGGGTTCGACCCCGTGCCGTAATCTCCCGGATACCCCCTTCGATATGGATCGTCGCGTTCTCCTGGCCGTCGTGCTGATGATGGCGGTCGCCATTCTGCCTTCGATGTTCCTCAAGTCGAAGAAGCCGCCCATTGTCCAGACCAGCGGGCGGCCGCTCGAACCGGCAGACAGCGGGCGGGCTTCCCCGACCATCCGCTCGGCACCGGTCACTCCCGTCCCGGCCGTCAAGCCGTCCGACAGCGCGACCGTCCGCCTTTCCGAAGACACCGTCGTCGTCACCTCTCCGCTGTACCGCTACGCGCTTTCCACGCGGGGCGGCCGGGTGATCGAGGCGACGTTCCTCCAGTATCCCTCGATGCGGCCGGAGGAGCACCGGAGTCCGGTCCAGATCCTCACGCCGAAGAGCGACCTGCTCGCCCTGGGGCTGCTCTCGGGCCGAGACACGGTCTGGCTGCGGGACTGGCAATTCGAGGCCTCGGCCAAGGCCCTCGACGTTCGGGAGCCGACTCCCCTTCGGCTCACGGCCCGGCAGGGCGGTGTGGCCGTGTCGCTTACATACATATTCAAGCCCGACGACTACCTCATCGACATCAGCGGTCGCGTGGAGGGTCTCGGGCCCGACGGCGGCGCCTTGCTGGTGGGTATGGGTCCCGGCTTGCGGAATACGGAATCCGACAGCGTGGAGCACGCGCGCGAGCAGGGCGTCGTGGTCAAGGATTCCAAGGCGGCGCTGACCCGGTTCGGCAAGCTCAAGATTCACCAGCCGATGGCCTTCAACGGCCCGTTCGAATGGGTCGCGGTCAAGTCGAAATACTTCGTGACCGCCATCCTGGTGCCCGACACCGGCGGCACCGGCCGGAACGGCGGCATCGGCGGGGCCACTGCGGTCGCCACCGACACGGCGGGCCGGATCACGACCGCGGCCGCCATTACGGCGGGCATTCCGATCCGATCGGCCGGCGCGTTCCACTTCCAGCTCTACGCCGGACCGCTGGAGTATCCGCGGCTCCGGGCCATCGGGCACGATTTCGACGACGTGAATCCCTATGGATGGCCCGGGTTCCGCACCATCATCCGGCCGGTGGCGCTGGGCGCGCGGTCGTTGCTGGTCTGGATGCACCAGCGGCTCGGGCTCGCCTATGGGGTGGGGCTCATCCTGTTCGGCATCCTGATCCGGATCCTGCTCTGGCCGCTCAATCAGAAGGCCATGCGCTCCACCATGGCGATGCAGGCGGTCCAGCCGCTGATCAAGGAGATCCAGGACAAGTACAAGAGCGACCCGCAGCGGCTGCAGCAGGAGATGTTCAAGCTGTACAAGGAGCACAACGTCAACCCGTTCGGCGGCTGCTGGCCCATGCTGCTGCCCTGGCCGATTCTGCTGGCCTTCTTCTTCGTGTTCCAGAACACCATCGAGCTGCGGGGGGCAGCGTTCCTTTGGCTTCCGGACCTTTCCCGGCCCGATCCGCTCTACATCATCCCGATCGTCATGGGCCTCTCCATGTTCGCGCTGAGCAAGATCGGTCAGCGGGGCATGCCGCCCAATCCCCAGATGAAGATGATGCTCTACATGATGCCGGGGATGATGACGTTCCTGTTCCTCAAGTTCGCCTCGGGGCTCAATCTGTATTACACGGTGATGAACTTCGCCAGCCTGCCGCAGCAGTGGATGCTGTCGCAGGAGCGGTTGCGACGCCAGGTGCCGTCGGCGCCGGTTCTGCCACCCCCGAAGAAGAAGTAGGGCTGCCCGGCTCACACCGCTCCGCCATGCTCTCTGACCCCATCGCCGCGCTCGCCACCGCCCCCGGCCGCTCGGCCATCGCCCTGATCAGGGTGTCGGGCACCGGCGCGCTTCAAGTGGCGGGGCGGGTCGTTCGGGAAGCGGCGGTAAACGACCTCCCATCCCGGGTGGCCCACCTCGTCACGCTGGTGTCCGCCGGCGGCGCTCCCATCGACCAGGGCCTGGTCACCGTCTTCCGCGCTCCGCACAGCTACACCGGTGAGGACCTGGTAGAGCTCTCCTGCCATGGCGGTCTCCTGGCCCCGGCTCAGGTGCTCGCCGCGCTCTTTGCCGCGGGCGCCCGTCCCGCCACTCCGGGTGAGTTCACCCGACGCGCGGTGCTCAACGGCAAGCTTGACCTGCTCCAGGCGGAAGGGGTGGGCGACCTGATTGACGCCACGGCGCCGGCCCAGGGGCGCGCCGCACTGGACCAGCTCGATGGGGCACTCTCCCGCCGTTTGGAGGGGCTGCGCGAGGGGCTGCTCGAGGCGCTGGCCATGCTGGCCTACGACATCGACTTTCCCGAGGAGGATGACGGCCCGGTGCCACGCGACCGCCTTCTCGGGGCGCTGGACCGAACTCGCGAGGCCGTCCGCCGGCTCCTCGCCACCGCGCCGGCGGGACTCCGCCTGCACGAGGGCGCGCTGGTGGTGCTGGCCGGAGCACCCAACGCGGGCAAGTCCTCGCTGTTCAACGCCCTGCTGGGCACCAGCCGGGCCCTGGTGACGGAGATTCCCGGCACCACGCGCGATACCATCGAGGCGGCGAGCGAGATCCTGGGCTGGCCGGTGAGGTTTGCGGATACCGCCGGACTGCGCGATGCCGACGAGCGGCTGGAGCGGATGGGCATCGAGGTGAGCCGTCGCTATGTGGCGGCCGCGGACCTGGTGTTGTTGTGCGTGGAAGCCACGAGGGAGGTTACGCCGGCGGAGCAGGCGCTCCTGGCCGAGCGTCCCTCCCTCCTGGTTCGTTCCAAGACGGACCTGGCGCCGGAGCGTGGCGGAGCCGGCATCGGGGTGTCGGTGGTAACGGGGGTGGGCCTCGACCGGCTTTGCGAGGCCATCGCGGGCCGGCTCTTCGGGGACGGGGTGAGCGACGGCTATGCCGACCTGGAGCCGAAGCTGAGCCGGGAGCGGCACCGCGTTGCTCTGGCGCATGCGGCGGTCAGCCTCGACCAGGCCCGACCGGAGCTGGCCACGGGCGGCGATCCGGTTCTTGCGGCGCACCACCTGCGTGGCGCGGTCACGGCGCTCGAAGAGCTGATCGGGCTGGTGCACCCCGATGAGGTGCTGGGGCGGGTGTTCGCGAGGTTTTGCGTAGGGAAATAGGGTGCCGTTTCCAGCTGCTATCTTTTGTGGCTTCCGTCGCAGAACGGCCTGGTCTTGGTAAACCCGCAACCACAGAGCTTGATTTGCCCGGGGATCTTGGTGGGGGGCGGAATTACTTCGTCGCCGGCATTATTCACGATTCGCACCGGACCCTCGATGATGATCGGACCGGCGGGTCGGAGGGTGATGGTGACTTTCGGATCTTCTGGCATGGATAAGTATAAGAGGCTCAGAGACTAAGACGCTAAGACGCTCGGTGGATCACTTAGCCTCTGAGCCTCCCAGCGTCTTGGCCTCTTATGCCGTCCGGATTCCCGTCGCCTCGTCTTCGGCGGCCTGGAAGTCGCTTGCCGAGGCGCGAAGGGCCTGGGCGATACCGCGGGCGTTCACCAGTGGCTCGGCCATCCGATGGCCGAGATAGTAGCCGCAGCGCTCGGGAAGGACCCGCCCGGTGGAGAGTCTCGCACTGGGGCTCATGCCCCCGGAGAGGTACTTGAGCCGGAGGCCCAGGCCGGCTCGATCCAGCTCGTGGTGCGCCGCGCGCCGAAGAAAGGCCTCCAGCTCCCGCATCCGTTGATACTGGCGCCGGGGATATCCGAAGTAGTCGGAGGGGTCGAGCCCGGGGACCACGGCCTGCGAGGCGTGAACCGCCAGCCCTTCGTTGAGAAGAAGCTCCCGGAGAGGCACCCGGCTGCCGGTGACCCAGTAGTCGTAGTATCCCCCGGACTCGCCGATGAGCCGACGCAGCTCGCTCGCGCTGGCCGGGGAGGTGTACCGCACCGTATGGGCCACCTCGTGGGCAACCCAGAGCGGCAGCAGCTCGGGCGCCAGGCCCATGCCGTGGGTTTCGGCGTTCACCCGGCCGGTGAAGTGCTCCACGCAGACGAATGCAACGCCCCGCCCGCCCACCACGAGCTCACCGGCGTTCGCGGCGCCCATGCCGACCATGAGTACGCAATCGGTGGCGCGATCGACCTGCAAGACCTCCTCCGCGTGATGCAGCGCCTCCTCAGCCATGCGCGCAATGTCAACCTGACTCAGCATGGCATGAAGGTCGCTGCGGTCCGCGCGCAACGCTCCGGCGATCACCTCGAGTGCGTGAGGGCTGTCCAGGTCGAGGACGTAGTTGCTCCAGTAGGCAGCGAGCAGAGGGCGGTGGGCATCGAGGAAGCGGTGGTAGGCCGCTTCGGGATCAGGTTGGGCGAGAATGTCGAGAAAATCGGGGAGGAGATTGATGAGCACGGGACAAGATAAAAAATGTCCCGCGTGAAACAAGACCCCAAACAGGTTTTGGTGGCTCTTACCGCTCGCCGTCCTTGCGCTTCCGCTTGGAGACTTCGTCCAGAAAGCGCCGCTCCTCGGCGGTCAGGCTCTGGATGCCGAAGGCGCTGATCTTATCGAGCACCCGGTCCACTTCGTCGGAGGAGTACTCCTCACGCACTTCGGGGCGGGCCATGGCAGGACGGACCTCGGCGGCTGGGGTACCCTGACGGACGGGAATCGGAGCCATGACGGGGCGGCGGGTGACCGTCTTGGGCTCCTTCTGATTGCGGCGTGAGGTGAGACTCTGGATCCGGAAGAAGAGGTACCCGGCCGCCATACCGCCGACGTATCCGACGTGGGCCACCCCGCCATTGGTCCAGGCCGCGAAGGCCAAGTCGGCCAGCGCGAGCAGCACCACCAGCGTTCTCGCCGAGATTCGGAGTGGCAGCGGCGCGAAGACCAGCTCGACGTCGGGCCAGGCAAACGCAAATGCCAGCGCCACGCCGAACACTGCTCCCGAGGCGCCCACCATCGGCGGAATGGTCAGAAACGACGAGAGGCCGACCGTCAGTGCCGCGGCACCCATGCCGCAGTAGAGGTAGTAGAGCACGAAGGCCCGGCTGCCCATACGGCGCTCGACCGGCGGTCCGAAGACGAAGAGCAGCAGCATGTTGCCGCCCAGGTGCAGCAGGCCACCGTGCACGAACATGTAGGAGAAGAAGGTCCAGGGGCGACCGGCGGACTGCCCGGGGCTGAACTGCAGCACGTCGACGAACGAAGGCGCCGTAAGCACCGTGGCGAGCAGGAGAAGCGCCACGGCGTTGGCCACCATGATCCGGCCGACCCAAGGGGTGAGCCGGGGCTCCTCAACATAAGACTGGACGCGATCCTGGATCATGACGTCCTGCTCGCGAGACAGATGCGCTCGCACAGTTCCGGGAACGGGATTCCGACCACCGCCGCCGATTGCGGCATGAGGCTGGTCGAGGTCATCCCCGGCAGGGTATTCACCTCTAAACAGACCAATTCGCCCGCCGGTGTCAAGCGAAAATCCACTCGGGAGTATCCCCCCAGCTTGAGGACCTGGTGGGCCCGGAGGCCGAGCCGGCAGCACTCCTCGGCCACCGGGGCCGGAAGGTCGGCCGGGAATATCTCCTCCGACATGCCCGGAGTGTATTTGCACTCATAGTCGAACACCTCGTGCTGGGGGATGATTTCCCCCACCGCCAGGGCCCGGTTTTCGAGAATCCCCACGGTCAGCTCGCGGCCGGGAACAAACGCCTCCAGCATGACTTCATCGTCGTACCGGCCGGCCAGCTCGACCGCCGCGTCGTATTCGAGCGGGTCCTTGACGATCGTCAGCCCCACCGTCGAGCCCTGTTTGGACGGCTTGACCACCAGCGGCCAGCCCAACTGGCGCCCGGCCTCTTTCGCGGTGGCCGGGGTCATGAGCCAATCGGCGGTCAATATGTCGGCCGCCCGAAAGAGGCGTTTTGCGATGTCCTTGTCCATCGCCAGGGCGGAACCCAGGGACCCGCTCCCGGTATATGGGACACCCATCACGTCGAGCACCGCCTGAATTGTGCCATCCTCTCCCCGGCCGCCATGGAGGGCCAGGAAAATCACCTCCGCATTCCGGATGACCGGCAGGCTGGCGAGCCCGGAGAGGAGCAACCCCCGCTCGAGCGCCACCAGCTCCTCGATGGCGGGGGGCTCCTTGCCCACCGAAGCGGAGAGGAGATGGGGCTCATCGGACTCGGGGATGTAGCCCCGGGCGGTATCGACCACGGCCACGGCGTGCCTCCGACTGCGCAGGGCCCGGACGATTTGGACCGCCGAGGCGATGGCCACGTCGCGCTCGCTGCTGGTTCCTCCGGTAAGCACGGTTATGCGCATGGGGGTCAGGGGTCAGGGGTCAGTGGAGCGGACGCTCGGGACGGTTCCCTGACCCTGAAGGCCGAATCCTGACCCTCTCTCATCGGGTTCCAATGAGCTGCTGCAGGAGATCGTACCGCGATACGATCCCGATCAACTTCCCCTCTTTCCGCACCAGGGTGGCGGGGTTTTCCCGGGTGAGCATCGGTGCCAGGCGGTCGGTGGGGAAGGCGGCATCGACCACCGGGAAGGGGCCATCCATGACTTCGCGCACCGGACGGTCGAGCATGGTGGGCTGCGCGAGCGCGCGGGTCATCAGCTGGCTCTCGGTCAGTCCTCCGACGCATTCGCCGTCGTCCACGACCGGAATCTGGCTCACGCTCCAGGTGCTCATGAGGTTGAGCGCCTGCCGTACCTGGGCCGCCGGCGCGACGCTCACCAGTGGCGGGGCGCCCTTCTGGCGCCGGGCGAGCAGCTGCTCCACCGTCATCCGGGGCGCGTCGAGGAGCTGGTTTTCCTGCATCCAGTCGTCGTCGAAGACCTTCGACAGGTACCGCTCCCCGGTGTCGCACAACACGGTGACGACACAGGCGGCCGGATCATTCACCTCGCGAGCCACCGCGAGCGCGATCACCACGTTGAGCCCGGTCGAGCCCCCGACCAGTACCCCCTCCTCTCGCGCGAGACGCCGGGCCATCTGCATCGACTCGCGATCGGACACCTGCCGGAACTCGTCGATCACATCCCACCACACGGTCGTGGGCATCTTGTCGCCTCCAATGCCCTCGACCTTGTAGGGCGACCCTTCGCCCAGCGTCCTGGTACGGTGGTACCCGGTGTACAGGGAGCCCACCGGATCGCCGGCGATGACCTTGATGGCCGGGTTTCGCTCCTTCAGGTACTTGCCGGTGCCGCTCACGGTGCCGCCGGTGCCGGCCCCCGCGATGAAATGGGTCACCCGGCCCCGGGTCTGTTCCCAGACTTCGGGGCCAGTGGTCCGGTAGTGAGCCTCCGGGTTTTCCTGGTTGTAGAACTGGTTGGCCAGAACTGCGCCCGGGGTATCGTGCACGATCTGCTTGGCCTTCATGACGTAGTTCTCGGGGTGGTCCGGCGGCACTGCGGTCGGGGTGATCACGACTTCGGCGCCATACGCCCGAAGCAACCGCACCTTTTCCTGGGACATCTTGTCGGGCAGCGTGAAGATGCAGTGATAGCCCTTGAGGGCGGCCGCGATGGCGAGACCGACGCCGGTGTTGCCGCTGGTGCCCTCCACCACGGTGCCGCCGGGCTTCAGCTGGCCACTCTTCTCGGCTTCTTCGATGATGGCGAGTCCGATCCGGTCTTTCACCGAACCGCCGGGATTGGCGTATTCCGCCTTGCCGTACACCGGGGTCGCCAGCTCGGCGCCAACCCGGGACAGCCGGATCAGCGGGGTCCAGCCGATGGTGTCGAGGACCGACTCATAGGGATCCAGGTGCTGCGGCTTCACGGCGTGGTGCCTCCACGGTCGGGATGACGGAAATGGATCGGCTGTATGAACAGCGTGGCGACCGGGGTTCCGTTCCGGAGCGCGGGTGTGTAGTGAAGCTTCGGCGCGGCGGCGAGGGCGGCGGAATCGAGCGCCGGGTATCCGCTCGATTCCTGGACCCGAGTCGACTCGGGAGCGACCCTGCCGTTCTCGTCCACGAAGAGGCGGAGCAGCACGGTACCGCTGATTCGCTGCTGATAGAGCGCCAGCGGATAGCGCACCGGCGTTTCCGGATCGAGCGCCACGGGCGGCTCGTCCCGCCGGGGCGCGCCGGCCTTGGCATCGGCGGGCAGGGTCACGGTGCTGTCCGGTTTCCGGCGGCACCCCGACCCGGCCAGCTCCACGACGAGAATCACCGCCAGGAGGACCCGCGCGGCGTGCATGGGCGGAAGGTACCGCGGTTCAGGCACGTCCGCTGGCCCGCCGCTGCAGGTCGGCGAGGGTGTTCAGGGCCTGGAGCGGAGTCAGCGAATTCAGGTCGAGATCCCGGAGTGTCACCAGCGCGGGATCGAGCGGGGCCTCCACGAAGAGGGCGAGCTGTCCCGGATCGGGGTCGGGGGCCGGCCCGCCGGAGACCACGCGGTGGTCTCCCTCCAGCGTCTTGAGCACGGCGTTGGCGCGGGTCACCACCTCGCGGGGGAGCCCGGCCAGCTCCGCCACGTGGATGCCATAGCTCCGGTCGGTTCCTCCCGGCTCGAGCCGGTGCAGGAACACGACCTTCCCGCCGGTTTCCCGGACGGCCACGTTGAAATTCCGGGCGTGCGCCAGCTTTTCGGGGAGCTGCATCAGCTCATGGTAGTGGGTCGCGAACATCGTCTTGGCGCCCACCTTGTCATGCAGAAACTCGGTCACCGCCCAGGCAATCGCCACCCCGTCGTAGGTCGAGGTGCCGCGGCCGATCTCGTCCAGCAGCACCAGGGAGCGGGCGGTAGCACCATGCAAGATGGCGCTGGTCTCGCTCATCTCCACCATGAAGGTGGATTGCCCGCGGGTCAGGTTGTCGGCGGCGCCCACCCGGGTGAAGAGCCGGTCCACCACGCCGATCGAGGCCTTCTCGCAGGGAACGAAGCTGCCCATCTGCGCCAGGATGATGCACTGGCCGATCTGTCGGAGGATGGTGCTCTTGCCGGCCATGTTGGGGCCGGTGACAAGCTGGACCCGGGCGGCCGGGTCGAACGCCACGTCGTTGGGCATGAAGGCTTCGCGCGGCATCATCCGCTCGATCACCGGGTGACGGCAGGCCGTCATGGTGATGTCGAACCCGTCGTGCACCACTGGCCGGACGTAGCGATTGGCCACCGCGACTTCGGCGAGCGCGGTCCAGGCGTCGAGGTGAGCCAGCACCCGGGCGGTCCGCTGGATCCGCCCGATCGCGGCTCCCACGCCGTCCCGGAGCGCGCCGAACAGCTCGGCCTCTCGCTCGGCAACCCGCTCCTCGGCCCCCAGCACCTTGGCCTCGTACTCCTTGAGCTCCGGAGTCACGTACCGCTCCGCCGTCGCGAGGGTCTGGCGGCGCTCATAGTCGGCGGGGACTTTCGGGGAGTGAGCGTGGGTGATCTCGATGTAGTAGCCGAAGACCTTGTTGTAGCCGATCTTGAGCGACGCGATCCCGGTCCGGTCCCGTTCCCGCTGCTGGATGGCCGCGATGTACTGCTTGCCGCCATCGCGCAACGCCCGGCTTTCATCCAGCATCGCGTCGTAGCCGCTGCGGATGGCGCCACCTTCTCCCAGTACGGCCGGAGGCCGCTCGGTCAGGGCCGCGGAGAGCGTCGCGGCAAAATCCTCGAGCAGATCGAGGTCTTCCAGCAGCGAGGACAGGGAGGACGATGGGGGCGGTGATCCGTCCCTCCGCCCGACGAGTCCCGCCAGCCCCTCCTTCACTTCGGGCAATCGGAGGAACGAATCCCGCAGGGCGCCCAGCTCCCGGGGCGTGGCCCGCCCGGCGGCGGCCCGGCCCGCCAGGCGCTCCAGGTCCCGGATCCCGTCGAGCGCTTCCCGCACCGCGGCACGGCGCGCCGCATCCGCGACCGCCGCGTCCACGGCGTCGAGGCGGGCGGTGATCTCGGTGGGGTTGCTGAGGGGCGAAAGAATCCAGCGGCGCAGCAGCCGCGCTCCCATCGGCGTCACGGTGCGGTCGATCACCTCGAGCAGGGTGACGCCCTTGGCCCCGGCCCGGAGTGGCTCGACCAGCTCGAGGTTTCGCCGGGTCATCTCGTCCACCCAGAGGAGCCGGTCCGACCGGCGGACGGTGGGACGGGCGAGATGCGGAACGCCGCCCGGCTTGAGATCGGCCAGATAGCGAAGCAGGGCGCCGGCGGCCCCGATGGCGGGCGTGTCGTCGTCGCCCAGCCCCAGCCCGTCGAGCGAGGCGATCTGGAACCGGCGCGCGATCTCGTTACGCGCCAGGGCCGGGTCGAACTCCCACGCTTCGCGGACCGTGCGCATCACCTCGGCCTCGACCGGAAGCTCCGCCCCGGCGGGCAGGACCAGCTCCGCGGGGGCAAGCCGGCCGAGCGCTTCGGCAAGGCCGTCGGAGCTGCCCGACTCCAGCAGAAACTCGCCAGTGGTGAGATCGATGGCGGCGAGGCCAACCGTCGGCACGTGGGTCGGTCGGTCGGTCGGTCGGCTGGTCTGGGCTCCTGCGTTCTCCACCGACTTCCCGACATACCGACCTACCGACGCGTTGACCGCGACGATCCAGTTGTTCCGCCCCCCCGCGACCCAGCCCTCCTCGAGCATCGCACCGGGGCTGATCGTTTCGACCACTTCCCGACGGACGATGCCCTTGGCTTTGCGGGGGTCCTCGACCTGCTCGCAGATCGCGACGCGATAGCCCTGGCTCACGAACCGGCGGAGGTACTCCGCCGCGGCCTTCACCGGGACGCCCGCGAGCGGCACCCCATCGCCTCGTGACGTAAGGGTGATATCCAGCACCCGGGAGGCGACCTCAGCGTCCTCGAAGAACATCTCGTAGAAATCGCCCATCCGGAAGAAGAGGATCGAATCGCGGTGGCGCGACTTGATCTCCCGGTACTGTATCAGCAGGGGCGTGTTCTCCGAGAGGGAAACGCTCACGGCACCCTGACCACGAAGGGCCGCCCGCCGAACTTCCGCGCGAGCTCCGTCGCGGCGGCGGCGGCGGCCTCCCGGGTGGAGAAGGCGCCGGCCCTGACCTTGAGGTAGCCGCCCTCCTGCATGATCACCGGCGTCTGGCCCGCGTGCCTGATCCGAGCCGCATCGGCATCGGCGGCCGCCCGGGTCTTCACGGCGGACACCTGAACATAGAACCCGGACGAACGGGGGGATGGACGGGCCGGGGGGCGGGTAGGCCGCCTGGCCCGCGCGATCGAGTCCGCCTTCGCCCGAGCCAGCGAGTCGGACAGGGCCCGCGCGAGCGAATCGGCGACCGCGGCGCGGGCACTCTCGGCGGCCATGGCGCCGAGGCCCTGACAGCGCTGTTTCTGGAACTCGAGCTGGTTCCTGAGTTCCACATCGTCGCCCACCGCGGCCAGGCCGATGTCCGCCATGCGGCACGCCTGGGCCGACTCGTGACGGTCACCGGCGGCGCGGGCGCCCCAGAAGCCGGCCTGTGCAGTGAGCGGGCTTCCGGGATAGTCCCGGAGCAGTTGATCGAGCTGGCGGACCGCGGCGGCCGGGTTGCCGGAGGAATAGTCCAGCTGGGCGAGCTGCAGCAACGCGTCGTCGGCCCAGGCGGACTGGGAGTAATCCACCGTCACGCGCCGCAGGTAGAGGCGGCGGTCCTGCTCGGTGGCCGCCAGGAGTCCCATGGTAAAGAGAACTTCCGGGTAGAGCGAATCGGCGGGCTGGGTGGCCGCCAGGATCCGGCCCGCGACGGCGCGCGCCGAGTCCGAGAGCCCGTCCTGGGAGAGCCGCACGGCGGCCACGAGACGGGGGTCGGACTGCGCGGCGGCCGGCGCGGTGGTGAAGGCCAAGGCACAGAGGCTAAGAGGCAAAGACGCTAAGAGGCTATGTGCACGGCTTGCGAACGGGCTCCTTAGCCTCATTGCGTCATAGCCTCTGTGCCTCTCCCTCACGCCGCCTCCCGCGCCCGGTACGCCAGCTGCATAATCAGATCGATCAACACCCCGCGGACGTCCGCCAGGGTGGTGCCCTTGAGACGCTGGTCTGCCTGGCGCGCCGCCGCAATGGCCGCGTCCACTCGAGGAAGCGGCCATGCCTCCGCCGCCCGGCTCCACCGGGCGGCCGCCCCGCGGTAGTCGAGGCGCGCGGGCCGGGCTCGGATGATGGCATCGAAGACCGCGCGTTCGAGCCCGGCTCCTCGCTGGCCGCGATCGTAGAGCGCTCGCGCGAGGCCGAGTCCTACGAGGTGGGTGCCGAGCTGCGTCAGGAGTCCCACGCCCGACACGCCGGACTGATCCAGTAGATGGGGCAGAATTCCGGCCGCCTGCGCCGGATGGTCGTCGAGGATCGCATCGCACCAGTCCGCCTGGGTTTCTCCATGACGGATGCCGAGCAGCGCCGTGAGCTGATCCAGGGTGACCGGAGTGGTGCCGCCCAGGCCGGCGAGCTTGTCGAGCTCGCTGCGCGCGGCGCCCAGATCCGCGTCTACGGCCTTCACGAGGTGGGCGGCGGCGGCCGGCTCGAGCCGGACCCCGCGCTCCTCCGCCCGCTTCAGCACCCACCTCTCCGCCAGCTTCGGAGTGCATCGGGCCACGTCCACCGCACAGGCAAGACCGGCGAGGTCGGAATCGGCATCACTCCGCTCGTCCTCCCTCCGCGATGCGCCCTGCACCAGAATCAGCACCGTCTCGGCGGCAGGCCTGGCGAGGTAGTGCAGCACGGCCGCCTTGGCCCGAGCCCGTTTGGTCCATGCCTCCACATCGCGGATCACGACCAGCCGTCGTTCCGCCATCATCGGGAGCGTGGTGCAGAGGGCCTCGACGTGGTCGGGGTCGAGCTGGGCGGCGCTCCGGACGTCGTAGTTGAAATCCCTCAGGCCGGGATCGACCACCGCATCGAGGATGGCGCGCACCGCCTCGTCCTTGAGCACGTCTTCGTCGCCATACAGGTAGATGGCGGGCGGGATGTCTCCGCCCTTGATCTGCCTGGAGAAAGCGTCGAAGGGGAGTCTAGGCATGACGGAATTTAGCGAGGCACGGGGGATCGCCGTTACGCCCGCACAAAGCTGTTGACGTACAACAGGGAACAGAGACTCTTTCCGTCCTTGATCTTTCCGCTCCTGATCATCCTGCCCACCTCGCTCCAGCGCTTCTCGTGCACCGTAATGAACTCGTCCTCTTCCCGGGCCAGCGCGACCGGGGACAGCGCGGTCGCCAGATAGAGGTGAATTCGCTCGTCGGTGAAACCCGGCGTGGTGAAGATCGTGGCGAGCCGCACCAGCTTGCCTGCGTCCATCCCCGCCTCCTCCACCAGCTCCCGCCGGGCACAGGCCTCCGGAGGCTCGCCCGGCTCCAGCGTGCCGGCGGGGATTTCCCAGAGCACGCCATCGGCCGCGTGGCGGAACTGATGAATCAGGAGTACCCGGGGGTCCGGGCCCGCCGGATCATCCAGGAACGGCACCACCGCGGCGGCTCCCGGATGCCGAATCATCTCGAGCACCCCGACGGAGCCATCCGGAAAACGTACCGTGTCCTGATCCACTTTGATTACACGACCCTGATAGAGGCGCTTGGAATCGAGGAGGGCCATCAGATTCTCCGATTATTATTAGTAGTAGTTTATAATACGTCTATCGTCGGGCTCACCTCACGGCTCAGGACGCGGGGAGTCCGGGGTCCGGTGACCGATCACGGTACGTATGGCGGCCACCGGGAACTTGAGCGCCTCAAGGGCAAGATATCCGGCCTCGGTCCGGCTGCCTGGAACGATCGGGCTGGTGCGGGTTGGGGAGGATTCCGGCACCAGGTGGGCATGCCGAGCCTCGAGCCGGAGGCGGGCCATGTGAAAAGGATCACTCACCAGGAGCACCCTGGAGAGCTCGCGTTCATGCATCCACTCGGCGACCGAGTGGATCGACTCCTCGGTCGTCCGGCCATCGGGCCGCACCACGATGGCGGAGTCGGGCACCATTTGGGCGCGAAGGTAGCGATGGCCCACGGAGGCCTCGCTGACCCGATCACCGGTGCCGATTCCGCCGGTCACGACCACGACGGACGCGAGCCCCTGCCGGTAGAGCTCGATGGCATGGTCGAGCCGGGCCTTGAGCACCGGTGAGGGCCGGCCATTGTACTGAGCGGCCCCGAGCACCACGATCGCATCCGCTGCTGCGCGCTGATCCAGCCGGCTTACTCGCCAGACCCATCCGAACAACAGCGCGTAGCCCACCAGGGCGGTGGCCAGGAGCCACCCGGCCCAGCGGAGGGGGCGCCTCACAGATCGAACGACTGACCCATCTGGGGTATGACGACCTCGGCCACACCCTCTTCCCTGAGGATCTGTGCCATCGCTGCTCCCGGCCCCGCTTCCCCGTGCACGACGAAGGCTCGGCGGATGGGTCCGCCCACCATCTTCACCCAGGTCCGCAGTTCATTTCGGTCCGCATGAGCGGAGTAGCCACCAATACTCTCAATCTCGGCGCGCACCTCGTACATGTCGCCGAAGATCTTCACCTGCCGGGCTCCATCGAGGATCCGCCGGCCGAGCGTGTTCTCGGCCTGGAAGCCCACGAACAGGACACAGTTTTTCGGGTCTCCGATCCCGTTGGCCAAATGGTGCAGGATCCGGCCTCCCTCTGCCATGCCGGAGGCCGCGATGAGGACCATGGGGCCGAGCAGGGTATTCAGGCGCTTGGAGTCGTCGACGGCACGGATGTACCGGAGCAGCGAGAAGTCCAGAATCTTGTCCGAGTTCTCCAGCATCTGCTCCCGTCGGTCGAACACCTCGGGGTGCATCCGGAACACGGTGGTCGCATCCACCGCGAGCGGGCTGTCCACGTACACGCTGATTGCGGGGATCTTGCCGGCGCGATAGAGCTCGTGGAGGGCGTACACGAGTTCTTGGGTCCGGCCGAGCGCGAAGGCGGGAATCATCAGCCTTCCCCCTCGTCCGGCGACCCGGCGGATGATGTCGGCAAGCCGGAGCGCGGAATCGGCCATCGGCTCGTGATCACGGTCTCCGTATGTGGATTCCACGATCAGGGTGTCGATCGGGCCGGTGGGCGGATCCGGGTCCCGGATGATCGGCTGGCCGAAACGCCCGACGTCGCCGGAGAAGACCAGGCGATGATTGGCGCCTTCGGTGAGCCTGAGATCCACCGAGGCGGAGCCCAGAATGTGGCCGGCATCGGTGTACTCGAACGCCAGATTCTTGCGCAGGTAGTGGATCCGCTTGTAGGGCAGGGTCTGGATCAGGTCCTGCACCGCGATGGCATCCCCCAGGGTATACAGCGGCTCACTCTCGGGTCCTTTCCTGCCGCGCCGGGCCAGGAAGTCGGCGTCCTTTTCCTGAATCTTGGCGGCATCGGGGAGCATGACGGCGCAGAGGTCGCGGGTGGCGGGCGTGGCGTAGATCGGTCCGTGATAGCCGTGGCGGACCAGCAGCGGGAGCCGCCCGATATGATCGATATGGGCGTGGCTCACGACGATGGCGTCGATCCGTCGGGGATCGAAAGGCAGGTTGGCGTTGAGCGAGGCGGCCTCGGCGCGATGGCCCTGGAAGAGGCCCGCGTCGAGGAGCACCCGGGCCCCGGCGGCCTCGAGCAGGTGCATCGAGCCGGTGACCTGACCCGCGGCGCCCCAGAATGTGAGTTTCGGTCCGCTCATGCGCGCCCCCTCACCTGGTTCCAAAGATCCTGTCGCCCGCATCTCCCAGTCCGGGGAGGATGTAGCCGTGGTCGTTGAGCTCCCGATCGAGCGCCGCCGCGAACACCGGGACGGTAGGGTGGGCGGCCAGCATCGCCTTGACCCCCTCGGGCGCCGCTACGAGGCAGAGAAACCGGAGACGGTTGACACCGGCGGCCTTGAGCTTGCTCACCGCCGCCACCGCCGAACCCCCGGTCGCGAGCATGGGGTCGAGCACGAAGAAGTCGCGGTCGGTTTCCGCGGCCGGGACCTTGTAGTAGTAGCTCACCGGCAGGAGCGTCTCGTGGTCACGGTAGAGCCCGATGTGGCCAACCCGGGCCGAGGGCACCAGCTGGGTAATTCCCTCCACCATGCCGAGGCCGGCGCGAAGGATGGGTACCAGGGTCAGCTTCTTGCCGGCGACCCGCCGGGCCTTCATCCGCTCCAGAGGAGTCTCGATCAGCACCTCCTCGGTCTCGAGGTCTCGGGTGACCTCGTAGGTCATCAGCATTGCGATCTCACTGACCAATTGCTTGAAGTCCTTGACCGGCGTGGACTTGTCGCGAAGGATGGACAGTTTGTGCTGGATCAGCGGGTGCTCGAGAACGGTGAGATTGGGGTGGGCGGGATGGGACATGGCGAAAAGATGCGGGGATCAGTCTCTCCCGGCTAGTATGTCCCCTTGATCGAAAACCAGTAGGCTGGCTGACGGAAGGGGCGGGGATATATTAGGCATCAGCCCCCTGCCTCCCAAGGTCATTGCAATGCGTAGCCTCTTCCTGGCGGCCGGTATCGCCGCCGCCGCCCTGCCCGCCTCAGCACAGCAGAACCCGTTCAAGGTCCAGAAGGCCGGGATCAAGAACGCCCAGGTTTCCTATACCATGTCGGGCGACATGAGTGGTACCGCCTCCGTCGCGTTCGACGGGGAGCGCATGGCACGCCGTAGCACCACCACGACCAAGATGATGGGGAAGACCACCTCGGCCGACACCTGGACCCTCACCACCCCGGACTCGGTGTACAACGGGGACCTCATCAAGAAGAAGGGGACGGTCGCGCCGAACCTGGTGCCGTACATGGCCAAGGCGTACGAGGACTTGGACGGGGACTCCAAGAAGCGGCTGCACCAGAACATGGAAGACATGGCGGCGGTGATGTCGAAGGCGTTCGGCCTGGCCGGCATCAACAGCGGGGAAAAGATCGGGAGCAAGACCTACGCGGGGCAGGAGTGCGAGGAGAGGAAATTCGGCGGCTTCGAGATCTGCACCATGAACAAGGCGCCGATCATGCTGCATACCAAGGCCTCGATCGTCTGCCTCAACTACGAAGAGACCGCCAGCGAGGTGAAGCTCGGCGCGACATCCCCGGACGCGTTCGCGGCGCCGGCGGGCGTGGTGTTCACGGCGGACGAGCACCTCACCAAGCCGGATTCCATGGCGCTGGGCTACGTCAACTACCTGGCCAGCCAGCAGCTGGCCGACTCGCTGGCCAAGGCGAAGGCGCAGATGGCTGGCGCCGGCGGCCCTGGCATGCCCCAGATGACTCCGGAGCAGCAGGCGTCGATGCAGAAGGCCTGCGAAACCATGAAGAACCTGGACGTCGGGAAGATGATGGCCGACGCCTCCAATCAAATGCTCAAGGGCATGGCCGACGCCGCCAAGCGGGCGGCGGTGGATGCGGCCAAGAACGCCGCGGAGAACAAGGTCAAGGGAATCTTCAAGAAGCCGAAGATCCCGACCAGTTGACGAAGCGCATGATTTGCTTGAGGTTAGGGCCCTGGCCCGTTATATTTTCGCCGCTTCGGGCTAGGTAGCTCAGTTGGTAGAGCAGCGGACTGAAAATCCGCGTGTCGGGGGTTCAATTCCCTCCCTAGCCACTCGCGCCACATGGCCGTCCGATCGGGGCGGCCGTCGTCGTTCGGGGCTAGGCCACCCCCGGGATCCATCGGTAGCGCACCTCCCGCATGTATCGCTCGTACTCCGGATCGATCCGCAGGAAACTCTCCTCCATCAGCGTCTTGCTCACGAACAGCCCGAGGAACACGAGGCTCAAGGCCAGGTTCGGCCACGAGAAGCCCTCGAGGATCACGCACACCTCGGCGAGGAACAGCGCCGAGTAAATCGGGTGCCGGACCAGACGGTAGGGGCCGGTCAGGACCAGGCGTCGCTGAGCCGGCACGAACCCGATGTTGCGACCCAGGCTGAGCCGCGCATACACATCCGCGATGACGCTCACCACCGACAGGCTGTCGGTCACCAGCGCGGGCACCAGGGGATGCCCGCCGCCGGTGAAGCTGGCGGTCAGGAATCCGTAGTAGCTGGCGACCAACGCGACGACCCAGAACAGGGGGTTGGTCGTCACGCGGACCGGGGGGAGCCGGATCAGCATGGTGACGATGAGCAGTGACAGCTGCACCAGGATCGCGACCCGCGGAACGCTCAGGTGCCCCGCCCTGATGTCGAACCAGAGCACGTACCCGAAGGGCAGTGTCGCCAGCACGGCGATGGTGCGGTCGACCCAGGGCCGGGTGAGGAACATGGCCGTAAGGTAGGGGAAACCGGGCCCGGTGCCGCACCGACACGACCGGGTTGACGGGACAACCGGCCGGCGGTACATATGTTGTTATACAATATATGGAGCAGCCGGTGCTCGATCGGGAATGGAAGAAGGGCAGCGCGGATCTCCTGGTGCTCTCCCTGGTGGAACACGAGCCCCGCCACGGCTATGACCTCTGCAAGCTGATCGAGACCCGCTCCCGGGGCGTGCTGACTTTCCACGTCGCATCGCTGTACCCGCTGCTCTACCGCCTGGAGAAACGGGGCTGGATCGAGGGCCGCTGGGTGGAAAAGGCGGGCCAGCGGCGGCGGCGCTACTACCGGCTCACCCCGGTCGGCCGGAAGGTCCTCGCCGCACAGCGGCGGAGCTGGAGCGCCTTCGCCGCCGCCATCAGCCGGATCGCGGGGGTCCAGAATGCCTGACTGGAGCGGCGAGATCCGTCGGCGGCTGGCGCCGCTCTCCCTGGAGCCCACCCGCGAAGCCGACATCGTGGAGGAGCTGTCGCAGCATCTGGACGACCGGTACCGGGAGCTGCTGGCCCGGGGCCTCGCGGCGGACGCCGCCACGCGCGCCGCGCTCGCGGAGCTCAGCGACGAGGAGCTCACCGGCGCCCTCCGCGGCATCGAACGGCCCGCTCCGGCTCCGGCGCCCGCGCCCGGCGCTCCGCGCACCCGCCGGTGGAGCGGCCAGTTCCTGCAGGACCTCCGCTTCGGCGTTCGCATGCTGCGGACCCGCCCCGGCTTCACGGCTGTCGCCATGCTCACCCTGGCGCTGGGCATCGGTGCCAACACGGCGATCTTCAGCACCGTCAACGGCGTGCTGCTCAAGCCGCTGCCCTATCCCGAGTCGCAGAATCTGGTGACGTTCTGGGGCACCGCGCCGGAAAAGCGGCTTCCGGTGGTCAACTACCCGGACGCCATGTTCGTCTTCTTCCACCAACACACCCGGGTGCTCGAATCGGTGGCCGCTTACTCCGGTGGCGGGGTCAGCCTGTCCGGGGAAGGCGACCCTGAGCGGGTTCCGGCGACGGCGGTCTCGACCGACTTCTTCTCCGTCATGAGGCAGGTTCCCGTGGCGGGGCGGGGGTTCGTGGCGGACGAAGGAACCAGCGGCAAGAGCAACGTCGTCGTGGTGAGCCACGCGCTCTGGCGGCGGCGCTTCGGGGGCGATCGCAACCTGGTCGGCAAGTCCATCCTGCTCGGCGGGCAGCCTACAGTGGTGGTCGGGATCATGGCGCCGGGTTTCGATTTCCCGGAGCGTTCCGAGCTCTGGGTCCCGCTGGTGCTCGACCCGGAAAGCGTGAACAACTGGTACCTCTCGACGGTCGGACGTCTCAAGCCCGGTCGGACGGTGGAGGACGCCCACCGGGAAGTGGCGGCCATGAGCGACGAGTTCATGCTGAGTCGCCCGGCGAGGTTTCCGGACGCCAAGCCCGGCGGGGGGAGGGCGGTGGTCCAGCCGGTGCTCCAGAGCCTGGTGGGAGATGCGCGCACTCCGCTTCTCGTACTTCTCGGCGCCGTCGGGTTGGTTCTGCTCATCGCCTCGGCCAATATCGGGAACCTGCTTCTGGCGCGGGCGCTCGCCCGCAACCGTGAAATGGCCCTGCGTTGCTGTCTGGGGGCCAGCACCGGGCGGATTGCCGCCCAGCTGCTGACCGAAAGCCTGGTGCTCGCGGTGCTGGGGGGCGCAGTGGGCCTGCTGCTGGGAGCCCTCGGCGTCGGCCTGATCCGGGGCCTTCAGGTCGGACCGGTGCCTCGGCTCGCCGAGGTCCGGCTCGATCCACTCGCCCAGCTCTTCGCGCTCGGTATCACCCTCACCGCGGGCCTGTTCTTCGGGATGGCGCCGGCGATCCGCGCCTCCCGGGTGAACCCGCTCGTGGGGCTCCAGGGCGGCGCCCGCGGCGGCAGGTCCGGGGGCGCACGACGGCTGAGCCACGGATTCGTGGTCGCGCAATTCGCCCTGTCGCTGATTCTCCTGATCGGCGCCGGGCTGCTGCTGCGGAGCTTTCGGCGGACGCTCGAGGTCGATCCCGGCTTTCGGCCCGAGAACGTCGTGACGGCCCGGGTCCAGCTCCCCTGGCCCAAGTACCGGAGTGACACGGTGGTCCGCGTGTTCCAGACCCGGCTGCTCGAGTCGGTGCGCACGCTCCCGGGCGTGCGGGAGGTGGGGCTGGCGAGCCGGGTGCCGTTCAGCCCGGGCAATCCCCAACAGAACCTGTACGTCGAGGACCATCCGGCTCGGTCGGGCGAGGCGATCCCGGTCGTCAATTCGCGAGTGGTCTCCCCCGGGTACTTCGAGGCGATCGGAACGCCGATCCTCCGGGGCCGCGGGTTTTTGCCGAGCGACAACACCAACGCGCCCCAGGTCGTCGTGGTGGATGAAACCCTGGCGCAGCAGTACTGGCCCGGCGCCGATCCTCTCGGCAAGCGGATCAGAGTCAGCACCGACAGCGGCACGCCGTGGCTTGCCATCGTCGGTGTGGTGCCAAACGTGAAGCACGCGAGCTTGCGCGAGCGACCCAACTTCGAGCTCTACCGGCCGTTCACCCAGAATCCCACCTGGTCCTCCTACGTCGTCATGCGCTCCCGAAGCGCGTCTGAGGGACTGGTCCCGGAGCTCCGGCGTCGGGTGGCCGAGCTGGATCCGACGCTGCCGGTCTCCGAAGTCCAGACGATGGAAGGGGCGATGGCCGAATCGCTGAGCCTCGCCCGGCTCACCAATCTGCTGCTCACCGGGTTTGCGGGCCTCGCCCTGCTGTTGGCGGTCATCGGCATCTACGGTGTGATGTCGCTCGATGTGAACGGGCGGCTGAGCGAGTTCGGCGTACGGCTCGCGCTCGGCGCGGCGCCGCGGGATGTGCTTCGGCTAGTGATGCGACGAGGGCTGTTGCTGGCGCTGCTCGGACTCGGGATCGGCCTGGCCGGTGCGGTATGGCTGACCCGGTTCCTCGGCGCGCTGCTTTTCGAAGTAAGCCCGGTGGACCCGCTCATCTTCCTGACGGTGGCCGGAGCGCTGACGGCGGCGGCGGTTTTCGCGTGCTACTTGCCGGCCCGCCGCGCCACCCGGGCCGATCCCATCACGGTGCTGCGGCGCGAATAGCCGGCTCCGGGCTCATTCCGCGCGCAATGTGATCAGCGGGTCCACCCGGGTGGCGCGCCGCGCGGGCACGATCAACGCCAGCAGGGCAACGGTACCCAGCAGGAGCAGCAGGACCCCATACACCCTCGGGTCGGTCGGCTTGACGCCGTAGAGCAGCGATTCCAGCAGCCGGCTCAGCGCCAGCGCGCCGAGCACTCCCGCCGCGAGCCCGGCGCCCGCCACGGCCAGCCCTTCGCGGACCACCATCCACGCAATCATGCCGGGCCCGCCCCCGATGGCGATGCGGATGCCGATCTCCCGGCTCCGTTCACTGACCGAGTGCGCAATCACCCCGTAGATCCCCAGCGCAGCGAGTCCGAGCGCCAGGATCGCGAAGGCCGACAGCAGGCCGGCGTTAAACCGGGCCCGGGCCCAGGTTGCGGCGAGCGCGTCGGACATGGTCCGCACGTCGAAGATCGGCAGGCCGGGCTCCGCGGCGTTCACGGCCGCGCGGACCTCCGCCACGACCGAGAGCGGATCGCGCTCGGTCCGCGCCATGACGGTTCGAAAGGCGTAGGTGAACTGGAGGTACGGCGTGTAGAAGCTGGCCTGGCCCGCCGCGCTCTCGATCGATCCATACGGCACGTCGCCCACCACCCCGACGATCACAGCGCTCGAATCGGGACTCGAGAAAGTACTTCCTCCCCCGAACCAGACCCGCCGACCGACCGGGTCCTCGCCGGGCCAGAACTTCTGCGCCGCGGTGCGGTTGATGATGGTGACGTGCGGCGCGCCGGCGCGATCGGCCGGCGTGAAGGCCCGGCCGCGCAGCACCGGAATTCCGAGGGTCCGGAAATGGTCGGGGCCGACATAGTGACGGGTGATCGGCGGCGCCCGGCCGGGCTCCGGCGGCGGCCGGCCCGCGATGTAGAGCGTGCTGTTGGCGTAGCGGTCGTCGAACGGAGTGCCGGCGTCGACCGAAGCCGACACGACGCCGGGCACCACGGAGACCCGCTGCAGCAGCCGCTCGAGGAGTGCCGGCGCCCGCTCCGACGGATAGCGCGTGTCGGCCGGCTGGATCCGGAAGGTCAGGAGCCCGGCCGGCTGGAAGCCGTGGTCGACCGCGACCGTCCGCCGGAAACTCTCCACCATCAAGCCGGCGCCAATACACAACATGAGCGCCAGCGCCATTTCTCCCACGATGATGAGCCCGCGAAGCTGGGGACGGCGCAGCGAGAGAGACCGCCCTGCGGAGCTCCCGCCTCCCCGCAACTCCGCGGCCAGGTCGGACCGGGTGGCGCGCAGCGCCGGCAACAGGCCAAACAGCACGGTGGTTCCGAGCGCCAGGAACAGCGCCATGCCCAGCACGGTGGGGTCCAGCCGCGCCGTGGCGAATTCTCCCAGTGCGCCGTACCCTCCGCGCGCCCCGATGGTGCGCTCCGGTACGGCCAGCCATCGCAGGATCAAGGCGGCGAGCAGCACTCCACCCAGGCCGCCGGCGCCGGCCAGCAGCACGCTTTCGGTGAGGAGCTGCCGGACCAGCCGCGGCCGGCCGACCCCGAGCGCGAGCCGGACGGCGATCTCGCGCCGCCGGGCCACCGCGCGTCCGAGTTGGAGGCTGGCCAGGTTGGCCGAGGCGACCAGCAGGAGGAAAATCGCGGCTCCGAACAGGACCAGTACCGCGCGGCGATTCACCGGATCGATGCGCGCCGCATCGAGCGGAACGGCGGTAGCGGCGAACGTCGCCGGAACGTCGGTCTCGCTGGGGAGCTCGGCCTGGATCCTGGCGCCAAGGACGGCCAGCTCGGCCCGTGCCGCGGCCGGCGTGACACCGTCGCGCAGCCGGCCAATGACGCTGAGGAAGTTCTGGTTGGTGGTGAGGTGCTCCCGATAGCTGAGCACCGGCGCCATGGCCTCGGGGGTCCAGAGCTCGGCCTTGCCGGAGAGCCCCCGGAACCCCGGGGGCATAACGCCCACGATGGTGAGCGGCTCGGCTTCCAGGGTGAGGGTCCGTCCGATCGCGGCGCGGTCACCCGCGAAACGGCGCTGCCAAAGCGCATAGCCGAGCAGGACGGCCGGATGCGCCCCGGGGATGGAATCCTCTTCGGGCAGAAAAGTCCGGCCGACCAGTGCCGGTACCCCCAGAATCCCGAAATACCCGGCCGAGACCTGCTCGCTGGACAGGCGCTCCGGCTCGGCCCCGTCGGTCAGGTTGATGCTGGCCGGGCCGAAGGTCGACACGTCCGTGAACGAACGCTGTTCCCGGTGCAGCATTCGATAGCGCGGGAAGGACCAGCGCTCGCGCCCCGCGAGGGCCCCGTTCTCGGTTCGGGTGATATAGGGCAGCATCAGGCGATCGGCCCGCTCAAACGGGACCGGACGGAACAGCGCGCCGTAGACCACGCTGTATACCGCGGTGGTGGCGCCAATGGCGAGCGTGAGCGTACCGACCGCGATCGCGGCGAAGAGGCGGCTCCGCACCAGGGCGCGGAGCGCGAAGCGAAGGTCGTGCAGCAGGCTGTCCATGTGTACTTCCTGGGATGCCGGCCGGACCCCGTGGGTTTGGGCGGTCCGGGTTCGCGCTAGCGAGTCAGTTCCCGGATGCGGCGCTCCAGAAAATGGCGCTCCGGCTCCAATTTCGTCAGGGTGAGCGCACGCCGGTACGAGGCGATCGCCTCGGCGACCATTCCCAGGCGGCGGCAGAGGTCGGCGCGGGCCGAATGGGCCAGGTGGTAGTCGGCCAGCGCTCCCCGGAGGAGAATCGCGTCGATGAGCTCGAGCCCGGCCGCTGGACCGTCCCGCATCGCCACGGCCGCGGCGCGATTGAGCTCGACCACCGGCGTGGGATCCGCGCGAAGCAGGACGTCGTAGAGGCCCACGATCTGCCGCCAGTCGGTCGCGCCGGCGTCGGCGGCCTCGGCGTGCACCGCCGCGATGGCGGCCTGGAGCGTATAGGGGCCGAAGCGACGTGAGCCCAGGGCCCGCTCGACCAGGGCGCATCCTTCGGCGATCTGACCGCGATCCCACCGGCTGCGATCCTGATCGGCCAGCAGGACGAGCCCGGCGGAGGCGGACACCCGGGTCTCGCGGCGGGAGTCGTGCAGCAGCATCAGAGCGAGCAGTCCCAGGACCTCGGGTTCGGGCAGAAGATCGGCCAGGAGCCGCCCCAGCCGAATGGCCTCGGCAGAGAGATCGTGCCGGGTGAGGGAGGCGCCCGACGACGCGGTGTACCCCTCGTTGAACACCAGATAGACGACGTGGAGCACGGCGTCGAGCCGCTCGGGCAGATCGGCCCGCGACGGCACCTGATAAGGAATACCGGCGTCCCGGATCTTGGCCTTGGCGCGCACGATCCGCTGGGCCAGCGCGGGGGCCGAGATCAGGAACGCGCGGGCGATCTCTTCGGTCTCCAGTCCGCAGACCTCGCGCAGCGTCAGGGCGATCCGGGCGTCGGGGGGCAGGGCGGGGTGGCAGCAGGTGAAGACGAGGCGGAGCCGGTCGTCGTCGACGGCGTCGTCGTCCGGATCCGGCACGGGCGAGGCCTCCGCGTCCAGCCGCTCGGCGATCGAGGAGAGCGACGCGTCGAACCGGGCCCTCCGTCGCAGCTGGTCGATGGCCTTGAACCGTCCGGCCGAAACCAGCCAGGCCCGCGGGTTATCGGGAACGCCGGTCTCGGGCCAGCGGCTCAGGGCGGCGGCGAAGGCTTCCTGCAGCGCCTCCTCGGCGAGGTCGAAATCACCGAGGAGGCGGATGAGGGTGGCGAGGACCCGACGGGACTCGGACCGGTAAATGGAGTCCACCATGCTCCGGACCTCGTCAGCCGGCATTGTACTCCATGATGGGCCGGACTTCGATGGAGCCGACCCGCACCGAGGGAATCCGGGCCGCCACCTGGATGGCGTCGTTCAGATCCTTGGCCGTGATGAGGTAGAAACCGCCCAGCTGTTCCTTGGTTTCGGCGAAGGGCCCGTCGGTGGTGGAGACCTTGCCCTGCCGCGACCGGATGGTGGTGGCCGTCTGGGTGGGCTGCAGGGGCTCGCCGCCGAGGTAGTGGCCGGTCTTCTTGATGTCGTTGGTGAAGGCGCGGTACTCCCCCATGACCGCGTCCGACTCTGCCTTCGGCATCTTTTCCCAGAGAGTCTCGTCCGAGTAGATCAGGCACAGGTATTTCATGGCTGGCTCCGGTTGGTGTGGACCGTGTGGACGCCAGATAGTCGTCCGGCACGGCGCCGAATCGACAATCGGATGATCCCGGGCCAGGAAGGACGCCGGGCGGGGCCAAGTCCGGGCTCCCCGTTCGACCGCCTATGGGGGGTCGCTATTATACCGATCCCCACGGGGCCGGAGGGTGGTCGCCCGGCCCCGTGGGGCGGAATCGGGTCCCGAATCGTCACCGTTCAGCTTTTCCCGGATGGCCGGATGCCTAACTTACGCCAGCGCGCCGCGGGTGCGGCACTCCTCTCAGCGGCGGCCGTTGCATCGCCTGCCTGCAAACAGCAATCGGCGCCGTTCGCGCCGCCTCCGCCGGAGGTGGCGGTAGTCGAGGTGGTCCCCCGGACGCTGGACCAGGTCTACGAGTTCTCCGGCAGCGTCGAGGCGTCCCGGAGCGTACAGGTGCGCTCCCAGGTGGCGGGTGTGGTGAAGGCCCGCCCCTTCCACGAGGGCCAGGCCGTCAAGGCAGGCGACGTCCTCTATCAGATCGACCAGACCGCGTTCGAAGCCGACTGGCGCGCCGCCCGGGCGCGGCTCACTGAAGCGGAGGCGCGGGCGGCCAACGCCAGACAGACCCTCACCCGGTTTGCCGCGCTGTTATCGGACAGCGCGGTGTCCCGCCAGGACTACGACAACGCCTCGGCGCAGGCCAAGCAGGCCGATGCGGCGGTCGAGGAGGCTCGCGGCATCGCGGACCGGGCCAAGAAGAATCTCGACGACACGATGGTGCGTGCCGAGCTGTCGGGCCGGGTCGGCAGGGCGCTGCTCGAGGTCGGCGCCCGGGTCCGGGGCACCGACGACATCCTCACGTACATCGACGTCCTGGACCCGATCTACGTAGTCTTCCGGCCCTCGGCACAGCAAATCCTGTCGTGGCGGCGGGACCCCCGCGCCACCCGCATGCTGGCTCCGGGGGGCAGGCTCACCTTCCAGGCGATCCTACCGGACGGCGCGCCGGCGCCGAGCCGGGGGCGGCTCGACTTCATCGACCCGGTGGTGGACCCGTCCACCGGGACCCAGCAATTCCGGGCCGAGTTTCCCAACCGGGAGCGGCTGCTGCTGCCGGGGCAGTTCGTCCGGGTCCGCCTGCTCGGCCTGGTCCGGGACAGCGCGATCGTGGTGCCGCAGCGCGCGGTGCTGCTCCAGATGGGCCGCCAGACGGTGTATGTCGTCGCGGCGGGTGACACCGTGCGGGTCCGGGACGTGGTGGCCAGCGACTGGGCCGGCGACCAATGGCTGATCGAGGAGGGCCTGGCTCCCGGTGACCGGGTCATCGTGGACGGGGTGCAGAAGGTGGGCCCGGGCGCCAAGGTGAAACCGGTCCGGGCGGACAGCGCGACGGCGGGGAAAGCCGCCGGCGGAGGCGCCCGCCCGTGAGCGGCGCGGCGCCGGCTCCGGTCAGGTATTTCTTCATTCGGCGGCCGGTCCTGGCCGCCGTGATCTCGATCATCATCACGCTGCTGGGCGGCTTCGCCCTGCTGCGGCTGCCGATCAACCGGTTTCCCCAGATCACGCCGCCCGCGGTGCAGGTCACCGCGGTCTATCCGGGCGCCAACGCCGAGGACGTGGCCCAGGCGGTGGCGGCGCCGATCGAGCAGCAGCTCTCCGGGCTCGACGGCCTGCTGTACTACCAGTCGGCCAACTCGAGCACCGGCGTGATGTCGCTCTCGGTCTATTTCGACATCTCCCGGGACCAGGACATCGCGGCGGTCGAGGTCCAGAACGCCATCAAGTTGGCCGAGCCGCAGCTGCCCGAGGAGGTGCGCCGGAACGGCATCGTGGTCCAGAAGACCAACACCAATATTCTCATGTTGGTTGCGCTGGTGTCCGACGACCCCCGGTACGACGCGCTGTACCTCAACAACTACGCCAAGCTCTACGTGGAGGATGAGCTCAAGCGGATTCCCGGTGTGGGGAACGCCCAGATCTTCGGCGGCGCGGACTTCGCCATGCTGCTCTCGCTCGATCCGGAGAAGATGGCCCAGCTCGGCATCACGGTGGACGACGTGTCGCGGGCGGTGCGGGAGCAGAACGTCACCAATCCGGCGGGCCGGATCGGCCGGGAGCCGGCCCCGAAGGGCACCGAGCTCACGCTACCGGTCACCACCAGCGGCCGGCTCAGCCAGCCGGCGCAGTTCGGGGCCATCATCGTCCGGTCCCGGCCGGACGGCTCGGTGGTGCGGGTCAGCGATATCGCGCACGTGCATCTGGGCGCCCAGAGCTACGATGCCGGCGGCCGGCTCAACGGGCGGCCGACGGCGTTCTTCCTGGTCTTCGCCCGTCCCGGCGCCAACCAGCTCCAGGTGCGGGACGCCGTCGAGCAGCGCATCCGGGAACTGCAGAAGGGGTTTCCCGCCGGCATCCAGTACCGGATTCCTTTCGACACGACGCCCTTCATCACTACCTCGATGGAGGAGGTGGTGAAGACGCTGATCGAAGCGATGATCCTGGTGACCCTGGTGGTGTTCCTGTTCCTGGAGAGCTGGCGGGCCACGCTGATTCCGGTGCTCGCGGTGCCGGTGAGCATCATCGGAACCTTCCTGGGACTGCAGATGCTGGGCTTCACCATCAACACCCTCACCCTCTTCGGCCTGGTGCTGGCGATCGGCATCGTGGTGGACGACGCGATCGTGGTGATCGAGAACGTCGAGCGCATCATGGAGGAGGAGCACCTGCCGCCCCGCCTTGCCGCGGACAAGGCGATCCGCCAGGTGAGCGGCGCGCTGGTGGCGATCGTGCTCTCGCTCTGCGCGGTGTTCGTGCCGGTGGCGTTCCTCAGCGGGATCACCGGGGCCATGTACAAGGAGTTCGCCCTCACCATCGTGATCGCCATCGTGATCTCCGGCATCGTGGCGCTGACCCTGACGCCGGCCCTGTGCGCCACACTGCTGCGGCACTCCCCGGCCGACACCACGAACAAGTTCTTCCTGGCGTTCAACCGCGGCTTCGACCGGGTCCGGTCCCGCTATCTGGGCGCCGCCGGCCGGATCGTGGAGCGGCCCCGGGCCTGGATCGCGGTGTTCGTGGTGATGGTGGCGCTGACCCTGCTGCTCTTCCGGAAGGTGCCCGGCGCCTTCATCCCGCCGGAGGACAAGGGTTTCTTCGTGCTGGCGGTCCAGCTCCCCGACGCGGCCTCGCGCCAGCGCACCGAGGACGTGGTGACCCAGGTGGAGAAGATCGTGCTGGCGGATTCATCGGTGATGTCCACCGTGAGCCTGGTGGGGCTCGACCTGCTCACCTTTTCGCAGCAGACCAACAGCGCCACCATGTTCGTGCGGCTCAAGCCGTGGAGCCAGCGCACCGCAAAGGGCCAGGGCCTCGACGCGATCCTGGGCCGGGTGAACGGCCGGCTCTTCGGGATCAAGGAGGCGTTTTCATTCGGATTCAATTTTCCCGAGATCCCGGGGCTGGGCCGGACCAGCGGGCTCGAGATGAACCTCCAGGCCCGGGCCGGCGGAGAGTACCGGGACTTCGCGCGGATCGCCCAAAGCTTCGTGCGGGACGCCAACGCGCTGCCCGAGGTGCAGGGCGCCGTCACCCAGATCCGCGCCGATGTGCCGCAGGTCTACGTGACGATCGACAAGGACGCGGCCTACGCGCGCGGTGTCGGCCCGGGGCAGATCTTCAGCACCCTGCAGGCGATGCTCTCCAGCCTCTATATCAACGACTTCAACCTGGCCGGGCGGACCTTCCGGGTGCAGGCGGAGGCGGAGTCCGAATTCCGCCAGAAGCCCGAGGACATCGGCCGGTTCTACGTCCGGAGCTCGCACGGCGACATGGTGCCCCTCGCCGCCCTGATCACCACCGAGATGCGGGGCGGCCCCAGTCTCATCGCCCGGTTCAACGGATTCCCCTCGGCGCTGGTGACGGCCCAGCCCAAACCGGGCAAGAGCTCCGGCCAGCTGATCGCCGCGGTGGAACGGCTGGTGGCGGACAAGTACGCCTCGCAGGGCATCGGCTACGGCTACAGCGGGCAGACCTTTCAGGAACGGATCTCGGCGGGCAGCAGCTCGCTGGTGATCGTGCTGGGGCTGGTCATGGTCTTCCTGGTGCTGGCGGCGCAGTACGAGAGCTTCGCGATCCCCTTCGCCGTGCTGCTGGGCGTGCCGTTCGGCGTGTTCGGCGCGCTGCTTGGGGCCTGGCTGCGCGGGATGGCGAACGACGTCTACTTCCAGGTCGGCATGATCGCCGTGATCGGCCTCGCGGCCAAGAACGCGATTCTGATCGTGGAATTCGCCAACGAGCTCCTGGCCCGGGGCTCCTCGGTTCGGGATGCCGCCCGGGAAGCCGCGCGGCAGCGGCTCCGGCCGATCCTGATGACCTCGTTCGCCTTCATTCTGGGGGTGTCGCCGCTGGTGGTGGCGGGCGGCGCCGGCGCGGCGAGCCGGCACTCGATCGGCACCGGCGTGTTCGCGGGAATGCTGGTCGCGACCCTGGTCGGCATCTTCTTCATCCCGCTCTTCTTTTCGGTGATCGCGGGACTCACCCGCCGGGGGCGAACCGCGGCGCCACCCGCGGCCGGCGCCGCGGTGGAGGGCTGACATGCGCGCCGTTCCGGCGCTCCTCGCGCTCCTCGCGGCGGCCGGCTGCGCCGTGGGGCCGTCCACCGGGGTGCACCGGCCGGCGCCGGCGTCGGTGCGGCCGGCCGACAGCCTGACCGCACCCGGCTCCCGGGCCTTCCTGGATTCGCTGGCGGCGGTACGCGCGACCGACCGCCGCGACTCCACCCCCGCGCTCTGGGTCTCCCGGCGGCTGGCGCTCGACTCGCTGGGCGACCGCCCGTGGCTGGCGGTACTCGACGACTCGGTCCTGATGTCGATGGTCGAAGCCGCGATGTCCGACAACCAGGACCTGAAGGTGGCGGTGGCGCGGGTCAAGGAATACCGGGCGCTGCTGGGCGCCGCCCGCGGCGACCTCTTCCCCCAGGTCAATGCCGGCGGGTTGCGCAGCACCAACCAGAGCGTGTTCGGGGCATTCCCGGCCCAGAACTTCGAGGTGGTGCGGCTGACCGCCGACCTGGCGTGGGAGCTGGATTTCTGGGGCAAACTCCGGCGGCAGACCCAGGCGGCGGGGTTCGATCTCGGAGCGCAGGAAGCGGCGGAGCGCGCCGCGGTGGTGACCCTGGTGAGCGATGTGGTGACCGGCTACCTCGAGCTCCGGGAGCTCGACCAGGAAGTCGCGATCTCGGAACAGACGCTCGAGGCCCGGCGGGCCTCGCTGGCCCTGGCGCGGCGCCGGTTCACCGAGGGGGTCATCTCCGAGCTCGACGTGCGGCAGTTCGAGTCCGAGGCCGCGGCGCCGGCGGTCCGGGTGGCGGACTTCGCCCGCCAGCGCGCCGAGAAGGAGCACCAGCTTTCAGTCCTGCTGGGTCGGGCCCCGGGGCCGCTGCCGCGCGGCAGGCCGCTGGCGGAAATCGTGCAGGCGGTCATGGTGCCCGACTCGATTCCCGGGGAGCTCCTGCTGCGCAGGCCCGACGTCCGGCAGGCGGAGCGCGAGCTGCAGGCCGCCACGTCCCGGATCGGCGTGGCGATGGGAAACCGCCTGCCGAGGATCGCGATCACCGGTCAGTACGGGCGGCAGCGGAGCGATTTTCATGATTTGTTCGGCAAGTCCGGCGAGGTGTACTTCGCGCAGCTGGGCATCACGCTGCCGCTGTTCACCGGCGGGAAGCTGCTCAACCAGCAGCGCGCCGCGAGCGCCCGGGCCGAGCAGGCCCGAGCCCGTTACGAGGCGGCGGTGCTCAACGCGCTTCGCGAGGCCGATGACGCCCTGGTCGGCCTCCGGCTCACCAAGGACCAGCTGGTGGCGCAGAACACCCAGGTGCTGGCGCTGAGCCGGGCCTTCGAGCTGGCCCGGCGCCGCTATGAAAACGGGGTGTCCAGCTACCTCGAGGTGCTGGATTCCCAGCGGGGGCTCTTCCAGGCCCAGCTCACCCTGGCTCAGACCGAGCGGCAATACCTCGGCGCGACGGTGCGGCTGTACAAGGCGCTGGGAGGAGGGTGGGGACCAACG
The DNA here is from genome assembly GCA_041486305.1 of Gemmatimonadota bacterium. Classification (GTDB taxonomy): domain Bacteria; phylum Gemmatimonadota; class Gemmatimonadetes; order Gemmatimonadales; family GWC2-71-9; genus JABFSM01. Next base: position 100,805 of record JBGPLG010000001.1, read on the forward strand.
CCGAGGCCCTGATCGCCCGCTCCTCGATTTCTTCGAGGATTGGTTCCTCCACGGCCTGGACGTCCGTGGTGGCGGCCGCAGGATCCTAGCCCGACGCGACGGTTTCCAGCTCCTCCCATCGCCGGGTCAGCTCGTCCAGCTCGGACCCGAGTGACGTGAGGCGCGCCTTCGCGGCGGCGGCGGCCGCTCCGTCCCGGAGCAGCACCGGGTCCGTGAGCGATTCATAGAGCCGGGCCCGCTCCCGCTCCAGCGCGTCGATCCGCCCCGGCAGCTCGGCCAGCTCAGCGGCCTCCTTCATCGTCAGCCGGCGCTTCCTGGCCGGCCGCGCGGACTCCTGCGGTGGGGCCTTCCGGGCGGGACCCCCCGGCCCGGTCTTCTCCGCGGGATCCGGACCCCGCTGCCGCAACCAGTCGGAGTATCCGCCGACATATTCGCCCACGACCCCGCCGCCCTCCAGCACGAGGGTGCTGGTCACCACATTGTCGAGGAAGGTCCGGTCGTGGCTCACCACCAGGAGCGTGCCCGAGAAGCCGAGCAGCAGCTCTTCCAGCAGGTCGAGGGTCTCGATGTCGAGATCGTTGGTCGGTTCGTCGAGCACCAGCAGGTTGAATGAGCGGGTGAAGAGCCGCGCGAGCAGCAGCCGGTTGCGTTCGCCCCCGGAGAGCGCCTTGACCGGTGTGCGGGCCCGTTCCGCGGGGAAGAGGAATTCCTGCAGGTAGCCCAGCACATGCTTCCGCACCGGTCCGATCTCGACGACCTCGGCGCCATCGGCGACGCTCTCGAAAACGGTGCGCTCCGGATCGAGCTGCTCGCGGAGCTGATCGAAATACGCGATTTCGAGGCCGGTCCCCGGCGTTATCGTTCCGGTGTCCGGCGGAAGCTCTCCGATCAGCAGGCGGAGCAGCGTGGTCTTGCCGGAGCCGTTCGGCCCGATGATCCCCACGCGGTCCCCCCGCATGATCGTGGTGGTGAAGTTCCGCACCAGCACGCGGTCCCCGTGGGCGAAGCCCAGGTCCCGCGCCTTCACGACCAGCTTGCCGGAGCGCTCCGCCTCTTCCGCCTTGAGCCGGACGGTCCCGGCCCGCTCCCGGCGCATCCCTCGCTCGCGCCGGAGCGCCTCGAGGGCTCGGACCCGTCCCTCGTTTCGAGTGCGCCGGGCCTTGATACCGGTCCGGATCCAGATCTCCTCCCGGGCCAGTTTCTTGTCGAATTCCGCCCGCTCGCGTCCTTCCGCGGCGAGCGCCGCCTCCTTCCGCACCAGGTAGGTCTCGTAGGTGGGTCCCCAGTCCGCCAGGCGACCCCGGTCGAGCTCCACGATCCGGGTCGCCACCCGGCGGAGGAAGGCGCGGTCGTGGGTCACGAACAGCAGGGTGGAGGCGCGGTCGACCAGAAATTCCTCCAGCCAGGCGACCGCGTCGATGTCGAGATGGTTGGTGGGCTCGTCCAGCAGCAGGACATCGGGCTTCTGGACCAGCGCGCGCGCCAGGAGGACCTGCCGCTTGCCACCGCCCGAGGCGAGGGAAAACGGCGCGTCGGCGTCGAGGCCCAGATGGGAGAGCACCGTCTCCACCCGGGTCTGCATCTGCCAGGCGCCGGCGGCATCGAGCGCGTGGTGAAGCCGGTCGAGCTCGCGCAGCGCGCCGTCGCTGGCGCGGGTGGCGACGTCGTGCCCGGCCTGGTGGTACCGGGTGAGGAGCAGGCCGGCGGGCCCCAGGCCGGCGGCGACCACGTCGTAGGTGGAGCCGATGAGGTCGGGAGGCACGGCCTGCTCGAGACGCGCAACGGTGATGCCGGTCTGGCGCACGATGACGCCGCTATCGGGCGCGATGGTGCCGTCCAACAGCTTCATGACCGTGCTCTTGCCGGCGCCGTTGCGTCCCAGGAGGCAGACTCGCTCGCCTCGCTCCATGGAAAAGCCGGCCCGGTCGAGCACCGGCGGGCCCCCGAAGGCGAGGGTGAGGTCCTGCATGCCCAGGAGGGCCATGCTGATCCCGGTCAGAGGGAGGCGAAAGTTATCAGCGCGAGGCGCCGGGCACTCCCTCGGGCGTGACTAACAGAGCCGCGCGCGGTAGCTTCTCACCGTGACCATCCCCAACTACATCAACGGCGGCTGGACCAGGGCGTCGGGGGCCGACTCGCTCCCGGTCGTCGATCCCGCCAGCGGGGAGATGCTGGGCCGGGTTCCGCTCTCGTCGCGGGACGATGTCGCGGACGCGGTCGCCGCGGCGGCGCGGGCCTTTCCCGGCTGGCGCGCGGTGCCGGTGGTGGACCGGATCGCGGTGCTGTTCCGGCTCAAGACTCTGCTCGAGGAGCACCTGCCGGAGCTCGCCGAGCTGATGACCCGGGAACACGGCAAGACCAGGGACGAGTCGGCCGGCGAGATCAAGCGCGGGATCGAGAGTGTGGTGCACGCCTGCGCGATCCCGACACTCATGATGGGCGAGACGCTGGAGAATATCGCCGCCGGCGTCGACTGCGAGACCGTCCGGCAGCCGCTCGGCGTCTTCGCCGTGGTGACGCCCTACAATTTTCCGGTGATGATCCCCCTCTGGTTCTGGCCCTTCGCGGTAGCCACCGGGAATACGGTGGTGCTCAAGCCGAGCGAGCGGGATCCGCTCACCCACCAACGGGTCGTGGACCTGGCGTCCCTCGCGGGGCTGCCTGCGGGCGTGCTCAACGTGGTTCATGGCGACCGGGGAGCGGTCGCCGCGCTGCTCGAGCATCCCGACATCCAGGGCGTCTCGTTCGTCGGCTCCAGCGCGGTGGCGCGGAGCCTCTATGCCGCCGCCGCCGCGTCGGGCAAGCGGGTCCAGGCGCTGGGTGGCGCCAAGAACCACATGATCGTGCTCCCCGATGCGGATTTCGACGCCACCGCGAAGGCGGTGGTGTCCTCCGCGTACGGCGCGGCGGGCCAGCGCTGCCTCGCGGGGAGCGTCGTGGTGGGCGTGGGCGACGCCTATCGACCGATGCGGGATTCGATCCTGGAAGGCGCCGGGGAACTCAGGCTGGGCCACGGCCTGGAGTCCGGCGTCACCATGGGGCCGGTGATCTCCGCGGCGCACCGGGAGCGGGTCGCGGGCTATGTCGCCACCGGGGAGCGGGAAGGGGCGAAGCTTCTGCTCGACGGGCGGAGTGCCCGCGTGGCCGGCCATCCCGCCGGCCACTGGTTCGGGCCCACGGTCTTCGAGGGCGTACTGCCGGAGATGTCGATCGGCCGCGAGGAGATCTTCGGGCCGGTGGCTGGGCTCACCCGGGCCGACTCGCTCGAGGCCGCCATCGCTCTGGTGCACCGGAACCCGTACGGCAACGCCATCTCGCTCTTCACCCGGAGCGGCGCCGCGGCGCGCGAATTCCGCTACCGGGCCGGCATCAGCATGATCGGGGTGAACATCGGCGTCGTGGCCCCGATGGCGTTCTTCCCGTTTGGCGGCTCGCGCGGGTCCTTCTACGGAGACCTGAAGGCCCAGGGCAAGGATGCGATCGAGTTCTACACCGACCAGCGGGTGGTGATCTCGAAGTGGTGAGTACCGTGGGGACGGTGAGGACAGACGGACGGTTGAACGAACCACAGCGGAGGCCCTATGACGACCGACATCGATCTCGCGAACGCCGTGAAATCCGGCTGGAAGGATTTCATCATCCCCGCCGCTCCGCCCTATTACAAGGATCCGCTGGTCATGGTCGAGGGCAGCGGCTCGACGGTGACCGACGCGGAGGGCCGGGAATACCTCGACTTCTTCTGCGGCATCCTCACCACGGGAATCGGGCATTGTCACCCCGAGGTGGTGGAGCGGGTGCGGGAGCAGGTGGGGCGGCTGGGGCACACCTCGACGCTGTATCTCACCGAGCCGCAGGTGAACGCGGCGCGGCGGCTGGCCGGGATCGCGCCGGGCGCGCTCCGCAAGAGCTTCTTCACCAACAGCGGCACCGAGGCGGTGGAGACCGCAATCATGCTGGCGCGGATGTACACCGGGCGGGACGAGGTCGTCTGCCTCCGCTACGGTTACTCGGGCCGCTCGGTGCTCGCCACCAACATGACGGCGGTCAGCGGGTGGAACCCGCTGGGCGCGTCGGTGCCCTGGGTGAAGCACGCGCTGTCTCCCTACTGCTACCGCTGCGCCTTCGGGCCTCCCCACGACCGGTGCGCCGAGCGCTACGCCCAGGACGTGGAGGAGGCGATTCTCACCACCACCAGCGGCAAGCCGGCGGCGTTCTTCGCGGAGACCATCCAGGGGGTCGGCGGGTACATTGTGCCGCCGCCGGGCTATTTCAAACTGGTGGCCGCGATCATCCGGAAACACGGCGGACTGTTCATCTCCGACGAGGTCCAGGCCGGCTTCGGCCGGACCGGCGACAAGTGGTTCGGCATCGAGCACTGGGGTGTCGAGCCGGACATCATGGTGATGGCCAAGGCGGTGGCCAGCGGATTCCCGGTCGGCGCGACCATCACCACCGACGAGATCGCCTCGGCCTGGAAGGGCAAGACCATTTCGACCTTCGGCGGCAATCCCATCTCCATGGCGGCCATGGACGCCACCCTCGAGGTAATGGAGCGCGAGCGGGTGCCGGCCCGGAGCGCCGAGCGGGGACGTCAGCTCCGGGCCGGGCTCGACCGGCTGTTCGCCCGGCACGAGTGGATCGGCGAGGTGCGCGGGATGGGCCTGATGCAGGCCCTGGAGCTGGTGGAGAACCGGGAAACCAAGGAGCCCAGCCCCCGGAAGGCAGCGGCGCTGCTCCAGGCGGCCAAACAAGAGGGGCTGCTCATCGGGACCGGAGGGATGTACGGCCACGTGATCCGCATGGCCCCCCAGATGCTGATGAGCGAGGCGGAAATCGCCGACGGCCTCGAGCGGCTGGCCCGGGCCTGCGGGGCGATCGGCGCGTGACCGATCGGCTCACGATCACCGTCACCGTCAACGGGGCCCGCCACGAGCGCGCCGTCGAGTCCCGCTTGCTGCTCTCCGACTTTCTGCGCCACGACCTCGGCCTCACCGGTACCCATGTCGGGTGCGAGCACGGGGTCTGCGGCGCCTGCACCGTGCTGCTCGATGGCGAGGCGGTGCGGTCCTGCCTGGTGTTCGCGGTCCAGACCGACGGCCACGCCGTCGAAACGGTGGAGAGCTTGGCCACGGATGGTGTGCTCGATCCCCTGCAGACCGCCTTCCATGACGCGCACGGCCTGCAATGCGGTTTCTGCACCCCCGGCATCCTGATGACCCTGGTGCCGTGGCTCCGGCACCATCCCGCTCCGAATGAAGTCGACATCCGCGAGGCGATCTCCGGCAACCTCTGCCGCTGCACCGGCTATGCCAACATCGTGAAGGCGGTGGAACTCGCGGTCTCTCGGTTGGCGGACGGGCGGACCGGCGGACCGGCGGGAGCTCGATCGTGAAGCCGGGCCGCTACATGGGGCAGAGTGTTCCCCGTCTCGAGGACGCCAAGCTGCTCACCGGCCGGGCCCTCTTCGTCGACGACGTCCAGCTTCCCGGCATGCTCCACGCGGCGTTTCTCCGGAGCGACGACGCCCACGGGATCCTCAGGAGCATCGATGCGAGCGCGGCGCGCGAGCGCGCCGGTGTGGTGGCGGTGTATACGGCGCAGGATCTGGGCGACTACTGGCGCCCCGGCCCCCTGCTGGTGCCGCCGCCGCCGATCACGGGCCTGGTATTCAATGCGGCCACCCAGGTGCCCCTGGCGCGGGACAAGGTGCGCCACGGCGGCGAGGCGCTCGCGATGGTGGTGGCTGAGAGCCGCTACATCGCCGAGGACGCGCTGGAGGACATCGTCGTCGAGCTCGAGCCCCTCGCCGCGGTCACCGACCTCGAGGCGGCCCTCCGGCCCGGCGCCTCACTGGTCCACGAGCAGTTCGGCACCAACCTCGCTGCGCACGTCCATCAGTCCAAGGGAGACTATGCCGGCGCGCGCGCGGCGGCCGCCCTGGTGGTAGCGCGCCGGTTCCGCTACGACCGCGGGGCCTCCGCGGCCATCGAGAACCGGGGCATCGTGGCCGAGTGGGACGCCCGGGCCGAGCAGCTGACCGTCTGGGACACCACCCAGGCCCCGATCCCGATCCGGAACGGACTCGCGGCGATGCTGGGTCTGGGCGAATCCCAGGTCCGGGTCATCGCGCCGTTCATCGGGGGCGGATTCGGACCCAAGATCATGATGTTTTACCCCGAAGAAGTGCTGTTGCCCTGGGCCGCGATGCGGCTGGGCCGGCCGCTGAAATGGATCGAGGACCGCCGGGAGAATTTCTACGCCACCACTCAGGAGCGGCTTCAGATCCACGATGCCGAGCTGGCGGTTGCGCAGGACGGCCGCATCCTGGGCGTGAAGGACACCTTCCTGCACGACACCGGGGCCTACGATCCCTACGGCCTGACAGTCCCGATCAACAGCCAGTGCACCCTGCTCGGCCCCTACGTGGTTCCCAACTACGACAGCGAGTTCACCGCGGTCTTCACCAACACGCCGATCGTCACCCCGGTCCGCGGCGCCGGACGGCAACACGGCGTGTTCGTCATGGAGCGGCTGCTGGATTTTGCGGCCCGGGAGCTGGGCATCGACCGAGTGGAGATCCGGCGCCGCAACCTCATCCCGCCGGACGCCTTCCCCTACGATCACGAGATCCTGTTCCAGGACTTCCGTCCGCTGGTCTACGACAGCGGGAACTATCCCGCCGCGCTCCACAAGGCGGTGGAGATGATCGGGTACGAGGCGTTCATCCGCAGCGAGCAGCCCCGGCTCCGGCGCGCGGGCCGCCGGGCCGGCATCGGGGTGGTGTCCTACATCGAGGGAACCGGCATCGGGCCCTACGAAGGCGCCCGGGTGACGGTGGAGCCCAGCGGCCTGGTGCGGGTCGCCACCGGGGTCGGCACCCAGGGCCAGGGGCACTTCACCACCTTCGCGCAACTGGTGGCCGAGCAGCTCGGCGTGGAAGTGGACCGGGTACGGGTGGTGACGGGAGATACCCGCGAGTTCCACTGGGGCACCGGCACCTTTGCGAGCCGGGGCGCGGTGGTCGCGGGCAATGCCTGCCACGCCGCGGCGCTCAAGGTCCGCGACAAGATCATCGCGCTGGCGGCGCGGCTGCTGGAGGCGGAGCCCGGGCAGGTCGTGGTCGAGGGCGGAAGCGCCTGCGTCCGTGGGGCTCCCGACCGGAGCTTCACGCTCGGCGAGCTGGCCCGGCGGGCCAATCCGCTGCGCGGCGCCGTGACGCCGGGCACCGAGCCCGGGCTGGAGGCCACCGCCTACTTCGGCCCCGACCGCGGCAACGCCGCCAGCGGGGTGCATGCGATGATCGTCGAGGTGGACCCCGACACCGCCGCGGTGGAGATCAAGCGCTACGTGGTGGTGCACGACTGCGGCGTGGTGATCAACCCCGTCGTGGTCGAGGCCCAGGTGCAGGGCGGCGTGGCCCACGGGATCGGAAACGCCTTCTACGAACAGCTGATCTTCGACGACAACGGCCAGCTGATGAATGCCTCGTTCATGGACTACCTCCTGCCCACCGCGCTGGACGTGCCCACCGTGGAGATGGCCCACCTCGAGACCCCCTCGCCCCTCAACCCGCTCGGTACCAAGGGCGTCGGAGAAGCCGGTGCGATTCCCACCGGCGCGCTGTTCGCCCAGGCGGTCGAGGACGCCCTCTCCGGCACCGGGGTCGAGATCACCGAGATCCCACTCAGCCCCAACCGGCTGTTCGAGCTGATCACGCAGGCCAAGGGAGCCGCGGCATGATCGTCGAAGGCACCTACACCTTTCCCGGCCCGCGCGAGGTGGTCTTTCGGCTGCTGCTGGATCCCGACGTTCTCGCCAAGACGATGCCAGGCGCCACCAGTATTGCGCGGGTGAACGAGGACCGCTACGAGGGAAAGATGGGCGTCGGCATCGGCCCGATCACGGCGGCGGAATTCGACGTTGTCATCACGATGACCGAGAAGGTGGTTCCCGAGAGCTATCAGATGCAGATCGACGGGCGCGGCCGCTTCGGCTTCACCCGGGGGAAGGCGTCAGTCCGGCTGACCGCCGACGGCGAGTCCACCGTCATGCACTACGAGGCCGACATGATGGTGGGCGGCAAGATCGCGGCGGTGGGCCAGCGGCTGCTCGATTCGGTGAGCCGCATGATGCTGAAGCAGGGGCTCGAGGCGATGAGCGCCGAGCTGGACCGCCGGCTGGGCAAGGAACCGGCGTGAAGCCACCGGCCTTCGAGTACTTCCGTCCCGCCTCGGTCTTGGAGGCGCTCGATCTCCTGGCCGCACGGCCCGGGGCCAAGCCGTTGGCGGGCGGACAGAGCCTGATCCCCGCCATGAACTTCCGGCTCGCGGCGCCGGAGGCCCTGGTCGATCTCAACGGGATCGCCGCGCTATCCGGCATCACCCGGCTCCCGGACGGCGGCCTCCGGCTGGGCGCCATGACCCGGCACCATGCCGTCGAGACCAGCCCCCTGGTGGCGGCGCATGCGCCGCTACTCGCCGAGACGATGCCGTTCGTCGCCCATCCCCAGATCCGCAATCGCGGCACCGTGGGCGGCAGCCTGGCCCACGCCGACCCGGCGGCCGAGCTGCCGGCGGTGATGCTGGCGCTCGAAGCCGTTCTCGTGCTCACCAGCCGGACCGGAGAGCGGCGGCTTCCGGCCGCCGGGTTCTTCACGGGGCTCTTCGCGACCGCGCTCGCGCCAGGGGAGCTGCTCACGGCCATCGAGCTTCCCGCGCGGGCGGCCGCCACCGGCTCCGCGTTCATCGAGCAGGCGCGCCGCCACGGTGACTACGCTCTGGTCGGCGTAGCGGCCACCGTCACGTTGGCCGGCTCCGGCGAGTGCGATGCCGCGCGGGTGACCCTCTTCAGCGTCGGGGAGGGGCCGGTGCTCGCGGAGCGCGTGGCGGTGGCGCTGGAAGGGCTGCGCCCCGATGCGGGCGTGGTCGAGGCCGCGGCCCACGCGGTACAGGGAGACATCGATCCGCCATCCGATATCCACGCCGGCGCCGCCTACCGCCGCCAGCTTGCGCGAGTGCTCACCGGCCGGGCGCTCGAGCGCGCCTTCCAGCGGGCCCGCGCGCACCAGTCCAACCCGGAGCAGTGATGCGAACCTACGACCTGTCCCAGCCGCTGAACCAGGAGGTTTCCTTCTGGCCCTACTATCCGCCGTTCGAGGTGAAGTACATCAAGCGCAAGGCGGAACACGGGGTGAACGCGCAGTACATCCAGACCTCGAACCACATGGGCACCCACCTCGATGCGCCGCGCCACTTCGTGACCAACGGCCGGACCATCGACGAGATTCCCATGGAGTGGCTCTGCGGTCCGGGCGTGGTGGTGGACCTGCGCGACGAGATGGGCGACCTGGCGCTCTACACCCCGCAGATGATCGAGAAGCGGGTCAAGGTCAAGCCGGGCGACATGCTGATCCTGCACACCGGCTTTCACGTCCACTCGCAATTCGGCGCCGAGGCGGACGAGGAGCGCTACATCCACCTGCACCCCGGGGCGCATCCCGACATGGTGCCATGGCTGCTCAAGAAGGGGATTCACATCTGGGGCGTGGACTGCATTTCCACCGACCACCCGATGAACCTTCCCATCGGCCGGTTCCTGGGCAAGGGCATGCACGACCATTGGGCCCGGGTCCGGGCCAAGGCCGAAGAGAAGTTCGGCGGCAGGAAGGCGGTGGACAAGCTGTTCCCCGACTCGGCCTACCAGCTGACCCATAACGCGCTGTTTCCGAAGGACTGCATGCACATCGAGAACCTGGGCGGGGAGATCGACGCGCCGGAGCTCCAGAACAAGCGCATGATCCTGGGCTGCTTCCCGTGGAAGTTCCGCGGCGGCGAAGCGGCCTTCTGCCGGGCGGTGGCATGGCAGGGCGAGTGGCCGAAGAATCCATGACCACCGGGGGCCCCCGGCCCTGATGCCCGATCTCACCGCCGTCGACATAGCGGGTAGGGTCGCGAGCAGGGAACTGAGCCCCGTGGCGGTCGTCGAAGCCGCGCTCGCGCGCGTGGCCGCGCTCAATCCCCGCCTCAACGCCATCGTCACGCTCAACCCGCGCGCCCTCGACGACGCCCGCGCCCTGGAGCGGCGTATTGCGCGGGGCGAGGTCGTGGGCGCCCTGGCGGGCGTGCCGGTCGGCATCAAGGATGTGACCCAGGTGGCGGGCCTCCGCACCACCTTCGGCGCTCCGCTCTACGCCGACCACGTTCCCGAGCGCGACGCCCTGGTGGTCGAGCGGCTCCGCGCCGCCGACGCCATCATCCTCGGCAAGACCAACACCCCCGAGTTCGCCGCCGGCGGTAACACCTGGAACGACGTGTTCGGTCGGACCCGGAATCCCTGGAACCTCCAGAAGAGCGCCGGCGGCTCGACCGGGGGCGGCGCGGTCGGCCTCGCGACCGGCATGATCGCACTCGCCGAAGGCACCGACCTGGGCGGATCGCTCCGGATTCCGGCGTCGTTCTGCGGCGTCGTTGGTCTCCGGCCATCGCCCGGGCTGGTGCCGACGGTCCCCACCGATTTCGTCTGGGACACGCTCCAGGTGAGCGGCCCCATGGCGCGCACCGCGCTCGATCTGGCGCTGATGCTCCAGGCCATCGCCGGGCCCAGCGCCCTGTCCCCGCTGCGGCAGCCGATCCGGCATCGCGATTTCGTGGCCGCGGTACGCAACGGGCCGCTCCCCGGGCTCCGGGTCGCCTACTGTGCGGACATTGCCGGGATCGGCATTGATCCCGCGGTCGAGGCCGTCTGCCGTCGCGCCGCAAACCGGCTGGCGGGGCAGGGCGCGCAGCTGGACGTGATCGACCTCGATTTGAGCGCGGGACGCGACGCGTTTCTCGCGCTCCGGGGTCACTGGTTCGCCTCCTGGATGTCGGAGCGGCTCGACCGGCTGGACCAATTCGGGGTCAACGTCCGGAACAACACCCGGGCCGGCATCGAAGCGGTGGGAAAGGACCTCGGGCAGGCGGAGATGGTGCGGGGCCGGATCTGGCACCGATTCCACGAGCTCTTCGGGCGCTACGATCACCTCCTGACGCCCACCATGGCGGTGGCGCCGTTTCCGGTCGAGCAGAACTATCCCGAGACCGTCGCCGGGAAGAAGATGCGGACATACGTCGACTGGCTCGCGCCTACCTTCGTCCTGAGTCTCACCGGGCTGCCGGTGGCCTCGGTGCCCTGCGGGCTGGATCCCGACGGCATGCCGGTGGGCCTGCAGGTGGTGGGGCCGCCGGAGGGAGAGGAGGCCGTGCTCGCGCTGGCGCAGGTGCTGCAGGACCTCCACCCGATCGGCGGTCCGGCGATGGCCGGAAGCACTATTCCGTCTTGAGGGCCCGGAGCGGATCGACCTGGGTGGCCCTCCGGGCCGGCAGGTAACACGCAACGAGGGCCACCCCGGCCAGAATGAGCGGGACGGCCGTGAACGTAGCCGCGTCGGTCGCCCCGATTTCGAAGAGCATGTAGGCCATCAGGCGCGTGACGCCGAGGGCCGCGGCCACCCCGAGCGCGATCCCCCCCGCGGCGAGCGCCATCCCTTCGCCGAGCACCAGCCCGATCACGTCGGGGGCCCGCGCCCCCAGCGCGATGCGCACCCCGATTTCCTGGGTCCGCTGCGCCACGGCATAGTGGAGCAGGCCGTACAGCCCCACGGCCGCGAGAGCCAGCGCGAAGGCGGCGAATCCGGCCAGCAGCCAGGTCTGGAACCGCCGCGCCGTGCTCAGCGCGCCCAGCGCGCGGTCGGCGGTGCCGACGCTCAGGATCATCAGGGTCCGGTCCACCGACCGGATCTCCTGCCGGACCGCTGGCGCCAGCGCGAGCGGATTCCCGTCGGTCCGCAACACCAGGTCGGTCGATCCGCCCAGGTTCGAGCCGAAGTACTCGGGAATGACCCCCTTCTCCAGTCCCTGCCGGTGCATGTCACCCACCACGCCGACGATTTCGTACCAGTACACCTTGGGCGGCGCTCCGAGGTAGAACCGCCGGCCGATCGGGTCCCGGTCGGGAAAGAACCGCTGCACGAAGGCCTGGTTCACGACCGCGGCCTCCGCCGGCCCCGCGTAATCGACTGCTTCGGATGTGACGAGCAGGTGAACCGCAGCGACCGCGTCCCCCTGGGAATGCAGACGACCCCTCCGCAGGGGAACCCGCATTGTGGAGAAGAAGCCCGGATCGACCGAACTCGACGCCAGTTGTCCGGTGCCGCCGCCGCCGGGGCCACCCGCGCCGCCCTCGACGGTGATGGACTGGTCGGGGTTGTCTCGTCGGAGCAGGCTGCTCACCGCCCCGACATCGCGGACTCCGTGTACGCCCGCAAGGCGCTCGGTAAGCGTGGCCAGGGCAGCCAGCCTCCGTCCATACACGGTTTCTGCGGGCCCTCGAACTGCAGCGGCCGCTACCCGCACCAGCAGCACATGGTCGGGATCGAAACCCGGATCGACCGCTTGCAGGCGCACGGCGCTCCGGATCAGGAGGCCCGCGCCGATGAGCAGGACCACCGCGAGCGCGCACTCGGCCACGACGAGCAGGCTCCGGATCCGGCGGGTGCCGGACGCGCCCGGGCCGCCGGTCTTGAGCGCGTCGTTCGGGTTGCTGCGGGACAGTGTCCACGCCGGCACGATGCCGAAGAGAATGCCCGCGAGAATCGACACGCCCGCCATGAATGCCAGCACCGTCCCGTCCACCCGCATCCCGTCGATCCGGGCGATCCCAGGCGGTGCCGCCGCCGCGAGCACCCGCACCACCGCCGCCGCGAGGGCCAGGCCCGCCGCGCCGCCGATCCCCGCGAGAGTCAGGCTTTCGGTGAGCAACTGCCGCAATAGGCGCAGCCGGCCGGCGCCGAGGGACACCCGCACTGCCAATTCGCGGCCCCGGGCGGCCCCGCGCGCGAGCTGCAGGCTGGCGAGGTTCACGCAGGCGATCAGCAGCACCAGGCCGACCGCCCCCAGCAGCACCCACAGTGCGCGCTGCAGGTTCTTTCCGGTGACCTGGTCCAGCAGCGGGACCACGGTCACGCCGAACCCGGGAAAATCCGGGTCCGGGCTGGGATAGGCCTGGGCCAGCCGCCGGCCGATGGCATCCATGTCGACCTGCGCGGCGGAGAAGCTGGCGCCCGGAGCGAGCCGTCCTACCACCCGCCAGTTGTTGAAGAAGCGGTCTCCACTCTCGCGCTGGAGCCGCCAGTAGGAGGTGACCGGCTCCCAGAGCTGGGTGCCGGGACCGGGGAAGAAGAACTCCGGCGGCATGACGCCGATGACCCGGACGCTGCGCGGCCCGCCTTTCGACGCGGTACCGTCGCCATCCAGGGAGAGGAACTTGCCTACGACGTCCCGGCGGCCGCCGAACCGGCGCTGCCAGAGTCCATAGCTCAGCACGACTACTGGCTCGCGCCGCTGCTGGTCCTCGGCGGTGATGCCGCGTCCCAGCAGCGGCTCGGCGCCGAGGAGAGGGAACAGCCGCGTTGATACGAAGCTGCTGGTGGTCCGCTCGGGCTCGTCTCCCCCCAGCAGGGTGACCGTATTGTCGAAGCTGAATACCGCCAGCTCGGCGAAGGTCCGGGTCTGGGCCTGCCAGTCCCGAACGGTAGGAAACGAGGTTTCCACCTCGTGGAGCCCGCGCCGGACGTCGTCGGTCCAGAGGACGGCGAGACGATCGGCGTCCCGGAACGGGAGCGGGCGCAGGATCACGGCGTTGACGCTGCTGAAGATCGCGGTCGTCGCGCCGATGCCGAGGGCCAGGGTGAGCAGGGCCACCAGCGTAAAGCCCGGGTTCTTCCGCAGCGAGCGCGCCGCATAGCGGAAATCGCTCCCGACCGACTCGAGGTTCGCTTCCCACCCGCCGCTCCGGGCCTCCTCCTTCACCGCGGCGACGCTTCCGAGCTCCAGCCGGGCCGCCCGCGCGGCCGATTCCGGCGTCATGCCACCGCGAATCCGCTCCCGGGTGGCCTGCGCGAGGTAGTCCTGCACCTCGTCGTCCAGCTCCGCCTCGACCGCGCGGCGCCGAAACAGGCCGCGCAGTCCATCCCGGATGGATCGCAGCAGCGCCATGACGCTCACGCCTCGAGCAGCCGGGCGATGGCGGCCGTCCGGCGGGCCCAGTTCCGCGTTTCGGCCGCGAGCTGCTTCTGCCCCTTCGCGGTGAGCGCGTAGTACTTGGCGGTGCGGTTGTTCTCGGTGGCCCGCCACTCCGCTTTCAGCACCCCGGAGCGCTCCAGCCGCCGGAACGCCAGGAGCAGGGAGCCGGGGTTGACCTTGAAGACGCCCCGGCTGATCTGCTCGATGCGCCGCCCGATGCCGAACCCGTGCATCGGCTCCAGGGACAGCGACTTGAGGATCAGCAGATCCAGGGTGCCCTGAATGACGTCGGTCGACTCGCCCGGCATGAGGCCTCCGTCCGCGGAATGCGGCCTCCACTTGGATGCCAAGGGGAGGACGGGCCTACGCTAAGGCCTCTCCTCATGGTTGTCAAGAGGAGGAGGAACGAGACCGCCGCCGATCAGGGGCTTGGTGCAGCGAACAGCTTCACGACCTCCGGTTTCACCACCTTGCCCATCGCGTTGCGGGGCAGCGCCGGTACCGCGCGCAGCGCCCGCGGCACCTTGTAGGGCGCCAGCCGCTCCTTCGACCAGGCCTGCAGGCTGCTCAGGGTGAGCTTACGGCCCGGGACCAGCTCCACGGCGGCCGAGACCCGCTCGCCCCAGTCGTCGTCCGGGATTCCTACTACGGCGCACTCCGCGATGGCCGGGTGGGCGCGCAGCGTCTCCTCGATCTCCAGCGCCGATACCTTGAACCCGCCGGTCTTGATGATGTCCACGCTGCTCCGGCCCAGGATCCGGTAGGACTCGTCCTCCACGACCGCGGTATCGCCGGTCCGGAACCAGCCATCGCGGAAGGCGGCCGCCGTGGCTTCGGGGCGCTGCCAGTATTCCAGGAAGATGTTGGGTCCCCGGACTTCGACTTCGCCCGGCGTGCCGGCGGGCACCGGCCTGCCCTGCTCGTCCACGACTCGCACCTCCACACCGGGCAGCGGCGTACCCACGAATCCGGGGCGGCGTTCACCGGCGAGCGGGTTCGAGAGCGCCATGCCGAGCTCGGTCATGCCGTATCGCTCGAGCAGGGTGTGGCCGCTGATCTCCCGCCACCGGGTAAGGGTCTGCACCGGCAGGGCGGCCGAGCCGGAGACCATGAGCCGGAGCTTTCCGCTCGCAGCCGACATCCGGGCCCGTCGCTTGGGCGCTGCCGCCTCCCACGCCGCGATCAACTTGCGGTAGATCGTCGGCACCGCCATGAACACCGTCAGCTGGCCCGATTCGATCCGCCGCCAGGTTTCTTCGGCATCGAATCGCGGAAGCATCTCGCAGACCGCGCCGGACCAGAGCGAGCATCCCACCACATTGACGATGCCGTGGACATGGTGGAGCGGCAGCACCAGGAGGATCCGGTCCTGCTCGCTCCAGCCCCAGGCTTCGACCAGCGCCGTGATCTGGGCCCGTAGGTTGGCGTGCGAGCACACCACGCCCTTCGGCTTGCCGGTGGTGCCGCTGGTGTACACCATCATCGCGCGCCGGTCCTCCGCGACGCTCGGCAGATGGGCCGACCGGCCGGCCAGGGCCTCGGTCGCGGTCAGAAAACGGGCACCCGCGGCCGTCGCGAGCGGCTCGAGCATCGCCGCCGACGCGGCGTCGCCCACGACGATGGAGGCGCCGGAGTCGGTGATCACGTATTCGAGCTCGGCGGGAGGGTGGGAGGTGGCCAGCGGGACGGCGATCCCGCCCGCCCGCCACGCGCCCCATTGCACCGCAACGTGATCGAAGCCGGGCGCAATCAGGAAGGCGACCCGGGCCTCCTGGAGATCGGACGCGCCGTCCAGGAAGCAGGCCGCCGCTCGGGCCGAGGCGTCGGAGAGCTGAGCATAGGTGAACTCACCCTCGCGGTCGACGATCGCCGGCCGGTACGGATCCGCGTCGGCGCGTTGGATCAGGGGGAGGGGAGGGGCCACGGACATGGGACCCAAGAAACCGGCTTGGGGCCCCGCAGGGCAAGAGCACCGCCGGCTATGCCGACCCGCCCAACGCCTTGATCCGGTCCAGCACGGCCAGGAAGTGCTGCGGCTCGGCCAGCTTGTGGCCCCAGCCCCGGCCCATCATGGTCCGGAGCAGGAAGCCGGCGACCCCGCTGAAACCGGAATGGACCAGTACGAGGCGGGTGCCCGAGTGTTCCGGAATCAGGGTCCACTCGACCGTGGTCGGCGCCCGCTTCTTCGGCCCACCTACCCAGGAATAGGCCAGACGCCGGGGCGGGTCCGCCTCGAGCACCTCACAACGCACGATTCCATCGAACCCCGGTGCCGGTTTGGTGCGGAAGGTGAACCGATGGCCGATCCGGGGCGCGATGTCGTTTTCCATGAGCCACGAGGCCAGCAGCGCCGGCTCGGTGAGCGCGCGCCAGACCCGCTCGGGCGGATGGGGATAGAACACCTCACGCCGAATGCTCTTCACGCGCTCTTTCCCGTTCGAGGGTGGCCTCCAGCCGCCGCAGGCGCTCATCCCAGAACCGCTCGTAGCGCCGGATCCATTCGTAGGCCCGCCGCATTTCCCGGCCCTCCAGACGATAGCGCCGCTCCCGGCCGGCCCGGTCCTCGCGCACCAGCCCCGCCGACCGCAGCACCCGCAGGTGCTGCGAGATGGCGGGTCGGGAGACCTGAAACCACGCGGCCAGCTCGTGCACCGCGCGGTCTCCCCCCTGGAGCAGCTCGACGAGCCGGAGCCGGCTCGGGTCTCCCAGGGCGGCAAAGAGCCGGGCCTGGCGGGCGGCGGACGGCGGGACCGGCGGGCGGCGGGTAGGGCGCGGCATGGCACAAATATAGGTAAGAAAGTACTAACGTGTCAACGATCAATGTCTCAATATATATTGACGATATGGTGGCGAAGCAATATACATATATGTAATGGTTTACTTACCTGTATCAAACTCCGATATCCCCGAGAGGAGATTCGCCCATGCCCCGCACCATCCTGCTGCCCGGCCTCGCCTTGATTATGCTCGCCGCCCCGCCGCGGCTCCCCGCGCAGACCGGCGCGCCCGACCTCAGGCTCCGCAGCGTCACGGTCATCGTGCGGGACTACGACGAGGCCAGGAAGTGGTACACCGAAAAGCTGGGCTTCGAGGTCGAGATCGACCGGACCTTCGCTCCGGGACAACGCTTTCTCCGGGTGCATCCGCCGGGACAACCCGGGCTCGGCATCGTGCTGGAAACGCCGGGCGACGGCGCCGACCCCGCGATGCCGCGCGCCTACCAGGACCGGATCGGCAAGGAGGTGTCGTGGGTGTTTGAATCGGAGGATGTCGCCAAAACCTACGAGCTGCTCAAGGGGCGGGGCGTGGAATTCACCCAGGCGCCGAAGCAGAGGCCCTGGGGCACCGAGGCGCTGTTCCGGGATCTCTATGGCAACGCGTTCGTGATCATCGGGCCGAGCCGCAAGAGCCCCTAGCGCCGCAGGCCAGCGCGAGCCGGGCGAAGGCCAGGGCCTCCGCCTCCCCGAAGCCGGCTTCGGTGTTCGACAGGATGGCCACCGCGACGCCCTGGTCGGGATACACCAGGATAAAGGCGCGGCCGCCGGTGGAGGCGCCGCCGTGGTGGACGTAGCGCCGGCCCAGCGAGTCCGTCGCGATGCGCCAGCCCAGCCCCACCGGAACAGGCATTCCGGCGCTGGTGTGCTGCTGGGTCAGGAGGAGGGCACGGACCGAATCGGGGAGATAGCCGGGAGCGAAGACGCCGAGCCCGAAGCGGGCCAGCTCCTCCGCGGAGGAGATCACGCCGCCGGCGGGCCACCGGTCGCTCAGGTCCACCAGGTGGGACGGCTGATATTTCCCGTCGCTGTCTCTGGTATAGGGCCGGGCCTGGTCCCCGGCCGGTCCACCGCCGGGCTCGAGGCCGGTGCGGATGAGCTCGAGTGGCCGCGCCACTTCCTGCTCCAGCAGCTCGCCATAGCTCTTTCCCGACGCGGCTTCCAGGACCGCCCCCAACAAGTTGTACCCGTACGTGGAGTAGAAGTAGCGGGTGCCGGGCGGAGTGAGCAGGGTATCCCCGAGAAAGATTCCCAGGCTCGCGGGCACCGACGGATAGTGGGTCTGGTTTTCGAACTCGCCGGGTCCGTAGTGGCGAACTCCGGCGAGATGCCCGGCCAGCAGACGAGCGGTCAGGGTTCGGTACGGCCCCGGCAGTCTGGGCAGGTACCGGGAGATCGGTGCGTCGAGATCGAGGCGGCCGGCGGCTACCAAACGGGCCGCGATCGACGCGGTGAACACCTTCGAGACGCTGCCGACCCGGAAAACGGTCGAGCGCTCGATCCGGCGTCCGGTTTCGAGATCGGCCCGGCCGATCTGCCATCTCCACAACTGCCCGTCCGCAAGCGCCACGGCGATCGAGACGCCGGGAAGATCGAGTTTTTCGTAGAGCGCCTGGGCGAGCGAGTCCGATCGCTCCGCGACGACCGGGCTGGGCGGTGCGGGTGAGGGGCCGCACGCCGCGACGGCCAGCGCGAAGGCGAGTACCCGGCGCGTCATTCTCCCCGCAGCACGATCGCCGGGTCGGCCCGAGTGGCCCGGCGGGCCGGGATCCAGCAGGCCGCGAACGCGACCCCCAGGAACAGCGCGGCGGAAAGCCCCAGGACCGCGGGGTCGGCCGGGGTGACCTGGTACAGGAGTTTCGACAGGCTGCGCGCGATGAGCCACCCCGCGCCGAGCCCGCATCCGGCACCCAAGACGGCATCGCGCATACCGGAGCGGACCACTTCCGCGACCACCTGGGTATCACTGGCGCCGAGGGCCCGGCGCAGACCCATTTCCCGGGTCCGCTGGGCCACGATATGCGAGATCACGCCGTAGACGCCGAGTCCCGCCAGCGCGGCCGCGAGCAACGCGAACAGGCCCATGACCCAGGCCCGGAACCGCTGCGGGGTGGAGGCGTGCCGCACCACCGCCTCCATGGTCTGCACCTGGCTCACCGGCAGGTCGGGATCCATCGCGTTGATGATCCGGCGCACCTCCGTCACCAGCGACAGCGGGCTCACGCTGGTGCGGAGCACCATGGTCAGGTAGCCCTCGGGAACCATCTCGGTGTTGCCGTAGATGATGGCGCGCGGCTCCTGGTCGAGGCCCCGCTCGCGCACGTCGCCCGCCACCCCGATGACATACCCCTGGGGGCGGTCGTCGTCCGGGCCCGGCTGCGCCGCCACCCGGATGAACCGGCCCAGGAACTTCCCGTCGGGCCAGAACTTCTTCGCCGCCGCGGCGCTGATGACGACGACCGGTCGGCCGCCCCGCCGGTCTTCCGCCGTGAACCCGCGGCCGGCGACGATCGGGATCCGCTGGGTGGCGAAGTAGTCGGCCGAGACCAGCCGGAGCTGGGCCGATTGGCTCACGCCGTCGGGCACCGGCACGCTGTCGATGGTGAAGCTCGAGCTGTACCCGAACCCGTCGAGCGGCAGCCCGAAGACCAGGGAGGCGGACTCGACCCCGTTGATCGCGCCGAGCCGCCGCAACAGCTCCTGCTGGAACTGGACGATCGGCACGCTCTTGCCGTAGGTCTTGTCCGGGAGGGACACGCTCGCGGTAAGAGTCGACGAGGCATCAAACCCGGGATTCACCTGCTCCAGCCGCATTTTGCTCTTCACCAGCACCCCGGCCACCGCCAGGAGCGCCAGCGCCACCGCCGTCTCCACCGCCACCAGCCAGCGGTGCAACCCCCGCCGGGTGCCGACGCTCCGGCCACTGCCGCCGGCCAGCGCGGTGCGCAGATCGATCCGGGCGATCCGGCGCGCCGGCGCCAGGCTCACCAGCAGGGCAGCCAGCATGGTGACGCCCAGGGTGAAGAGCAGCGCCGGGGGATCGAGCCGGACCGTCTCGATCCGCGGCACGCCCTGGGGCGCGAAACGGCGGATCATTCCCGCACCGAATACCGCCACCGGAATCGCCGCCATCGCGCCGACCCCCACCAGCACCAGCACTTCGCTCGCGCCGTGCCAGAGCAGGCGCCCGCGCCCGGCGCCGAGCGCGCTCCGCAGCGCCACCTCGCCGCTCCGGCCGATGGCGCGCACCAGGACCAGGTTGGCGACGTTGGCGCAGGCGAGGATCAGCAGCAGGCCCACTCCGGTCATGAGAAGGATCAGCGTCGGGCGCGACTCCTCCACCACATCCTCGTGAAGCGATCGGAGATCCACGGTCCAGTTGGCGCTCGACCTGGGGAACACCCGCGCGATGCGTGCCGCCAGCGTGACCAGCTCGGTTTTGGTGCCGGCAAGGGTAGCTCCGGCGGCGAGGCGCCCGGCGACATCGAGGTAGTGGCCACCCCGCTGCGAGGCGACGTCCCGGGGCGTCTGAAACGGGATCCAGGCGGCGCCCTCCCCGACCGGGAATTCGAAGCCCTGGGGCATCACGCCGATGATCTCGTAGCTCTCGCCGTCCAGGATCCAGCGTTTCCCCAGCACCGCCGCATCGCGGCCGAACCGGCCGACCCAGGTCCCGTAGGAGAGGATCGCGACGTGGGTCGCGCCGTTCTCGAACTCAGGGTCGACAAAACCGCGGCCCAGTGTGGGGGCCACCCCGGTCACCGCCTGGAATCCGCGGGTGACCGAGATGACGGACACCTGCTCCGCCGGACCCATGCCGGTCGCGGCGGATTGGGATTCGGTCCAGGCGACCATCGCCCGGAAGCCCTGGCTCTCCCGCGCCCAGTCGTAGAAGTCGGCCGGAGCGACCGGAAAGGTCGGCCATCCGTCCGTGGGATTGCTGGAGGAGATCTTGATCAGCTCCCCGGGATTCGGATACGCCAGCGGCTTGAGGACCACGCCGCGGAGAACCGAGAAGACGGTGGCGTTGAGCCCGATGCCGAGCGCCAGGACCAGCACGGCGGTGGCGGTGAATCCGGGCGCCCGAAGCAGCGCCCGGCTCGATTGCCGAATGCCCTGGCACGCGCCGGCCCACCATTCGCGCCGGCGCCGCTCCTTCCGCTCGGCGATATCGATGGCCCGGCATTCGGCGGCGTAGCGGGACAGGGGGCCGAAGCGCTGCTCGGCCTCCCGGCGGGCGTCCTCGGGTGACAGGCCGCTCCGGGCCAGTGCCTCGGCTTTCATCGCGAGATGGGCCTCGAACTCCGCCGCGACGTCTTCCGCGGGCGGCGGCTCCCGGCCGATCAACCGGAACAGCGAACGAAACCTGGTCATGATCCCTCCTTACCGTTCCGCGGGGCCGAGCACCCGCTCCACCGCGCTCACATAACGACTCCACAGGGACACTTCGGCCCGCAGCTGGACCCGGCCCTTGGAAGTCAGACGATAGAACTTGGCCTTCCGGTTGTTCTCGGACAGCCCCCATTCCGACTCGACCCAGCCGCGCCGCTCCAGCCGGTGCAGGGCGGGGTAGAGCGCGCCTTCCTCGATCAGGAACTCCTCGCCGGAGCGCTCCCGGATCCAGGTGGACACCGCATAGCCGTGACGGGAGCCCCAGGAGAGGGCCTTGAGCACCAGGAGATCGAGGGTGCCCTGCAGCAGGTCGAGTGACGGAGCCATGACCGTTCCCATAGTGATCTTATGGGAAGAGTGCCACGCTTCCCATAAGATGTCAATGGGAAGCCGCGATGGCGGCGGGCGGGGCGCCGCGGTATCGTAGAGATCGTCCTTCTCCGGGTCCCCCATGACCGATGATGTTTCCCGGCGCGACTGGCTCAAGGCCGCCGGTGCCGCGGGCGTGGCCGGCGCCTCCGGCCTGATTCCGCCGGGAACATCCTTGCCGCTCCAGGCCCCTGCGTCGCGGTCCACGATTCTTCCCCTGGTCTCCACCTCCGAGGTCTTCGTCCCCGGACGGGGACGCGGCTTCCAGCGGTTCAGTTTCGATTTTCCCGAGCCTTCGATCGAGTTTGCCGGGCTGCGATTCGGATTCCTGGTGTTCACCCGCGAGAACGTCTACGGGCTCGATCTGGACCAAATGGAAGCGGAGGGCGACGCCGACCGCCTTACCCTCGAGGCCAGGGGGATGGTGTGGGCGGGCGGTCAGCGGCGCGCGCCGGGCCGCCTGACGGTCCGGTTCCGCCGGAGCGGCGACACCGTCGAGTGGGACGCCGAGGCGGAAATGGACCAGCCCATCAAGAGCGTCACCACGGTGATCCGGGGCTTGCCACGGGGGAAGATTTCCGCCGGGGGCGGCGCGCCGTTCGATCCGCGGGACGACGAGCTGCTCTTCGGTTATCCGTTCGGCGCCGGCGATCTCTTTGGTGGAAACACCGCGGGGGGCTTGGGCACTCCGTACATGGCGATCGTCGGAACCGACCAGGTCTGGTCGCTCGCCTCACTCGACGACAAGGTACGGGCCAAGCGGTTTTTCTTTCAGCCCGGGGAGAGCGGTTACCGGGTCGAGGCGGTCTTCGAGGTCGAGGGTTGGCTGGATCAGCGCCGCCTGAAGGTTCCCGCGTGGAGGCTCGCGCGGGGCACGTCGCTCGACGCGGCCACCGACGCCCACTACGCCCATCTGGAGCGGGCCTACAACTTTCCCGCCTGGGAAACCCGGGCGGATGTCCCCGATTGGCTCCGCAAGACCGCGCTGGTGCTCTCGTTGCATGGGGCCCACTACACCGGCTTCGTGTTCAACGACTATGCCCGGATGCTGGAGATCCTCCGCTGGACCGCCACCCGGATCCCCGCCGACCGGGTCCTGGTCTTTCTGCCGGCGTGGGACGGGCGCTACTACTGGAACTACCCCCTGTACCGGGCGGACCAGGGGATGGGGGGAGAGGCCGGACTCAAGCGACTGATTGCCGAAGGGCACGCGCTGGGCTTCAAGATCATGCCCATGTTCGGGATGAACACCGCGAACAAGCGGCATCCCGAATTCGCGAAGTTCGCCGATGCCGCCACCCAGCGAATCGACGGCGACCAGTTCGACCTCGACTGGGTGGACTGGGACAACGACCGCCACCAGGAGGGCTGGGTGGCCTACATGAACCTGGGCGTCGACTCGTGGCGCCGCTGGCTCACCGAGCGGATTGCCGACGTCATCGAGCGCTACGGCGCCGATGCGTATTTCCTGGACATTTCCGGCGGGTGGATCAACAATCAGAAGGCCGACATGCACGCGGGAACCCGCCGGATGGTCGCGGATCTCCGGGCCCGGTATCCCCAGGTGCTGGCCTGCGGCGAGTTTCCCTACGACGCACTGATGGAATTTCTCCCGCTGTTTCACGTGTACTCGAAGCCGGGCATGAAATACTCGCGATTCTTTTCCCACCTGAGTCATCCGGCGCCGGGCCGGGGCAGCAGCGGGGTGCACGAGTCGGGCTTCGGCCGGTTCAACCCGCAGACGCTCTCCATGTCGCAGGGCCCGATCCCGACCATCAGCGTGGTCGAAGACACCTTCACGAAATACCGCGACACCATGGCCGCCGCCATTGCCAAGGCGAAAGAGCTGGGAGGCATTCCATGAATCGGAGAGAATTCGTGGCGCTGTCCGCCGCCGCGGCACTGCCCTTGTCGCGCCGCTGGGCGCGCCCCGCCGCGCCGGTGGCCCCGACGGCCGTGCCGTTCGACCTGTCCCGGATCCGCCTGCTGCCGGGTCCGCTCTACGACGAGATGCAGATCAACCGCCGGTTCCTGCTGGCCCAGGACCCCGACCGGCTGCTCCATACCTTCCGCCTCAAGGCCGGGCTCCCCTCGACCGCCGAGCCGTTGGGCGGGTGGGAAGCACCGGCCAACGAGCTACGGGGTCATTACACCGGGCACTATCTCTCGGCGTGCGCCCTGATGGCGGCGCAGGGAGATGGAGAGCTCAAGGCCCGGGGCGAGAAGCTGGTGGCCGAGCTGGCCCGGTGCCAGCAGCCGAACGGGTACCTGAGCGCCTTTCCGGAAGAATTCTTCGACCGGCTCCGCGCCGACCAGCCGGTCTGGGCGCCGTTCTACACCTATCATAAGATCATGGCCGGCCTGCTGGACATGCATGTGCACGCGGGCAGCGCGCCGGCGCTCGACCTGGTCAAGGGCATGGCGCGCTGGACCACCCGATGGACCCAGCCGCTGGGCGACTACGAGATGGCGCGGGTGCTGGAGCGGGAGTACGGCGGGATGAACGAGGTGCTCTACAATCTGTCGGTGGTGGCGCAGGACCCCGGCCTTCGGGGCACCGCCCGGCGCTTCGACCATGAGCGAGTCTTCGGGCCACTGGCGCAGGGCATGGACCAGCTCAAGGGTCTCCATGCCAACACGCTGATCCCCAAGATCATCGGCGCTGCCAGGCGCTACGAGCTGACGGCTGACCCGCGGTACCGACGGATCGCGGAGTACTTCTGGCGCGAGGTGACCACCGCGCGGGCATATGCCACCGGGGGCACCAGCAACGGCGAAGGGTGGCAGGCCGAGCCGAACGTCCTGTCGACCCAGTTGAGCGGGTACACGCAGGAGGACTGCGTCACCTACAACATGATGAAGCTGACTCGGCATGTCTTCGGCTGGACCGCCGATCCCGGCTGCGCCGACTACTACGAACGGGCGCTCTGGAACGGTATCGTCGGAAGCCAACACCCGTCGGACGGCAACAAGCTCTATTACGTCTCCCTGGGGTCGGGGCTCTGGAAGCTGTTCGGCACGCCGAGCCAGGACTACTGGTGCTGTACCGGCTCGATGAGCGAGGCCTTTTCCAAGCTGGGCGACAGCATCTACTTCCACGACGAGAGCGGGCTGTTCGTGAACCTGTTCGCGGCCTCGGAGCTGGATTGGCAGGAGCGGGGCGTGAAGGTGGTCCAGGAAACCCTGTTTCCCTCGGAAGAGGGCACCGCGCTCACCATTCGGACCCGGAAGCCCGCCGGGTTCACGCTCCGGGTCAGAGTGCCGTATTGGGCCACCGGATCGAACTCCGCCTCGCTCAACGGAAAGCTGCTCGAAGGCTTCGCCGGGCCGGGGGGCTACTATGTGCTGGACCGCACCTGGAAGGACGGCGACCGTCTTTCGCTCAGGCTCCCGATGAGCCTCCACGCGCACCCGATGCCCGACGACCCGTCGTTGCAGGCGTTCATGTACGGCCCGCTGGTCCTGGCCGGCCGCCTGGGCGCCGAAGGGCTGACGCCGGCCACGCTTCGAGCGGAGCCCACCAAGCCGCGCACCGTCCCCAACTACCCGCTGGAACCGATCGCCGCGCCCGCGTTCAAGGCCGCGGGAGACGACCTCTCCGCCTGGATCAAGCCGGGATCCGGTCCGGGCGAGTTCCAGACCACGGGCCAGGCCCGCGATGTGACCCTGATGCCGTTCAACCGGCTCTTCGACGAGCGCTACGCCGTGTATTGGAAGGTGACGCGCTAGCGTATTTTCCGGCATGCGTTTCGTCACCGGCATCCTTCTCGGCTTACCGGCCGCCCTGTCCGCGCAGGGATCGTCCCGGCCTTCGACCCCCGCGTTCACCCGGACGTTGGCCGAGGCACGGGCGGAGTTTTCCGGCCCACGGGCGCTGGCCACCACCGCATTCATCGAGCAGTACTGGCGGGTGGCGGGGAACACCGGCTTCAACGCCAGCATCGCGAGGGTGGCCGCCATCCTCGACAGCGCGGGCTTCCTGCCGGAAGACCGGGGAACCGCCTCCTCCCGGCTCACCTACCGGATCGAGCACCGCCCGATGTCGCGGCCCACCTGGGAGCCGGTAGACGGCTCGCTTACGATCGTGGGTCAGGCAACGCCCGTCCTCCGCTATGCCACGAACCGTCATATGCTCGGCATGTACTCGGCCTCCACGCCCGCGGGCGGAGTCGAGGCCGAGCTGGTCGACGTCGGGAAGGGCACTCCCGCGGATTTTTCGGGAAAGGACGTGGCGGGGCGGATCGTGCTCGGGGACCTGTCGCTGCGAGCTCTCTGGACCGAAGCGGTCCTGAAGCGAGGCGCGCTGGGGGTGCTGGCCTATTCGATGCCTGCTTACACCCGGCCCGAGGTGAATCGAAGCTCGATTCAGTTCACCGGGATTCCGTACGACTCGGCACGCGCCGGGTGGGGCATCCCGCTGTCCTTCGGCGCGTGGGAGTCGCTCCGCGCCGCGCTGGCCGACGGTCCGGTCCGGGTCCGGGCGGAGCTCTCGACCCGGCTCTATCGATCCGAGGAGCTGACCCTGGTGGCCGAGGTGCGCGGGAGTCGCGCACCGTCGGAGCGGTTCGTCTTCAGCGCCCATGTCCAGGAGCCGGGCGCCAACGACAACGCCTCGGGAGTGGGCGCGCTCGCGGAGCTGGCGCGGGTCACCGCTGCGCTGGTGCGGTCGGGCCAACAGGATCCGGGGCGCACCATCACCTTCCTCTGGGGCGAGGAGATCGCCTCGACGGCGCGATTCCTCAAGGACGATTCGGTCCGAACTGCGGGCGTGCGTTGGGGATTGTCGCTTGATATGGTGGGCGAAGACGCGTCGAAGACCGGCGGCACCTTCCTCATCGAGAAGATGCCGGATCCCTCGGCGGTGTGGACCCGGGGCGAGGACCACCACACCGAGTGGGGCGGATCACCGATGACGGTGGCGCAGCTCACTCCCCACTATTTCAACGACTTCGTCCGGAACCGCTGCCTCGACCAGGCAGCGGGGACCGGGTGGGTGGTGGGGACCAACCCGTTCGAGGGCGGGAGCGACCACACCCCATTCCTGGCCGCGGGGAAGCCCGGGCTGCTGCTCTGGCACTTCACCGATCAGTTCTATCACACCGACGGCGACCGGATCGGCAACGTGAGCGCGGGCGAGATCCGGAACGTGGGGATCTGCGCGCTGACCACGGCCCTGGCGCTGGCTTCGGCGGACGCGGTAACCGCGAGCTTCGTCATCGACGAAACCCGGCGGGCCGCGCTCGAGCGGCTGGAGAAGGAAACCGCCCTGAGCATGGCGGCGGTCCGGCGGGAAAGCACCCGGGAGAAGGAGCTGCAGATTCTCCGCGCCTGGGTCGACTGGTACCGGGGCGCCCTGGACGCGATCAGGGAAGTGGAAATCGGAGGAGCCTCAGCCGGAACGATGGCACGGATCGACGCGGCGAAGCGGGACGTGGAGCAGGGGTTCGAGAAGGCGAGAAGACAGATCTTCTCGGAGTGAGATCGCTTCGGTCCTGGGGGCCTCGCGAAGACTCCGACGCCTAGCGCAGTTCCCGCAACCGGGCCAGCTCGGCCGATTCGATCAGCCGTCCGCTCAGGACCACCGCGGACAGCGAGCGAAGGTTCCTGATGTCGGCGAGCGGGTCGGCGTCGAGCACCAGAAACATCGCCGGCGCCCCCACTTCGATGCGCCCGCTGCCGTGGTGCAGCACCGCCTCGGCAGCGGTGGTGGTGCCGGCCGCCAGGGCCTGGCGTGGCGTCATCCCGATCTCCACCAGCCGTTCCAGCTCGAGCAGCAGCACGTCGCCGTGCCGTTCCAGTACGTCGGAGCCGGCCAGGATCGGCACTCCCGCCTTCACGATCCGTCCCGCGAGCAGCTTCATCCGCGCATACGCCTCCCGCCGCCGCGCCGCGACCTCGGGGCTCGCCGTGGCAAAGGTCGCCTCATAGCCGACCAGGGTCGGATCGAAGAAGGTGTGGTTGCGCTTGAGAACGGCCCAGATGGAATCGCCATGGGGGCCCATGAGCCGGTCGGTGATCTGGAGGAACAGCTCGGGGGTCACCTTCAAGTCGGGCTGCTCGTTCTCGAAGATGGTCTGAATGTGCTCGATGGTACGCATGCCGCGATTCGACGCCTCGATCCAGGAGAGCGCCAGGGGAACATGTCCGCTCACCGTGAGGCCATTGCGGCGTGCCTCATCGATGACCGCGAGAAACGCCGGCCTTCCGATCGCGCGGTGCACCTTGATGAAGTCCACGCCCAGCGCCCGGAGCTCGCGCACGGCCGCGCGGGCCTCGGCCTCGGTGACGACCTTGCGGTGGAACGGGGCGGGCTGCTCGCCGTTGAGGGTGGGGCCGGCCATCACGATCTCGGGCCCGATCCGGTCGCCGGAACGGATCCGGCCCCGCAACGGAAACAGGGTGTCGGGAAACCCGCCCATGTCGCGTATACCGAGCACGCCGTACCCGACGTACTGTTCCGGCGCATT
The DNA here is from genome assembly GCA_041486305.1 of Gemmatimonadota bacterium. GTDB lineage: Bacteria > Gemmatimonadota > Gemmatimonadetes > Gemmatimonadales > GWC2-71-9 > JABFSM01. The sequence goes on from JBGPLG010000001.1 coordinate 128,867, forward strand.
CCCGACCGGGCCGGACGACGCCAGATGGGCGTGCATGTCCCAGAGCCCCGGGACCAGGAATTTTCCATGCGCATCGACGACCCGGGCGCCGGGAGGAACCCGGGGCGCCCGCCCGACGGCCGTCACGTGCCCGCGTTCCACCACCACGGTGCCCTGGGTGGCCGGGCTCTTCCCGGTGGGATCGATGATGGTGCCGTTGGCGATGACCAGCGCCTGCGCAAGCAGCGATCCTATCAACCGTCCTCCCGGAGTGTCACCGCCGGGTCCACCCGCAGCGCGCGGCGGGTGGGAAGCCACGTCGCCAGCGCGGCGACGCCCACGAGGACTCCGGCTACGAGTACCAGGGTGACGGGGTCGCTGGGTGAAAGCCCGTAGAGGAGTTTACCCAGGAAGCGCGTGGTCGCAAGCGATGCCGCCAGGCCGACCGCGACGCCGAGGCCCACGAATCGAGACCCTTCGCCCACGACCAGCCGTGCGATCCTGCCTCCGGTGGCGCCGAGGGCCCGGCGGAGCCCGATCTCGCGGGACCGCTGGCCGACGATGTAGGCCAGCACCCCGTAGAGTCCGATCGCCGAGAGGATCAGGGCGAGCACGGCGAGGAGGCTGAGCAGCAGCATCGGGTAGCGGCGGTCGGCGGTGGACTCCGCGAGGCGCGATTCGAGCGTCTCCACGGCGAGCACCGGGAGGGAGCGGTCTATCGCGGCGATTTCCCGGCGCACCAGCGGCGCGAGCGCCGCCGTCCCAGCGGAAACCCGGATCACGACCGTCATGTCGGCCGGCGGCCCCTGCAGGAACGGATAGAACACCGTCGGCCGGGGATCCACGTCCAGGCCGTCGCGCCGCATGTCTCCCACGACGCCGACGACCTCGAGGACCGTATCCGGCTCGGCCATATCGACGCGGATCCGCTGGCCGATCGGCGACGCGCCCTTGAGCACCTGCCGAGCGAAGGCCTTGCTGATGAGGACCACGCGCGGGGCGCCCAGGCGATCGGCGGCGATGAACCCGCGACCCTGCACCAGCGGAGTCCGCATGGCGCGGAGGTATGACGCGTCGACGGTATTCACTTCGGTGACCGCGGCCTGGCCCGCCGGTGGCTCGGGCTGTCCGACGATATGCACCGATGTCGCGGGCGCCAGGCCGCGCAGCGGAAGGAAGTTCACCAGGCCCACGTCGTCCACGCTCCGAAGAGCGCCGATGCGCCGGGCCAGCTCCTCATAGAAGGCGGCCTTCTTTTCCGGCGGACCATACGCATCACCGGGGAGGCGGAGCTGGACCGTCAGGACGCTCCGGGGATCGAACCCCGGCTGCACCGAGAGCAGATTGGCGAGGGAGCGCACCGTCAGGCCCGCGCCGGTCAGCAGCATCAGGCTGAGCGCCACCTGGACCGACACCAGCGCACCGCGCAGGGTCCGGCCCCGGGGAGCCGAGCCGGCTTCGCCCCCCCTGCGGCTGAGCGGCTGGCGCAGCGAGCTCTCCCGGAGCGCCAGCGCGGGCGCCAGTCCGAACGCCAGGCCAGCCAATGCGGTGATCAGGAGGGCGAATCCCAGCACCCTGAAGTCAATGCTCACTTCCTGAAGCCGCGGAATCTGCCGCACCTGGGCATGTACCAGCGCGCGGACGCCCAGCGCCGCCGCCACGATGCCCAGCCCGCCACCCGCAGCCGCAAGCACCAGCCCTTCCACCACCATCTGCCGCAGGATCCTCCCGCGCGATGCGCCGAGGGCCGCCCGCACCGCGAGCTCGGTACGGCGCGCCAGCACCTGACCCAGCTTGAGGTTGGCGACGTTGGCGCAGGCGATCAGCAGCACCGACGCGATGGCTCCGGCGAGCAGCAGGAGCACCGGACGCGCCCTGCCGGTGACCTGGTCCTGCAGCCCGATCACATCGGCGGTCCAGCCCGTGTTGAACTTCGGATACTCCCCCGCAAGCGAGACGGCGATGGCATGCATTTCCCGGTCGGCGGCGGCGGCGGTGACTCCTTCGCGAAGCCGGCCGATCACCATGGCGTAGCGGCCCCGGCGCACCTGCTGGCTGCTGGTGACCGCCCAGGGTTCCCAATACTCCTCGCCGCCCATCGGCCGGAAGCCGCGGGGCATGACGCCCACCACCCGGGCGGTCGCGTCCCGAAGCACCACGGTTCTGCCGATCACCGTGGGATCTCCGCCGAACCGGCGGAGCCAGAGCCCATGGCTCAGCACCAGCGCCACCGGCGCTCCCGGGAGCGTGTCTTCGGGCGCGAGCAGCCGTCCCAGCGCCGGGCGGACGCCAAGGGTGGGGAAGAAGTTGGTGGTGACGGCGCGCCCGTCGAGAATCTCCGGCGCGTCACCGCTGAGTGGGGCGCTGGCCCAGGTATACATCGCCAGGGACTCGAAGCTCCGGGCCCGGTCGCGCCAGTCCACGAAGTTGGCGGGCGCCACCAGATTCTCGCGGCGGTCGCGCGGGATGTTGTGCTCCCAGACCTGGACCAGCCGGCCGGAATCGGCGTAGGGCAATGACTTGAGCAGCACCGCATCGAGCACGCTGAAGAGCGCGGTGGTGACGCCGATGCCGAGCATCAGGGTGAGGATGGCGGCGGCCGCGTACCCTGTGCGGCGCCGAAGGCCGCGCAAGGCGTACTTCACGTCCTGGGTGAAGTCGTCCCAGGCCGGCGGCGACCAGACGGCGCGGGCGCTTTCCCGGGCCTGGGCCGTGTTCCCCACCTGGCGCCGCGCCGCGAAGCGGGCCGCTTCGGGGTCGGCGCCCTCGCGCCGCGCATCTTCGGCGGCCATCTCTTCGTGGAAACCGAGCTCGTCATTGAGATCCGCCTCGAAGCGGCCGCGACGGAGGAGGTGGAGGATGCGCCGGATGATGCTGCTCATGGGGGAGACGCGTTCTGACCGGAGATCCGGCTCAGAGCCCACGCGGCCGCGTCCCGGACCTTCGGACTCGGGTCGTGCGCCGCGCCTTCGATCGCCGCGATCATGCCGGCCTCACCACGCTCCGGACCGCGGCCACCAGCTGGTCGAACGCCGAGACCTCATGGGCCAGCTGGCGACGGCCGGCCGGGGTGAGGGCGTAGTACCGGGCTCGGCGTTTCGTGGGAGTGAGCCTCCACTCGGCGGTGACCCAGCCCTTGATCTTGAGGCGCTGGAGCGCGGGATAGAGCGAGCCTTCCTCCACCCTGAGCGCGGCCCCGGAGAGCCGGCCGATATGCCCCGCGATGCCGTACCCGTGCATCGGCGTCACCGAGAGGGTCTTGAGGATCAGGAGATCGAGGGTTCCGGGGAGGAGCTCGACCCGGAGCGGATCGCGGGGGGCAGCCATAGCGCCTCAATACATAGTGAGTCTATGGATTGAGAATCTATGGTCAACCGAGCGCCCCGTCAAGCCGGGGGCCCACCGCCCTACATTTCGGCCATGCCGGCCTCCGCCCACCGCTGCTTTGCCGTCACCCCGCCCGGGATCGAGGCCATCACCGCCTCCGAGCTGGTGGCGCTGGGCATCGCGCCGCTCAAGACCGAGCCGGGAGGCGTGGAATTCGAGGCGACTCCGGGCCAGCTCTACGCCGCCAACCTCGAGCTCCGGACGGCTACCCGGATCATCGTGCGGCTGGCCGAGTTTCCGGCCCGGGCCTTCTATGAGCTGGAACGGAAGGCCAAGCGGGTGCCCTGGGAGAAGATCGTGGGGCGCGGCGCGCCGGTCCGGTTCCGGGTCACCTCCAGGAAATCCCGGCTCTACCATGCCGACGCCATCGCGCAGCGCTTGGGGGACGTCGTGGGCCTCGAACGGGGGGCCGTCGCAACGACGGGAAGCGGGGAGGGGGAAGCGGAGCGCGGCGACGATGCCGCGGAAGAGACCGAGACCGAGGCCCAGCTGTTCATCGTCCGGGTCGCCCGCGATATCGTCACCATCAGTGCCGACAGCTCCGGCGCCCTCCTGCACCGGCGCGGGTACCGCCTGGCCGGCGCCAAGGCGCCACTCCGGGAGACTTTCGCCGCCGCGATGCTGCTGGGCGCCGGCTACGACGGCACGGCGGCGCTGGCCGACCCGTTCTGTGGCTCCGGCACCATTCCCATCGAGGCGGCATTGCTGGCGCGACGGATCGCGCCGGGGCGGCACCGGACTTTCGCCTTCGAGCGGTGGCCGGACTTCGATCCGGTGACGTGGGATGGGCTCAAGGCACGGGCCGTGGCGCGGGAGCTCCTCGCGGCTCCCGCCCCGATCGCAGGCAGCGACCGCGACGCCGGCGCCATCGGCGCTGCGGAAGCGAATGCGGCTCGCGCCGGGGTGGCGCGGGACATCGTGTTCCGGACCGAGGCGGTCTCGGCGATGAAACCGCCCGCGGCCGCCGGCCTGCTCGCCACCAATCCTCCCTATGGCATCCGGGTGGGTCAGGGGATGGATCTCCGCGATCTCTACGCCCGGCTCGGCGCCCTGGTGCGGGACCGGTGGAGCGGGTGGGGCATCGCCATCCTGGTCGCCGGCCCGATGCCCGAACGGGAGATGGGTCTCCCCCTCGCGCCGCGGTGGGATTCGAACAACGGCGGGATTCCGATCCGCCTCCTCATTCGCAGCTGAGTCGCCCTAACCGGCGTTCATCTCTCCCGCGATCCTCTCGAGCAGCGCCTTGGTCTTCGCCACGCCTTCCCGCTCGCCGAGCCGATCTCCCTCGAACTCGATGCCCATCCAGGAATGGAATCCGGCGCGGGTGACGATCCGCATCATGCGTCGGTAGTCGATGGTGGTTTCCTCGCCCCGGTCGTCGAAGTCGTAGGTCTTGGCGCTCACCGCCTTCGCGTACGGCATCATCTCCTCGACCCCCTTGTAGCGGTCGTAGTCGGTGAAGTTCCCGAAATCGGGGAGGGTGCCGCAGCGGGGGTGGTTCACCAGCTTCATCACGCCGGCCAGCCAGTCACCATGGGACGACAGGTCTCCATGGTTTTCGACGATGACGTTGATCTCGCGCGAGGCGCCATATTCGGTGAGGCGGCGTAGCCCGTCGGCGCAGAGCTTCTGCTGTTCCGCGGGCTGGCCCTCGCTCTCGGCGTTGACCCGGATGGTGAAGCAGCCCAGGGTCCGGGCCGCGTCGACCCACTTCTTGTGGTTTTCCACCGCCTGGGTGCGGAGCGCCGAGTCGGGATCGCCGAGCCGACCCTCGACGTCGATCATGATGAGGTGCTGGAAGACGCCGTGATCCTTGGCGCGGCGATTCATCTCCGCGAGGTAGGCGGCGTCGGTGGCCTTGTCCTTGAAGAAGGTATTGACGTACTCGACCGCCCCGATGTCGAATTCGGTGCGGGCCACCCGGGCAAAATCGAGGTGGTCGAGCCGGCCTTCGTGCAGGGCCTTGTGGAACGACCACTGGGCCAGCGAAATCTTGAAGGGGGGATCGTCCTGGGCGTCCACGAACATGGGCAGCGCCATCGTCTGGGTGGCGGCGAGGGCCGCGCCGGCCAGGAAATCGCGGCGTGTCACGAGTACTGGCATGGACCGGCCCCCTCTCTCGTCGGCGCCCCAAGTCTACCCCGCCCGCCCGGCGGAGGATAGCTTCCCACACTCATGCCGCCATCGCTCGGAATCGGCCTCATCGGCCAACAGTTCATGGGCCGGGCCCACAGCAACGCCTGGGGCCAGGTCGGCAAGTTCTTCGATCTTCCGGTGGTGCCCCGGCTGGTGGCGATCAGCGCGCGAGACGCCGCCACGCTGGGACCCTTCGCGCTGCGCTGGGGCTTCGAGCGCTACACCACCGACTGGCGCCTCCTGGCCCACGATCCCGAGATCCAACTGGTAGACGTGGCCACGCCCAACCACGTGCACGCCGAGCAGGCGGTCGCGATGCTCGAGGCGGGGAAACACGTGGCCTGCGAGAAGCCGCTGGCCGGCACCCTGGCCGACGCCCGCGCGATGCGCGATGCCGCAAAACGCTCCAGGGCCAAGACCTTTGTCTGGTTCAATTACCGTCGCTGCCCGGCGATCGGCCTCGCGTGGGGCCTGATTCGCGATGGTGCGCTCGGTACCATCCACCATGTGCGGGCGCACTATCTGCAGAGCTGGGGCGGCAAGGAGACGCCGCTCCTGTGGCGGTTCAAGAAGGGACCGGCCGGCTCCGGCGCGCACGGAGACCTCAACGCCCACAGCGTCGACCTGGCGCGGTTCCTCTCGGGACAGGAGGTCGTCTCGGTGGACGGCGCGGTGGCGCGGACCTTCATCGGCCGGAGGAAGATCCCCGGCTCCCGGAAGACCGGCCGGAGCACGGTGGACGACGCGACCCTCTTCCTGGCCACCATGTCCGGCGGCGCGGTGGCGAGCTTCGAATGCTCCCGGGTCGCCACCGGGCACCTGAACGACAACACCATCGAGCTCAACGGAGAGCGGGGCGGCATCCGGTTTTCCTTCGAGGACATGAACGTGCTCTGGAACTTCGACGCCACCCTCCCCAAGGGCACCCAGGGGTGGCGCCGGATCATGGCCAGCGCCGCCGGGGAGCACCCCTACGTGGCCAACTGGTGGCCTGAAGCCCACCTGCTCGGCTACGAGCACACCTTCGTGAACATGGCGGCCGATGTGCTTCGGGTGCTGGGGCGGCGACGGCCCGAGCTGCCGCTGCCCGACTTTGCCGACGCCTACGAAACCCAGCGAGTGCTCGAGGCGGCGATGCTCAGTGCGAAGGAGCGCTGCGCGGTGCCGATGCGGGAGGTGCGATGAAAGAGGCTAAGCGGCTACGACGCTACGACGCTACGACGCTACGACGCTAGGAGTTCATGCGACCATTGACGTTGTTTACGGGGCAGTGGGCGGATCTCCCGCTCGAAACGCTCGCGGCCAAGGCCAAGGCCTGGGGCTATGACGGCCTCGAGCTGGCCTGCTGGGGCGACCACTTCCAGGTGCAGCTGGCCCTGACCGAGCGGGGCTACGTGCGAGACAAGTGGGCGCTGCTCAAGGACCACGGCCTGCTCTGCTTCGCGCTGAGTAACCACCTGGTGGGGCAGGCGGTCTGCGACCGGATCGACGCCCGCCACCGGGCCATCGTCCCCGAACCCGTCTGGGGCGACGGTGACCCGGAGGGGGTTCGTCGCCGGGCCGCCCAGGAGATGATCGACACCGGAAAGGCCGCCCGGAAGTTCTTCGATGCGGCGCCCGCGGCGGTGAAGAAGCACCTGGCCCGGACCGGCCGCACCGTGGTCAACGGGTTCACCGGGTCTTCCATCTGGAGCCGGATCTACTCCTTCCCGCCCAACCTTCCGGGAGAGATCGACGCCGGCTTTGCCGACTTCGCGGCGCGGTGGCGGCCGATCCTGAACGCGTTCGCCAAGGCCGGCGTGTACTTCGCGCTGGAGGTGCACCCCGCCGAGATCGCGTTCGACATCGCCTCGACCCGGCGGGCCCTCGCGGCAATCCGGAACCACAAACACTTCGGATTCAACTTCGATCCCTCGCACTTCGGTTACCAGAACGTGGATTATCTTGCCTTTCTGCGCGAGTTCGGCGCCAGGATCTTTCACACCCATGTGAAGGATGTTTGGTGGAGCCCGGTGCCGACCGAGGCGGGCACCTTCGGCGGGCATACCGAGTTCGGCGCCGCCGGGCGGGCCTGGGACTTCCGCACCCCCGGCCGGGGGCTCCTCGATTTCGACGCCGTGATCCGCGCGCTGGGGCGGGTCGGATACCAGGGCCCGCTATCGGTCGAGTGGGAAGATCCCGAGATGGACCGGGAGCATGGGGCCGCGGAAGCGGCGGCGTTCGTCCGGAGACTTGATTTCCCCGCGGCAGGCCGGGCGTTCGACGCCGCATTTTCCGAAAAGCGCAAACGGTAATCCTGGAGGAGTTCATGGCCCGACGCTTCGTGGTCGGTGCCGCGGCGGTCATTCTGCTGGCATCAGCATCGGCATTCAGTCCGGCGGCCCCGCCAGCCCCGATCCGGATCTCACCCAACGACAATCGCGTGCCGGCCGGCGCCATGCAGGGAGACACCCTGCGGCTGCGGCTGGTGGTGGGGCGGGCCGAGTGGTATCCCGAGGACTCGACCGGCCCCCACATCACAGTGGAAGCGTTCGGTGAAGAGGGCAAGGCGCCGAGCATCCCCGCGCCGCTGATCCGAGTGGGTGCCGGCACCCCGATTCACGCCACGATCCACAACGCGCTCTCGGATTCCACCATTCACGTGATCGGGCTGGCGACCCAGCCGATCCCGGCCTCCGATACCCTGCACCTGGCGCCGGGCGAATCGGCGGAAGTCACCTTTCCGGCCGGCGCGCCGGGCACCTATCTCTACCGCGCCGTGATCGGCAACGACCCGGACGGGCGTCCCTCCGAGCGGGAGACGGCCAATGGCGCCTTCGTCGTGGATCCTCCAGAAGGCTCGCCGCCGGACCGGATCTTCGTTATCAACATCGTGGCCTACGATATGGACTCGCTGCGAGTGCGCCAGGCGGTTGGATTCAATGGGCGCTCCTGGCCGTATACCGAGCGGCTGGCGCTGACGGTGGGCGACACGGTGCACTGGCGGATCGTCAACGGCTCGACCCGGGGCCACCCGATACACCTGCACGGCTTCTACTTCAAGCTGAACGCCGCCGGGAACGGATTGTCCAGCCGCGCCATTCCGGAATCCCAGCAACGGCTCAGCGTCACCGAGCAGTTTCCGCCTTGGAATACCAGGACGTACACCTGGTCGCCCGACCGCCCGGGAAACTGGCTGCTGCACTGTCACCTGACGTTTCACGTGACGCCGGAGGTGCGGCTCGACCACGCCGAGGACACCGAGCACCAGGATCACTCCGGCAGCGCCGCCGAGCACATGGCTGGGCTGGTGCTCGGTATCCAGGTGGCGCCTCGCCCGGGGGAGAGGTACACCAGGACCGGGACACCGCGGCGGCTCGACCTGTATGCGCACCAGGGGCCCGCGAGGGGCACGATGCCGATGACCTACAGCTATGTCCTGCAGCGCGGCCCGGCGCCGCCGGCCCGCGATTCGATCGAGATTCCGAGCTCCATCATCGTGGTGACCCGGGGCCAGCCCACCGACATCGTGGTGCACAATCAGAGCCCCCAATCCACCGGCATCCACTGGCATGGCATCGAGCTGGAGAGCTGGTCGGATGGCGTGGTGGGATGGAGCAATCAGGGCAGCGCCATGGCGCCCCCGATCGTGCCGGGCGATTCGTTCCGCGCCCGGCTCACGCTGCCGCGCGCCGGCACGTTCATGTATCACACCCATCTGAACGATGCGAAGCAGCTGACCGGCGGGGCGGCGGGGCCACTGCTGGTGCTGGAGCCGGGTGAGGTTTTCGACCCGGCCCGGGATCACGTCTACCTCGCCACCTGGAGCGGTCGCGGGCCGGGGATGGCCCCGCCTCCGCCTCCGCATCTGATCGTCAATGGGGACACCGCCGTGTCCGCCGCCGGGGAACTCGCGGCCGGGATCACCCACCGATTCCGCTTCATCAACATCGGAGCCGCCCTGAACGTCAGGTTTCAGCTCCGCCGAGACACGGTCCTGGTCCCATGGAAGGCGCTGGCCGAAGACGGCGCCGACCTTCCGATGGATCTTCGGGTCGTGAAGCCGGCCGACCAGGGGGTCGCGGTCGGGGAAACGTTCGACTTCGAGTTTACCCCGCCGGCGCCCGGAGTCTACGAGCTTACCGCGGGCTTCATCCCGCCAGCGGGCGCTCCGCCGCTCGGCGCCCGACAGCGCTGGAGGCAACGCCTGGTGGTGAGGTGAGCGGCAGCGCTGCGGCCGCGGCTACCTCGGCGGCTCCACCGGCACCGCGATCCGGCGCCACTTCCCCTGCCGGAACCGGAGCACGCTCAGGGTGCAGCGGGTGGCGTGGCCGATGACGATGGCGAGCCAGACGTCGGAAGGCACCAGGGGCCGCAGCGATTGCAGGATCGAGAGCAACCCGATGGGAATGAGAAACTGCGACACGATCGAGATATAGAGCGGACTCTTGGTGTCGCCGGTGCCCTGGAGCCCGCCGGTGTAGGTGAGCGCCACCGTGATGAAGAGGCCCGAGACGCTGAGGAACGCGAGCAGCTGGACCCCGATCGCGAGCACGCCGGGCTGATTCAAACCGAAGAAGCCGAACAGCGCGTGCGGGACGAGGAGAAAGAGGAGTCCGACGACTGTGGCAATGGCGACTCCGACTCGCGCGGCGGTCTGGACCGCGCGAATGCTGCGTTCGGGGTGACCGGCGCCCAGGTTCTGGCCGGCCAGCGCGGCCGTGGCCCCCATCAGCCCGACCGAGGTCCAGGTGACCAGCGAGAAGAGCTCGGTGTAGCCGACCGCGTAGGCCGCTTGGGCCTCGGCGCTTTGCGCCACCGAGCCGAGGAAGCGGAGCAGCATCACGCCGGCCACGTTCATGGCGATGCCCTGCAGCCCGGTCGGGAGGCCGAACTTGAAGAGGGACTTGATGATTGCCCAGTCCGGCTTCCAGCTCTGGCCCCGGAAGTCGATGACCCAGCGGCCGCTGAAGAGCTTCACCAGGGCGTAGAGACTCACCAGCGCGCCGGCGGTCACGGTCCCCATCGCGGCGCCCTTGGTGCCGAAGGCGGGGATCGGCCCCAGGCCGCGAATGAGGACCACGTTGAGCCCGACATTGAGGGCGGTGAGCCCGATACCCAGCTTGAGCGGGGTCCGCGCGTCTCCCGCGGAGCGGAGCGCGCCGCCGAGCATGAAGAAGAGCATCATGCCCAGGCCGAACACGAACATGATCCGGAGGAAGGGCAGCGCCTGGGCCTGGACCGCCGGCGCCGCGTTCACCAGGCCGAGCAGGTGGGGCGCCAGGAAATAGCCGACCGGCGCCAGGAATCCCAGGCAGAGCGCCACGGCGGTGATGAAGGCCTGTACCGCGGTGCGGTTGACCGCCTCCTCGTTGTTGGCGCCGGTGTACCGGGCGATGAGCACGCCCATGCCGGTGAAGATCGAGGCGATGAACACCATGACGACGAGGAATATCTGGAAGGCCACCCCGATGCCGGCGTTGCCGGTAAAGCCGACCAGGTGGCCCACCAGCGCATGATCCACCACGCCCTGGAGGCCGCCGATCATGTTCTGGAGGACCGACGGCCACGCCAGCTTCCAGACGGCCGTACGGATGGGACCTTCGACGAGGGAGCGGTCGAACCGCGAGGTCTTGGTCGCCATGGAGCGGGAAAGGTAATCTTATGAGCTTTCGGCGCTTCACCGATTGTGACAAGCAGGACTGGGAAATCCGGCCGGTGTCCAGCAGCGTGTGGGAGTTGAGTCCCATGGGAGAGAATGTCGGACGGCCCCGGACCGTGGCGGCCCCGGGGTACGAGAAGGATCCCTGGGAGATGAGCCAGGAGGAGCTGCAACGGCTGCTGGACGCGAGCGCGGCTACCCAGGTACGGTCCCGGAAGAATCCCTTCGGTGACGCGTGAAGATCGCCTTCATCGGCTCCCACGGCGTCGGCAAGACCACGCTCTGCTACGACCTCGCCTCCCGGCTCAAGCGCCAGGACCGGGCCGTGGACCTGGTCAAGGAGGTGGCCCGCCGCTGCCCGCTCCCGATCAACCGGGAGACCACGCTCCCGGCCCAGGCCTGGATCCTCCACACCCAGATCGCCGACGAGATCGCGGCCGCCGCGCAGAACGAGGTGGTGATCTGCGACCGCTCGGTGCTCGACAACTACGCCTACCTGGTTCATCAGGCCGGACGGCTTCCCGAGTACGATGCGCTGGTGAAGGAATGGGTGGGCACCTACGACCGGCTGTTCAAGGTGCCGATCATCGATGCCCCGACGTTCGACGGCCAGCGCGACGTGAGCCGGACCTTTCAGCAGGACATCGACGGGGTCATTGACCGGCTGGTCCTGGAGCTCGGCGTGGTCTGCCATCGGCTGGATCCGGCGGCCCGGGATGCCTGGGTGGACACCGTGCTCACGTCGAGCGGTCTTCCGCTCCATCCGCCACAGATCGACCTCTTCCCCGCCCGCACCTAGAGACCCGATGCTCCGGGCCATCGGCGGTCTCCTGCTCGGATGCGCGCTGACCCAGTGCAGTCACCTGAGCCGCCGCGCCACGATCTACTACACGGCGGCCGCGATCCGGCTTTCCCCCAACCCGGTGCGGTTCACGCTCACGCGGTCGTTCATCGAGGCCTACCGGGACCGGGTGACGATCGAGACCAGCTTCACGGTCGACGACGCGAGCGGCGGACCCTCGCCGAACCTCTTCGACGGTGACTTCCACTTCTCCGGGCGCGCCCCCGAGATCGGGCTCCGGTCGGTGGGAGAGATCGCGAACGCGGCCGAGGAGGACAGCGCGGTGGCGCTGATCAAGCGGTCGGCGAAGAGCCATCGCCCGCTCCGGCTCACCGGCGCGTGGCGGCTCTGGCCGGAGCATGCCCTGGGCGCACCCGAGCAACAGGGTCGGCCGGTGCCGCCACTCGAGAACCCCTATCCCGACCACGTGTTCGAGGTTCACCCGGTTACCAGGGTGGAGGGCATCGACCTGTCGGGCACCCTGCACCCGGTCGAGGGCTATCGGGCGGGCGCCGCCAAGCGGACCTTCAACCTGTACCAGGACGCCAGGCTCACCCTGCGGGTGACTCCCACGACCGTCACCCTCGACACGCCTCCCGCGCTCTTCAACGACGTCCATTTCCTCATGGAGATCGGCGGGGCGAGGCAGGAGGTCGTGGAGGGCGGACGCTTCGTGACCGCCTCGGCCCTCGACACCGACGGAAATCTCCTGGTCGAGGGGCTCCGGATGGTCTTCCTCGCGGGAACCCCGCCCGAGCTGGCGGTTCGCCGGGCCAGGCCCGGGACCCGGTTCCACGTCGTGGGGCTGCCCCGGGTGAGCTTCGCGGAGATCTCCCGCCGGGTCCGCGCGGCCGGAGCCAGCCGGCTTCCCATCGAGGGCCCGCTGCCCTACGAGCTGGTCATTGTCGCCGTGTACCCGACGGTTTCGGTGCCGTGATCGCCTGGAACGGCGCCCGCCGCGGGGATATCCTTCACCCCGGCAATCAGCGCGGAGGGCGACATTTGGAAGTCCCGTACCACCATGCTCCGCCGCGGCCCGCGCCGGCCGGGACCGACCGCATGCTGGCGACCGGCGTGCAGGTGATCCATTAGGCCCCCCCGGAGCGCCTTCGGCGCGGTGCCGCGCTGATGTGGGATCTGCCGACCCCCGCGCTGATCCTCGATCTGGACGCGATGACCCGCAACCTGGACAAGATGGCGGGCCATTGTCGCGCCGCGAACGTGCGGCTCCGGCCCCACGCCAAGACCCACAAGAGCCCGGTGATCGCGAAGGCGCAGCTGGTGCGCGGGGCGACGGGCATCTGCGTGGCCAAGCTCAGCGAAGCGGAGATGATGATCGGCGCGGGGATCACCGACATCCTGGTCACCACCGGGATCGTGGACCCGCTCCGGATCCGCCGGCTGGTGGCGCTGGCCGGCACCCACCCCACCCTCCGTGCGGTCACCGACCACGCGGCCAACGTGGACCTGCTCGCCTCGGCGGCCGCGACGGCGAAGGTCAGGCTCGGCGTGCTGATCGATCTCAACTGCGGCGCCAACCGGACCGGCGTGGCGATGGGCGCGGTGGCCGTGGCGCTGGCGGAGCACGTGACGCGGAAGCCATCGCTCCGGCTGGAGGGGTTCCAGGCCTTTGCATCGCACGTGGTGCACCGGCACGGCTATCACGAGCGGCGCCGGGCCGACCTGGAGGCGCTGGCGGGCGCGGTGGAAACCCGGAAACTGGCGGAGCGCGCCGGGCTCGACGTGCCGGTGCTCTCGGTCGGCGGCACCGGCACCTGGGACATCGATGTCGCGGTGGAGGGCGTGACCGAGGTCCAGTCCGGCTCCTACGTCTTCATGGATGCGATGTATCGCGCCATCGGCGGCAAGGGCGGGCCGGTCTTCGACGACTTCGAGCCGGCCCTGTTCGTGCTGACCACGGCGATCAGCCAGCCGGGCGTGGGCGAGATCACCGTGGATGCGGGTTACAAGGCGTCGGCGACCGACCACCAGCCGCCGGAGCCCTGGGGCGTGGGCCAGGTGACCTACCGCTGGGCCGGGGACGAACACGGGATTCTCACGCTGACGCGCCCCTCGCGCCCCATCAATATCGGGGACCGGATTCTCATGGTAGCGAGCCACTGCGATCCCACCGTGAATCTCTACGACTCCTACTGGGTCTGCAGCGGCGAGCGGGTGGTGGCGCAGTGGCCGGTGGCGGGGCGGGGCATGTCGCAGTGAGCGGCGCGCCGGGCGCGTCCTACGGGCCGGCGCTGCGGGTTCTGGCCGGGCTTGGGCTCGGCCTGGCGCTCGGGTTCGCGGCGTCGAGATCGGGATCTCCGGGGCTCCTGGCCCTGACCCGAGCCGTCGAGCCGCTGGGAACACTCTTCGTCAATGCCATTCGCATGACCGTCGTGCCCCTGGTGGTCGCGATGCTGCTCACCGGCATCGTGTCCATCAGCGACGCGGGGATGCTGACGCGGCTGGGTCTCCGGAGCCTGGGGCTGGGGGTCGGGCTCACCGCCGTGGTGGCGGTCTTCGCCATGCTGGTCGCGGCGCCGGTGTTCTCCCGGATGCGAATCGATCCCGTCGTCGCCGAATCGCTTCGCCAATCGGCCCTGAACGGCCCGGCGTTCCCGGCGGCCGCGCCGTCGGGTGTGGCCCAGTGGCTCGTCGATCTGGTTCCCGCGAATCCCGTCAAGGCCGCCGCGGACGGCGCCCTGCTGCCGCTGCTGGTGTTCACCATCCTGTTGGGGTTCGCGCTGACGAGGCTGTCCGTCGAGATCCGCGCGCCGGTGGTCGGGTTCTTCTCCGGGCTGGGCGAGGCGATGCTGGTGCTGGTGGGGTGGGTCATCCGGCTGGCCCCGCTGGGGGTGCTCGCCCTCGCCGCCCCGCTCGCCGCCCGGATGGGGTCGGGCGTCGCGGGAGCGCTGCTGTCCTACGTCGCGGTCTCGGCGCTGCTCACCCTCGCGGCGCTGGCCCTGATCGTCTATCCGGCCACCATCCTGCTGGGGCGGGTTCCCCTCCGGGACCTGGTTCGCGCGCTGGCGCCGGCGCAGGCCCTGGCGTTCTCGTCCCGCTCGACCATGGCCACTCTCCCCGCGATGATCGAATCGGTCCGGCGGCTCGGGGTTCCCGGGCCGGTTGCGGCGTTCGTGGTGCCGCTGGCGGCGTCGCTGATTCGGGTGGGGTCGGGTGTGGGGCAGACCGTGGCGGTGCTGTTCGCGGCGCGGCTCTTCGGTGTGGCCCTCTCACCGTCCCAGCTGGTGACCGTCCTCCTCACGACGGTGGTGACAACATTCACCGTCCCGGGTATTCCCGGCGGCAGCATCGTGGTGATGGTCCCCATCCTCGTCTCCGCGGGGGTACCCGCGGTGGCGACGGGCATCCTGCTGGGCGCGGACGTGATTCCCGACATGTTCCGCACCATGGCGAACGCAACCGGCGGGATCAGCGCGGGCGTGGTGGTGGGAAGGGCAGCCGAGAAAGCGTAGGGTATATTCTCCCGGTGCTCGCCATCCCCCCCGATCTCGCCGCAGCGCTCGCGGATCGCTACGAGCTTCGCGATCTCCTGGGCCGCGGGGGGATGGCCACGGTCTACCTCGCGTTCGACCGGAAGCATCACCGCGTCGTCGCCCTGAAGGTGCTCCGGCCCGAGCTGGCCGCCACGCTCGGCGCCGACCGTTTTCTCAAGGAAATCCAGATCGTCGCCCAGCTCACCCACCCGCACATTCTCCCGCTCCACGATTCGGGTGAGGCCGGCGCCTTTCTCTACTACGTGATGCCGTACATCACCGGGGGCTCGCTCCGGCAGCGGCTCATGGAGCAGGGACCTCTGGACTCGGCTCACGCCCTGGGTATCGCATCGCCGGTCGCCGACGCGCTGACCTACGCCCATGGCCAGGGGATCCTGCACCGCGACATCAAGCCCGAGAACATTCTCTTTTCCCAGGGCCATGCCATCGTCGCCGACTTCGGCATCGCCAAGGCGGTGAGCACCGCCTCGGAGACCCAGCTCACCCGCACCGGCCTCTCTCTTGGCACCCCGGGTTACATGAGCCCGGAGCAGGCCGCAGGCGCGACCGACCTCGATGTCCGGACCGACGTCTACAGCCTGGCCGCGGTGGTCTACGAGATGCTGGTGGGAGAGGTGCCGGGCCGCTGGCCCACCGAGGAGGCGGTGCGCTCGGGCCGATTCCTCGAGGCGCCCGCCTCCCATCGCTCCCGGCTCGCCGGCGCCGGCTCCGCCATCGAGGGTGCCCTGGTGCGCGGGCTGGCGATCAACCAGGCGCGGCGCACCGCCTCTCCCCAGGCGCTCATGGGTGAGCTCACCGGGGCGGAGCCGCGGCGGAAGTTCCGCTCCGACGAAGCGGTCGAGATCGTCAAGCGCGCGGCGCTGCTCGAGGCCGGCAACCCGACCCAGACCGGCGCCATGACCATGGGGGGCGTCGAGGCGCTCGGCGCGGAGGTGGGGATTGCTCCCGAGCTGGTCCGCTCGGCGGCGCGGCGACTGGAATCACGGGCTACGGGACCGACACAACTCGTCCCGTCTGCGTCCTACAGCCAGGTGGCCGGCGGGCCCACCAAGATCTTCTACGAGCGGATCGTCGAGGGCGAGCTTCCCGACAGCGAGTTTCCCTATGTCGTCGAGGAGATTCAGCGGGTCATGGGCAATGCCGGACAGGTGAGCCAGCTGGGGCGCTCGTTCAGCTGGACCATCCGAAGCACCGGGGTGCGCCGCGACATGGAGGTCAGTGTGACGGTGCGGGCCGGTCGCACCCGCATCGCGGTGATGGAGAATCTTTCCCAGACCGTCGGTGCCATCTTCGGCGGCATCGGCGGCGGCATGGGCGGCGGCGGGTTCGGCCTCCTGGGCGGCGTGGTGGCAGGCGCGCTCAACGCGCCGCTCGCGCTGCTCGTCGCGGTGCCCGCCTGGCTGCTGCTCACCTACGGAACCGCCCGCACCATCTACGCCCGGGCCGCCCGGCGCCGGAACCACGAGCTGGAGGCGCTGGCGGACCACCTGGCCTCGGTGATCGAAGAGGAAGTGAATCCCGGCCACCATCGGCTGAACGCCCCCACCCCGGAGCCCCGATGAAAACGAACGTCGGCCGCCTCTCCTTCATGATGTTCCTGCAGTACGCGGTGTGGGGAGCCTGGCTCCCGCTCGCCGCGCGCTACCTCACCGCGTCGACTGCGGAAGGCGGCCTCGGGTTCACCGGAACGCAGATGGGAACCATCCTCGGGCTGGCCGGCTCGATCGGTGCGATCTGCTCCCCCTTCATCGCGGGTCAGCTGGCCGATCGCTATTTCAGCACCGAGCGCTTCCTGGCGGCGCTGCTCACCATCGGCGCCGTGATCAAGTGGCTCACGGCCAGCCAACATGGCTTCTCCGCCTGGCTGATCCTCTCGATTCTCTACAGCGTCGTGTACATGCCGACCCTGGCGCTGTCCAACTCCATGGCCTTTGCCAACCTGGACGACCGGGACCGGCAGTTCCCCAAGGTGCGGGTCTGGGGCACCATCGGCTGGATCGCGGCGAGCTGGATCTTTCCGATGATCTACCTGCAGAGCGGGCTTCATGTCCAGGCGATGCCTCCCTTCCTGGTAGGCCCCGAGCTGCCCAACGTCACCGCGCGCCTGGCCGACTCGCTCCGCTTCTCCGCGATCATCTCCGTCGGCTATGCGGTCTACTGCCTGTCGCTCCCGCACACGCCGCCAAGAAAGGACGCCATCGAAAAACTGGCATTCAAGAAGGCGTTCGCGCTGCTCAAGGAGCGCTCCTTTGCCGTGCTGGTGCTGGCCAGCCTTCCGATCAGCATCATCCACCAGGTCTACTTCCTCCAGACCCCGCCGTTCTTCTCGCACCTCGGCCTGGGCGACAGTCAGATCGGCCCCGCCATGACCATCGGGCAGTTCAGCGAGATCGCCGTCATGGCGGCCCTCGGCGCCTTGTTGACCCGGCTCGGATTCCGCAAGGTGATCACCATCGGCGCGCTGGCCTACTTCGTCCGCTACGCGATCTGGAGCTTTCCGGCCGTCTTCCCGGTGTCGGTCCTGGTCGGAAGCCAGTTCCTTCACGGCATCTGCTACGCCTGCTTCTTCGCGGGGGCGTTCATCTACACCGACCGGGTGGCGCCGGCCGACGTTCGCCACTCGGCCCAGACGGTCTTCGGAATCATCATCCTGGGCGGCGGACCGGTGCTGGGCGGCCTGCTGTCGGGCTATCTGGCTGATAACTACGCCCAGTCCGGGGGCCAGCTGGACTACGGCGCCTTGTGGCGGGTGGTATCCCTGATCGGCCTTGCCGCCGCCGTGTTCTTCTGGGCCTTCTTCCGGGAGCGCGCGTCTCCGGCCCCGGCGTAAACAAACCATCGGCCTCCGGCCGGCATCCCATTGTCGTGTCCACTCTCGCGCTTGCACTCGGCCGACCCGTCCCGGCGATTCCGGTCTCGATGGATAACCGGCCCGTCGCGGCCATGAGCGACCTGGTCGGCAAGGCCCAGGCGGGCGACGAGGATGCCTTCGCCTCACTCTACCGCGCCCACGTCGGCCGGGTGCACGCGCTCTGCCTCCGGATGGCCGGGGACGCGCACGCGGCCGCCGACCTGACCCAGGACGTCTTCGTCCGGGCCTGGGAGGCGCTGCCCGGCTTCCGGGGCGACAGCGCGCTGGGAAGCTGGCTCCACCGACTCGCGGTGAACGTCTTCCTGGGAGACAAGCGCAGCAGCAACCGGCGGGAAAGACGGGTGTTGTTCGCCGCCGAGCCGGGGCTGCTGGAGCGGCCGCGGGAGGCCGGCACGCCGGGACTCGGCATGGACCTGGAGCGGGCCATCGCGGCGCTGCCGGAACGGGCCCGCCTGGTGTTCGTCCTGCATGACGTCGAGGGCTATCAGCACGGGGAGATCGCCGAGATGGCGGGAATCGCCACGGGAACCTCGAAGGCGCAGCTGTTCCGCGCCCGGCGGCTGTTGCGGGAGTCGCTGGAGCGATGAACTGCACCGAGCTGCGGGACCGCTTCGACGCCTACGTCGCGGGCACCCTGTCCGAGGCGGAGTCGGCGGCGCTCGAATCGCACCTGGACGGCTGCATCGCGTGCCACGAGGCGCTCGCCAACCGCGACCGGGCGCTGGGCCAGACCGGCGGGCTGCCGCGCTCGGTCGTCCCGCCTACCGACCTGTGGCCCGGGATCGAGAAGCAGCTCGCGTCACGGCGGCGCTTCCGGGGGCGGGTCGCTCTCCCGGGCTGGCTGCTCGCGGCGGCGGCGGCGCTCCTGATGGTGGCGTCTTCGGGCGGCACCGTGCTGTTCCTGCGGAACTGGCCCGGGGACCGGCCGGCGATCCAGCCGTCCAGCCATCTGACCGCGCTCGAATCCCAGTACAGCGCCGCCAGCGCCGAGCTCACCGAGGCCCTCGAGAAGGCGCGATCGCGGCTTTCGCCCGAGACCGTCGCCACGATCGAGCGGAGCCTCCGCATCATCGACCAGGCACTGGCCGAGTCGCGCGCGGCGCTGGCCCGGGATCCCGGCAACCAGGCCCTCGAGCAGCTGGTGATGGCGGCCTGGCGCCAGAAGGTGGATCTGCTGCGGCGCGCCACCGCGCTGGGGCAGGCCGGCTGATGCGCGTCCCTCTGGTGGCGGCGCTCGCGCTGGCGGCCGTCCCGCTGTCGGCTCAGCAGAAAATCGACCGGCGCATCGCCATCGCCCCCGATGCGTCGATCCGGATCACCAACATGGCGGGGATCACCCGGGTCACCGGCTGGGACCACGATTCCATCGCGGTGACCGGCAGCATTGCGCCCGGCGCGGGATTCTATTTCGGCGGGAAGGGCCCGGTGGCCAAGATGGGGGTCGAGCGCAGGGATGAGACCCTCGCCGACCCCGGCAGCACGCTCGAGGTGAAGGTGCCCCGGAACGCCCGGATCTGGATCAAGTCCGGGACGGCCAACATCGAGGTGACCGGCCTCCGCGGCGAGGCGGAGTGCGCCTCGGTGAGCGGCTCGATCCGGGTCGAGGGGTCGCTCACGCTGCTGATCGCCGAGTCGATGGAGGGCAACCTCAACGCCTCGGGTCCCATGGACGTGGTGCGGCTCAAGGGCGGCGCCGGCACGATCACGATCCGGGGTCCCCGGGGCGACGTCATGGCCTCGACCGTGGGAGGCGCGATCGTGGCGATGGACGGGGCCGTGGTGCGCGCCCACCTGGAAACGGTATCGGGCACCATCGCCTACGACGGAAGCGTGGATCCCCGCGGCACGCTGGAGTCGGTCACCCACAGCGGCGACGTGACGCTGCGGCTCCCGTCGGACATCTCGGCGGAGTTCGATCTGGAGTCGTTCGACGGCGCGATCTTCTTCGGCCTCATGGCCAGGGGCGCCGAGAAACCGTTCCGGGGCAAGCCGATGAGCTTCACCACGGGCGAGGGCGGATCCCACGTCATGGTTCGCTCGTTCAAGGGAGAAATCCGGATCCTCAAGCGCTGAGCGCGCCGAATGCCCGGCTGGAGGGCCGGGCATTCGGGGAGCTCGGGTTGCAGTGCGACTAGTTGGGTTTCTTGGTCTTGGTCGAATCCGGCTTCACCGGCTTCTTGCCCTTCTTCTTCTTCCCCGTCATCACCGGCTTCTTGTGGGTAGTGTCGGTGGTGGCTGTCGCGGAGACGGCCGGGGTGGTGACCTTGGGCTTCGGCGGGGTCGGCTTCGGGCCGGCCGGGGCCTGGGCCATCGCACCAGTGGTCAGCAGGCTGGCGGCGATCAGGGCGGACAAGAGTTTGCTGCGGTTCATGATGCGCACTCCGGGCTCGGGGGACTCGGGAAAGACGACAGCGTGCGCAGCTAAGGGGCAATCGCCATGCCGGACGGGAGGGGCCGAAGCGGCCCGCTTGGGGCGGCGGTTCGCGGGTTAGCGGACAGAATGTCGCGACACATTGTCCGGGACCCGACAACCTGTCGGGGCGGTCAGCCGGCGGAGATTCCCCAGCGCTGCAGCATCCGGAGCAGGGTGCGGCTGGAAATGCCGAGGACCCGCGCCGCCCGTTCCCGGTTTCCGGCGCAGGCCTTGAGGACCATCAGCACATGCCGCTTTTCGACCTCCGCGAGCGGGAGCAGGGGGGCGTCCGAGGCCGGCACGGGATTGGATGACGGCGCGAGGCTCTCCGACCGGAGATCCATGGGAAGGTGCTCCGGCCCGATGACCCCCTGCGCCGCGAGCACGACCGCCCGCTCCAGCACATTCTGCAGCTCCCGTACGTTGCCGGGCCAGGAATGTCTCAGGAGAAGCGATTCCGCCTCGGGGTCGAGGGCCACCGGCTCGCGTCCATGGCTGCGGGCCAGTTCGCGGAGAAAGTGGTGGGCCAGCAGGGGAAGATCCTGGAGCCGTTCCCGCAGCGGGGGAATCTTCAAGGTGACGACGTTGAGCCGATAGAAGAGATCCTCCCGGAACCGTCCCTGCTTCACCAGGGCTTCCAGGTTCTGGTGGGTGGCTGCGACGACCCGCACGTCCACCTTGATCGGGGTATCCGCCCCCACCGGCGTGATTTCCCGCTCCTGCAAGACCCGGAGCAGCCGCGACTGCATGCCCGGCGAAATATCCCCGATCTCGTCCAGGAACACCGTTCCCCGGTCCGCTTCCCGGAACAGGCCCAGCCGGGGCACCGCCGCGCCGGTGAAGGCGCCCTTCACGTGGCCGAAGAGCTCACTCTCCAGCACGCCCTCGGCGAGCGCGGAGCAGTTGACCGCGACGAACTGCCGGTTCGCGCGGTCCGAGTAGGCATGGATGGCCCGGGCGACCATTTCCTTGCCGGTGCCGGTCTCGCCGGTGATCAGAACCGTCGCCTGGCTCGGTGCCACCCGCGCCGCCGTCTTCATCACCTCGATGATGCCGGGGCTATGCCCCACCACCATCGGCCGGCTGAGCTCGGCCCGCCCGTCCGTGGCGGGCGCCGGCGCCGGCGCGAGGTGGCGGCGCTCGAGCGCCTGCGCGATCGCGGCGCGCAGCGTGGGAAGATCGTACGGCTTCGAGATGAAATCGTGGGCGCCGGCCCGGATCGCTTCGCCCGCGGCGTTGGCGTCCCCGAACGCGGTGAGGACGAAGACCAGCGAGCGGGGATCGCGGCTCCGTACCTCGCGGAGCAGATCGAGGCCGCTGGCCCCGGGCATCCTGAGATCGGTGAGCACCGCGTCGAATGGCGCGGCGCCATCCAGAGCCCGGAGCCCCTGTTCGACCGTGAGGGCGCGCACCACCGTATACCCTTCTCGTTCCAGGACCTCGGCCAGGAGACGAAGCGCCTCCTCGTCGTCATCCACCACCAGCAGACGGGCCGGACGGCTCGGACTGCTCATGCGGCGGCGGGAAGGGTCAGGCGCCACCGGGTGCCGGTCGCGGTCTCCTGGTGGATCAGGTCGCCGCCCAGCGCGCGCGCCAGGCGGCGGCTCACCGTGAGGCCGAGGCCGGTGCCCAGCGGTCCCTTGGTGGTGGCGAAGGGATTGAAGAGCTGCTGCTTGACCTCTTCGCGCATGCCGGGGCCATCGTCTGAAACGGTGAGCCAGCTCGTCTTCTCTTGCTCCCCCGCGGCGAGGGTGATGCGCCCCCCCGGGGGAAGCGCCTCGACGGCGTTCTTGAGGAGATTGAGCAGGATCTGCTCGACCAGCTCGGGATCACAGCGGGCGACGACCGGCGATTCCTCCATCCCCTCGATCCTTGCGGTGACGCCCGCCGCCGCGAGCGACGGCTCCATGAATTCGAGCATCCGGCGCGCCACCTGCCTGATGTCCACCGGACGCACCGACGGGTGGGGCCAGGCTCCCCGCGCGAGCCAGGCCCGGACGATGCCCGATACCCGCTCGAGCTGGCCCAGCACCAGGCCGACCCGGCGCGCGGCGCCGGGCCCGCCGTGGGCGTTCAGGTCCTCGTGCAACAGCTGGAAGTGCCCGTTCAGCGTGTTGAGCGGGGTTCCGATCTCGTGCGCGAAGCTGGTCGAGGCCTCATCGACCAGCGCCACGCGCTCCAGCCCGCGAGCCCGTTCCTCCAGCGCCAGGAGGGCGGCGCGGGCGTCGCTCTCGCGCTCGCGCCGGGCCAGGGCGTCGCGCAGCTCGTTGTAGCGGCGGGCCAGGCTGCGAAACTCTTCCGGCCCCAGCTCCGGCGCCGGCGGCCCGCTGCTGGCGCCGGCGTAGGCGGCCACCATCGCTCCACCCAGCGCGCCGAGCGGCTTGCCGACCCACCGCGCGGTGAGCCAGCCGATGCCGGCGGCCAGCACGATGGCGGCGATGGTCGCGAGGAGGTAGCTGCGCCGCCGCTCGTCCCGGGCCCACTCATGCAGCCGCGCGGTGGAAATCCTCAGGCTCAGCACCCCGGAGGTGTGCTTCCGGATCCCCAGCGGCTCCGCGACGTGCCAGGCCGGCGCGTCGCCCTTTTCCTGCCAGACCACTTCCTGCTCGCGGGTGAAGGCCCGCTCGTCCTCGGGGGCGAGCCGCGGAGGCACCAGGGAATCGGTGGCCCCCGCGAGCGCGAGGTGGCCGGATTTCCCCCGGGTATAGACCGTGGCGGAGGTCTGCCGGAGATGGAGGCCGGCCCAGGTAGCGAGCGCGGCATCGAGGGCGGCGGGATCGCCGCTCGGCGCGGCCCGGTTGAGATAGTCGGCCAGCGTGGAGGCCACCGCCATCGCCTCCAGCCGGAAATCCTCGAGCCGGGATCGTTCGGACAGGGAGAGGGACACCTCGGTGGCCACCAGTACCAGCGCGATCGCCATCCCCGCGGCAAGAATCGCGAGCCGGCGCGAAAGACCCATGGCCATGGACCAATAATACCGCGGGGGTCGTGCCGCAGCCTCCGGAGCGACGGCACACGCCTTGCCCAAGGCCAAGCCGGGCTCTCCGGAGGAATCTGCCTCGATGACGTCAGCGGTGCTCTTCGATTTCGGCGGGACCCTCGACGCCGATGGCCGGCGCTGGAGCGAGCGGTTCCATCGGGGCTACCGCCTTCGCGGAGGCGAGCTGGGCCCGCACACCTTCGAGGCCTATTTCCGGGCTTCGGACCGGCTGCTGCTGGAACGGTCCGGCATTTCGGAATTCGGCTTCCGCGACATGGTCTGGACCCAGGTTCGCCTGCTCCAGGGGCTGGTGCCCGACGCCGCCGGGTTGGACCCGGTAGGCTGGACCGACGACTTCGTGGCGGAGGCCCGGGAGGTGGCGCTCCGCAACCGGCCCCTCCTGGCCGAGCTGGGCCGGCGGTTCGAGCTCGGCGTCATCTCCAACTTCACCGGCAACCTCCGTCCCTGTCTCCGCGAGCTGGAGATCGAGGAATGCTTCTCGGTGGTGTTCGATTCGGGTGTGGTGGGGGTCCGGAAACCGGACCGGCGCCTGTTCCGGGCGGCATTCGACGCGCTCGGCCTTCCTGCCGAGGAGTGCTGGATGGTGGGCGACAATCCCCTCTCCGACATCGCTCCCGCCGCCGCCCTCGGATGCCTTACCTGCTGGCTGGCGCCCCCCGATCGCCCGCCCGCGGCGATCACGCCGACCCGGCGCATCGCCACCCTGTCCGAGCTGTCCACCGTGCTGGCCTGACCGGTGCATGCCCTCATCCTGGCCGGCGGCGAGGGCTCGCGCCTCCGAGCCGACGGCGTCGCAACCCCGAAGGCGTTCGTGGAGATCGGGGGGCGCCCGCTGGTGTTCCGCCTGGTGGAAACGCTGCGCGGACTGGGCTGCGCCAGCATCACGGCGGTCATTCGCCGGAGCGTGCTGGCCCAGGCCGGGGGGCTGGCCCAGGGCGCCCTCGAAGCGGGACTCAACGTCATACCTTGCGATACGCCGTCGTCGCTCCATACCCTGGCACGCGGGCTCGAGGCGGTTCCGCCGGGGCCCATCCTGTGCACTATGGTCGACACCGTCATGCGGGAGGGGGACTGGCAGCACCTGTTCGACCGGGCCGACCGGCAGCTCCAGGACGGCGCGGACGCCTGCGTCGCGGTGACCTCGTTCGTGGACGACGAGAAGCCGCTCTGGGTAACCCGCCGGTCGGACGGCCTGGTCCGCTCGTTCGGCGCGGAGCGGGTGACGCCGGCGCTGGTGACCGGCGGGGTCTATTTCCTGAGCAGCGGGATTCGCGATCTGGCGCCGCGGGTGGTCTCGCTGGGCGTGGAACGGATGCGGGGCTTTCTGGGCTGGCTGGTGGAGCACGGGTACCGGGTGGCGACCGCGGACGTAGAGCGGATCGTGGACCTCGACCGGGGCCGTGACCTGGCGCAGGCGGTGACCTGGCTCGGAGGCATCGCGTGAGGCGCCTGGTGGCCATCTCGCGGAGCCCTGCGTACTCGCCGCTGCAGCACGGCGCTAACGACGCCGCCATTCTCGACGCCACGGTGGCCGAGCTGGAGTCGCTCGGCTGGTCGGCGCGGCGGGTGACCGAGCACGCGGTGGCCGCCGGATCGCTGCCGGAGGCCGAGCTCTATCTCAACATGTGCCAGGGCCCGGGCGCTTCGAAGGCGCTGGTGCACCACGAGACCATGGGGATCCGGTTCTTCAACCGTCCGTCCAGCGTGCTCGGCTGTCATCGCCACCGGCTGGTCCCGGCGCTCAAGGGCAGCGGGCTCGCGTTTCCGGCCACGCTGCTGATCCGCACCGACGAGCCGCTGGGAACCCTCGAACAGGCCGAGCTCCGAATGCTGGGCGACGGCCCGGTCTGGCTCAAGCGGGGCGGGGTGCACGCGGAGCGGCCCGAGGACGTGGTGCCGCTCGACACGGTGGGCGACCTCCCCGGCGCGGTGGCGGAGTTCGCGGCCCGCGGCATCGGCCTCGCCGCGGTCCAGGTTCACGTGCCCGGTCCGGTGGTGAAGTTCTACGGCGTGGCCGGGGGGGCGCTGTTCCACGCCTACTTCGCGGAGTCCGGTGCGCCGGTCACTCCGGCCGACGCGGATCTCGCCGGGCTGCGCGCGCTGGCCTTTCAGGCGGCCCGTAGGCTGCAGCTCGACATCTTCGGCGGCGACATCGTCATCGACCAAGCCCGTCGCCCCGTCCTGATCGACCTCAACGACTGGCCCAGCTTCGCTCCGATCCGGGATCGGGCCGCCCGCGCGATCGCGGGTCACGTTCACTCCGCCCGGCCGCGGGGAGCCCTCGCATGACCGATCTCGCCGTACATCTCGTCCTGCCGGGACCCCGGTCGGCGGCCATCTTCGAGCAGGAGGCGCGGTTCCTGGCCCCGGGCACCCAGTCGGTGGCCCTGTTCAGCCGGATCGCGTTCGAGCGCGGGGAGGGGGCCATCCTCTGGGACGCAGACGGGAACCGGTACATCGATCTCCTCGCCGGAGTGGGCGTCGCGAGCCTGGGATACGCCCACCCCCGCTATGTGAGGGCCCTGCAGGAGCAGGTGGCCAGGATCCACGTCGGCAGCTTCGCCACGGCGCACCGCGCCGAGCTGGTGAAGCTGCTCGCGTCGGTCGCGCCGGGCGACATAACCCGCACCCAGTTCTACTCCAGCGGCGCGGAGGCGGTCGAGTCGGCGCTCCGGCTGGCCAAGGCCGCCACCGGGAAGAACGAGGTGATCGGCTTCTGGGGGGGCTTCCACGGCAAGACCTCGGGGGTGCTGCCCCTCCTGGGCTCGAGCTTCAAGCACGGCCAGGGTCCGTTGCATCCGGGGCGCTACAGCACGCCGTACGCCACGTGCGCCCGCTGCGAATTCGGCCTGGCCTTCGAGAGCTGCCACTGGCACTGCGTCGAATTCCTGGAGCGGAAACTCGACCGGGAGACCGCCAACGACCTCGCGGCGATCATCGTCGAGCCGATCCAGGGCACCGCCGGCAACGTGGTGCCGCCGCCGGGCTACCTCCGGGCGCTGCGCGAGGTGGCGGACCGGCGCGGGGCGCTCCTGATCGCCGACGAGATGATCACCGGGTTTGGCCGCACCGGGACGATGTTCGCGGTGGAGCACGAGGGCATCGTGCCGGACATCATGACCGTGGGCAAGGGCTTCGGCGCCGGATTTCCGATGAGCGGGGTCATGGCGCGGGAAGCGCTGGCCTTCGCGAAGCCCTGGGCCAACCCGAGCGGCAGTTCCTCCAGCTACGGCGGGAATCCGCTCGCGGCGGCGGCCGCGCTGGCGGCGCTCCGCATCCTGCTCGACGAGGGGCTGGTGGAGCACAGCCACCGGCTCGGCGGGCTGATGCTCGCGGAAATGAAGCGGTGGGAGCGGGAGATTCCGATCGTGCACGACGTGCGGGGCCGCGGGCTCATGATCGGGATGGACCTGGTGCGGCCCGGCACGACCGAGCTGCTCTCCGCCCGGGAAACTCGCGCGGTCTTCGACCGCTGCCTCGCCCGGGGGGTGCTGGCGATGATCTACAATCCCGAAGTCCGCATCAATCCGCCGCTGGTGATCAGCGAGGCGCAGGCGTTCGAGGCCCTGGGCGTGATAGAGGAGGTCCTGCGCGATGCTGCCGACCGGCTTGGCGCATAAGGGCGACGCGGTCGAGGAGTGGATCGACCTCCACTTCTTCCGTCCCCTGGGCTTCCGGATGGTGCGCCGGCTCACACCCACCCGGGTCAGCGCCGATCAGGTCACCATCGCGGCGCTGCTGGTCGGCCTCCTGGCCGGTCACCTGTTCCTCTACCGGAGCCCATTGATCAACGGGGCCGGCCTGGCGCTGTTCATCGTCTCGGACATCCTGGATAGCGCGGACGGCCAGCTGGCGCGAGTGCGAGGCAGCTCCACCCGGTTCGGCCGGATCCTCGACGGCATCTCGGACAACGCCCGGTTCGTCAATCTCTACGCCCATCTCCTGATCCGGCTGCTGCTGGCCCACGCGATGGCGCCGCTCGGGGCCGTGGCGCTCACGCTGGCCGCCGGAGTGAGTCACTCGCTGCAATCGGGCGTGGCCGACTTCATCCGCCAGGTCTACCTGTATGTCGCGGAGGGCAGCGGTGAACTGGACCTGCCCGAGGATCTTCCCGCCCGCGCCGCCACTCCCCTGGCCGGCCTCGGCCTCTCGATCTACCGGAGCTACGTGGTCAGACAGGCGCGCTGGTGCGCCCGTTCCACCGCGCTGGTCCGAGCCCTCCGGCGCCACGGCTGCGTGGCCGGGCTGGCCGACGAGTGGGCGGAGCGACAGGCACGGACAGTGCGCTGCGGGGCGCTGATCGCCCAGAACGTGCGGTTTCTGCTGCTCGGGTTGACGGCCTGCCCGGGTTGGCCCGCGGGATTCCTCTGGATCACCCTGGGACCCCTCAACCTGGCGCTGGCCTGGGTGCTCTGGTCCCACGAGCGCACCGCCGCGCGCCTCGGCTCGCTGGCGGAGCCTCCGGGAGAGCTGCTCCCCGTGAACGCCCGGTGATCGGCCCGCGGCGCGGTGCGGTCCTCGGGCTGGGCGGCGTCGCGCGGCAGTCGCACCTACCCGGGTTCCTGCGCGGAGAAGGGGTCCCGGAGCGGCTCCGGATCGTCGCGACGGTGGACGACCACGCGACGGGAGTGGAAGGGATTCCGCACTTCGCCCGGCGGGACCGCCTGGCCGACCTCGAGCTCGACTTCATCGATATCTGTACCCCGACCGCGAGCCATGTCGACCTGACGCTCTGGGGACTCGAAGCGGGTTACGACGTGCTCTGCGAAAAGCCGGTGGCCCTGACCGCCGGCGAAGTCGCCCAAATCCGCGCCGCCGCCGGCAGTCGTCGCATCGTCATGCCGTGCCATCAGTACCGCTACAACCCGGCCTGGATGCAGCTGCGGGCCTGGCTCGAGGCCGGCGCCATCGGAGCGTGGCACCTGGCCGAATTCCACGTGTACCGGATGGCGGCCGACGCGGGCACCGACCGCTCCGCCCAACCCTGGCGGGGCCGCCGGACCGAGGCGCGGGGCGGCATCCTCCTCGATCATGGCACCCACCTGATCTACCAGCTGCTCGATGTGGCCGGCCTGCCCCGCCTGGTGCAGTCGTGGGGCGGCCGGCTGCGCCACCTTGGCTACGACGTGGAGGACACGGCGCAGCTCCTGCTCGAATTCGAAGGCCGCCTTGCGACTATTTTCCTGACCTGGGCGGCCGACCGCCGGGAAACCCGGATCCGCTTCACCGGCAGCGACGGCAGCATCGAATGGACCGGCGGACGGCTCCGGCTCCAGGGCCGTCACGGCCCGCTCGAGATGGATTTTACGGCCGAGCTGGACAAGTCGAGTTATTTTCGCTGGTTCGCGAGGCTGTTTCACGAGTTCGACGACCGGATCCATCATGGCGACGGCAACCCCCCACTGGAGGACATCGCCCGCGTCACTCGCGTGCTCGAAGCCGCGTATGGCGCACATGCGAACGGCTGCCGCGCGGCAGTCTGAGTGAGCCGGACTCTCCGGCTGATCTTCTTCCTCGTCGGCGCCACCCTGGTGGCGTTGATGGTGTGGCACGCCGGGGCCGCCCAGCTGTGGGCGGTGTTCCGCTCCTCGATCTGGGTGATCGCGGCTCTCATTCCCCTCTGGGCCGCGGTGTACGTCCTCAACGCTGTTGCCTGGCGGCTGCTCACGTCCGACGGCGGAGAGGCCATCCCGCTGGGCCGCGCCTTCCTCATCACGCTGGTCACCTTCGCGGTCAACTATTCCACTCCCCTCGCCAGCTTCGGCGGCGAGCCGCTCAAGGTGGTGGCCGCGGCCAAGTTTCTCGGCAAGCGGCGCGCGGTCGGCTCGGTGGTGGCCTTCCGGCTGCTGCACGGGCTGGCCCATGTCCTGGCCTGGCTGTGCGCGCTGATACCCGCCGCCATCCTGCTGCCGCACACGCCGCTGATCCTGGGCGGAATCCTGGTGACCGGCCTGGTGCTGGGAGTCGTCACCGTCTTCCTCTTCTCGCGACACCGCGAGGGCCTGGCGATGCATGCGCTCGGCCTGCTCCGGCGCACCCCGGTGGTGCGCCGCCTGGCGGTCAAGCTCGAGCACCGCGCCGCCGCGTTCCACGAAATCGACCAGCACGTCACCTCGGTGTACACCCGGAATCCGCGCCGCTTCTACGCGGCGCTGGGCTTCGAGATGGTGGGCCGGATCCTGGCGCTCGCCGAGTATTGGGTGATCCTCTACGGGATGGGGCTGGGGGTGGATCCGCTGAAGGCCTTCGTGGTGGGGAGCTTCTCGTCCCTGGTGGTGAACGTCCTGATCTTCCTGCCCTTCGAGCTTGGCGCCAAGGAAGGCGCCCTCTATGTGATGTTCGGCTGGATCGGAGTGACCCCGGCGCTGGGGCTCGCCGCGGCCGCGCTGTCCCGGATGAGGGAGCTGATCTGGATCGCGATCGGGTGGACGCTGATCTGGACGATGGACTGAGCTAGATCCCGCGCCGGGCCAGCTCCTTCTGGGCCTCCGCGTGCCCGTGACCCGCGGCCTTTCTGATCCATTCCAGCCCCTTGGCCTCGTCCTGCGCGTACCCACCCTTCCCCTTGACCAGCATCATCCCCACCTGGAATTCCGCCTCGGGATCCTGGCGGGTGGCGGCCTCGGAATACCAGCGGGTGGACAGGGCCTCGTCCTTCTTGACGCCGCGGCCCCTGGCATACGCGGCGCCGAGCCGGGTCATCGACGCCGAGTCGCCCGCCTCGGCGGCCTTCCGGTACCAGACCAGCGCCTCCTTGGGATCCTCGGCGAATCCGTTTCCCTCGTCGTAGCGCCGCGCCACGATGGCGTAGACCTCCCGCTGTCCCGCCAGCTCCGCGGCGAGCCGGTACTTGTGCGCCGCCTTGCCCTGGTCCGCGGTCACGCCGCGGCCGGTTTCGTAGCGCCGGGCCATCTCGAGCACGGCCACCGGGTCCAGACTGTCGGCGGCGAAAGTGAAGTGCACCGCCGCCAGACGCTCATTGCGCTCGACCCCCCGGCCCTCCGCATAGAGCATCCCGAGATGCCGGGAGGCCAGGGGGCTGACGGCCGCCTCTTCGGTGCACCGGGCAAAGGCGACGGGCCAGTCGCTCACCTGGACCGCGGCGTCGCAGGTGGCCGGCGGGGGCGGCACCAGCGCGGCGGATACCACGGAGTCGCCGTGCGCGGCCGCCCCGCCGGGCCGCTTCGGCGACGGGCGGGACTTCCGCAGCGATTCGCCGCGGGCCGTCCGGGTGGACTCGGGCGCATTGGCGGAATCCGGGGGCGGCGGCGCAGCGGTGAACAGGCCGGCCCGGTAGGATCCGAATCCCAACCCGCCCAGTACGAGGAGCCAGACCAGCGCGGTGATCCAGGGTCGCCTGGGGGTGGGGATATCGAAGCTGGACTCGCGGCGGGTCGCGCCGCCTTCCGCCGCGGTCAGCAACTCGCCCCGGAGCGACTTCGCGAACGCATCCATCGACGCGAAGCGCTGGCCCGGCTCCTTGCGCAGCGCCTGGTGAATGGTGGAGGACAGCTCCGAGGGGATGTTCGGAACCAGCCGCGAGAGAGGGGTCGGCTCCTCGAGGAGCTGCCGCGCGATGACCTCGCGGACGTTCTCTCCCATGAAGGGCACCCGCCCGGTAAGCATCTGGTAGCCCACAATGGCCAGCGAGTACTGGTCGCTCCGCGGGTCGGGCGCGCTCTTCCCCATGGCCTGTTCGGGGCTCATGTACTGCGGCGTGCCGATCACCACTCCGGTGCCGGTCAGGGAATTCTCGATCGAGGAATCCATCGCCTTCGCGATGCCGAAATCCATCAGCAGCACCCGCCCGGTCTTGCCGTCGAGCATCAAGTTCTCGGGCTTGATGTCCCGGTGGACCACGCCGGCCTCGTGCGCGGTGGCAAGCGCCTCCGCGGCCTCGAGCAGGATCCGCTTCACTTCGGCCACCGGCAGCCGCTGGTCCCGCGCCAGGACGTGCTTGAGGGTCTCGCCCTGCACCAGCGGCATCAGCAGCCAGCAGATCCCATCCGCTTCGCCGACGTCGTAGATCGGGACGATGTGGGTGTTCTGGAGCGCGCCCACCGCTTCCGCCTCGCGGCGGAACCGGGTGACCAGTGTTTCAGTGAGAATGAGGTCGGGCCGCAGCACCTTGAGGGCCAGCTCGCGCTTGAGGCGCAGATCGCGGACCGCGAACACTTCCGCGTAGCCGCCGCGGCCGATCAGCCGGCCCAGTTCGTAACTCGGACCCAGCGCCGCCTGGAGGCGTTCCGGCGCGAGTTCGTAGCTGGTGGCAGTGGTGGTCGACCCCCGGCTGACGCCGAGCAGCGTGTCGCCCAGAATCGGGGACGCCGCCGCGGTTCCGCAGACGGGACAGAACACCGCGTCGGCGGGAATGGACTGGTC
The DNA here is from genome assembly GCA_041486305.1 of Gemmatimonadota bacterium. Lineage (GTDB taxonomy): Bacteria > Gemmatimonadota > Gemmatimonadetes > Gemmatimonadales > GWC2-71-9 > JABFSM01. The sequence goes on from JBGPLG010000001.1 coordinate 161,034, forward strand.
GCAGCTTGAGCAGGGGCGGGTGAGGGCCAAGGAGGACTCGTCCTACGGCCGGTGTGAAAGGGTCACGGTTTGCGCTTCGCCACCTCTTTCTGCGCCTCCGGGTGGCCCAGGTCGGCGGCCTTCTTCAGCCACACATATCCCAGCGAGTCGGACTTCTGGGCGCCTTTCCCCCGGAGATATGCCATCCCGAGACCATACTCCGCATCCCGGTTGCCCTTCTCCGCGGCCATGCGGAACCACCGCACCCCTTCCGCCTCGTCCCGGTCCACGCCTCGGCCCCGCATGTACAGGTCGCCGACCTTGGCCTGGGCGGCTTCGTTTCCCTTCTCGGCCGCCTTCCGGTACCAGTAGGAGGCATCCTTGTCGCTCTTGCGGGTGCCCAGGCCTTGTTCGTACCGGTCGGCCAGCACCATCCACGCCGGCTGGTAGTCCGCGTCGGCGGCCTGCTTGATCTTGGCGGTGGCGTCTACCGGGTTCGCATCGACTCCCTTGCCCAGGCTGAGGAGCTGCCCGAGCCGGAACAGCGATGGGAGGTCGCCCGCATCAGCCGCCTTCCGGTACAGCGTCACCGCTTCGACGGCGTGCGCGGGAACCTGGCTCTTGTCGTACAACTCGGCCAGCCTGCGCTGGGAGACCACGTTGCCCTTGTTGGCTTCGTCGGTGCAGACCCGGAAGGCGGTGTCCCGGTCGTCGCCCGACGCCGCGACCGCGCAGGTCACCGCCGGGCTGCGGGATCCTCCGGGGCTCGGGGGCGGGGGCGCCGGGGACACCGGCTTCGAGTTGGCGGCGGTTCCGGTTCCCGGCACCGGCTTCTTCTTCTCGATTGCCGGGGCGGCCTGGGGGGAAGGCGCCGGGGCCGGTGCGGGTGGCGGCGCCGGAGTGACCGCACCGGGCGGTGCGCCCGGAGGAGTGGCCGTGGTCGTGGGGCCGGCCGGGATGCTGGAGGCGGCCCCGGTGCCCGGCGCCTGAGACTGCCCGACGGCGCCGATTGCCGGGGCGCTGTCCACGATCTTGGTCTGCTCCCCGGTGGCGGGACTCCGGCTCAGGGCCACGGCCACCGCTACCACCGCGAGGCCGCCCACACTGGCCAGCACCAGCGGCAGCTTCCGGGATTTCCGGGCCGGCGTGGTGGTTGTGAACTGGACCGGCTTGGCGTCGTCGGCCGTGGTGGCTTCCAGCGCGGTCGCGAAGGCCTCGATGGTCGGATAGCGATCGGAGGGCTCCTTGGCCATGCCCTTCGAGACGGCCATCATCAGCGCCTCGGGCACTTCCGGCACCAGCTCCCGCATCGAGCGGGGCGATTCCATCATCTGCTTGAAGAGAATCGCGCGGGTGTTCTCCCCCTCGAACGGCACCCCGCCGGTCAGCATGTGATAGCCGACCACCGCGAGCGAGTAGATGTCGGTCCGGTGGTCGAGGTGCGGGTCGCCGCTGGCCTGCTCCGGGCTCATGTAGTGCGGCGTACCGACGATGGTGCCGCTCGAGGTCAGTGTGCTGTCGCCCGCGGCGTCCATCATCTTGGCGATGCCGAAGTCCATCAGCAGCACCCGTCGCGCCTTGCCCTCGAGCATGATGTTCTCGGGCTTGATGTCCCGGTGTACGACGCCGGCCTCGTGGGCCGAGCCGAGCGAGCTGGCCGCCTCGAGGAGGATCCGCCGCGCCTCGGCGATCGGGCGCCGGCCATCCCGGACCAGGAGGCTCTTGAGGCTCTCGCCCTTGATGAGGGGCATCAGGATGTACATGATGCCCTCGGCCTCACCGATGTCGTAGATCGGGACGATGTTGGGATGGCGGAGCGCGGCCACCGCTTCCGCCTCGCGGCGGAACCGGGCCAGCAGCGTTTCCGAGACCGTCAAGTCGGGGCGAAGGGCCTTGAGGGCCAGGTCCCGCTTGAGCCACATGTCCCGGACTTGAAACACTTCCGCGAACCCGCCCCGCCCGATCAGCCCCTTCAGCTCGTAGTGCTTGCCCAGCGACTCCTGCAGCTTCCGGATCAGGTCCGCGGATGCCGTGGGCGACGGCGCGATGCCGTCGGGGATGGAGATCTCACCCGTCAGCTTGTCGATGGCCGGCGGAGTCGCCGAGCCACAGACGTAGCAAAACGCAGCTACCTCGGGCAGCTGGGTGTTGCAGGACGGGCAGAGCCGGGTGGCGGGAACCACGACGGGGGACTCCAGGGCGCAGAGGAGTAGAGGCTAACAAATAGCCCTTATGTACGGGAGGGTCAATCCCCGGCTGGGTTCCTGGTCCAACTGTTCTATATTGATACACCGCAAGGGGTTCCGCCGCCGCGTCCCGGCTCAAGCCAGCAGGGTGCTGAACACCTCCCGCGCCTTCCGCATTTCCGTCATCGTGCCGACCGACACCCGTACCCAGGTCGGGAGCGCGGGGAACTGTCGGCCGACCGCCACCATGTGCTTGAGCGCGTCCAGCTTGAACTGTTTCGCATCACGCCGGATATCGACCATCATGAAGTTGGCTTCGCTCCGGGAGACCTGAAATCCGGCGCTTTCGAAGAACCGGCGGGTATAGGCGCGGGTCACCCGATTGCGGCGCTGCTCCGCGGCGATGTGCTGCGCGTCGCCCACGGCGGCCGCGGCGGCGACCAGGGAGAGCTGGCTGATGTTCGAGCCGAGCAGCCAGGCCGCCATCCTGGCCTGGGTGGCGGGCTGGCCCACCGCGTAGCCGGCCCGGAGGCCCGCCATCCCGAACACCTTCGAAAAGGTGCGGGTTACCACGACTCGGGGATTGGCCAGCGCGAGGGGAATCGCGGTGGCGTAGGAGGGCTCGTCGACGTACTCGTGGTAGGCCTCGTCGATGAGCACCGTCGTCTCCGGCGACTGCCGGCCCACCTGCTCCACGTAGGCGCCGACATCCGCCGCCGAATGGACCGTGGCGGTCGGATTGTTGGGATTGCACAGGTAGACGAGCCCCGCCCCTCGTCCGGCCTGGGCCATCGCGTCGAGGTCCAGGCGGAGCGACGCGTCCACCCGGGGCGCGATGACCGGCGCGCCGATGAACTTGGCCCAGGAGGCGACCGCCTCGAAGGTGGGATCGGGAGAGACGACCGCCCGGGACAGCGAGCCGAACGCGCTCACCGCGGCCCGGAGCAGCTCTCCCGAGCCGGAGCCGAGGATGACGTTCTCCGCCTGAATCGCGTGGGTTCCGGCAATGGCCGCCGCGAGATCGTCCTCGCTTCGCACCGGATACCGGTTCGACTCGCCGAGGTGCCGGCGAACGACGGCGTAGACCCGCTCGCCGGGCCCGTTGGGGTTTTCGTTGCTGTCGATCCGGATCATGCCGGGGCGGGCCGCCATCAGCCGGTCGGCCCGCCGGGACCCCGCGCTCTGCGCCTGCAGCGCCTCGTGGCCGCGCCAGGTGAGGAGCGGCGCGGCAAGCACGCCCGCGCCGCCGGCGCCGAGCGCGGTGAAGAACGAGCGGCGGGAGACGGTCATGAGGCGAAGTTAGCGTTGACGACGGCGCCCGTCCAATCGCCGGCTCAGGCCCAGCCGGCCTGTACCGGGTCGACCGGCCAGTGGAAGACCAGTTGGTAGCCGTCGGGGTCCTTCAAGGACATGCTCTTGAAGCCGTAGTGGGTGATGACCGGCTGCGTCACGTCTACCCCCCTCGCGCGCAGGTAGCCGAACGTCGCGTCCACGTCGGGACACCCGAAGAAGATGGCCGTGTCTCCGTGGGCCCCGACGCGGGCCGGATCGGGAACCGGCGGTCGGTGGTGGGCTTCGTAGGCGGTGTTGAGCATGAGCTCGACTCCGGCGAGCCGGAGCAGTACCCAGTCGAAGTCGTCCGCCGGCTTGCCGTCGGTGCTCACAATCTCGAAACCCAGCTGGTCGCGATAGAACCGCACCGACGCGGGCATGTCGAAGACCTGCAGCAGCGGCGCCAGTCCCTTTATATGAATCGCCATACCGTCTCCATTCCTACCGGTATCCCGCGGCCTGCAGCTCGAAGAGCTGGGCGTAGCGGCCGCCGGCCGCGAGCAGCTCCTCGTGGGTCCCCAGCTCGGTCACCCGGCCGTCCGCGATCACCGCGATCCGGTCGGCGATGCGCACGGTGGAGAAGCGGTGCGAGATGACCAGCCCGATGCGTCCCTTCAGGTTTTCCTTCAGCTCGGCGAAGATCCCAGCTTCGGCCTCCGGGTCGAGCGAGGAGGTCGGCTCGTCGAGAATCCAGATATCGGCGTCCCGGTACATGATCCGGGCCAGCGCGATGCGCTGCCACTCTCCGCCCGACAGGTCGTGCCCGCCCTCGAAGAGCCTTCCCACTTTCGAGTCCAGGCCCTTCGGCATCTTCTTCACCAGCCACTCGCTGCGGGAATCCCGCAGCGCCTCCATGACCCGCTCGTCGTCGACGGCGCCGTCCGGCCGGCCCATCGCCACGTTCTCCCGGACCGAGAGCTCGTAGCTGGCATAGTCCTGGAACAGCACCCCGATCCGGCTCCGCAGGGCCTCGGGAGTCACCTCCCGGAGGTCGACGCCTCCCACCCGCACCGACCCGTGATCCGGGTCGTAGAAGCGCAGCAGCAACTTCACCAGCGTGCTCTTCCCGGCACCGTTCTCGCCCACCAGCGCGACCAGCTCGCCGCTCTTGATCGAGAGGCTCAATCCCGACACCGCCGGCTCGGTTCCGCCGGGATACTCGAACGTGACGTCATCGAACTCGATGCCGTGGATCGGCCCGGCCGGAAGGGCGCGCGGCTCGGCGGGCGTCGGCACCAGCGGCTCGATCGAGAGGAAGGAGAAGTAGTCGTCCAGGAACGTGGTATGCTGATCGACGGCGACGAACGTGCTCGAGATCTGCCCCAGCGTCGACGAGACCGACGTGAAGGCGCCGATCACCAGCACCACGCCGCCCGGATCGATCGCGCCGGTCACCCCCTTCATGGCCACGAAGACGTACGCCAGCGCGAGCGTGGTTCCGGCGACCAGGCCGGTGAGCAGCGAGATGCGGGTGCCCGACCGGTACATCTTCTCCCGCTGAGTGAAGAGCTCCTCGGACAGGCTCCGGTGCCGGCCGAGCAGATAGTCGGCCAGGACGTAGGCCCGGATTTCCTTGGTGACCCGGGGCTGAACCAGCAGGTCGCCGAGGTATTCGCGCTCCCGCTCCTCCGGGGTCTCCTTGTAGAAGAACTCGTAGAGCTTCGCCGTCACCCGGCGCTCGATGGCCATGGACAGCGCGGCCGCTGCCAGCGCGAGAATCACCAGCACGTAGTGCAGGCTCGCCAGCAGGCCGGCCATCAGGACGATCGTCACGATGTTACCCGACAGCCCGAGGACCGACCAGGTCAGGTCGCCGGGCCGCCAGGAGACGTCCCGCTTGGCGCGGGCCAGCCGGTCGTGCCAGTCGGAATTGTCGAAGTGGCCCAGGTCCACCTTCGATGCCTTGGCCAGCAGGCGGCGCTCGGCCTCCAGCTGGACCCGGCGGACGAAGAGATTCCTGCCGTAGCCCATGTAGGCGCCGATGGTCCGCTGCACGGCCACGGTGATCCACAATCCGACCAGGATGGGGATCAGGTCGTGGAATTGAATCGTGTGGAGCCGGGCCTCGGCGATCCGGTTGACCAGTGTCGCCCCCAGATAGACTGAAATCGGGGGCATGGCAGCGCTCATGATGCCGAGCAGGGAGTAGCGGACCAGCGAGCGTGGAGAGGCCGCCCAGGCCAGCGCGAGGCCCTGGCCCAGGTTCTTTCGCACCCGGCGGGCTCGGCCCGTCGGCGTCGGAGGGCCGGCCCCAGCCTCTGGCGTGGGCGCTTCGGGCTGGGTCATGTACCGATCCTCAGGTCCAGAAGTTGACGCGGACGTGGGCCGGGAACACCGCCGCGCCGGCCCGGGTAACCCGGGCCGAGGCGTCCACCGAAACCCTCCGCAGCCGGGGCAGCCCGGCGAGGTGCCCGAGGCCGGCGTCGCTGATGCCGGCGCAGGCCGACAGCTCGACCTCCTCCAGCGAAGTCATGCGGCCGAGGATCTCCAAGCTCCGGTCCGTAATGCGGGTCTGGCCTGCATAGTAGTGCTTCAGCCGGGAGAGGCCGCCGATGTGTCCGGTCGCGGCATCCCCGGTGTCCCGGCAGTACATGCAGGTGAGCCGCTCGAGCTGCGCGCAGCGCCCCACGTGGCGAAACCCCTGGTCGGGCACGTCCATCGGCAGCAGCCAGGTGAGCGCGGGGAATCGGGGCAGCGCGGCCAGCGACGCATCGTCGACGGACTTGCAGCTCACCGCGAGACCCTTGAGCGCGAGGAGATTCGCGAGCGCGGCGAAGCCGGGCCCACGGAGATTGGGGCACTCGCGTCCCCAGAGGTACTCGATGGTGGGCGACCGGCTCAGAGCGGCGAACCCGGCGTCGGTCGCGACCGTGCCCTGCGCCATCAGCATGCGAAGGTGCGGCAGCGCCGCGATGTGACGCATCGCGGTGTCGTTGCAGAGCCTTCCCTCGCACCCGAGGGCGCCCAGATGGGGCAATTCGGCCAGCGGTCTCAAGCCGTCGGCGGTCATGGCCGAGACGTGCCAGAAGAAGCCGAGGCCGAACACGCCGTCGAGGCCGGCCAGCGCCGCGACGCCCGCGTCGCTGAACGGGCCGTCCACCATGAGGAAGTTCGGGTCGGCGTCGCCGAAGGTCATCAGGTCGACGCGGGACTCGCCTCCCTGCCAGGCCTTGAACACCGGGAAGTCGTGCAGCAGCGGCAGGCCGGCATCGGTCACCTGGCGGCCGGTCTTGAAGTGGCGCAGGCGACGCTTGCCGCGCAGCGCGTTGATGGCGCCGTCGCCGGTGGCCGATCCCATCAAGTCCACGCGCTCCAGACCATCGCAGAACGTGAGATTCGCTACGCCGGCGTCGGTGACGCGCTGGAGCCAGGCCATCTGGAACCGCCGGAGGCCGGGCAGGTGGCGCAGCACCTCGAGCCCCCGATCGGTGATCGGGCTGTGGTAGTCGCTCAGCTCGAGCTCCACGAGCTGCGGCATCCGGGCGAGGTGCTGGAGGCCGGCATCGGTGATGCGTCTCGAGCCGCCCAGGCGAAGGACCGTCAGCTGCTCGAGTTCGGGCAGCCGGGCCAGCACGGCATCGGTCATCGGCCCGCCGGCGTTCAAGCCGGTGATTCCCTGCTCCCGCATCACGGCGAAGATCGTGTCCCAGTCCTTGTCGGACAGGGGGGCACGCGGCTCGATCGTGTCGCTGCTCCAGTCGATCCGGTAGAACGGGGCGGTCGAGCTGATGCCCAGCGGCGCGGTGCGGGGATCGCCGGGCGGCTGCGCCAGGCTCTCGGTGAACCCGGCCCAGCTGTCGAAGCCGTACAATCGGGCGACCAGGCGGCGGGCCGCGGCCGGATCGAACTCGGTGGGCCCGCCGGCCGGATCGGTGAGATCGCCGAGGCGCTCCCGGACCCGGGCGCGGACCTCGTCGCGGGTGACGGCGCGCCCGAAGTGGTCGCCGAGGCGTTCCAGCGCCCCGGCGTCGCCCTCGTAACCCGCGAGAAGGTCGCGGGCCAGGCGCTCGAACTGGTCCAGGCGCCCGGATTCCCGCAGCGCGTCCACATGCCGCACCAGCACGGGCCAGCTCTCGAATCCGTATTCGCGCGCCAGCGCGAGCTGCGCATCGGCCAGCACGGCGGACGGGTTGCCGCCGCGCAGCCCGGCGAGGTGTTCCTTGGCCTGCTTGCGAAGCTGTTCGAGCGAGGGACGCGCCGGAAGGCGCCGGGCGGCGGACATGCGATCTCCTTTCACGGACGCCCGCGTCCGCACGACGGGCAGAAAGAAGATCGGAGGTTGTAACAGCGGAACACTCAGGTGGGCTCGGCCCTGCCCGCGGACGGGGTGCGTCCTGGCACGCGGGGACAACGTTAGCGCGGCGCCGGACACCGGTCAAATCACCGGCCGCGCTGGCGAAGGAGCTCGTCCACTTCCCGGTATCCGGACGGAAACGGCGCGCCCGCGGCCGCGGCTCCCGCATCGAGCAGCGCCCGGACCGATTCGGGAGAGCGGGTCTCGGTCCAGTACGAGTCGACGCACGCCTTCACGGCGAGGGCCAGCGGCGTCCTCCCCTTGGCGTCCGGCAGGTCGACCGGCGACCCCCGCTCGATCAGGAGACGGACCACCGGGGTGCAGCCGCGCCACGCCGCGACGTGAATGGCCAGGCTGTTCTTCGGCTCGTCCCAGTAGCCGTCGCCCTCCGTGAAGGGGGCGGCGACGTCCACGCCGAGATCGAGCAGCCGTGCGACCCCCGGCGGATTACAGGTGCCGGCGAATTTCGCCAGGAGGGTGCCCCCCATCGCCCTGAGCTCGCCCATCAGACCGGGCTCGCTCGCCGCCGTGGCCTGGGCCGATGCCGCGTCGCCCATGGCGCAGGCGGCGATGAGCCGGTCCACCCCGGACAGGTCGACCGGGATGCCCCGCTGCCGGAACAGCTCGAGCACGTCGCTGCGCCCTTCACGCGCCGCCCGGGCCACGGCGGTCAGGCCATCCTTCGGCGCGAGCGCGTCCGCCCCATGCTCGAGCAGCAGGGCGATCATCTCCACGCTGTTGTCGCGCGCCAGCGCATGATGCAGCGGGTTCCAGCCGCGCTGCCTCCCGTGGTTGGGGTTGGCCCCGTGCTCCAGCAGCCACTTCGCACCCTCGTAGTCGTGCCAGTCGTGCTTGCGAACCAGCATCATGACCAGGTTCTCGGCGGTGACCTTTCCGGTCTCGACCAGGACCTGCATGGCGCCGTTGTCGTACGATTCGGGCGAGTGATAGACCGCTTCGTCATCGTTCGGGTCGGCCCCCCGTTCCACCAGCAGGCGGGTCAGCGCGGCGTGATGCGCCACGCCGGCGGCGCCGTAGAGGGCGGTTTCGCGCTCGGGGTGCTGGCCGGTGGTCCAGAAGCCGGTGTTGGGGTCGGCGCCGGCGTCGAGCAGCGCGGTGGCCGCGCGCAGGAAGGCGTCGGATCGCGATGGATCGAGCCGGAGGTACTTCGAGAGGCAGAGGTAGTTGAGGGCGTCCCCGCCATGGGGAGGACTCTTGGCGGTCGCGCCGGCCGGGTCCCGAGCGATGAACCGGCGCACCGCGGCATCGTCGCCCAGGACGGCGGCGGTGTGGATGTCGCTGTCCGTGAGCTCCGGGTGCGCGGCGCGGATGGCCTCGGCGCGCTCCAGCGAGCCGTGCCAGGTCGCTGCATCGAGGAAGGCGGTCCGGGGGTCGACGGATTCATTCATGGGCATACGATATCGCCGATTCGAGGCCGGCGCCCGGGCCTAGAGAAACGCCAGCCAGCGATCCTTCCGGGCGGCCTTCACCCTGGCAAACCAGCGGCAGGCGAAATACAGGATCACGACGGCGATGGCCCAGACCAGATACAACAGGGAGAGCCGCCAGGGATACCCGTCCGGCGGCTCGGGGTTCATCATCGGGTGGTTGGTGAACAGCCACGGATCGATCGCCCCAGTTCGCATCAGGGACACCACCAGCGCCAGGGCGTGAATCAGCGGGATGTGCAGCACGTAGAAGAAGAAGGGCACCCGGCCGAAGGTGGCCAGCGCGCTCGCCAGCCGCCCCCGCGCGCCCTCCAGCGCGGGGAGCAGCAGCAGCATCGGCCCCAGCGTCATGAGCAGAAACAGCAGGGACGCGGGGTACTTGGTGGTATTCAGGAACCGGAGCAGCGCCGGCATTCCCTCGGGCCCGCCGGTCCAGGGCCGCGGGTCTCCGTAGAGGTTGAAGCCCCGCAGCAGCAGGAATGCGGCGACCGCGACACCGCCCAGCCGCAGGCAGATCGCGCGCCGCCGCTCGGCGGGCAGCTCCATCACGGTGCCAAACCCATAACCCGCGGCCATCACCGCGATCCACGGCACGATCACGTACAAGACCGCCAGGGCGGGGCCGTCGTTGCCGAACTGCACCGGACCGCCGAAATAGAGGATCTGCCCGAGCCACCCCGGCAGCAGCCCAGCGAGCTGGCCCATGATCAGGTTGTGCCCCGCGATCACCGCCACGCCGAAGCCTCCGACCACCACGATGGGCAGCCGCACCAGCAGCGCCATCAGGATCATGCACCAGCCGATCATCCAGATGACGCCGGCCAGCATGTAGTGGGCGTAGTCGAGGTTGAAGGTCCAGCCCAGGCGGAGCAGCGTGAGCTCCAGCAGCACCAGCCAGGCGCCCCGGATGGCCAGGTACTTCGCCACCGCCGGGCGGCCGCCGTGGGAGCGGCCGTACAGATAGGCGCCGGTTCCGGCCAGGAAAACAAAGATCGGTGCGCAGTAGTGGGTCACCCAGCGGGTGAAGAACACGCCGGGCGTGGGCCCACCCGCCGGCACCCCGGCGAAGACCCGGACGTGATCGATCGCCATCAGCACCATGACGGCGCCGCGGACGATGTCGAGCGAGACGATGCGCGAAGACGGTCGGGCGGCGGCGACGGGTGTGGCGGTCATGTCGTTCGCTCCGGGTCAAGGGTCGGCCTCGGCAACAGTACGCTCAAGATCTCGATCGGTGTTCGGCGGCGAAGGGCGCCGGGCCGGCGAATCCGCCGCCGGTCGTTCCGGATCGGCAAGCGGTCGCGCTGGTGCAGCGAGCGGGGAACGGCGGAGTGGATTTCGCTCAGCGCTGCGGTCCCCGCAGCAGCGCGGCCAAGCGCTCCCGCCGCCGCCGGCTCACCGGGATCTCGGTGCCGTCCACCAGGATGGCCACCGAGTCGCCCTCCGGGTCGGAGCGGAGCTCCCGGATCCGCTCGAGGCGCACCAGGGCCGAGCGGTGCACCCGGACGAAGCGCGACGGGTCGAGCCGCTTTTCCAGCGACGCGAGGGATTCGCGAACCAGGCGCCGGTGCCCCCCGGCGTGAATCCCGGCGTAGTAGTCCCGCGCCTCGATCCAGTCGATTTCCTCCGGGTCGAGCAGCAGCCGGCCGGTCGCGGTCGGGATGGCGATGCGCCCCCCGCCGTCGCCGGACCCGCCGCGGCGACCCGCGTCGGCGGCCAGAAGCTCGGCCAGCCGCGCGGCGAGCTCGCCGGCCTCGGCCAGCCGCAACCGGTCACGGACCCGCCGGATGGTGGCGTCGAACCGGGACCGGGACAGCGGCTTTACCAGATAGTCCAGGGCGTTGGCCTCGAAGGCCCGCACCGCGAATTCGTCGAACGCGGTGACGAACACCAGGAACGGCATGCGCCGGCCTTCGCGCGCGCGGACCACCCCGAACCCGTCGAGGCCAGGCATCTGCACGTCGAGAAACACCAGGTCGGGAGAGAGGTCGTCGAAGGCGCGAAGCGCCTCGCGGCCGTTGCGGCATTCGCCCACCACAACGATGTCCGGGTGAGCCTCGAGGAGCTGCCGCACCCCGCGGCGCGCCAGCGGCTCGTCGTCGACAATCAGGGCGCGGATCTCAGCCATCGGCCGGTCCTGCCGGAGGGGCGGTGAATTCATGGTACGGGATCCCGACTGTCGCGATGACGCCTCCGCCGGGCAGGTCCGCCAGGGTGAGCCGGGCCCGCTCGCCGTACATGGTGGCCAGCCGCTCGCGGGTATTGGCCAGGCCCAGGCCCTTGCGCTCCGCGGCCGGCACATCGCCCAGGCCGGGGCCGTCGTTCTTTACCTCGAGCACCAGCGCATCGCCCTCGTGGCGGGCGGCGATGGTGAGCGCACCTCCCTCGGTTCTCCGGGCCACGCCGTGCCGGAGCGCGTTCTCCACCAGCGGCTGGAGCACGAAGCTCGGGACCGCAGCGCCCATCACCTCCGGATCGACATCGAACCTGGCGCGGAGGCGGTCGGAGAATCGCACCTGCTCGATCGCGAGGTAACGCTCCAGGAAGCCGATCTCCTCCGCCAGCGGAATCTCGGGCGAGCGGTCGGTCTGCAGCGCCTGGCGGAGGACCTCCCCGAGCTGCTCCAGCATTCGGGACGCGGTCCAGGTGTCCTGGTCGCGCACCAGGACCGTGATGGCGTTCAGGCTGTTGAAGAGAAAATGCGGGTTGAGCTGCGACCGCAGGGCGCCCAGCCGCGCCTCGGCGAGCTGGGAAGAGAGCCGCGCCGCGTGGACCTCGCGCTCCCGCGCCTCGGCGTAGTACACCGTCGCGTGCTGGACGCCGAGCACCGCGAAGTACACCGCGACGCCGAAGGGGAGCGTGATGAGGAACCAGCCCTCGATCGCCTGGAGCGGAGTCGGCCCCATCCCCGGCAGGCCCAGCAGGCGGCGGTAGATCAGCCCGGTCGCGGCCCAGAGCACGCAGAGCATGAGCGCGGCGGCGAAGTGGATGGGGACGTTCCGCGCGAGGTTCCCCCGGCGGAGCGGCAGCCGCCGGGCCAGCAGGAACACCAGCGGGGTGAGCGCGCCGTAGAGGAGCCAGTCGCCTCCCTCCCAGAGCAGGGCTTTGAGATCGGTCGGCTCTCGCCAGCCGATTCGCCCCTGGAAATAGGCGGCGATCGCCGCCAGGATCGCCGGACCGATCCAGGCTGCCGATATGAGCGCCCAGGGGCGCAGCACTCGGGCCTTGCGGGGGTCGTCCATGCCCCGAAGGTAGAGCGCGACACGACGCCCGGCCACCGGTGCGGGGCGGCCGGCGCGGCCCGCTCGTCCCCGTTCCAGGCCATTTCGTCCGGCCGCGGTTTGCCGTTGGGCCCCACACGGATAGACTCTCACCCATGGATCCCGAGGTCTCCCAGGCCGGTCCAGCCGCGCGCTGGACGCCGCTCCGCGTCGCGGCCGTGGCCACCGCCGCGTTCTTCGTGCTCGGCGTGCTGCGGTTTGGCGAGCTGTATTTCGACGACCTGACCCGGAGCCAGCCCGGCACCTTCGTCCACCGGCTGCTCGAAGAGTCGACCGGGTCGCTCGCGGCACTGCTGATCTTTCCCGCGCTGCTGTGGCTCTGTCTCCGGTTTCCCATCCGGAGAGACAACTGGAGCCGCCGGGTGCCCCTCTACTTCGGCGCCGCGGTCGTCATCTCGGCGGTGCACACCACGCTCAACTGGGGCTTCCGCCTCGCGGCATTTTCGCTGGCGGGACACGGCCGGTACGACTACGGCATCATGTCGATTCGCTATCTCATGGAGTTCCCCAGGGACCTGGTTTTCATCTGGGTGATCGTCGGCGTGATCTACGGAATCCGCTGGCTCGAGGAAACCCGGGTCCGGGAGCTGCGCACCTCCCAGCTCGAGGCTCGGCTGGCGCAGGCCCAGCTCGCCGGACTCAGATCCCAGCTCCAGCCCCATTTCCTGTTCAACGCGCTGAACACGATCGCGGCGGCGGTCTGGGAGAATCCCGCCCGGGCTGACGGGCTGCTCACCCGGCTTTCCGAGCTGCTCCGCATGGCGCTCCACGCCGCCCCTTCCCATGAGAGCTCCCTGGCGGAGGAGCTGCGGGTTTCGGGGCTCTACACCGATCTGATGCGGGCCCGCTTCGAGGACCGGCTCGACATCCGCATGGACGTCGATCCGGCGGTGCTCGGCGCCTCGGTGCCGCAGCTGGTGCTCCAGCCCCTGATCGAGAACGCCATCCGCCATGGCGGCGACGCGGCGACCGGGCGCATATCCCTCGAGGTGCGCTGCGGGCGGAACAACGGCAAGGTGGAGCTGACGGTGCGCGACCACGGCGCGGGTTTCCCCGAGCCTGCGGCGGCGGCACTGGGCCGTGGGATCGGGCTGGGGAATACGGCGGAACGGCTGCGGCATCTGTACGGCGGCCGGGCCGGCCTGGTGTTCGAGAATGCCGGTGGTGGCGGGGCGATCGTGACCGTGACGATTCCCTGGCGTGAATGGACGGCGCGATGAGCGGTCTCCGGGTCCTGCTGGTGGACGACGAGCGCCCGGCCCGCCAGCGGCTTCGCCGGCTGCTCGACGCGCAAGGCGGGGTCGAGATCGTGGGTGAAGCCGCCGACGGGCTTGCCGCCGTCGAGGCGATCGGGGAGCTGGAGCCCGATCTGGTCTTCCTGGACGTGCAGATGCCGGGGCTCGACGGGTTCGGGGTCATCGCCGCGCTGTCCGACCCCCTTCCGGCCATCGTGTTCGTGACCGCCTTCGACGAATACGCGGTCCAGGCCTTCGAGGTCCATGCCCTGGACTATCTGCTCAAGCCGGTGGCGCCGGAGCGGCTGGCGCAGGTATTCGAGCGGGTGAGACGGCCCGGGATCGCCGGGACGACCCAGAGCCTCGCGTCGCGGCTCGATCGCCTGCTCGAGGCGCTGGACCGCCGCCCCCGTTACCTGGAACGGATCCTGGTCACCAAGGGAGAGCGCGCCTCCTTCCTCAGGTTCGATCGGGTGACCTACGCCGAGGCATCCCGCAACTACGTCAAGCTGCACGAGCCGACCGAAACCCACACCATCCGGGGCACCCTGGGCGCGCTGCTGAACCGGCTCGACCCCGCCCGATGGGTGCGGGTCAATCGCTCGACCGTCGTCCGGATCGACGCCATCGCGCAGGTGGAGCCATGGTTTCACGGGGAGTATCACCTGACCCTGGCCGGCGGGGCCAAGATTATCTGGAGCCGCCGGTTCCTCACCCGAGCGGACGAGGTGCTGGGCCGGAAGCTGTAGATTGGTCCCGCACCACGGCCCGCCCGTCCCGTCCCGCTGGCGGGCGCTCCGGGCCGGCCCCATTCTCGATTCATGAGATACTCCATCCTGGTGCCCGTGCTCCTCGCCGCCGCGGCCTCCGTCGCCGCGCAATCGTCTCCCGCCGGCGAATGGCCCGCCTACGGCCGCGATCGCGGGGGAGAGCGCTTCTCCCCTCTCGACCGCATCAATCGCGGCAACGTCTCCCGTCTGGCGCCGGCGTGGGAGTATTCCACCGGCGAGGCGGCCGTGAAGATGATCCAGTCGGTGTCGTTCGAGGCCACGCCGCTGATGGCCGGCGGGGTTCTCTATCTGAGCACTCCGCTGGGAAAGGTGATCGCGCTGGAGCCCGAGACCGGCCGGGAGCGCTGGGTCACCGATCTCAAGGTGAACCCGATCAGCTTCGGTGATTTCACCAGCCGCGGGGTGTCGCTCTGGGCCGACGCCTCGGCGAAGGCGGGCGCCTCCTGCGCGCTCCGGGTGATCGTGGCGACGATCGATGCCCGGCTCACCGCGCTGGACGCCCGGGACGGGCGGCTCTGCGCCGGCTTCGGCCAGGGCGGCACCGTGGATCTCCGCCGCGCCCTTCGCAACGCCCCGTTCGAGATGGAGGAATACGAGGTGACCTCTCCCCCGGCGATCATCGGCGGGTTGATCATCGTGGGCTCGGCGGTGGCGGACAACAACCGGACCGAGGCCGCGAGCGGCGAAGTCCGGGGCTTCGACGCGCGTACTGGGGGGCTGCGCTGGACCTGGGATCCCGTCCCGCAGGACTCGACCGACCCGGGATGGCATACCTGGGTCGGTGCCAACGCGCACCACACCGGCGCGGCCAACGCCTGGTCGATCATCGCGGCGGACTCGGCGCGCGGGCTGGTGTTCGTGCCGACCGGCAGCGCCAGTCCGGACTATTTCGGCGGAGAGCGGAAGGGGCAGAATCTCTACGCCAATTCGGTCGTGGCCCTCCGCGCGGCCACCGGGAGGGTGGTCTGGTCCTTTCAGACGGTCCACCACGACCTGTGGGACTACGACAACGCCGCGCCGCCGGCGCTCACCACCATCACTCGGAACGGGCGCCAGATCCCGGTGGTATTGCAGACCGGGAAGACCGGGATGCTGTACGTCCTCGATCGGGAGACCGGTGTCCCGGTGTATCCGGTGGAGGAGCGGCCGGTGCCGGCCAGCACCGTTCCCGACGAGGAGGCCTGGCCCACCCAGCCGTTCTCCACCGCGATCGCTCCGCTCAGCCCGCACCACATGAGCGTGGGGGATGTCTGGGGGCCCACCCCGGCCGACCAGGCGGCCTGCCGCGACAAGCTCAAGGTGCTTCGCAACGAGGGGATCTTCACGCCGCCCAGCCTCGAGGGGACGCTCGCGGTGCCGTCCAATATCGGGGGAGCCCACTGGGGCGGCATCGCGGTGGACCCCTCCAGGCAGCTGGCGGTTATTCCGGTAAACCGGATCGCCGCGGAGGTGCAGCTCATTCCGCGCGAAGAACACCGCCGGCGGATGCACGAGCCGGGTTACCACATGGAGGGATCCCAGTATACCGATATGCGGGGCACGCCATACGTGATGCGGCGAAGCATCCTGTTGGGGCCTTCGGGCGCACCCTGCTCTCCGCCTCCCTTCGGCGCGCTGGTGGCCGTCGACCTCGCCACCGGCGCCAGAAGATGGGAAGTACCCCTCGGTACCTTCGCCCCGAATGGGGCGGCCGGATTGGGCAGCCCCAACCTCGGCGGCCCCATCGTCACCGCGGGCGGCCTGGTGTTCATCGCCGCCACCCTGGACCAGCGGATTCGCGCCTTCGACGTGGAGACCGGCAAGGAGCTCTGGAGCGCGGCGCTGCCCGCGGGAGGGAAGGCGACGCCCATGACCTACCTGGGCGGCGACGGGAGGCAGTACCTGGTGATTGCCGCGGGAGGGGATGGAGGGAGGTTCGGAAAGAGCGACCGGGTGGTGGCGTTTGCGCTTCGCTAGAGGCCACGACGCTAGGACGCTACGACGCTAGGAAGGTCCGACCTACGGGGAGCCTCCTAGCGTCGTAGCGTCTTCCATCATCTGTTCAGCCAGAAATTCACCTTCACCAGGAAGATGTTGTCGGCGCTGGCGCTGAGCAGCCGGTCCGCGTCCCGCGAGAAATCGAAGTCTCCCACCCGTGACGCGAAGTCCTGGCTGGTCCGGGTCCACACGAAGAAGAGGGTGGAGCCGGGCCGGTATTCCCAGCGGAGCACGGCATTGCCGCGAAGCGAACGGAAACTGAAATCGGGGTTGTCGATGGTGAGCGCGGCGGCGGGGCCGGCGCCATCGGGGTCGATGGTGTAGGTGGTCGCCCGCCCATCGGCATCCACCTGGCGGCTCACGGTCCCCACGTCTTCCCCGAACACCCGGAGCGCGCCTTCCCGCGGCGCGGCAAACTCCTTGAACCGGGTGAAATGCACGCTCGAGATGAACGGCTGGGCAAACAGCTCGAAGGTGAGCGTCGGAGTGAAGGTGACGTTCATCCGGGTGTCGAATCCGACGGTCTTCTGCAGCAGGTCCGACAGGATGTATCGGGAGCCGTAGAACGTGGTGGCCGTGGGGTCCGGCACCGCGGTGACGTATTGCACCGTCGAGGTGCTCCGGCTGTAGGAGGGAGAGAACGAGAGCGCGACGTTGGACGCGGCCCGGATATTCACCCCCACGAAGATGCTCGGGGCCGTATTGCCGAAGTCGCCCCGGCTCCAGCTCGGGTTCAGGGACAGGCTGACCCGCTTCCGGCTGTCGGTGCCGATGTTGGCGTTGAGGAAGACGTTCCCGGGACGCCGCACCACCGGTCCGCCCCGCAGCAGCGCGTCGTCGTAGGTGTCGGTGCGCCGGATGGCGAAGAAGTTCAACTGCCAGTAGTTGAGCAGCTGGCCGAACGCCCCGACCTGAAACTGGGTATCGTTGCGGTCGCCGTCGAAATTGTATTGCCGCTGTGAGCCGAGCACGAGGAAATAGTTGCGATACCACCGGGTGGGCTTGCTCAGCGAAAGCGCCAGGTTGGTATTCATCCAGATGAAGTCGGACCTGGTGTTGAAAGCGAGGTCGTTCGCTTCGAACCCCGGGGTCCGCCAGTTGACCGCCGATTCGAACAGCCACTTCCCGGCGTCCTTGGCCACCCGGCTGTATCCACCCATCCCTCGAAGCCAGGTCGCCGTGGGGTCGTACCGGTCGGAGAGGAATCCGTTGCCGCCGGCTTTCCGATCGGGTCGCTGGAAGTAGCGCGCGCTGGAATTCTGGAGCCGCTGGATCGCCGCAGGATCGCCGCTGTTGTTGGTGAGAGCCAGGTTCCCGACCCAGGAGTAGCTCCGGTTCTTCCAGCGCGCGCTCCAGTCGAAGCCGAGGGCCTCGGAGTGCGCGTTGAGCCGCCCCTTGAGGAGCGGATCCCCAAGGTCTCGGGCCACCGACGTGGCCATGCCGCCGAACACCAGGTCGCCGTGATGGAAGTCCTTTTTAAGACGGCCCACGAAGTAATTCGTCAGCGGCTCGACTTCCTGGCTGCCCCGGCTGCCGGTCAAGTCCACCGTCGCTTTCTCCCGCGCGGTCAGGGCGTCGAGCATGCCGATGGTGAAACCGTTTCCGGTCCGGCCCGTGACTTTGGCGGCGCCCAGAATCGTCGACGCGTCGGGGACATCGGCATAGCTGGTGCCCGAAGGCAACAGCCCCTGCGGCGCGCGGCCGATCCTCCGGGTATAAAAGAGGGAAAGGGACGACACGTTACTGCAGAAGAAACAGCTGAAGCCGCCGAACCCGAAGGTGCCGCTGCCCTCGACGAAAAACGGACGCCGCTCCGGGAAGAAGGTCTCGAAAGCGGACAGGTTGACCACCGCCGGGTCCACCTCGACCTGGCCGAAGTCGGGATTGATGGTGGCGTCGAGTGTCACGTTGGAGGTGAGCAGGTACTTCATATCGGCGCCGAACCGCGAATCAGCGTGACGGGGCCGGTAGAACGGATCGGCGGGGTCGCCGTCCTGCAGGCGCTGGTAGCGCCCCACCATGTAGGGGAGCACCTCGAGGCGCCGGGTGGCTCCGCGCCCGGGCGCGATCCCGTCGACGTGGCCGAAGCGGGAGGGCCCGCCGCTTTCGTCCGGGCGCCAGAAGGACCACATCGAGACTTCGTTCAGCCGGCTCTCGGTGCGCCAGACCTGCATGCCCCACGACTGGACCGAATCCCGGGCAAAGCGAAGCTGCGAAAACGGAATCCGGAATTCGGCGGTCCACCCCAGCGAGTCCACCTGGGTCTTCACTTCCCAGACCGGATCCCAGGACGGGTCGGCGAATTCGGTGGCCTGACCCGCATCCTGGCGGGAGCCGGACGGGGACACCGTGAAGATGGTCCGACCGATGTGGTTGTGATAGGTATCGAAGACGAACTGGAGCTGGTCGCTGCCGCTGGCGGACTGGTCCCGCCGCACCAGCTGGCTCCGGACCCCGGCCGCGCCCTGATCGTCGAACATACGCGCGCCGATGTAGAGCGCGTCGTCGTCGTACAGGATCCGGATCTCGGTGCGCTGCTTGGCCGGGTCGCCGATGTTCGGCTGGGCCTGACGGAAATCGGTGGCCGCCTGGGCCTGGGCCCAGATGGACTCGTCCAGTCGTCCGTCCACGGTGATCGGCGCGGTCCGGGCCAGGGCGCGAACCGAGGGCGACGGGAGGGCGTGCGACGCCGCGCCATGGGGGCCGGTGCCGCTATCGGAGTTGCGGGACTGGGCCTCCAGGGCGCCTGCCAGAGTCAGCGGAAGCAACGCCACGCGGAATGGGAGCGACGACCTCATGACGGACCTCGTCAGTTCGGACCGGACCTTCGGGGGTACCCAAGACGTACGGACGTTCGATGCGAAAAGTCTCGAAATCGTTGGCCGGCTGGCCCGGCAAACCGGAACCGGCCTCCCGGGAGCGGCGACCGCGGATGGGTAACCAACGACCCGGGACCAGCAACTGTGGCCGTCGGGATGGAATCAGGGGACCGGTGGGGTTATCTTTGTTGGCTGATTGGAGTTAGGGGTTTTGCCGGACCGGACAAGTCGGCAGGTCCCAGCCACTTGTCACCGCTTACTGGTCTCGGTTCTTATGGGCATCATCGCCAGCGATATGCGTCGTGGAATGGCCATCATGTTCAATGGCGAACCATGTCGCGTCCTCGAGTTCCACCACCATACCCCCGGCAACCTCCGCGCAATGGTGCAGGCCAAGCTCCGGAAGCTGCGGACCGGCACCCAGCTGGAGCACCGGTTCCGCTCGACCGACACCGTGGAGATCGCGGCCCTCGAAACCCACGAGCTGGACTTCATGTACAAGGCCGGCGACACCTACCACTTCATGAACGCCGAGAACTACGACCAGCTCGAAGTCGATGAGGAGACCCTGGGCGAAACGGCCAAGTGGATGTCGGAAGGCATGCGGATCATCGCCGAATTCTTCGAGGGGCGGCCTATCGGCATCCAGATGCCCAGCAGCCTGACGCTCGAGGTCGCCGACACCACGCCGGTGATGAAGACGGCCACCAAGACCGCCTCCACCAAGCCCGCCCGCCTGAGCAACGGCGTGACGGTGAACGTGCCGGAGTTCATCCAGACCGGCGAGCGAATCCGGGTGAATCCGGAATCGGGGGAGTACCTGGATCGGGCGAAGGAGTAGGACTCCCCCTCCCCCCGCTCCTCCCCGCTCCCTGAAACCATCCTCCAGCCGCACTCGTACCCCAGATACCTAGACCGTCGAGGCAATACCGTGCCCGGCCCCGAGACCGATCTCCTCCAGGGCACGCTCGATGCCCTCATCCTCAAGACCCTCTCCTGGGGCCCGCGACATGGCTATGCCATCGCCCGGTGGCTCGAGGACACCAGCTCCGAAACCATCAGGGTGGAAGAAGGCTCGCTCTACCCCGCGCTCTACCGTATGGAACGTCGCGGCTGGATAGAGGCGTCGTGGGGCATGTCGGAGCTGGGACGGCGGGCCAAGTCCTACGCCTTGACCGGTTCGGGCCGGGCTCGGCTCCGGGCCGAGGTGGCCGCCTGGCGGCGTTTGAGCGGCGCGGTTGGCCGCATCCTGGAGGCCTGAGCCGGATCCATGAGCTGGCGATTCTGGCAGCCGGACCTCACGAACGAGGTGGACGACGAGCTCGAGTTCCATCTCGAGATGCGGGTCCGCGACCTGATCGCGCAGGGCATGGCGCCCGATCAGGCCCGTGCCGAAGCCCGCCGGCGGCTGGGCGACATGCGCGTCATGCGGCGCCACCTTCTTCACCTGGGCAGGGAAAGAAACCGGACCATGAATCGCACCGAATGGATGGCCGAGCTGCGCCACGACCTGGGCTACGGATTTCGCACCCTGGCGAGGAACCCCGGCTTTACCGCCGTCGCCCTGCTGACGCTCGGCATCGGCATCGGCGCCACCACCGCGATCTTCAGCGCGGTCAACGCCGTCATCCTGCGGCCACTCGCGATTCCCGCCGTGGACCGTGTGATGCTGGTCTCCGAGTTCTACCAGGGCCAGCGCGCCAGCGTGTCGGTCGGGAACCTGGTGGATTGGCGGGAGGCCAACCGGGCCCAGCCGATGTTCACAAACATGGGTTCGATCGACTGGGGCAACTTCTCCCTCGGTGGCGACCAGCCCGAGCGGGTTCTCGGCGCCCGGGTCACGGCCGACTACTTCGCGGTCATGGCGGTGAGCCCGCTCAACGGCCGGGTGTTCACCGCGAGCGAGGATATCCCCGGCGGGGACCCCGTGGTGGTGCTGGGCCACCGTCTCTGGCAGCGCCGCTTCGGCGGCGACCGTGCGGTGTTGAACCGGGTGATCCAGCTGAACGGGCAGCCCCACACCGTCATCGGCGTCATGCCGGCGTCGTTCGACTTCACCAATGGGACCGAAGAGCTCTGGATTCCGGCCGCGTTCACGCCGGAGCAGCGGGCCCAGCACGATGAGCACTACCTGACCGTATATGGCCGGCTTCGCCCGGGCGTGACGCCGGAGGCGGCCCAGTCGATGCTGGTGGCGGTTCAGCGTCTGCTGGATCAGCGGTATCGGAACGCCAATGGTGATCGCCTGGTCCAGGTCGAGCCGATGATGAAGCAGTTCGTCGGTGATGCGCGGGGACAGCTCCTGCTGATTCTCGGCGCGGTCGTGCTGGTGCTGCTCATCGCCTGCGCCAACGTGGCCAACCTGCTCCTGGCGCGCGGCGCGGGCCGGGCCCGGGAGCTCGCCATCCGCGCCTCGATCGGGGCGGGCCGCGGGCGTCTGGTGCGCCAGCTGCTCGCGGAGAGCACCGCGCTGGCGCTTTCCGGCGCGGCGATCGGCATCGCCCTGGCGTGGGTCGTGATCCGCACCCTGGTGGCGGCGGCGCCGGCGAGCGTACCCCGGCTCGAGCAGGCCCGGCTGGATCCGGCCACCCTCGGCTTTGCCGTGATCCTGGCGCTGAGTTCCACGCTCCTCTTCGGGCTGGCGCCCGCGCTGCGCACCGCTCGCACCGACCTGCAGGGCGTGCTGCGGACCGGGCAGTCCAAGCAAGCCGGAACCCGGAAGGACTGGCTGCGTCAGGGACTGGTGGCGACGGAGGTGGCGTTCGCGCTGATCCTGTTGGTGGGCGCAACGCTCCTGGTGCGAACGGCGATTCACCTGCAGCGGCAGGATCCGGGCTTCGAGACCCGAGGCCTGGTGACCGCGCGCATTGCGCTGTCTGCCGAGAGGTACCGGTCTCCCGGGGAGGTGCGGCACGCCTTCGAGTCGGTGCTGGAGAATCTGGCCGCCTCTCCCGGGGTGCGGCACGCGGCGCTGACCACCCAGGTCCCGATGGGGCCAGGGGGCGGGAGCAACGGCCTGGTGCCCGAGGGGAAAACACCGGGCCCCGAAAGCGCCATCGACGCGCGGATGCGGCTGGTGTCGCCGGGGTACATCGACGCGATCGGCCTCCCGCTCCGGCGCGGCCGCGACCTGACCCCGGAAGACCGGGCCGGCGCGCCCCGCGCCATGCTGGTGAATGAGGCGCTGGCCCGGGCGCTGTTTCCCGGGCAGGATCCGGTAGGCAAGCGAGTGCTTTGTTGCGAGGGAGCGGAGAACGATCCGCGCTGGAAGACCATCGTGGGGGTGGTGGGCGACGCGCGCTCCCAGGGCCCCGACCGGGAAGTGTCCCCGGAATTCTTCATGCCGATCGCCCAGGCCCCTGACGCGGCCTGGGACTGGATCGGCCGGACGATGAGCCTGGTTGCGCGCGCCGACCGCGACCCGCTCGCGCTCACCCCCGCCATGCGGGAAGCGCTGCACCGGGTCGATCCGTCGGTTCCGCTCTACCGCGTCGAGACCATGGAGGCCTCGCTCTCACAGGCGCTCGCGCCGGGACGGTTCCGGACCGAGTTGCTGGGCTCGCTGGCGGGAATCGGACTGGTGCTGGCGCTGGTCGGGATCTATGGGGTGGTGTCGTACCTGGTCACGCGGCGGCAGGCGGAAATCGGAGTTCGCATGGCCCTCGGCGCATCCCCCGGGGCCGTGCTGCGCATGGTGGTGGGGCAGGGACTCCGGCCGGTGCTGGCGGGTACCGTCGTCGGAGCCCTGGGAGCGTTCGGGTCTGCGCGGCTGCTCGCCACGTGGCTCCGCGGGGTCTCGCCGAGCGATCCGCTGACCCTGGGCGGGGCCGCCGTTGCCATCGTGGCGGTCGCGACGCTGGCGAGCCTGGTGCCCGCTCGTCGCGCGACGCGCGTCGATGCGCTTCAGGCCATCAGAAGCGAGTGAGCCGAAACGGCTTGCCTCACACCCTGAAGATGATCCCGCGCCGTTCGAGGAGCTTGAGGATCCCGTACCACAGCGCCACGAAACCCAGGGCATAGGCCAGCGAGGCGTTCCGGGGCGCCAGCCACGAGGCGAACCCACCACGATAGATCGCCTGTTGCAGCGACACGCTCTCTCCCCCCAGAGTCACGTGCCCCATGCCGAGCAGGCGGGCCATCAGGCCCGAGCCGATGAAGGCGACCATCGGATTCTTGCCGTAGGTCACCCATGGCGCCGCCCAGCGCCGCCGGCCCCGGACGTCGGTGAGCCAGGCACAGGTCGCGAGCGTCAGGCAGGCCAGCCCCGCCGTGAACAGGACGTAGGAGCTGGTCCAGAGGTTCTTGTTGATCGGGAACACCCAGTTCCACATCAGACCCGCCGTCGCGCCGATCGCCCCGGCCGTAAAGAGCTCGTTCAGCCTCCGTTCGAGCGGCGTCTCCGCGGCGAGCCGGCGGCCCGCGAGCACGCCCAGGAGACAGGTGCCGATGGCGGGAAGAGTCGAGAGCAGGCCCTCGGGGTCCCAGGTCTGCGATTGCTTCCACAGATGCCCTCCGAACACCATCCGATCAATCCAGGCGCTGAGCGTATCCTGGGGGACATCGAGGGTCGGCGCCGTGACACCGGGAGGGGCGACCAGCGCCTGCAGCGCCCAGTATCCCAGCAGGAGGATCGCGGTGATTGCCCCGACGGCGCGGCTGCCGCGGCCCCGGGAGAGCAGGGCCGCCGCGATGTAGCACACGCCGATGCGTTGCAGCACGCCGGGGAACCGCAGCTGGGTGATGCGTTCGAGCGGGAAATAGGGGAACGCCTGGAGCAGAAGTCCGAACAGGATGATCAACCCACCCCGGCGGAGAATCTGCAGCGTCACGGCGCGGTCGGAATCGCCCCGCGCCGCCCTGGAGGCCAGGGAGATATGGGTAGTGATCCCTACCACGAAGACGAAGAAGGGGAAGATCAGATCGGTCGGGGTCCAGCCGTGCCAGGGGGCGTGTTCCAGCGGCGGGTAGATCGCGTCCCAGGTTCCCGGGTTATTGACCAGGAGCATGCCCGCGATCGACAAGCCCCGAAACGCATCGAGCGCCGCGATGCGCTCGGGACGTGCTCTGGCGGCGGTCCCCATCGTCTCCTCCGCTATCCCGGGGTATCTTCTTCGGGATTCCTGTTTCCGACATCCTGCCCGGAGAATTCATGCGAGCAGCAACCGTTCCCGCGTTCCTGCTCGTCCTTTCGGCCGCCGGCGCGGCCGCGCCGCTCGCCGCGCAGCGGCGGGAGCTCACCCTGCTCGCCGGCGGAAACTTCTCCGGCGCCAGCGGCGGAGGTATCGACAAGTCCCAGGCCCGAGCCGGCTTCCAGGCCGGCCTCAGCCTTCGAATGCCCCGCAGCCCGATGCTCTCCTTCCAGACCGAGGTGCTGGTGGTGCAGCGCCGCCTCTTCGCCGAGCGCGCGCCGAGCACCCTCCCGTCGCAGCAGGTGGGGC
The DNA here is from genome assembly GCA_041486305.1 of Gemmatimonadota bacterium. GTDB lineage: Bacteria > Gemmatimonadota > Gemmatimonadetes > Gemmatimonadales > GWC2-71-9 > JABFSM01. The sequence continues at coordinate 185,814 of JBGPLG010000001.1, forward strand.
CGAGGTCGGACGCGCCCAACCTGATCTTCGCGCAGATTCCGCTGCTGCTGCGGATTCAGCGGGGCTACAGCACCAGGCGGCCGGTGCGGCCCTTTCTCCTGCTGGGTCCCTACATCGGGGTCCGGCTCGCCTGCAAGCGCGAGCTGGTCGAAGCCAGCGGCGGCGTGAGTCACCCCGATTGCACCGTCACGCCACCGGGCTTCCAGCCCACCGCCGATCCGTATTTTCCGGCCCTCTATCAGGATCTTGACGTCGGGTTCCTGGGCGAGCTGGGCGTGGAGGCTAGGCGGATCGCGCTGGGGCTCCGGTTCGAGAAGAGCCTCCGCAACCTGGTCGAGCCGGGAGGGTTCACGACCTCGCCCCTGGAGCGAGCCAGGATATGGAGCGCCTCGCTTTCGGCCGAATACATGCTCCGGGTCATCTAGCCGCGCCCCGGCCGGCCGAGTGCCCCGGCGGCTCCCGGCAGAAGATACCGCCGGGTCCGCCGACGCGGATTCTGCAGCGGTCCCCCTCACCCAGCCGTAGGTCTCGAAGGGGCGTGGAGCGGCCCGGAAACCTCGCCCGCGTGCGCCGCGTCGGTTCTATAGGGTCTCATGGAACGAACGCTTGAAGCCATCGTCACCTTTCTTCTCAAGTACCCGCCGCGGCTGTTCCAGCGGGGGGACTTGTCGCTGGCGCCCAGCTTTCCCCCCCCGCTGATCGCTCTGGCCTTCGGGCTGGCGCTGGTCTCCCTGCTGCTCATGCTGCGCCGGGTGCGCACGCCCTCGCCGCTCAAGGACCGGCTGGTTCTCGGCCTCCTCCGGATGGCGGTTTTTGCGCTCCTGGGCGTCTGTCTGCTCCGGCCGGTGCTGCTCCTGTCGAGCGCGGTGCCTCAGCGCAACGTCCTCGGCATCCTGCTCGACGACTCGCGCAGCATGAGACTGGCCGACCTCGACGCCGGGACGCGGCTGGACGCGGTCCGGCGGGCATTCGGCGATTCCGCCGGCGCGATCACGCCCCAGCTCGCCTCCCGCTTCGTGCTCCGGTTCTTCCGGTTCGCCGCGGACGCGGGACCGCTGTCGGGGGCCGCCGCGCTCAAGGGGGGCGGAACCCGCACCGATCTCGCGGCCGCGCTCGATGCCGCGCGCCAGGAGCTGGCCGGCGTTCCCCTGGCCGGCCTCGTGGTGGTCAGCGACGGCGCCGACAACGCGGGCACCGATCTCACGGCGCCGCTCCTGGCCCTCAAGGCGCGGCGGGTCCCGGTCTACACGGTGGGAGTGGGACGGGAGCGGTTTGCGCGCGACCTCGCTATCGAGCGCGTCTCCCTGCCGCCCAGCGCCCTCGCGGGCGCCGGTGTCCTGGCGGAGGTGGTGTTGCGGGTCCGGGGACTCCGCGGGCAACCGGTGACCGTCACCGCGGAGGACGAGGGCAGGGTCGTGGTTCAGCGGGAGGTGCCGTTGCCGGATGCCGGCGACGTCACCGTGGCGCGGCTGTCCCTTCCTCCACTTCCGCCCGGTTCGCGGCGGCTGACCTTCCGGGTGCGGCCCGCCCCGGGCGAGATCGTCACCGAGAACAACGAATTTCGCACCGTGCTCCGGGTCCGGCCCGGCCCCGAGCGGGTGCTCTATCTCGAGGGAGAGCCCCGGCCGGAATTCGCCTTCCTCCGCCGCGCCGTCTCCTCCGACAGCGCGCTCCAGGTGGTGGCCCTGCTGCAGAGCGCCAAGGGGAAGTTCCTCCGCCTCGGCGTCGAGGACAGCGTCGAGCTCGCGGGCGGGTTCCCGACCCGCCGCGAAGACCTGTTCCGCTACCGCGGCCTGATCCTCGGCAGCATGCCGGCCTCGTTCTTCACCGGAGACCAGCTGCGCATGCTGGCGGACTTCGTGAGCCGGCGGGGCGGAGGCCTGATCGTGCTGGGCGGCCGGGGATCGCTGGCCGAGGGGGGATTTGCCGGCACGCCGCTGGCGGAGGTGCTGCCGGTGGCGCTCGACGCCGTGACTCCGGCCGCCACGAACGCTCCGGCGACCGAGCTGACGATCCGGGTGACCCCGCCCGGACTGGTGCATCCGGCTCTGCAGCTCGGTGCGACCGAGGCCGCCGGCATGCGGTGGGATTCGCTTCCGCCGCTCACCTCGGTAAATCGCTTCGGGTCGCTCAAACCCGGGGCCACGGCGCTGCTGGTCGGCCGGGCCGGCGGTGGCGCTCCCGAAGTCCCGGTGCTGGCGGTGCAGCGCTTCGGCAAGGGGACCGTGGCGCTGGTCGGTGTTCAGGATACCTGGCTCTGGCAAATGCACGCGAACATTCCGCTGGAAGATCAGACCCACGAGATGCTCTGGAAGCAGCTCATCCGCTGGTCGCTCGCGGGAGTGCCGGACCGGGTGGAGATCGTGGCCCAGCCGAGCCGGGTGGGCCCCGGGGAGCCGGTGGTCCTGAACGCGCGGGTCTCCGATCAGGCCTACCTCGAATCCAACGATGCGGTGGTCACCGCCCGGGTCACGTCTCCCTCGGGACGGGCCTTCGACGTGCCGCTCGCCTGGACGCTCAAGGAGGACGGGGCCTACCAGGGCCGGTTCGTCACGGAAGAACCGGGGATGTACCAGGTGGAAGCGGTGGCCCGCCGCGGCGCCGACACCGTGCGCGCCGCGGCCACTGCGTTGCTGGCGGACGACCATGGCGCCGACGTGGAACAGGCCGAGCTCCGATCTCCGCTGCTGCGGCGCATCTCGTCGGAAACCGGGGGACGCTACTATCCGCTCGCCGACGCGGCCCGGCTGGCCGAAGACGTCGAGTTCACCGAGAGCGGTGTCACGGTTCGCGAATCGCGCGATCTGTGGGACATGCCGGCGCTCTTCCTCCTGCTGGTGACGCTGCTCGGCGCCGAGTGGGGCTATCGCCGCTGGCGGGGGCTGGCATGATCGCCTCGGGGCTCGCGCTGCTGCTCGCCGCCGGCGCGCCGGCTCTCCGGCAATCGGCCGAGGGGAGCACCCACGTGTTGCTGGTGACCGGGCTGTCGGGGGAGCCGCGATTTGCCGCGGCGTTCCATGCCGCCGCCGCCTCGATCTACGACGCCGCCAAGGCGCGCTGGGTCCGGTCCGATTCGAGCCTGATGTATCTGGCGGAAGACCCGGCGCAGGACCCGGTTCGCATCCGGGGACGCGCCACCCGGGACGCCGTCGCCGCGGCGATCGCCGCGATGACGGCCCGCTCGGCGCCCGGCGACGTGGTGCTGATCGTGCTCCTCGGCCACGGCAGCGGCCAGGGCGCCGACTCGCGGCTGAGCCTTCCCGGGCCGGACGCTACCGCGGCCGATTTTGCCACCTGGCTGGGTCCGCTCTCGGGCAGAATCGTGGTCCTGGTGAACGCGTCGAGCGGCAGCGGGGATTTCGTGGCCGCCCTGTCGGGGAAGGACCGCATCGTGGTCACCGCCACCAAGAGCGCCATGGAGCGCAACGAGATCACCTTCGGCGATCAGTTCGCCAGGGCGCTGGTGTCGGAGTCTGCCGATGCCGACCGGGACGGCCGGGTGACGGTGCTCGAGGCCTTCGACTACGCGCGCCGCGAAGTGGCCCGGGGCTACGAGACGAAGCATCTGCTCGCGACCGAACACGCCCTGCTGGACGACGACGGCGACGGCAAGGGCAGCTCCACGCCGGGCGCCGCGCCGGGCGACGGGGCGCTGGCGCGGACGGTGGCGTTCGGGACGGCGCCACTCCCGACCGATCCAAAGGTCGCCGGGCTCTTCGCGGAGCGCCGGGCGCTGGAGGGCCAGGTGGATGCGCTGCGCCGCCGCAAGACAACGATGGACTCCACCGCGTATGAGCGGGAGCTGGAGCGCCTGCTGCTGGAGATCGCCACGCGATCGGCCGCCATCCGGGCCGCCACGGGGCAGAAGCCGTGATGCGCGCCGCCGCGCTGGCGCCGTTGCTGCTGCTGCTCGGCTTCGCGGCCGGGACGGGGCGGCAGGATGACGGGCTCGCGGCGCGCCGCCGGGTGCGGGCCCTCGCCGACGCGGGCCGCCTGGCCGAGGCGGAAGACGCGGCCCGGCGGGCCGGCGCTCCGGCGCTGGTTTCCCTGGGCGAAGTGCTCGCCCTCACCGGCCGGCTCGCCGCGGCCGATTCGGTCTTTCAGGTCGCGGTGGAGCGCGGCCTGCCCGAGCACCGCAGCGCCGCGGCGGCGCGCGCCGAGTTGGCGGCGCGGCGCGGCAACGCCGCCGGGGCCCGGCGCATGGCCGGGGAGCTTGCCGCCGCGTATCAGCGGGACGGCGCCGGCTGGCCGGCGCCGGACCGGGCCGCCGCAGGGCGGGCCTACGTGGTACTGGGCCGGGACGACGCCCAGTCACTCCGGGCCGCGCTCCGGGCGTTCGATGCCGCGGTGGCGGCCGACTCCAGCCTGGTGGAGCCGCGGATTCGTCTCGGCGACCTCTTCCTCGACAAGTACAACGCGCCGGACGCCAAGGCGAGCTACGCCGACGCGCTGCGGCTCGCACCCGCTAACCCGCGCGCGCTGCTCGGGCTGGCGCGGGTGCTGGCGTTCCAGGGCAGTCCCGACGCGACCAACGGGGTGCGCGCCAGCCTCGCCGCCAACCCGGCGCTCGCGCCGGCCCAGGCGCTGCTGGCGCAGCTGCACCTGGACGCGGAGCAGTACGACTCCGCCGCCACCGCCGCCGGGCGCGCGCTGGCCGCGGATTCCTCCGCGATCGACGCCTGGGCCATGCTGGGCGCCACCGCCTGGCTGCGGGACGACTCGGCCGGCTTCGCGCGGGCCCGGGCCGGGGCGGGCCGGGTCGATGCCCGCCCGGCCGATTTCTACAGCGACATCGCCGAGGCGGTGGCGCGGCACCGCCGCTACGCCGAGGCCGAGCGGTTCGGCCGCGAGGCGGTGGTGCTGGACTCGCTCTCGTCGCGGGCGCTCGGCGTGCTGGGCATCAACGAGCTCCGGCTGGGGAACATCGAGGGCGGCCACGACCACCTGATGCGGGCCTTCGCCCGGGACCCGTTTCATATCTGGTACAAGAACACCCTCGATCTCCTCGACGAAATGAAGACCTTCCGGACCGTGGCCACGCGGCGCTTCCGGATCGTGGCGCCGCCCGCCGAAGCGGAGCTGCTGGCCATGTACCTCGGGCCGCTGCTCGAGGAGGCCTACGATTCGCTGGCGGCGCGCTATGAGTATCGCCCTCCGACCCCGATCCGGGTCGAGCTGTACGGGCGCCACGCCGACTTCTCGGTGCGCACCGTGGGACTGACGGGACTGGGCGCCCTCGGCGTGAGCTTCGGAACCCTGCTGGTGATGGACGCGCCATCGGCCCGGAGTCCCGGCGACTTCAACTGGGGCAGCACGGCCTGGCACGAGCTCACCCATACCTTTACGCTCGGGCGCTCGGCCCACCGGGTGCCCCGGTGGTTCTCGGAGGGATTGTCGGTGCTGGAAGAACGCCGGGCGCGGCCGGCCTGGGGCGCCGATGCGGCTCCGGAGTTTCTGGCGGCGTTCAAGGCCGGCAAGCTGCTACCGGTCACCCGGCTCAACGACGGCTTCGTGCGTCCGTCCTACCCCGCCGAGCTGAGCTTCAGCTACTACCAGGCCTCGCTGATCTGCGAGATGATCGAGGCGAAGTGGGGCCGCGCGGCCCTGGTGAACATGCTGGGCGGGTATCGGGACGGGCTGGATAGCCGAAGGGTCTTCACCGGGGTCCTGAAGGTGACCCCCGAGGCCCTGGTGGATCAATACCAGGCCTGGCTCAGGGAGCGGTTCGCCGGGCCCCTGGCCCGGATCGCCCCGTGGGACGGCAAGGGCCCGGCCACCGGGGAGTTCATGAGCACGCTCGCCGCCGCGCGCGCGCTGGCCGAGCAGAACCGTCCCGGGGACGCGCGGGCGGCCTTCGAGCGCGCCGAGGCGATGTTTCCGATGTACGCCGGGCCGGATGCGCCGGCGCTGGGCCTGGCCCGGCTCGCCCTGGAGCGGGGGGACAAGGCCGGCGCGGCCGCGGCGCTGGCGCGGGTCACGTCGCTCGACGAATTGGCCCTGGAGGCGAATCGCCAGGAGGCCGCGCTCCGTCAGGATCTGGGAGACCTCAAGGGCGCGACGGCGGCGCTGGAGCGCACCGTGTGGATTTCGCCCTATGACGCCGGGGTGCACGCGCGGCTCGCCGAACTGGCGGAACGGCTCTCCGAGCCGGCCCGGGCCCTGAAGGAGCGCCGCGCCGTGCTGGCGCTGGCGCCGTCGGACCTGCTGGAGGCGCGGTACCAGCTCGCCCGCGCCCTGGCCCGCTCCGGAGATTCTGCGGCGGCGAGGCGTGAAGTGCTGCAGGTACTCGAGTCGGCGCCCGGCTTCGAGAAGGCCCAGGCGCTGCTGCTGGATCTCAGGAAGAAGCCGGAAGGGAGGCTTCCGTGAAGCGTTACGTGCTGGCCGCCGCGGTGCTGCTCCTGGCCGCCATTCCCCTGTTGCTGCGCGCCCAGCGGGGCGGCTGCAACGGCTGCGAGGCGCTGGATGCTCCGCCCAATCCGAAATACGACGGGCGCTTCACCTACGCGCGCATCAAGTACACCATGCTGGGCGGCGACTTCGGCTTCCGCTACCGGGACATCAAGTGGGGGCACGACTATCCCCAGGCCGACCATCACTTTCCCAAGATCGTCCAGGAAATCACCACCATCCGGGTCCGCACCGAGGAGAGCGCCATCCTCGCCCTCGACGACCCCGAGCTGGCCCGGTTTCCCTTCGCCTACCTGTGCGAGCCGGGTTTCTGGCAACCCAGCGACAAGGAAGTGACCGGGCTCAGGAACTACCTGCTGAAGGGCGGGTTCCTGATCATCGACGACTTCGTCGGCCCGGCCTGGAACAATTTCGAGAACCAGATGCGCCGGGTGCTGCCTGAGGCGCGGATGATCCCGCTGACCGCCGATCATCCGATCTTCGACTCGTTCTACCGGATTCCCAACCTGGAGTTCGATCATCCGTACTTCGGGGTCCGGGCCCAGTTCTACGGCATCTTCGAGGACAACGACCCCAAGAAGCGCATGATGGCGATCGTAAACTACGACTACGACGTGAGCGAGTACTGGGAGTTCTCGGACGAAGGGCTGTTTCCCATCGACCTCACCAACGAGGCCTACAAGCTCGGTGTGAACTACATCGTCTACGCCTTTTCCCACTGATCGAAAGGATCTGATTGTGACGCTGGACCACCTCGACGACGCGGCGCTGGCCGAGCAGCTGGCCGGGGCCCGCTCGCGCGTACAGGCCGAGCTCAGAAAATCGATCGTGGGACAGGACGGCGTGATCGAGCAGGCCCTGGTCGCGCTCCTGGCCGGGGGCAACTGTCTCATCGTGGGCGTGCCCGGCCTGGCCAAGACCCTGCTGGTGCACTCGCTGGCGCGGGCGCTCGATCTCAGGTTCTCCCGGATCCAGTTCACGCCGGACCTGATGCCCTCCGACGTGACCGGCACCGACGTGATCCAGGACGACCCGGCCAGCGGCCAGCGGAAGCTGGTATTCATGCGGGGGCCGGTCTTCGCCAACGTGGTGCTCGCGGACGAGATCAACCGCACGCCGCCCAAGACCCAGGCCGCCCTGCTCGAGGCCATGCAGGAGCATCGGGTCACCGTCATGGGGAAGACCTACGAGTTGGAGCCGCCGTTCTTCGTTTTCGCCACCCAGAATCCGATCGAGCTGGAGGGCACCTATCCCCTGCCCGAGGCCCAGCTCGACCGGTTCCTGTTCGAGGTGGTGATGAGCTACTCGTCCGAGCCGGACGAAGTCGCGATCGTGCGGACCACCACCGCGGCGCCCCCCGAGGCGATCCGTCCGGTCGTGTCGCGCGAGGAGATCCTCGCCTTTCAGCGGCTGGTGCGCCGGGTGCCGGTGGCCGATCCGATCGTGGACTACGCCGTGAAGCTGGTGCGCCTCTCGCGGCCGGTCGAGCCCGGCGCGCCCGACTTCATCCGGCAGTACGTGTCCTACGGGGCGAGCGTCCGTGCGGCGCAGGCGCTGGTGCTCGGCGGCAAGGCCCGCGCTCTGCTGCAGGGCCGGGCCCATGTCGGCTTCGACGACATCCGCGCGCTGGCCCCCGCGGTGTTCCGCCACCGCCTGCTGCTCAACTTCCAGGCCCAGTCGGAGCGGGTCACCACCGACCAGCTGGCCGAGCGGTTGCTGGCCGCCGTGCCGGTCCCCCGGTCCGGTCTCTAGCGCCGATGACCGCGCCGGCCGGTTTCCTCGACCCCGCGCTCCTCGCTCGCATCGGGGACCTCTCGCTGCTGGCGCGCAACGTCGTGGATGGCTTCATGCACGGGCTGCACCGGTCCCGCCGGGTCGGCCTGTCGCTCGATTTCGCCGAGCACCGGGCCTACCAGCCCGGCGACGACATCCGGCGGATCGACTGGCGGGTCTACGGGCGGACCGACCGCTATTACGTCAAGGAGTACGAGGCCGACACCAACGCCGCGGTGACCTTCGCGCTCGACGCTTCGGCCTCGATGGACTTCGGCAGCGGTCCGGTAACCAAGTTCGACTACGGCCGGTTCCTGGTGGCCTCGCTCGCCTGGCTCTCGCAGCACCAGGGCGACCGGGTGGGCCTGGTCACCTTCTCCGGCGACCTGCTGGAAGTGGTGCCTCCCTCGACCCGCCACCTGCGCCTCATCCTCCATACGCTAGGGCGCGCGAAAGCCGCCGGCGCCGGCCGGCTGACCCCGGTGCTGGAGCGCGCGGCGCGCCTCTCCACCCGCGCCGGGATCGTGGTGGTGGTGTCCGACTGTTACGAGGATCCGGCCCAGGTGCAGCACGGGATCGGGGCGCTGCGGGCCCGGGGCCACGACGTGATCCTCTTTCACGTGCTGGATCCCGCCGAGCGGGACCTCCCCGGCGAAGGCGCGGCCACCTTCGAGGACGCGGAGACCGGAGAGCGCCTGCCGCTCCGTCCCGAGGCGCTGCGGGAGCGCTACCTCACCGAGATGAACGCCCATCGCGCCGAGCTGTCGCGCCGGCTGGGCGCCGACGGGGCGGACTACGTGCCGCTCACCACCGACCATCCGCTGGACCACGCGCTCTACGCCTACCTCGAGCGCCGTGTCGCGGCGAGCCGGGTTCGCTGATGGGCGGCCTCGGGTTCCTGGTACCGGCGTTCCTGGCGGGACTGGCGGCGCTCGCGGTGCCGGTCCTGTTCCACCTGCGTCACCGCGAGCGGGACCGGCCCCATCGGTTCCCTTCGCTGATGTTCCTCCGCCGGATTCCGATCCGCACCGCCCAGCGCCGCCGGATCACCGACTGGCTGCTGCTGCTGTTGCGCGCCGGCGTCGTGGCACTGCTGGTCGCCGCCTTTGCGCGCCCATTCGTCGGCCGGGCCACCGCCCCGGTGTCGGCGGCGGCGCGCCGGACGGTGGTGCTGCTCCTCGATCGCTCGCTCAGCATGGGACACGCCGCGGTCTGGCCCGCCGCGGTGGATTCAGCGCGCCGGGTGGTGGCCGCGCTGGGCACGGGCGACCGAATCGCCGTGGTGGTCTTCGACGAGGAAGCCCAGGTGGCGCAGGCGCTCACCCAGGATCGGGCGCTCGCCCGCGCGGCGGTCGACGGGGCCCGCCCGACGGCGCGCGGCACCCGATACGCCGCGGCGCTCCGCGCGGCCCGCCGCATCGTGGCCGACGCGCACGGCGGCCCGGCCGAGATCGTAGTGGTGACCGATCTGCAGCGAACCGGGCTCGACGGCCTCGCCGGACTCGAGCTGCCGCCCGAGCTCACGGTTCGGGCCGTGCCGGTGGCTCCGGCCCGGCGTCCCGACGCAGCGGTGGCCGGCGCGGACGTGCAACGGGTTCCCGATGGGGAGCGCAGCCGGCTCCTGGTCTCGGCGCGGATCGCGCTTCGGGACCGTCCGGCCGCCTCCCGCGGCCGGGTCTCTCTCCAGGTAAACGGACGGATCGCGACCACCCGCGACGTCACCCTCCCGGCGGACGGCGCTCTCTCGGTGGCCTTCGAGGCGGTCCCGCTTCCGAAGGGACGGGCCCGCGCCACCATCGCCCTCGAGAGCGATGCGCTGCCGGCCAACGATTCGCTCCACTTCGTGGTCCCCGCCGACGAGGCGTTGCGCGTGCTGCTGGTCGCCCCCGCCGACGCGTCCGCCGAGGAAACCCTCTTCCTGGAGCGCGCGCTGGGGATCGGCCGGGCGCCCTCGTTCGCCGTGGAACGGCGCAGCGCGGCCTCCCTCGACGCCCGCACCCTGCGCGGCGCCGCGGTGGTGCTCCTGTTCGATTCGCCGGTGCCCGGCGGCGCCGCCCTCGACCGCTGGATCAGAGGCGGCGGGGGCCTCATCGTCGCCGCGGGCCGGCGGCTTTCGGCCAGGCCCGGGGCCTCGGCGCTGCTCCCCGGCAGCATTCACGGCGCCGTAGAACGGATGAACGACCGGGGTGGCGCCTTCGGCGAGATTTCGCTGGAGCACCCGGTCTTCTCGCCGTTCAGGGACGGGGGAGCCGCGGCCCTCGGCGCGGCCCGATTTCTCCGTTATGCCCGGATCACCGCCGACTCCGGCGCCGAGGTCCTGGCACGGTTCGACGACGGGAATCCGGCCCTGCTGGAGCGCACCGTCGGGGGCGGTCGGGTCTTGCTGCTCGCGGCCCCGCTCGACGCCGTATCAGGAGATTTTCCGCTCCAACCGGCCTTCCTGCCGTTTCTCCGCCGCTTGTCGCTCTACGCCGTGGGGTACGAACCGCCTCCGCTCTGGCGCTCCACCGGCGAGAACGCCTTTACTCCCAGGGGGTTGGCCAATCCGGTGGTCGCCACGCCGAGCGGCGCCCTGGTGCGCCCGCCGGGCGACTCGGGTGCCCGCGCGGTGGCGCTCCCGGACGCCGGGTTCTACGATGTATATGAGGGTCGGGCGGCCGGGGAGCCGGTACTGGTAGTGGCGGCCAACCCGCCCGCGGCGGAATCCGACCTGACCGTGGCCGATCCGCGGGAACTGCTACTCGGAGTCCGCCGTAGTGACTCGGTACGAGTCGAGCGGGCCGGACCGGAAGCCCCCGCGGAGCGCGAAGGCCGCCAGCGGCTCTGGCGGCTACTGCTGGCCGGGGCGGCGCTGCTGCTGATGGTGGAGACGATCGTGGCCAATCGCGGGTGGCGCGCCACCGGGCCCGTTGTGGTGCCGGCGCCGCCCGAAAGGAGCACTTCATGACCCCCTACGCCGATCGAAACGAGGCCGAGCGCGAGCTGGCCCGGGCGGTGCACCGGCTGCGCCGGGGATGGCGGCTCCGGGTGGTGGCCGAAGGGGCGGCGCGGGTCGCCATTGCCGCGCTGCTGGCGCTCCTGGCCGGCGCCGCGCTGTCCGCCCTGTTCGGAGCGGGCTCCGCGACGGTGGTCACGATGCGGGTGCTCGGCTATCTGCTCATCGCGGCGGCCGCTGTGCGCTATCTGGCGGTACCGGTGCTGCACCGGCCCGACGACGCCCGGCTCGCGCTCTACGTGGAGGAGCGCGCCCCCGAGCTCCACCAGGCGCTGCTCAGCGCGGTACACGAGCTCCGGGTATCTCCCGATGAGCGACCGTCTCCAGCCCTGTCGGCCAGGGTGATGGAACAGGCGCTCGCCGAGGTGCGCCGTATCGAAACCGGTCCCGGGCTGGAGCGCTCCCGGCTGGGCCGGGCCGGAGCCGTCCTCGCCGGGGTCGTGGCGGTCGCGGCCCTGCTGCTGGCCGTTGGTCCCGCGGTGCTCAAGGACGCCGCGCGGGTCCTGTTCATTCCCTGGTCCGAAGCGGCGGCCGCGCCGGCCTTCGCGGTGACGGTCGTGCCCGGCGATGCGCAGGTGCCCAGGGGCGGCGCGGTCGAGCTCAGGGCGGCGCTCCGCGGATTTGCCGCGCTCTCCGCCGAGCTGGTGCTCAAGTCCGATACCGCCACCGAATGGGTGCGGATTCCGATGCTCCGCGACTCGGCGGCCGCCGAATTCAGCAGCCGGCTCTTCGACCTGACCCGCACGACCGAGTACTACGTCGAGGCCGACGGGATCCGCTCCCGCGCCTTCCATCTCACCGTCGTCGACCTGCCCGCCGTGCAACGGCTGTCGCTCGAGCTGCGCTTTCCCTCGTACACCGGGCTTCCGCCGGAACGGATCGAGAAGGGCGGCGACGTGGCCGCGGTCCGGGGGACCACCGTCACCGTCCGGGCCAGCATCACCAAGCCGGTGAAGAGCGGCACGATTCGTCTCGACGACAAGACCACCGTGCCGCTCCGCGCCGATTCGGCGGGGCGCCTGGTCGGCTCATTCCGCGTCACTCGCAACGGGTTCTATCGGGTGGACCTCGTGGCCCCGGACGGAACTCCGGTGCCCGGTACGCTGCAGTACGTCATTGAAGCCTTGGAGGATCACGGCCCCTCGGTGCGGATCGAGCAGCCCGGCCGCGACACCAAGGTCACCTCGGTGGAGGAAGTCGCGGTGGCGGTGCGCGCCTCGGACGACTACGGGGTGGAGGGACTGGAGCTCCGCTACACCGTGAACGGCGGGGCCGAGCAGCGCATCGCCCTGGCGGACTCGGCCGGCGGCCGGGCCGCTCTCGAGATGCGCGTGGCCCACACGCTCTTCCTCGAAGAGCTGGGGCTCAAGCCGGGAGACCTGGTGTCCTACTTCGCCACCGCGAAGGACGGCGCCGGCAACGCCTCCTCCAGCGATATCTACTTCCTCGAGGTCCGCCCCTTCGGACGAGACTACAAGCAGGCCGAGGCAGGCGGGGGCGGTGGCGGAGGCGGCGAACAGTCCCCGGAAGGACTCTCCGCCCGGGAACGCGAAATCGTGGCCGGTACCTTCAACTGGCTGCGCGACAGCGCCCGGACCGCCGAGCGGGAGCGGCGGGAGAATCTCACCACGCTGGCCATCTCGCAGGGACGGCTCAAGACCGACGTGGGCGAGCTGGTGCGCCGACTGGTCGAGCGCAACATCCTGGCCGCCGACACCACCTTCAAGCTGATCCACGCCGCGCTCGACACCGCCGTCAAGGAGATGCAGGCCGCCGAGGAGCGGCTCGGCCTGGGAGACCCGCAGGGATCCCTTCCCAGGGAACAGCGCGCACTGCAATTGGTGCAGCGGGCCGAGGCGGCGTACCGCGAAGTGCAGGTGCAACTCGGCCAGCAGGGTGGTGGGGGCGGCGGCGGAGCCCAGCAGCGCGCCGAAGATCTTGCGGACCTCTTCGATCTGGAAACCGACAAGCTGAAGAACCAGTATGAGACGGTGCAGCAGGAACAGCAGCGCACCGCGCAGCAGGAGCTCGATGAAACCGCCGAGCGGCTCAAGCGGCTGGCCAGCCGGCAACAGCAGGAAAACGAGCGGATGCAGCGGATGGCGGATGCGCTGCTCGACCGGATGGGCCAGCAGGGCGGCGGCGGGGGCGGTGGTCAGCAACGCCAGCTCGCCCAGGAGGCGGAGGAGGAAGCCCACCGGTTGGAGCGGCTGGCCCGGGAGCGCAATTCTCCGGAGCTGGCCCAGGCCGCGCGCCGGATGCAGGAGGCCGCGGACGCGATGCGCCGGGCCGCCGCCGATTCCCCGGGATCACCGTCGCAGGGCGGCACCGCGCTCGACCGGCTCAAGGGCGCCACCAGGGATCTCGAGAACGCCCGCGCCGCCGGACAGAGCGAGAGCGTGCGCGACCTGCAGCGCCGGGCCGAGGAGTTGGGAAATCGCCAGCGCGAGATCGCGGGCGGGGTGAAGGAGCTCGCCGGCGCGAGCGGGGCCGACCGGGCCGAGAAAATGCGCCGGCTCGGCGAGCGCAAAGACGCCGTGGCCGACGACGTCAACCGGCTCCAGGCCGATGCCGAGCGGCTGGCCCGGGAAACCCGGCGGGAACAGCCCGGTGCGGCGGGAAAGATCGACCAGGCCGCCACGACGATTCGCGACACCCGGATTCACGACAAGGTGCTCTACTCCAAGGACGTGATGCGGACCGGCTCGACCGAGCTCTCCGATCGGATCGAAGGGCAGATCACCGGAAACATCGATGACGTCGCGGGACGCCTGCGCGAAGCCGCCGGGGCACTGACCGAATCGGAGGAGGCTCGGCGCGAGCGCGCGCTGGAGCAGGCCCGCGAGCTGGTGCGGGGACTGGAATCCCTCAAGGAGCGCATCGGGGCGAAACAGCAGGGCGGGCAGGGCGGGCAAGCGGGGCAGGACGGGAAGGGCCAGCAGGGCGAAGGTCAGAAAGGCCAGGGCCAGGGGCAGGGACAGGGACAGGGGCAAGGGCAAGGAGGCCAGGCCCAGGGGCAGGGGCAAGGCCGGGGCCAACAACCTGGGCAGCCCAACGCCATGGGAGGCGGCGGTGCCGGTGGCGGCGGCCAGATCCCGGGCGGCACACCGGGCAACGCCCGCATCGAAGGCGGCGACGCCCGGCAGTTCGCGCGCGAGTTCCGGCTCCGGCGTGAGGCGGCCGAAAGCCTGAGCCGCGAACTGGCGGGCCGAAACCTCGATGTCGCCGATCTCGAGCGGGCAATCGCCGATCTCAAGCGGCTGGAATCGGGCCGCCCCTTCGGCGATCCGAAGAACCTGGAGCAGTTGCAGCAGGACGTGATCGAGGGCCTGAAGAACTGGGAATTCCGCCTCTGGCGGGTGCTCGGCCAGACCGGAGGGGATCGTCCCGCCATGGGCGCTCCCGCGGCCGCGCCTCCCGAGTATCGTGCATTGGTCGAGGAGTACTACCGTTCCCTGGCCCGGAAGAAGCCGCCCAGATAGAGGAGCTCATGTCGATCACCCGCATCGGAATCACCGAACCCACCAACGGCATGCCGGTCATGAGCCGGGTCGTCGTGCGCGGCGACACCGTGTACCTCTGTGGCGTCGTGCCCGATCCCTCGGGCGACATCACCACCCAGACCCGCCAGGTGCTCGGAAAGATCGACCAGCTGCTCGGCAGCGCCGGGACCGGGAAGTCGAAGCTCCTCACCGCCCAGATCTGGCTTGCCGATATGGGCCATTTCATGGCGATGAATGCGGTCTGGAATGCCTGGGTGGATCCCCGGAATCCCCCGGTCCGGGCCTGCGTCCGCGCGGATCTCTATCGGCCCGAGGTGCTGGTCGAGATCATGGTGACCGCGGCGCGGTGAGACGGTTGCCGCGCTAGATTCTCGGGGCGGGATTCTCTCTCTTCACCGCGACCCGGGACCTCGACTCATGAACGATGCCATCCGCCATTCCGGCGTCGCCGCCTTGCTGCTGGCGAGCGCCGCGGCCATTACACCATCATGTCTTCCGGCCCAGGACGCACCGGCCGGTCCGCGCGCGGACAGCACCCGCCAGGCGCAGCGTCTCGATACCGACGGCAATCACCCCGCCGCGCGGGCGATCTTCCAGCGGCTGATCGAGACGGCCCCCGATCCCGCCGCGACGGCCGCGGCCCGGCGCCGCATGGCGATCTCCTACGGGTTCGAGGGCAACTGCGCCCGGACCGTCGAGTACGAAGAGATGGTCATCGGGTATTGGGTGACCCGGGAAGCCGCCGAGCCCCAGAACGCCTTCTACCAGGAGGGCGAGATGGCCAACGAAGCAGCAAGGATATGCATCGATGCCGGTGACCTGGACACCGCCGAGCGAATGTACCGGCGAGGAACCGAGCTGGGGTTACGGGAGCCGGATTCGAAGACCCATCCGAAGAGTCTGTGGGACTTCCGGCTGGCGCACGCGCTGGCGCGCCTCGCGGCGCGGCGCGGGAACGTCGCCGAAGCACGTCACCAGGTTGATGCGGCCCGAAAAATTCTGGCCGCCGATTCCGCCATGGCCGGGCCGCAAGCCCGCTTCCTGCCCTACCTCGTTGGATACGTCGCCCTGTATACCGATGATCTCAAGACCGCCGAGTCCGCGCTGCGGAAGGCGACCGAACTCAACCAGAACGATCCTTACATGCAGGCTCTGCTCGCCATGACCTACGAAAGACTCGGCCAGAAGGACCAGGCGACGGCACTCTATCGGAAGGCGTACGACATGGCCACCGGCCATAACCCGCCGTCCGCGTTCACCCGGCCGTTCGCTCGCAGGAAGCTGGGTGCACCGTGAGTCTCCGACCGACGGGTTTCGCGATCACGGTGCTCTGCGGCCTTGGCGCGGCCCCGGCCGCCGCGCAGCGACCCACCCTCTCCCTTAACGTGCGTCAGTACGTCAGCGTCGATACTCCGGTCGTGGCCCTGACCCACGTCCGGGTCATCGACGGCACCGGCGCGCCGGCGCGCCAGAACCAGACCCTGATCATCCGGGACGGCAACATCGCCGACCTGGGCGACGCGGCGGCCGTCGCGGTGCCGGCCGGCGCCCAGGTGCTCGATCTCACCGGCAAGTCGGTGATTCCTGGGCTCGTGATGATGCACGAGCACCTGTACTACCCCACCGGTCCAGGCGTGTACGGCAGCCTCGCCGAGAGCTTCGCCCGGCTTTACCTGGCGGGCGGCGTCACCTCCATGCGCACCGGCGGCAACATGAACGGGTACGGTGAGCTGGGCGTCGCCCGCGCCATCGACCGGGGCGACAAGCCGGGGCCGTGGCTCGACGCCACCGCGCCCTACCTGGAGGGGGCCGGCCTGGGGCTCGCCCAGGTGCACGAGCTTTCGGACCCCGCCGAGGCGCGCCGCATGGTGAACTTCTGGGCCGACGCGGGCGCCACGTCGTTCAAGGCATACATGCACATCACCAAGGCGGAGTTGGGCGCGGCGGTGGAGGAAGCCCACCGGCGCGGCCTCAAGATCACCGGACACCTCTGTTCGGTGTCCTATCGCGAAGCGGCCGCGCTGGGCATCGACAATCTCGAGCACGGCTTCTTCGCGAGCACCGACTTCGTCGTGGACAAGAAGCCCGACGTCTGCCCCGGGCAGGGCGCCGGACAGACCGCCCTTGGTGCGATCGATCCGGCCGGCCCCGAGATCGGCGCGCTGATCGACGAGCTGGTCAAGCATCACGTGGCCCTGACCTCCACACTGACCGTCTTCGAGACCTTCACGCCGGGCCAGCCGATACCGCCGGGCCTGGACGTGCTCGATCCCGCGCTCAAGCAGCAGTTCGAGGAGCGCTACGCGGCGACCCAGCGCAACACCCGGTCGCCCTTTCCCAAGCTGTTCGCGAGCGATCGGGCGATGGAGCTGCGATTCTCCCAAGCCGGCGGGCTGTTGCTGGCCGGAACCGATCCGACCGGCGGCGGGGGAGTCATTCCCGGGTACTCCGACCAGCGGGAAGTGGAACTGCTGGTCGGGGGCGGGTTCACCCCGCTGGAGGCGATCAGGATCTGCACCCTGAACGGCGCGACCTACCTGGGCAAGACCGCCCGGATCGGGTCGATCGCCCGGGGCAAGCAGGCCGACCTGGTGGTGATCGGCGGCGACCCGTCCAGCAACATCGCCGACATCCGCAACGTGGAGCTGGTCTTCAAGCAGGGAGTCGGCTACGACCCCGCCAGGCTCATTGCCTCGGTGAAGGGGAAGGTTGGGTTGTACTGACCGCCGGCGGAGTCTGTTTCTCCCACACGAACCGGTGCAGGAAGTCACTGCTCCGGCTGAAGATGTCGAGCCACCGGCTGTGGATCAGCGATTCGTGCACATCGTCTGGGGTGACGGTCAGCTCGTAGTAGACGTTCTTGGCCCGGAGCAGGCTCACCAGCCCCACCATCTGCGAAAAATCCACGTTGCGGTCGTCATCGCCCTGCTGCAGGAACACCGGAGACTTCCAGCCGTCGATGTGTCCCACCGCCGATGAGCGGAAGGCCAGGCTGGTCGTGTCGCTCGCGCTGCCGTAGATGTGAACCCCCGCCAGATCCACCCCGGCCACGAAGACATCGGAGTTCCGGGCCAGCGCTTCCGCCGTGAGCAGCCCGCCATACGACAGACCCCAGATGCCGATCCGTGCGGGATCCACGTCCGCGCGGGTCTGCAGGTACTTGGCGCCCGCCAGGACGTCCTGATATTCCGAGTTGCCCCGCCCCTGGGTGTTCGGGGCCCGGCGGAATGCATTGCCGTAGCCGATCCCGGAGCGGTAGTTGACCGAGAGCACGATGTAGCCCTGCGACTGGAGCCACTGGTTGTAGGCGTAGGACCAGTGATAGAACTGCATGTAGTGGTAGGCCGGCAGCATCTGGCGGGCCGGGCCGCCGTGGACGAATACGACGGCGGCTCGCCGCTCCCCCGGCTTGAGATCCCGGGGCAGGAAGAGCTGATTGCGTATTTCCAGGCCGTCCGGCGCGTGGGTGATGACGATCTCCGGCGTCACGTGCGCCGCCACCGGAAAATCCTTCGGCAGCGTTGGATAGACCACCCTGGTTGCGCCGCCGGAGGCTGGCACGATGCCGATCGAGGCCGGCTGCGCGGCGTTGAAGTAGAGCACCGCGAGACTCTTGCCCGAGCCGAACGGGGTCGGCGACACCTCGACGCCATCGTCGGTCGATATCCGCGCCGGGGTTCCTCCCGTCGTCGGCACCGCCCAGATGTGCCGCTTCTCGATGTCGGTGGCGTTGGTGCTGTAGAACAGCGTCCCGCCGTCCCGGGAGAGCGCGGTCGTGGTGAAGGTCCGGTCCGCCACCCCGTCGTTGATCAGGCCATCGGTGGTGGTCAGCAGCACCGGCTTCGGTAGCGGGTTCGAGATGCTCACGGAGAAGTACCGATCCCACTCGTCGCCGGGCGCCTGCGCCCCGAACACCAGGTTGTCACCCGCCCAGGCGATTCCATTGATGCTGCCGAAGGCCCGGTCGAGCGGCTGATTATGCCAGACTTCGCGCGCCGCCCCGGTGGCGACGTCCGCGATCATGAATGCGATGGTATATCCACCCGCGAAGGCCGCCCGGCACAGCCCGTCGGCGGGAACCGGCGGCGTGGTGTCGTTCTGGGCGCCGAACCCACCCCCGAAGCCTCCAGCTCCCGGGGCGGGCACGCGACAACCAATCGGCCCGCCCTGCCCGCCCTGCCCGCCCTGTCTCCCGCCCTGCGCCGGGGGTGCCGCCTGCCCGAAGGCTCCAACCACCGGTGCCTGCTGGCCGAATGGCGTCCCGGGCCGGCGAATGAACGCGATGCGCTTGCCGTCCGGAGACCAGGAGGGACTGCCGTCGATGTCGGTGCTGGGTGAAAGGAAGGTGACCGTGCGCGATTTCATGGTGTAGACGCCGATGAACGCGTGGTTGTCCCGGGTGCTCACGAACGCCAGCTTCGAGCCGTCCGGAGCCCACACCGGATTGCTCTGCCGGCCCCATTCCTTGATGAACGGCACGGCTCCCCGGTCCATGGCCGACGTGGGGCCTCGCAACGTCGCGGCCCGGAATATCTGGCCGTCCCGGACGAACACCGCGTAGCGGCCGTCGGGAGAAAGCTCGGGCGACCCGGCCCGCCCGCCCGCCGGCGTGCCGGTAATGACGGCGAGCCGCCAGGCGCCGCTGCCGTCGGCCTTCGCGGCCCACACCGTTCGCTCGGCGCCGTCCGGGTTGTGGGACGGGTTCGCCACCCACCCTTCCCGGTTCTGGGCCGACCCGCGGACGAAGATGGCCATCGAGCCGTCGTCGGAGAGCCGGACCGAGCCCACATCCACGCCGTCGTCGGCCAGGAACCTGGTGACGCGGACCGCCCGAAAGGCCGGCGCCGAGGCCACGTAGACATTGCGCAGACCCCGCTCGTAGCTGACCCACGCGATGCGGTCGGCCTTCTTCGCGGCGCTCACCTCGAGGGGCGACGCAGGGGACAGGAACTGGTCGATGGTATAGGTCGGCTTCTGGGCGCCGGCCGGCGCCGCCTGGGCCAGGAGCGCGCCGGCGGCCAGGAGGGTGCGGATTGTCATAAGGAGCCTCGGGGGGAGGAATACCCTAAGTACGCCCGAACGTACCGGGGCGTTCAGAGACCGTCAAATCGGAGCCGGGTTTCCCGACCGAATCGATGCGAAGCGAGTAACCGCCGACCTTACCGCCACCGGGCCCGGATCCGGACCGTACGCTCGAGCTCGTCCGCGTTCTGCAGCACCTTCTGCCGGAGGTCCACCGGCAGCATGGGATGGTCGGCGAGGTAGGCCCGCACCACGTCGAGTGCCGGCTGGCCGGTCTGGCCGCCGAGGAACGCTCCGAGCCAGGAGCCCAGGAAGAAGATCCGCCGGTTGGCCTGGATGTACGGGAGGGAGTCCAGCGCCAGCCGCAGGTAGGGCAGGGTCAGCTGCTCGTGCTCGACGGCATTGAACGCGCCGAGGCTCCCGCTGGCCCAGTCCTCGTTGAGCGCCCGGTCGGCGAAGTATCTCCTGAAGTAGCCGTCCTTGGCCTCGGCGCTTTTGCGCGCGGCGCCGGAGATGAAGGTGCGGCGCCTGCCGTCGGGCGTGGTATCGCGGGCGGACTGGGTTGCCAGTGCCGCCGCGGCGCCAGGATCGTCGAGCGCCAGGAGGCGGTCGACGACGCTCCAGCGGGTCGGATCGCGCATCGGCTCGCCCGCCGCGGAATCGGCGGTGAGCAGCGACCGCAGCCGGGCTACTCCTTCGGGCGTCGCCGCGATGGCGACGAACGCATCCAGCTGACCCCGCCGAATCCCATAGGGACGGGTCGCATCGCCGGCCCCCTCCCAGAGAACCAGTTCCGCCTCGGCGCGGAGCCCGGCCGCTGCGGCGAGCGGGAGATAGGCCCGGAGACTGCGCTCCAGCCGTCCCAGCAACGACGGCATGATCTGCTCGTCCTTCTCGCGGGGCAGCTCCTTGAGCACCAGGCGCGCGAAACGGGCCGGGTCCATTCGCGCATCGCGCACCTGGTCCCACAGCGCACCCCAGAGCATCGACCGGAGGAACCCGTCGCCGACCTCGCCCAGGGCTCCGCCCTCGAGCGCGGCGATACTGGATGAATCGAGCAGCGACAGGAAGTAGCCGTAGTCGGAGGCATTGGGGAAGACGAACAGTGGGGCCGGCTTGCCCCGCGCCGCCGCCACCTCGGTGACCGTGGCGGTGAGAGTGACGGGGATCTTCACCGGTGGCGCGTCCCGGTACGCCAGCAGCACCTGGGTGCGCATCGGCCAGGGCGTGTTGCCCGACACCGCTGGCTGCGCCGCACGCTGGACCAGCTCGAGCCGCGAGATCCTCCCGTCGCGGACCCTCAGCCGCGTTTCGACCACCGGCATGCCCGGACGGAGCATGAAGTTGTGGCCAAATCCGTCCAGCGGCTTCCCCGCGGCGCGCCCGATCGAGCCGAGCAGGTCCTGCCACGTGGCATTGGCGTAGGCGTGCGCGGTCAGGAAGGACCGCACGCCCGCCCGGAACGCGGTATCCCCCACCAGGAAGTTGAGCTGTTTCAGGACGCTGGGCGCCTTGTTGTATACGATCGCGCCGTAGGCGCTCTTGGCCTTGTCCAGGTTGCTCATCGTCTGCCACAGCGGTGTGGTTCCGGTGGTCTGATCGACGCCATAGGCAACCGGCTTGTTCGACTGGTAGAACGTCTTCCAGGCGTCGCTGGCGGGCTCCAGCTCGGCCAGACCCTTGGCTCCCATGTAGGTCGCGAACCCTTCCTTGAGCCACAAATCATCAAACCACTTCATGGTGACGAGGTCGCCGAACCACTGGTGAGCGGTCTCATGCAGGATGGTCGAGAACCGGCCCAGGCGGCGCGAGAGCGTCGGCCGCTCCCGGAAGATGAACCGGTCTTCGTTGTACATGATCACGCCGGGGTGCTCCATGCCGCCGAAGGGAAACGCCGGCGCGAGCAACAGGTCGAATTTCTCGAACGGATACGGACTGCCGAAATACCCCTCCATCCAGTCGAGCGAGCGCTGCTGGAGCGAGAGCAGGGTATCGGTGTCGGCCTCCTTCGCGCGCGAACGGCGGAGGAAGACATTCACGGTGCGACCGCGCTCCGTGGAGGCGAAGTGCGCCCAGGGCCCGGCCGCGAACGCGATCAGGTAGGTGGGCAGTGGGCGGGTTTCGGTGAAGTGCGCGGTGACCCGGCCGCCGCTGGTGTCGGCCCGCGCCAGGGAGCCATTGGCGAGCGCGGTCCACCCCGCCGGAGTCGTCAGCGTCAGCGCCACTCGCGCCTTGAGGTCCGGCTGGTCAAAACAGGGGAACAGCTGGTTCGCGTCGGCGGGCACCAGCAGGGTATAGAGGTAGTCGCTCTGGTCGGCCGGGTCGTGCACCCTGATGATGCTGGCGCCGGTCGGGGCGATCTCGGAGATGAAGGAGATCTCGATGACGTTCTGCCCCGGCGTGAGCCGGCGGGCGGGCACCAGGAGGTGATTCCCGTTGAACGAAGCGGGCGGCAGCGGGAAGCCGTTCACGGTGGCCGCTCCCAGGCGCCGGCCCCGGTAATCGAGGATCACGTCGCCCGAGCCGCTGTGCTCGAACCGAACCGTCACCCGGCCGATCGCGCTGTCGGGCGCGGTGACGTCCAG
This sequence comes from Gemmatimonadota bacterium, assembly GCA_041486305.1. Taxonomy (GTDB): domain Bacteria; phylum Gemmatimonadota; class Gemmatimonadetes; order Gemmatimonadales; family GWC2-71-9; genus JABFSM01. The sequence goes on from JBGPLG010000001.1 coordinate 208,100, forward strand.
ACTCAGGTCGTACCGGACGTTGCGCACCGTCCTCGCGCGCCACGCGGCGAGCTCGTGGGAGATCCCGTGCCCCAGGTACGAAGCGGGCGCGGCTTGGGCGGGGAGGCGCGGCGCCGGTGCGAGCAGGGCGGCCGCGAGCAGGGCGGAGTGTCGACGCATCCCGAGAAGATACCCGAGCGAGCGCCAACGAAACGAGGGCGCCACTCGGCGCCCCCTCCCCCCTCCCCCCTCCTCCCTCCTCCCTCCTCCCTAGTACCGATAGTGATCCGCCTTGTAGGGTCCCTCCGGCTTCACGCCGAGGTAGTCCGCCTGCTCCTTCGTCAGCCGGGTGAGCTTCACGCCCAGCTTGTCCAAGTGCAGCCGGGCCACCTTCTCGTCCAGGTGCTTGGGCAGCACATAGACCTTCCGCTCGTATTTCGCGTTGTGCACGTGCAGCTCGATCTGGGCCATCACCTGGTTGGTGAAACTGGCGGACATCACAAAGCTCGGATGCCCCGTGGCGCAGCCCAGGTTGAGCAGCCGCCCCTCGGCCAGGATCATGACGCTGTGCCCATCGGGGAACACCCACTCGTCGTATTGCGGCTTGATGTTGACCCGCTGGATGCCGGGAAAGGTCTTGAGGCCGGCCATGTCGATCTCATTGTCGAAGTGGCCGATGTTGCCGACGATCGCCTTGTCCTTCATCCGCTTCATGTGATCCACGGTAATGATGTTCTTGTTGCCCGTCGCGGTGATGAAGATATCGGCGTCCTCGACCACCGACTCCAGCGTCGTGACCTGGTACCCCTCCATCGCGGCCTGCAGCGCGCAAATCGGGTCGATCTCGGTGACCACCACCCGCGCGCCTTGGCCCTTGAGCGACTGGGCGCACCCCTTGCCGACGTCTCCATAGCCGCAGATCACCGCCACCTTGCCCGCCAGCATCACGTCCGATGCGCGCAGGATGCCGTCCGTCAGGCTGTGCCGGCAGCCGTACAGGTTGTCGAACTTCGACTTGGTGACCGAATCGTTGACGTTGATGGCCGGGAAGAGCAACGTGCCGGCATGCATCATCTCGTAGAGCCGGTGCACCCCGGTGGTGGTCTCCTCGGAGACTCCGCGGAGCCCCGCCGCCACTTTGGTCCACCGGCCGGGATGCTTCTTCTGCTCCTGCTGCAATAACCCGAGGATCACGCCCCACTCTTCGGGGTCGGCCACCGGATTGAACGCCGGCACTTTGCCGGCCTTCTCGAATTCGGCGCCCTTGTGCACCAGCAGGGTGGCGTCGCCGCCGTCATCCAGCAGCAGGTTGGGCCCCGAGCCATCGGGCCACATCAGCGCCATGTCGGTGCACCACCAGTACTCCGCCAGGGTCTCGCCCTTCCAGGCATACACCGGAATGCCATGCGGCTCGGCGACGCTCCCGTTCCGGCCCACTACCACCGCGGCCGCGGCATGGTCCTGGGTCGAGAAGATGTTGCAGGAGACCCAGCGCACGTCGGCACCCAGATCGGCCAGGGTTTCGATCAGGACCGCGGTCTGCACCGTCATGTGCAGCGAGCCCATGATCTTTGCCCCGGCGAGCGGCTGCTTGTCCTGGTACTCGGCGCGCAGCGCCATGAGGCCGGGCATCTCGTACTCGGCAAGCCGGATCTCGTTCCGGCCGTACTCGGCCTGGGAGAGATCCTTGACCTTGTACGGCTCCCGACCGGCCGTGCGGGTGGCGGCGAAGGGATGGGCTGGGGCGACGGTCGTCATACGCGGAACTCCGGTTCGGTGAGCGGTGAGCGGCGGGGGGGAAGCGGCAGGCGCCTGGCGACCCCCGTGGCCGCAAAGAGTGCTGGTCCCTTGGCCTCCGAGTCAGGGGGCAACCTGACGAACCGCGTGCCCCCGAACCCTGCTTCGTCCATCCAGCCGCGAATCTGTTCTTCGGTGAATCCGAGCCACTGGTGACCCATCTGATCCCGGTATTCGGCATTGTCGTGGGGCAGCATATCCACCACCAGAAGCCGGCCGCCGGAGCGGAGCGTGCGGCGCGCATCGGCCAGCACCCGGGCCGGGTCGCCGGTGTGGTGGAGGACCAGGACCAGGAGGGCCGCATCGAGCTCCCCGTCCGCCACCGGAAGCTCCTCCAGGGTGCCCTTGCGGAGCTGAATGTTGGGAAGCTCCCGCGCGCGTTGGGTCGCGCTCCTGAGCATCTCGGCCGACTCGTCGACCGCCACTACCCGATGAACGAACGGCGCGAGGGCCGCGGCCAGGTGACCGGTGCCGCAGCCCAGGTCTCCCACGATCCAGCCGTCATCCAACAGGCCAAGCAGGGCGTGCAGCTCGGGCCGCTCACCAAAGAGCTCCTTGCGAAGCTTGTCCCACTGGCCGGCGGTCGACGCAAAGAACCGCTGCGAAGTCAGATGGCGCTCCGTCAGAATCTGGCGCAGCCGCTCGGCGTCTCTCTGGGCCGCCGGCGAGCCGGCCACCTCATCCCGAACCGCCTGCCATAACCGCCGCGCCGCGGGAGGGAAGTCCCGGGATGGCATCCGGTACCAGTTGCTGGTTCCCTCGCTTCGTTGTGCTATTAACTCCAAGTCTGCCAACACTTTGAGGTGTCTGCTCACGGTGGATTGGGGCAGCCGGAGCGCGGCTTGGACCTCGCGAACCGTCAGCTCCTGGCGCTCGAGCACCAGCAGCATGCGGCCCCGAATGGGGTCGGCCAATGCGGACAACCGTTCGAAGACGGCCGGGGCGGTCATATCATCAATCCGTGCATCCGGATTGAAGATTAAACAATGCCGGCTCCCCGGTCAAGGCGCAGCCCGTGGAGGATAAATCGCTCCCTGGCCGGCTGTTTGTGCACCTGGTGGCTCAAGAAAGCGTCCAGAGTATGCCACCCCACAGGGGTCCCGGACCCCGGAAGGACTAGATTCGTACCCCTATGAGAACCCCCGGCCTGATCGCCCTGGCGGCTACATGCTTCGCCGCCGCTCCAATCCTCGCCCAGGATTCAGCCCATGCCGCACCCAAGCCGGCGGAGAAGCCCAAACCCGTGAAGGTGGACATCTCGAAGATCAAGTTCATCTCGGGGTGCTGGGCCGGAACCCTGGGGAGCGACAAGGACAAGATCGAGGTGGAGGAAACCTGGTCGACGTTGTCGGAGAACCTCCTGCTCTCGTTCACCCGGTACCTCAAGAAGGGCCGCGCGACCGGATACGAGTACAGCCGGATCGAGGTGACCGACTCCGGCGCGGTGGTGTTCGCGGCCCGCAGTGCCGGGGAGACCGAGGAGGACGTCTACACGATGAAGACGCTGGTCGACGACTACGTCCTGTTCGAGAACCCGACCAAGAAGAAGTTCCCCCAGCGGATCATGTACCGGATGGCTACGGACGGCGCGCTGATCCCCAGAAATGAGGGAGACGGGCCCAGCGTGGAGATCCGGTTCCATCGGATCAAGTGCCCTGGGGCCGACATCAAGCTCCGCCCCGACGACTACTAGCCGGGCGGGCGGGGCGGCGCGGAATCGGGGCGGGAGGTCGGCTTCCGGCGAAAGTTCTCTCGGAGCCGCTGGGTTTCCCGGAGCATCGAATCGAGCACTTGGGGGCTGAAGCCGGTGGCGCGGGCCGGACGGGACTCTCTCTCGCGGTATTCGATCCAGGCCGTGATCATCGGCGTGACGGCCGCCGGAAGCATGGCCGCCTCCTCCTTCAACATCGCGTGCCGGACCATCTTGGCGACAGCGAGGTTGCTCCCGTCCCGGAGCTGAAACACCGCTTCGACGCTGTCCCCTCCCACCGGTCGCACCACGCCCTGCACCAGCGCGTCGGCACCGGCGTCGTCCCCAGGGGGATGGGGACTCTCCAACCGCTGTGCCAGGGACCGGCCACTCGCTCCCGTGAATACCCGAACCAGAGGTTGCCGCTTGGCGGCCCGGGAGAGCGACTCGGCGATCGCCGCGGCAAGCCCGTGGAGGCTCTGGTCGGGGCTGCCATCCGCCAGCGGCGGAATCGCAACTCGGAAGGGCCGTCGCCCGCCCATGATCCGAAGGTCGGTCAGGCCCGCAATGTCCCCCAGCTTCACCATCGTCTGGGCATCCGGAAGCCCCGGCGTGCCCCGGCGCGCGGGTCCGATCATACGCAGGACCGAGTCGGTGACCGATTTCTCCACCACGTTCCGGATCGAGTCCAGCTCCCGCTGGGTGAGGCCGGGAACGGCCGGGCGCTGGCGGTTCATCCGCTTGGCCACCGATGCCGCGATCGCCTCGGAATCGGCGCGGGTGAGAACGGAGGGCGCGGCCGGGGGAGCGGGTGGGTTGGGAGCATGAGCAGCCGGAGGTGTCGAATCGGGGGAGTCCACTTGCCGTACGGAGTCGGTGGCCTTGGCGGAATCCGGACCATGGGCCGGTGTCCACCGGCGGTACGCGCCGAAGGCCATCAATACAGAGAGGGTCACGCCCGCTCCGATGATGAGACCGCGGCGCCAGCCGCTCTGCCGAACCGTGATGCGTTCGGTCCGGGTCACGGCCGGAATCTCCGATGAGGTGATCCGGATGCCGTTCAGCGCGGTGAGCAGCTCGTCCGCCGAGCTCCAGCGCGCCGCGGGATCCTTCTCGAGGCAGCGCATGATGAGGGACGAGAGGGCGGGAGGAACATCGGCACGCTGGATGTGAGGCGGCGTAGGTCGCTCGGTGAGCTGGCGGGCCAGAGTCTGCTGGGGCGAGGAGCCGGTGAACGGTGAGCCGCCCGAGAGCAGCTCGTACGCCAGCAACCCTACTGCGTAGAGATCGACCCGGTGATCGGCTGCGGGATCCGCGGCCAGCTGCTCGGGCGCCATGTACGCAGGGGTACCCACCGCGATTCCCGCGGTGGTGGCGCCGATGCCCGGCAGCGCCTCGGTGATGGCCTTGGCCACGCCGAAATCGGTGACCAGCGCATGGTGCCGCTGGAGCAGAATGTTTTCCGGCTTGATGTCGCGATGGACCAGGCCGTTGGCGTGGGCGTAGGCCAGCGCGTCCACCACGTCCTGCAGGATCCGCATGACCGCGGCGGCGCCGAGGCGGCCCTCGCGCTCCAGCCGGGTGCGCAGGGTCTCCCCTTCCACCAGCGGCATGGTGTAGTAGAGGATGTCTCCCACCTGGCCGGCGGTGAGCAGGGGAACGATATGAGGATGCTGGAGCCGGGCGGCGAACTGGATCTCGCGGCGGAAGCGGTCCCGGTTGACCCCGGCGGTGAGCTCGGGGGGGAGCACCTTGAGCACCACCCGCCGGTTCAGGGCGCGCTCTGTGGCAACGAACACCCGGCTCATGCCGCCGCGCAGCTCGCGCTCGATCTCGTACGCCGGATCGAGGGCGGACCGCAGCAGCTCCAGGAGGGCGGGATCGGGGGTGCCGGGCATGCTGAAGATTACCACCGGACCCGGGCGGACGGCTTCGGGGCGGGCCGTGCAACCCTTTCGGCCCCGCTCCCGTCTACAGGGAAGACCCGGACCCAGGAGCCCGCATGTTCCGCCCCGCCCGCGCTTGCCGCGCCATTCCCCTCCTTGCCCTGATGGTCCTGGTGACCCTTCCGGCCGCCGCCCAGCGCCGAACCCGCGATCGTGACTGGGACCGGTGCTCCGTGTGGGACGGCGACCGGGACAGTGAACGGGTCTGTAACCTGACCGAAACGACCATCGCCGCCCCGGGCGGAACCCTCTTCGTCGACGGACGGGTCAACGGTGGCATCACGGTCTACGGCTCGAGCCGGCGAGACATCCTGGTCCGCGCCAAGATCTCTGCCAGCGCCCGGACCCGGGAGCGTGCCGAGGTGCTGGCCGACGCAGTCAGGATTCACACCGACGGGGGTCGGATCTACGCCGACGGCCCCGACGGCAGGGGAAGGGAATGGTGGTCGGTCGAGTTCGAGGTGGAGCTTCCATCGCGCATGGACCTGGACCTCCGGGCCCACAATGGGGGCATCTCGGTGGCGGACGTGAGCGGAACCCTCCGCATGGAGACCCTGAACGGCGGCATTCATCTCGAATCGGTCAACGGTGATGTAGTGGCCGAGACCACCAACGGTGGTTTGCATGTGGACCTCGACGGAGACGGCTGGGTCGGCAAGGGCCTGGATGCGATCACCACCAACGGCGGAGTGCACCTGCAGCTGTCGGTGGGGTACTCGGCCCACCTGGAAACCGGTACGGTCAACGGCGGCGTCGACATCGATTTTCCGGTCATGGTGCAAGGGAAGATCGGCCGGCGCATCACCACTGATCTGGGGAAGGGCGGCCCGACGATTCGAGTGATTACCACCAACGGCGGCGTGGACGTTCGACGGGGTCTCTGAGCGGCTCCGGGAGACTTCTCACCCAAGCTCCAGCGCGAGGTCCGCGGCCCGGATGCTGTGGGTGAGTGCGCCAATCGACAGATAATCCGCTCCGGCCTCGGCATATTCCCTGGCGTTGTCGAGGGTGATGCCGCCGGTGGCCTCGACGGTTATTCCGGGCCGGAGCGCGCGGGCCATCGTGCCCCAGTCCCGCACCGTGGCGGGAGTCTGGTTGTCGACCAGGATTCGGTCGGCATCGGCGGCACAGGCTTCGCGCAGCTGCTCCTCGGACTCCACCTCCACCTGGCAGGCCAGCGCGCCGCGGCGGCGCGCCTCGGCCAGGACCGCCCGAAGCGATCCCCCCTTTTCGTGAACCGCCTGCCAGTGATTGTCCTTGATCATCACCGTGTGCGACAAGTCGAGCCGGTGGAGAGCACCCCCGCCCGCCAGCACTGCCGCGGCGTCGAAGAGGCGGAGGCCGGGTGCGGTCTTCCGAGTGTGGAGAATCCGGCAATCGAGCCCCTTGACCGCGAGCACGAATTCCCGCGTGGTCGAAGCGATTCCAGAGGCGCGCTGGAGGAGATTGAGCAGCGGCCGCTCGGCCCGGAGGATCCTCGCGAGCTCGCCCAGGACGCGACCCACTACACCGGCCTCGGCGACGGCCCCTTCGGGAACCTCCCAGGTCACGGCACAACCCGCCGCCACTACGACCGCCTCCGCATAGCGGAGCCCGGCCACCACCGTCGAGGCCCGGCATTCGATGGTGCCGCGCGCCGTGCGCGGCGACCGGAGGGCGACCGCCGAGGTCAAATCAATCGGCCCGTCCTCGGCCAGCACCAATTGCGCCAGCCTCGCGGCGTCGGCGGTCAGGTCGGGAAGCTCTTCGGCGGCGGTCGGCCTGTTCACGCCCGAAAATACACCTGAGCCCCGCCAGGGTTGGAGCCGGGGTGCCAGATCGCTTGCGGTTCAGGGCTGCGCGGGCGCGAGGGCCTCGACCTTCTCCCACGGAGTCAACGGAAAGTGCTGCGCCGCGGTCTGTCTTGGAGCAATACCGGCGCGTCGCGCCGCCCGTACCACCTCCGTGGTGTAGAGGGTCGGCTGGCTGGGATCCTGGAGGTAGTCACTGCCCCAGAGCGTCGCGCTGGCGGGAAGCCACGCCATCAGGGCTCCTTCGCTCCCGATGCCGTCGATGGCGTACAGGGTCACCCGCCCGCCCGCCAGCCGCAACGAATCGGTTACCGGCCTGAATCTGAGCGGGTTGCCGGTCCGGCGAGCCTCCAGCCGGTCGGGCGCCAGAGTCCATCGCTTCGCGACGACCCGCTCGAGCATCGGCTTGCTGGTGTGGTGGGAAATGATGGTGGCCCCCGCGGCAACCCAGAACCGGACTCCGGCGATGTGGGGCCAGGCGAGGTCGGTTACGATGACGGCCACCGGATGGCGGCCGGGAAACAGCCGCCCGATCCAGACCGAATCCTGGCGGGCCCGCTCGTCGCCCTGGGTCGCCTCCAGCATGAAGACGGTGTCGCGCTCCAGGGTCACCATTTCGGTGTAGCCGCGATTCTTCAGGAGGAAGGCATTCGATGCCACGCGAATCGTGTCCGGGTTGGTGGGTACCAGGAATGGCTCCGTCAGCTCCGTCATCCGAAGCGCGGGGTCCGGAAGCCGGAGGTCGGGAGCACTGTCCCGAGCGACCGGCAGGGCGGGGCCGCTCCCGCCGGCGAGCACCAGCGCGCGAGTTGTTTCCTCCGCGCCGTCCACCAATCGATATGACTGCAGCGGGTAGTAACCCGAGCCCGCCTGCTGCCACGTGGTGTACACGTATTCCACCCGCACCTGGCCCCAGAGGTAGTGCGGCTCGATCCGGGAGTACCTCACCGGAAAGGCGGTCTTGGGATCGATCAGCAACCGCTCCTCGATGCCAGCATCTCCCCGGGCCAGGGCGATCCGGGGGTATTCGCGATAGAGGCAGCGGGCCACGACCCGGGAATCTCCGGCCGCCCGCCAGTCGTGGAGCACGCTCCACGGATTGAGGGGACGCGCCTTGCGGGTTCCGGCATGCTGGGCCTGAGCCGGGGCGGCGAGGGTGTCCCTCCGAAAGAAAGTGGCCCCGGGCCCGCCGAGCACGACGGTCCGGGGTCCGTTGACCGCCAGCGGCGAGGCCGCGAACGCCTCGACTCCCGTTCCCGGGTCATACCAGAACTGCCGGCGGGTGTACTGGACCAGGTACGGGGGGTACCAGGGCCGGTCGGACTGGTAGTTCCAGTTATCGGAAGCCGTCGCCTCGAACTTGAGGATCGCGCCGTTCAGCCGATCGGCGCCCACGGCGGTGACCGCCCGGTTGAGCCATTCCGCCGCGGACGGACCGCCGGAGGCGGGCGAGCACATCTGGGCGGCGGACGGCCCCGCCTGGGCGCAGAGGACGACGAGGGTGGCCAGCGAGGCGGCCTTCCTGGGGAGCGACATCTGGGGAATCCCGGAGTGGTATCCCTGTCCTACGACCGGGGCAGACCCCGAGTTGCAACGATTTCCCGCACTCTTGCGTCATAACCTAAGAACCTTAGGTTATCTCGATCCTCGCCGGAGTGCCCATGGCCTCTCCCGATCTCGACCTGCTCCGCGGCACCCTCGATCTCCTTCTGCTCAAGGCCCTGAGCTGGGGCCCGATGCACGGGCTGGGCGTGGTCCGCTGGATCGAGCGCACCACCCATCAGCGGCTCATGATCGAAGAGGGCGCACTGTATCCCGCGCTGCACCGGCTGGAGGAGCGGGGGTGGCTCGAGGCGGACTGGGGCTACACCGACAAGGGGCGGCGGGCCAAGTACTACCAGCTCACCGCGCCGGGCCGGAAACAGCTCTCCGCAGAAACCCTCAAGTGGTCGCGGTACAGCGAGGCCATGCGGCTGGTGCTGGACGCGCAGGGGGCCGAGTGAGCGAGCCACTCGACAAGTGGTCGCAGGCCCGGCGGGTCTTCCGCCTCCCCTTCTCGCGGGCCCGCGCCGGGGCGGAGGTGGATGAAGAGCTGGGCTTCCACCTCGAGGAACGGATCGAGCAGTTCATGGCCGGTGGACTGACTCACGAGGAAGCCGTCGCGGAGGCAAGGCGACGTTTCGGCGACTATCACGCCTACCGGAAACAGGCCCGGACCATCCACGAGGTGACCATGCGAAGACGCGGTCGATTCGAGCTCCTCGGCGGGCTTCGCCGGGAGGTGAGTCACTCGGCGCGGGTGCTCCTCCGGACGCCGGCCTTCTCGCTGATCGCCTTCGTGACACTGGCTCTCGGCATCGGGGCGACGACTGCGATCTACGTCGTCCTGGACGCCGTGGTGCTCCGGCCCCTCGCGTATCCCGACGCCGATCGGCTGGTTTCGGTGCTGCATCCAGCGACCGTCCCGGGAAATGGAGAGTCGAAATGGGGACTCTCGGCCGCCGGCTATTTCCACATCAAGGCCCACAATCACACCCTGGCCGACTTCGGCTCCTACCGCACCGGCTCGGTCACCGTGTCGGGCGATGGTGCGGCGGAGGTGGTGCGAACCGGGGAGGTCACAGCGTCCCTCCTCAGCACCCTTCGGGCCCGAGCGGTGCTGGGACGCCTGATCCTCGCCGACGATGACCGGCCCGGTGGCGGACAGGTCGTATTGCTCGGTTACGATTTCTGGCAGCGCCGGTTCGGGGGAGACCGGGCGGTGATCGGACGCCAGATTCTGACGAGCGGAGGCCCCTTCGAGATCATCGGCGTGGCGGAACGAGGGCTCAGTCTGCCCAAGCCCGGGCCCTTTGCCTCGACCGCGAACCTCGCGGGATTCGGGGTGGATCTTTGGGCTCCGATGCAACTGGACCCGGCGGCCCGGCCAATGAACTCACACCAGTATTCCGGCATCGGGCGGCTCAAGCCCGGGGTGACGGTGGCCGATGCCCAGGCCGATCTGCAGGGACTGACCAATCAGTTCGTCGCGCTCTTTCCCCAGGCCTACAGCGATGGCTTCATGAAGCAGTACAACTTCCGGATGGGGGTGATTCCGCTCCGGGATGAAGTCCTCGGACCGACGCTCGCCGGCACGCTCTGGATATTGTTCGGCGCGGTGGGACTGGTGTTGCTGATCGCGTACGCCAATGTCGCGAATCTCTTCCTGGTGCGGATGGAAGCGCGGCGGCGCGAATCGGCGATCCGCACCGCGCTGGGAGCCGACCGGGTCCAGATGGCGGCGCTGTTCCTGTCCGAGAGTCTCCTGCTCACGCTTTTGGCCGGTATTGCGGGGGTGGTCATCGCGCGGGTGGGCCTGGCGGCGCTTCTGGTGGTTGCACCGACCGACATACCGCGGTTGTCCAGCCTGGGGATGCCGTGGGGAGGGGTGGCGTTCGCGGCGGTGGTCTCGCTGCTGGCGGGCCTTTTGTTCGGGATGATGCCACTCGCTCGCGCGGGGGTCGACATGGCCACTCTGCGCGAGGGCGGGCGCGGGCTCACCGCCTCGAAGCGGCCATTACGCATTCGCGGTGGACTCGTGGTTGGACAGGTTGCCATGGCGCTGATGCTGCTGACCGCCGCGGGCCTGATGATTCGAAGCTTTGCCCACCTGCGCGGTGTCCGGCCCGGCCTGGACCCGAACGGCGTGCTCAGCGTGGAGGTATCGCTGCCGTTCCCGGAGATTCCGACCATCGACGCCGCCGCGGCCTTCCACCGCCAGGTGCAGGAGCGGCTGGCCGCGCTGCCGGGCGTGACGGCGGTGGGCGCCGTGAACGCCCTGCCGCTGCAGGACTACGGCGCGGGCTGCACGGTGGTCTTTCGCGAGGGCCGACCCTACAGCGATCGGGAGCAGACCCCATGCGTCTCGACGCCCCGGGCCACGCCGGGATTCTTCAAGGCGCTCGGGATCCAGGTCACCGGACGATCGCCGGACTGGTCCGATGTGGACGGTCACACCGGCGCCGCCGTGGTGACGAAGGCGCTGGCGGATCGCCTCTGGCCCGGCGAAAGCCCGATCGGCAAGGGCATCAACAGCAACGGCCCCGGTACGGCATCGAAGTTCTATCGCATTGTCGGCGTGATTCCGGAGCTCAGGGCCCATGGACTCGATCAGCCGCCCACCGAGGCCGTATTCTACTCGGCGGTGCGATTGGTACCGGACGTGCGTGACGGTGAGATGCACAGCGTAGCCTATGTGATCCGCACCTCCAATGCGGACCCGGTCTCGCTGGTTCCCGAGGTTCGCCGTATCGTCTCCGCGCTCAACCCGAATGTGCCCCTGATCAACCCCCAGACCATGCAGTCGGTGGTGGACCGCTCCATGGCGCGCCGCTCGTTCATCATGTCCCTGCTGGGACTTGCCGGTGGGATGGCGCTGCTGCTCAGCGCCGTCGGCATCTACGGCGTGATCTCCTACCTGGTGACCCAACGGCGTTCGGAGATCGGTGTCCGAATGGCGCTCGGTGCGCGGGTGTCCCAGATCTCGTCGCTGGTCGTGCTGCAGTCGCTCCGCCTGGTGGCGATCGGCGTCGCGGTCGGATTGGTGGGCGCGCTGGTGGGCACCCGCGCGCTGCGCTCGCTGTTGTTCGAGGTGAGCCCGACCGACCCGATCGTGCTGGCCGGCGTGTCGGTGGTACTGATCGTGATCGCGGCGGTGGCCAGCCTCGGTCCGGCCCGCCGCGCGGCCCGGGTGGACCCGGTCGAGGTCTTGCGGGGGGAGTAGCGGCCTACTGCCAGCGGAAGATCTTCAGTGCCACGACGAAGGTCACCACCATCCAGGCCACGACGATGGCCAGCTCCGGGGCCACCTGGGACAGGGTGGCGCCCTCCAGCATGTTGGCGCGGAGGGCGTTGTTGACCGCGGTCAACGGCAGCGCCTGCACGAAGGGCTGGATCGCCTGGGGAAAGCGGGACGACGAGAAGAACACTCCCGAAAACACCCACATCGGCACCAGCGCGAGGTTCATGAGCCCCGAAGCGCCCTCGATGGTGCGGGGCCGCGAGGCGATCAGGAGGCCCAGCCCGCCGAACGCCAGGGATGAGACGAGGCAGATCAGCGCCAGGGATCCGATCGAGCCCCGAAGCGGCACGCCGAACACCAGGGCGCCGAAGGCGATGAGCATCCCCGCCTCCACCACCAGCAGCGAGATCCGCGAGATGATGAACGAGGCCAGGTAGGAGGACTTGGGCATCGGCGTGGCGATGAGGCGCTTGAGCAGGCGCTTGCGCCGGGCATCCACCACCGCGAAGCCGATTCCCCAGACCCCGCTGCCCAGCAGGTTCATGCCCAGCAGGCCGGGCACCACGAAATCGATGTAACGCGACCCACGCTCCCGGACCCTCTCTTCCGAGACCGCGACCGGATCGCCTCGCCCCGCGGCCCGCTGCACGGCGTCGTCCACCAGCCGCCGGGCCGCGATGCCTTCGGGGCGGGTGTCGTCGAAGCGGTAGCGCACCGCGGCGGAATCGGGCACCACGACGATCGCCACCTTGCCGGTGCGGAGCGCCCGGGCCGAAGCGGAGTCGTCCAGGACCTGCGCCTCGATCAGCGGATTGGACCTGAGCCGTGCGGCGGCCTCGGCGCTCCAGCGCGATCCCGCGAGCACCGCCACCTTGGACGCGGTCTCCGGTTTGCTCCGGAAGGCGAGGCCGAGGCCCGCCGTCATGAGCACCGGGAAGAGGAAGATCCAGAAGATCGCCTCCGGCTCGCGGGTGACCTCGCGGAGCCGCACCAGCACGAGCTGGGCGAGGGGACGTTCCGACCACTGCCGCCTCGACTCAGGCATCGCGCAGCTGCCGTCCGGTCAGGTGCACGAAGACGTCCTCCAGGGTTGCCGAATGGGTGCTGAGCTCGGCCAGTGGCAGGCCGCGGGCGGAGAGCAGGGCCAGGAGGGCCGGCACGGTGCGATGGGCGTGGGTCGATTCGACCAGGTAGCGGCCTTCTCGCCGGCGCACGCTCAGGGCCCCGTCGAGCTGGAGCAAATCAGCGTCCGCGAGCGAGGGCTGCTCCGAGGGGCCCAGGCTGAACTCGACCACGTGCTGCGCGCCGAGCGATGCCACCAGCTGCCGGGGCGAGCCCTCCGCGATGACCCTGCCGTGATCGACGATGGCCACCCGGTCGCAGAGCCGCTCCGCCTCTTCCATGTAGTGGGTGGTGAGCACGACGGTACGCCCGGCCCGCTTCACACCCTCGATCAGGTCCCAGAGCTGCCGGCGGGACTGTGGGTCCAGCCCGGTGGTCGGCTCGTCGAGGAAGAAGAGCTCGGGATCGGCCACCAGCGCGCACGCCAGGGCCAGCCGCTGCTTCTGCCCGCCCGACAGTTGCCCGACGCGCCCGTTGCGCTTTTCGGCGAGCTGGACCGCCTCGAGCACCTCGGCGAGGGGCCGGGGGTTTCGATAGAAGCTGCGAAACAGCTGCAGGGTTTCTCCCACCGTGATCTTGTCGGAAAACTGGGTTTCCTGGAGGGAGATGCCGAGCCGCTGGCGCAGATCGGCGGCGCCGTCGGCCCAGCTCCGGCCCAGGACGCGCACCTCGCCGGCGTCGGGGGTGTTGAGCCCTTCACAGATCTCGATGGTGGTGGTCTTGCCCGCGCCGTTCGGGCCCAGGAGCCCGAAGCACTCGCCGGGACCGACCTCGAGGTCGAGGCCGTCCACGGCGACGACATCCTTGTACGCCTTGCGGAGTCCGCGAAGGACCAGCGCGGGGCCGTTTACCATGCCGTCAAGATACTTCGGACCGGCTCGGGACCTCGCTTCGGCTCGCGATCATCCGCTCGGTGAAATCCAGACGGGACTCCAGCTCGCTCAGGCGCTGCTGGAGGTCTTCGATCACCACGTCGCGCTGGTTGATCGCGGCCTCGAGGCGATCCACGTCCTGGCGGCCGACCAGCTCCCACTTTCGCATGACGCGAGCGCGTCCTCCGCCGAAGATGCCTCGCATGACCTGGCTCACGATCATGAATCCGAACACCACCACCATCCAGCCGGGGATCCCCGAAACAAAGGTCATGGCTTCTCCCACTCCTTCTCGATCTGGTCGGCGGCCTGCTTCAGGATCTCGACGATGCGCGGCACGGCCGGGTGACCGGCCCCCCAGCGCCAGGCGCGCTTGTACGTGACGTTGGCGACGCGAGCGAAGGCATGGTGCAGATCGCCCATCGGTCCGCCGGCAAAGTCACGCACGGTATCGCGCACCCGGTCGAAGATGTCCTCGATTGCGTCCTTGTTTTCGGCAAGGAACGCTTCACCCTCGGGGGTGATGTGGTAGATCTTCTTGCCGCCTTCCTCCACCACCCGCACGTAGCCCTGGTCTTCCAGGAGCTGGAGCGTAGGATAGACGGTGCCCGCCGAGGGGGTGTAGCAGCCGGCGAGCTTCTCTTCGAGGGCCTTGATCAGCTCATAGCCGTGGCTGGGCTTTTCCTTGAGCAGACGAAGGATGACGAACTTGACCTCACCCGATTCGAACATCGGGCCCCGTCGGCGATGCTTCTGCCGGCCTCCACCCATTCTGAATCCGAACAGCCCCGGCCCGGTGAAGATTTCGGCCAAGTCCCCTAAACCCCAGTCATCACGTGGTTTATGCATTTGAAGCCCCTTGAAGATAGGTCCCACGACATACAGTACGACATACTGTACGATATATCGTACGTAATGTTTCGGGACTCGTCAAGACGGTCGGTCGAGCCGGTCGACGCGGGCGTATATTCTCCGCCATGACACCTTCGATCCGGGTGGCCGCGCTCTGTCTGGCCTCGCTGGCGAGCGCCGTCCCCCTCTCCACGGTCAGGGCCCAATCCCCGGATGCCGACATCGCCCGGCTCACAGCCGCCATGCTCGGCGACACGCCGATGCTGCGCGACCTCGAGTTCGTCACCGACCACTACGGCGGCCGCGCCACCGGATCCGAGTCCAATCGCCTCGCGGTCGAGTGGGCCCTTTCCCGCTTCCGCGAGGCGGGGGTGGACGCCCGCAGCGAACCGTTCTCGATGCCGGGACTCTGGCTGGAGCGCTCGGCGCAGGCGACCGTGAGCGGGCCGGGGGTCAGGTTCGCTCCCCGCATCGCGGCGCTGCCCTTCTCGATGGGAACGCCCTCCGCCGGCGCCAGCGGCGCCCTGATCGATGGCGGGCGGGGCGACTCGGCGGCGTTCGTGGCTCTCGGGACCGGAGCCGAAGGGGCCTGGATCCTGATCGAACAGGAGGAGCTCAAGGACCTCGACGGATTGTTCCGCGAGTACGCCGAGTCGGGTCACATCGAGGCTCGTGCGTGGCAGGCCCGCGCGCTGGGCGTGGTCTACATGGGATCGCGGCCCCACAATCTGCTCTACCGCCACAACATGAACCTGGGATACCAGAACCGGGACCACCTGGGTCTGATCATGGAACGCGACGCCGCGCTCCGCGCCATTCGCCTGCTGCGCTCCGGGGTGCGGCTCTCGCTCACCGCGGTGCTCGATCTCCAGCGCGGGCCCGCCTTCGAAAGCAACAACGTGGTGGGTGAAATCCGCGGCGCCACCCGGCCCGACGAGATCGTGTTGATCGGGGCACACTACGACAGCTGGGACCTGGGCAGCGGGGCGCTCGACAACGGGGCCAACGCGATGATGGTGCTGGACATCGCGCGGCAGATCAAGCGGCTCGGCATCCGGCCCGGCCGGACCATCCGCTTTGCGCTTTGGAGCGGCGAGGAGCAGTGCATCTGCGGCTCCTGGGGCTACACCAAGACCCACGCGGCCGAGCTCGACAAGCACGTCATGACGACCAGCATCGATATCGGCACCGGGCGCATCACCGGCTTCTTTACCGGCGGCCGGGCCGACGTCCTGCCCGCGGTGGAGCAGGCGCTGGCGCCGGTCGGAGGGCTCGGACCCTTCGCGCAGGTGAACGCGCCGATCGTGGGCACCGACAATTACGACTTCATGCTCGAGGGCGTGGCCAATCTGGTGGCCAACCAGGAGTCCGCCAACTACGGGCCGAACTATCATGCCCGGAGCGACGAGTTCGGCGTCGTGGATCAGCAGCAGCTTCGCCTGAACGCCGCGATTCTCGCCGCGATGACGCTGCGGTTCGCCGAGATGCCCGTCGCCTGGGGGCGGCAGAGCCGCGCCGACATCGAACGGCTGGTCGCCACCACGGACCTTCGGGCCCAGATGGAGCAGTTCGGGATGTGGGACGACTGGGCCAACGGGGTGCGTGGCCGGAAGCGTCCCTGAGCGCATTGACTCCGCTCGCGTGGGCTATGCTGGTCCTGCTGCTCGCCCTGGCGCTGAGCGGGGTGGACCTGATGCTGGGCATCTCGCACATCGAGCGGCTCCGGGACCTGCCCTCCCTCACGGGCCCGGCGCCCCTGGTCTCCCTGGTGGTACCCGCGAGAAACGAGGAGCGCAACGTCGAGGCCGCGGCGCGCTCGCTCCTGGCGCAGGCGTATCCCTCCCTCGAGATCATCGCCGTCGAAGACCGTTCCACCGACCGCACCGGCGCCATCCTCGATGCGCTGGCGATCGGAGACCCGCGGCTCCGGGTGGTGCATATCCGGGAGCTGCCCGGCGGCTGGCTGGGGAAGAACCACGCCCTTTCGATGGGGGCGGCCGCGGCGCGAGGTGACTGGCTGCTCTTCGCCGACGCCGACATCATCATGGCGCCGGACACCGTGTCCCGCGCCGTGGCCTATGCCGAACGGCGGGGCGTCGACCACTTGACCATCCTGCCGGACACCCTGATGCCCGGCCTGCTGCTCAAGGGGTTCGTCTGCGTGGGCATCGTGATCTTTGGGATGGCGCTCCGGCCCTGGAAGGCGCGGGATCCCAAGAGCAGACACTTCGTGGGTGTCGGCGCGTTCAACCTGGTCCGGGCCAGCGCCTACGCGCGGGCGGGGGGCCACGAGCCGATCCGGCTTCGCCCCGATGACGACATCAAGCTGGGGCTGATCCTCAAGCGGAGCGGCGCGAGACAGGACGCGCTCTCGGGCCTGGGAATGATCTCGGTGGAGTGGTACCGCACGATCGGCGAGACCATCGACGGCCTGATGAAGAATTCGTTCGCCGTGGTGCAGTACAATCCCTTCTACATGGTGGCGGGGGTGGCGTTCTATGTCATCGTGGGCCTGGCCCCCCTGGCGGCGCTCTGCCTGGGCGCGGGGCCGGTGCGCGTGATCGGCGGGCTCTGCGTGGCGGTCCAATTGCTGGTGCACCTGTTCGTGGCCGGGAAGGCGCAGCTGCCCAAGCGGGCGGTGCCGCTCTATCCGCTCGTCTACCTGTTGTTTGCCTGGATCGTGCTGCGAGCCCTGGTGCTCAATCTTTCCCAGGGCGGCATCGTCTGGCGGGGGACGTTCTATCCGCTGAGCGAGCTCCGGAAGAATCGGGTCTAGCTCCCACTCACTTCAGCAGACCCACCTTGGCCCGGATATCGGCCAGCCGCTGCTCATTCCTGATCGGCGCGAAGATCGGCGAGTCCAACGGCTCGCTGGTGAAGAACGGCTCGTGGCGGATCAGGGCGCGCTCCAGGGCGCCGAGCGCCTTGTCGTTCTCCTGGAGCCCCAGGTAGGCCTTGGCGAGAGCGGAGTAGGTGTCGGGTCGCGGCGGTCCGTCGGTGAGCCGCTTGACCAGCGCTCCGGCGCGGTTGCGGTCATGGAGCCTGGCATAGGCATAGGCGAGCAGGCCGATGGCCTGCTCGTTGTCCGGCTCCAGCGCCAGCGCGGCCTCGAGGGCGCTGACCGCCTGGAGCGACTTGCCGCCGTAGGCAAACACCGCTCCCTGAATGAGCCGGGTCGCGGCGAGCGCCGGATCGAGCCGCACGGCACTCCGGGCCACCGCGATCGCCGAATCACTCTGCCCCAGGAGCGCGAGGCCCAGGCCGAACAGCGCCGAATGGATCGGCGAGCGCGGATCGAGTGCAGACGCCGCGCTGAACTCATCGGCGGCTTCGCGCGGGCGGCCGGTCAGGAGCAGCAGCTCCCCCCGCCACTGGTGGGCGGGCGCATTTCTCGGATCGAGCCCGACCGCGCGCGACAGATCCGCCGCGGCGAGGCCCCACTCCCACCGGTGCATCCGGACCACGCCACGCGCCGCGACCGCCTCGGCCGACCCCGAATCGAGCCGCACCGCCTGGTCTGCGTTGGTCAGCGCCAGGTCGAGCGCCGAATCGACCGTCATGCCCCCGTACAGCGGCAGCAGCACGTAGGCGTCGGCGAGCCCGGAGTAGGCCGGCGCGGCGGTCGAGTCCAGCGCCACCGCGGCCTTGAAGTGGGACACGGCCTCCCGCAGGTTGGTGGCGCCCCGCTGCCCGAACGCGTAGCGGCCCTGCAAGTATTGATCGTAGGCCTCCGCGACCTTGAACCCGCCCTTGCCTCCGGTGGCGACCTCGGCGCCCCCACCGCGCTTCCGCTGGAACGCGCTGACGATCGCGTTCGCGATGTCCTCCTGGACCTCGAGCAGGTCGGCGCTCTGGCGGTCGTAGCTTTCGGACCACAGCGCGGCGCCGGTCTCGGTATCCACCAGCTGCACCGTCACCCGGATCCGGTTGCCCTGCCGCTGGACCGATCCGTCGAGCAGCGCCGCTACGCCGAGGCTCCGGCCGATCGCGCGGGGCGGCGCGGTACGCTCGGCGTACTCCGCGGTGGCGAGCCGGGACGCGACCCGCAGCGCCGAATCGCGGCCCAGGGCGGCCGCGATGGCATCGGTGAGTCCCTGAGCGAGGTATGCGTCGGCGGAATCGGCGCTCCGGCTCACGAACGGCAGCACCGCGAGCGTCACCGGTGCCGTGCTCCGCGCGGTCGCGCCTCCGCCCGCGCCCCGCACCAAGCGGACCCCGACCACCGCCCCCACCGCGATCGTCAGCAGTGCCAGGAGACCGCGGAGTCGGCGGGTTCGCCGACGCACCGCCTCGAGCGCGGGCAGGCTGCCGCTCCCGACCGGCAGGTCCTCGAGGGCGGCGAGGATCTGATCCGCCGATGCGGGCCGGTCCTCGGGATTCTTGGCGAGGCACTTCCCGATCAGGGCCGCGAGCGCGGGGGGCACTTCGGGCCGGAGCTGCTTGAGCGACGGCGGCGCGAGGGTGAGCTGCGCGGTGAGCAGCTCGCGCGGAGTCTTTCCCGCGAAGGGCACCTGGCCGGAGAGCATCTCGAACGCCATCACGCCGAACGAATAGAGGTCGGCGCGATGATCGATGGAGGCGTCGCCCGCGGCCTGCTCCGGCGCCATGTAGGCCGGCGTGCCGATGGTGAAGCCCGCCCGGGTGAGGGTGCCGTCACCGGTGCTGCCGGTGGGCTCGGCGGCGGAGGTGATCGCCTTCGCCACGCCGAAGTCGGTCATCACCGCGGCGCCGCCCGCCAGGAGCACGTTGCCGGGCTTGATGTCGCGGTGGATGATGCCTTTGGCGTGGGCGAAGGCGCAGGCCCGCGCCACGTCGCGGAGGATCGACACCGTCTCGCGCACCGGCAGCGCCCCGCGATCGTCGAGCAGGTTCCGCAGCGAGCGGCCCTCGACGAACGGCATGATGTAGTAGGGGATGCCCTCCATCACGCCGGCGGCGAGGATCCCCACGATGTTGGCGTGGGAGAGCGACGCGGTGAGCCGGACTTCGCGCTGGAACCGGTCGGGGGAGAGTCCGGGGAGCCGGTCCTCGGGAAGGAGCTTGACCACGACCATGCGCCCGAGCGTGCGGTCCTGGGCCAGGAAGAGCCGGGACATGCCGCCCGCCGGCATTTCCTCGGTCACTTCGTAGCCTTCGCCTAACGCATCCTGGACCCGCTCGGACAACGGTTTCACCATACGCTACTGCTCATATTGCCTTAGATCGACCGGGATGGCAAACCGTTGCGGCGGGCCACCGTAGACCGGACGGGCGGCCCCGAGGCGGGGTTTCGGGGAAGCCGGCTCACCGCGCCAAACCACCTTTCGCCCAGCCCCAGGGGCAATTCACGGAGCTTCGATAGACCTGGGTGCGCACCGTGAACAAGGAGGCTCGGCGATTGTGGGGGGTGTTAACCGACGATTCGTCGGCCCGTAGCGTTCGTGAATGAAACGCATGCATCGCGGATGTCGACGACCGCTTTGACAGCAAGAATCAGATAGCCGCACGTTTTCCCCGCCCCTAGGTTCGAGCCGTTGGATGGGCTTCGGCACTACGCCGCGCCCATTCCGGTGCGAGTGCTCGGGAATTCACGAAGAATCTCCAGTCACCTCGCAGACCGGCCTCCAGAACCGGCGCAGAGGTGGCGTATGCGATGCGTTGTCCCCCCGACGCTTGACCTACTGTCGGTGCTGCTCAGGAGGAGCGGCACGACGGCCGGCTTCCTGGCGCTCCTGGTCCGCGCCACCCTCGCTCAGACCGGCGCCCCGATGGCGCCGCTCCGGGCTCTCAAGGCCGAGCCGGCGACGGTCGCCCGGACGGTTCGGACTGTGGCGCCTCCGAAGATCGACGGACGAGAGGATGACGCAGCGTGGCGCGGCGTGCCATTCGTCGGCGACTTCCAGGTGTTCGCTCCCAAGGAAGGCGGCACGCCCGTCTTCCGGTCCGAGGCACGGGTGGTCTACGACGACCGGGCGCTCTACCTGCTGGTCCGGGCCTTCGACCCCCACCCGGACAGCATCGTGCGCCGGCTGGCGCGCCGAGATACCGACGGTCCACCGAACGATCAGGTGCTGCTGTTCATCGACCCCTTTCACGACCGAAGGAGCGGCTACGAGTTCATCGTCAATCCGGCGGGAGTCAAGTCCGATTATCTGTTGTCGGACGACGCCAACGAAGATCAGTCCTGGGACGGGGTCTGGGATGTTGCCACCACGGTCGACTCGCTCGGATGGGTCGCGGAATTCGCGATCCCGCTGCAACAGCTCCGGTTCTCCGAGTACCGGGCGCCCACCTTCGGCCTCACGATCGGCCGGTGGGTAGGGCGGAACGACGAGCGCTCGAGCTGGCCCCAGTACCGGCGCTCTCGGGCGGGTCTGGTCTCCCAGCTGGGGACGCTTATCGGCTTGCGGGACCTGGCGCGTCCGGCGAGCCTCGAAGTGACGCCCTACCTGCTGGGCCGCGCGCGGAACACTGCATCGAGCGGATTGGAGACCCAGCCGGCTCTCGGTGGCGATCTCAAGTACCAGCCCCGGCCCACCATAGGACTCTCGGCGACCATCAACCCCGACTTCGGCCAGATCGAAGCCGATCCGGCGGTCTTAAACCTCACCGGTATCGAGGTCTTTCAGGCGGAGCGGAGGCCTTTCTTCCTGGAGGGTTCGGGGCTGCTCCGATTTCCGCTCGCCGCCGACGGCAGCGCCCTCCTCTTTTACTCCCGCCGCATCGGCCGGCGACCGGCG
The DNA here is from genome assembly GCA_041486305.1 of Gemmatimonadota bacterium. Taxonomy (GTDB): domain Bacteria; phylum Gemmatimonadota; class Gemmatimonadetes; order Gemmatimonadales; family GWC2-71-9; genus JABFSM01. The sequence continues at coordinate 229,647 of JBGPLG010000001.1, forward strand.
CTCGCCGATCAGTTCGGCGGAAGCGATCCGCCGACGGAGACCACCATCCTGGGCGCCGCCAAGGCGACTGCGCGCCTGGCGCCGACGACCTCGTTCTTCGCGCTCTCGGCGGTCACCCAACGGGAAGAGGGTGGGACTCGGCCCGGAGGGGGGCCGTACATCCTCGAGCCGCAATCGTACTACGGCGTGCTTCGCCTCCAGCACGACTTTCGGGCCGGGCGCAGCGGCATCGGATTCATGGTTACCCGGGTCGACCGGGCTGGCGGGGACTCCCTGTCCGCGGCCTTGGTGCCGTCGATGGCTCAGTCGGGCGCGGTCACCTTCCAGCATCAAACCGCCGACGGCGCCTACCAGGTGAGCGGGTGGGCCGCGGTTAGCGATGTGCGTGGCTCGCCCAGCGCGATCGGCCAGCTCCAGCTATCCAACGTCCACGCATTTCAGCGCCCCGACGCGGGGGTGTCCTTTGACTCGACCCGGCCGGCTCTGCGCGGATCGGCGGAGTACCTCTTTGCCGGAAAGGCCGGCGGCGGCATCACTCGGTTCGGCGTGTCGTATCGACGGATCAGCCCCGGCTTCGACATCAACGAGATGGGATTCCTCTCCAAGGCAGCGATACAGAGCGCCTCCGTGACCGCCGGGTTGAACGTCGCGCACGCGGGCACGCTGGCCGGCCTCCATTACCGGCGGGCCTCCGCGACCCTCGGGTTCGGCGGAGACTGGCTGACCAACGGCCTGCCTCAAGCACGGGGTCTCTCCCTCGACGCCAGCATGGAGCTGCCCAACCAGGCCCAACTCCAGCTGAACGCCATCCAGCAACTGCCGGGTGCCTATTGTACCACGTCGTGCACTCGCGGAGGCCCCGCCCTGATCGATCCGCCGCATTCCACGGTAACCCTCGGCGTTACGGGTGACCCGCGTCGCGCGATCATCCCGCATGTGGCCCTGGAATGGGACCAGGATGACTATGGGCACTCCACCGGATTCGGTCCCCAGGTGGACATCACCTGGCGCCCCCGCAGCAACCTCGATCTCTCCGCGTCGGTAATCTGGTTTGACGCGCACTATGGCACCTATTTCTATCAGCGCTTCGGTGCGCCGCTTGCCGATACCGCGCATTACACCGTGGGCCACCTCGAGCTACCGAGCCGTTCGCTCACCACCCGGGTCAACTACGCGCTCACCACCAGCGTGACGGTCCAGTGGTATGCGCAGGCATACCTGTCGCGCGGGACGTTTTCAAACATTCGGGAGCTGGCCGACCCCCGGGCGCGAGACTACAACGCCCGGTTTCGTCCTTACGGCGACACCGCGGTCGCCAATCACCCCGGCGGCATCGACTTCAGGCAATTCCGCTCCAATCTCGTGGCGCGGTGGGAATACCGTCCCGGGTCCACTCTTTTCCTGGTCTGGACCCAGGGGCGCGATCTCGAGGCTCCGGGAACCGGCCCCGTGAGAATAGGACGCGACTTCAGCGGCCTCTTCGCGCGTCCACCGAAGAACGTGGTCGCGGTCAAGCTATCTTATTGGCTCAATCCGAGGCGCGCCCACTCGTCCCGAGGCGCACCGCGTTGACCCGTATCGCGCTCTTCCTGGCCACCGGCGTTCTCCTGGCCGGCGCATGCAGCCCGGGCGGCAAGCCACCTGCTCCAACGGCCGACGGCCTCCGAGAAACGCTCTCGGCCGTCCGTCGACTGAGTACCGGTGCACGACTCGATCCTGCGGGTCGCTCGATCCCGGTGGGCAACATGCCCCTCGCGGCGATCCAGTCACCCGACGGCAAGTTCCTGGTGTTGTCGCTGTCGGGATGGCGCGAACAAGGGATCGAGGTCGTGGATCGGGCGTCCGGTGCGGTGGTCCAGCATCTGGAGCAGCCCGGGGCGTTCCTCGGGCTCGCGTGGAGTGCCGACGGGCGGACGCTCTTTGCCTCCGGTGGCGTGACCGACGCCGTGTATGCCTACACGTGGCGTTCGGATCTCGCGCAACCGGCTAGGCTCACCGACAGCATCGAACTCGGCCACGCCGATCCCGACACCCCCGGGTCGCGGTACCCGGCCGGCCTCGCGCTCTCCCCCGACGGTCGCAGACTCTATGTCGCCGAGAATCTGAGCGACTCGCTCGCGGTGGTAGATCTCTCGGCACACCACCTGGTCCAGCGGGTGGGCGCGGGATCCTACCCTTATGGGGTCGCAGTCGCGCCGGACGGACGAGTGTACGTGTCGGCTTGGGGCGCGGCGATGGTGTCGGTCTTCCGCCCCGGTCAAGATGGCCGCCTGGCGGCCCAGCATCCGATCGACGCCGGGCGCCATCCCTCGGCTCTGGTTCTCAATGCCGACGGCAGCCGGTTGTTCGTCGCATCCGCCAGCACCGACCGGGTCGCGGTGGTCGACACCCGGGCCGGCCGGGTGCTGACCTGGCTGCTCGACCCACCGCCGGCCGGGGTCGCCGAAGGGAGCACACCCGACGCTCTGGCGCTCTCACCCGACGGTACCCGGCTCTACGCCGCGGAAGCCGATGCCAACGCCATCGCGGTGTTCGATCTCTCGCCGCTGACCTCGAGCATCGCGACCGCGCAAGGACACGACCTCCTCGGCGGGCGAATTCCAGTGGAGTGGTACCCGACGGCGGTAGTCACGAGCGGCGATTCCCTCTGGGTCGTCAATGGCAAGGGCCGGGGCGCGGGACCCAATCCCCAGGGCCCCCAGCCCAATGTGCCCCTGGCGAAGACCGACCCCCACTCATATACACTGGGCCAGCTCAACGGGACGATCAGCGTGCTCCCCGCCGCGCGGGGCGGGGAGCTCGAGGCGCTTTCGCATCGGGTCGCCACGGCCAACGGATGGGACGCTGCTCCGAAGCCCGGAGCGCACTATCCGCCATTCGAGCACGTCGTATACATCATCAAGGAGAACCGAACCTACGATCAGCTTCTGGGCGACCTGCCGCAGGGCGACGGCGATACGGCGTTCACCTTCTTCCCGCGGGCCGTGGCGCCGAATCATCACGCACTCGCCGAGCGCTTCGGGCTGTTCGACCGCTTCTTCGTCAACGCCGAAGTCAGCAATCAGGGACATCCCTGGTCGACCGCCGCCTACGTCACCGATTTCACCGAAAGGACCACTCCTGATGACTATCGCGGCAAGCGGCCCGAGCACGACGAGAGCGGGGACGCCGACCAGCCGGCGTCCGGGTACCTCTGGGACGCCGCGCGACGGAAGGGGCTGTCAGTCCGTAATTACGGTGAGTACGTCGAGGCGGTGCCCGGGAGTGCGGGCGACTCGGGCCGGTTGACCTTCCGCGCGCGCATCCCATCGCTCCAGCCCTTCACCAGCCCGACCTACCCTCCGTTCGATATGGCGGTTCCGGACCAGCGCCGTGCCGACGCCTGGCTCGACGAGCTCCATGAATATGAGCGCAGCGGACACATGCCGGCGCTTGAGATCATGCATCTTCCCCGCGATCACACCGCCGGGGCACGGCTGGGCCGTTGTACGCCGAGGGCCTGCATGGCCGATAACGACCTGGCGCTGGGACGGATCGTGGACGGGCTGTCGCACTCCAGCTTCTGGCGGAGCACGGTCATCTTCGTGCTCGAGGATGACGCGCAGGATGGGCCCGACCATGTCGACTCGCACCGCTCGGTGTTGCTCACTGTCTCCGCGTGGAACGGCGGTCGAGTCCTGCACCGGTTCGTCAACACCACCGATGTTCTGACCACGATCGAGGAGATCCTCGGCCTGGAGTCCCTGTCCCAGTTCGACCATTTCGGTCGCCCCCTGCGGGAGATCTGGAACGACCGCCCCGACCTTGGCCCGTACACCGCGCTCACGCCGGCTCACCCGCTCACCGAATTGAACGTCGCTCGGGGTCCCGACGCCCGGCGCTCCGAGCGGGTCGATCTGTCCCAAGCGGACCGGGTCGACGACCATCTCTTCAACCGGATCTTGTGGCACGCGGCGAAGGGGCTCCGGGTTCCCTACCCGGCGGTCCGCCGGGCCGGCGTGCAGGAATTCGTTCGTGGGCGATGATGGATCCCTTCGCCCAAGTGGTCACTTTGACGCTGAGGGCCCAGGTGGAGGGCCACGCTGCTACCGGCCGGCGGGTTATTCCTCCCGGAGGGCCGCGGTCGGCTCGAGCCCGGCCGCGCGCCTGGCGGGCAGCCAGCAGGCGATCGCCGTGATCGCCGCGAAGAGCAGCCCGACGCCGACGAACGTCGCGGGGTCGGTGGCTTTGACTCCGACCAGCATCGAGGTCATGACCCGGGTGAGGGCCAGCGCTCCGAGCACCCCCAGTACGATCCCCGCCGTGGACAGCCGCATCCCCTGTCGGATGACCAGACCGAAGATGTTCTCCCGCCGGGCCCCGAGCGCCATCCGCACGCCGATTTCCGCGGTCCGCTGCCGCACCACGCTCGATAGCACGCCGTAGAGTCCCACCCCGGCCAGCAGCACGGCGATGACCGCAAAAACCCCGATCAGCACCAGGGCGAACCTGGTCGGCGCGATGACCCGGTCGACGAAGGCGGTCATTGGCTTGAACTCCCCCGTCGGCGTCAACGGATCGACTTCCGCGATCGCCCGATCCACCTGCGCCGCCAGGCGCATCGGGTCGCCACCGATGGTGCGGACCACCCACTTACCGTGCGCCACGGGCCCGGTCACGTAGATCGACTCCCGCTCATCCTCGCTCAGGGTGGTATGGCGCTGGTGTTCCACCACGCCCACGATCCGGTACGGGAACGGCTCGAGTCCCACACCCGCGATGCGGACCATGATCAGTTGACCCAGCGCGGCGGCGACCGGCTGCCCGGGGAACGCGCGGGCCACGAGCGATTGGTCCACGACGGCCGGGTCCGCCCGGGGTGGTCCCGGCGGCGCGCCGGGCATGGGGTCCGCCGGCGGCAGGATGTCCGCCAGCATGAAGTTCCGTCCCGCGAGGAGCCGGGTGCCCATCACCTGGAAGTAGTCCTTCTGGACGAAGAAGAACTGACCCTGGCGGAAGCGGGTCGGATCCGCCATCGCCGCCGCGGTCCCCCACCGGACGCTCGCGTCGCTGCCGTCGAGGGGCAGGTTGCTGGCCGCGGTGATGGCGGTGACCCCGGGAATGGCCTTGAGGCGCTCCTGCATCCGCTGTTCGTACACCACGCGGGCCTGCTGTTGCCGGAGCCCCGCAGGCCGAAGCTCGAAGGTGAGCAACCCCTTGGGGTCGAAGCCCAGATCGGTGCGGATCAGCGCTAGGAAGCTCCGGATCATCAGCCCCGACCCGATCAGCAGAATGAACGAGAGCGCGACCTCCGCCATGACCACGCCGTTCCGGAACCACTTGCCGGTGCGGACTCCGTGCGATCGCCCGCTCGGCTTGAGCACCTCGAGCACATCGGGCCGGGACGCCCGGAGCGCGGGGACCATCCCGAAGAGGAACGCGGCCGCGACGGTGGCGAGGGCGGCGAATCCTAACACGGTGACATCGATCCGGACCGTATCGAGCCGGGGGAGCGTGGTCGGCCCCAGCGCCGTGAGCACCTGGACGCCAAGCTGCGCCAGCACCAGGCCCGCGGCTCCGCCGGCGGCGGCCAGGACCAGGCTCTCGGCCAGCAATCCACGGATCAGGCGCCACTGGCTTCCGCCCAGGGCCGAGCGGAGCGCGAACTCGCGCTCGCGCCAGGAGGCCCGCACCAGAAGGAGATTGGCAACGTTGGCGCAGGCGATCAGCAGCACGAACAACACCGCGCCCATCAGGGCAAGCACCGCCGGCTGCACCGCGGCGACCAGGTTCTTCTGCATCGGCTCGACCCGCAGCGACAGGCCCGAGGTCTGTTTCAGCGGGAATCTCTGTCGGAGATCGGCCGACAGGCGCTCCATCTGGGTCTGCGCCTGGGCCACCGTCGCCTTCGGCTTGAGCCGGCCGATGACCCGGAGGAAATGGTCGACCCGGGCCGCGCTGTCGAGTCCGATCCGGTTGGCGGTGTAGATGTCGGGGCGCCGCTCGATATTGGCCTTGGGCGGGTACAGCAGCTGCGCCCCGGGTTGCAGGACGCCTACGACCAGCGCGCTGGCGCCGTCCAGCTGGATGATCTTCCCGATGACGGCCGGATCGCTTCCGTAGCGGCGGCGCCAGAACTCGTCGCTCAAGATGGCCATGGTCGGGAGCGGCGGCGGAGCCGCCACCGGAGGGGCGCCGGGCGCGGACGCAGGCGGCGGCGGCTGGGGCACCGCGTCGTCTTCCCTGAAGTCCCGGCCCAGCGCCACCTTCAGGCCAAGCACCGAGAAGAGATTGGGAGTGGCGAGCGAGATGCCCACCTGCTCCGGGCGGTTGCCGTCTCCGGTCAGGGACTGCCGGAAGGTGAACACCGCGGCCAGCCCCTGGAACGCAGTACCCTGCTCCCGCATGTCGGCAAAATCTCCCGCCGTGCTGGGGAAGTCCCGCACGTTCCGGTTGCTCAGGTCGGTCCACACCAGGCTCAACCGGTCCGGCGCGAAGTAGGGCAGCGGATTGAGCAGCACGGCGTTCACCACGCTGAAGATGGCGCTGGACGCTCCGATGCCCAGCGCGATGGTGAGGATGGCGGTGATGGTGAATCCCGGCCGCTTGATAAGGCCGCGAACCGCGTACCGGAGGTCCTTGTCAGTCATGCGCCGAGCTCCTTGGGCGGTAGTCAGAGCGTCTTGGAAGAATCATATGGTTGGCGCGCGGCTCCACCATCGCGCTGGAGCGCAACGTCTTGTCCGGCATCGAGCCGCCCCTCCGGAAAGTCGCCGCACCGGTGCGGATCGTCTGGGGGACCGCAGACACGATCTTTTCCTCCGCGAGCCCCGATTGGCTCGACCACCTCTTTCCGCATTCCCGAGGCGTGCGCCGAGTCGAGGGAGCCAGCTGCCGGACCTCATTGTGGAGGAGGCCCAGCGCCTGTGAGGTGTCGAACCGTCCTGACCGCAAGGTCACTTCCGGAGAGCAGGAACCCGCCGGAACGCCGCGAGGCTCATCCCTCGCGCGGCGCTGGGTGTCACGCCGAATTCGCGGCCGAAGGCGCCGGTAAAGTGGCTGTGCGAGGTGAACCCGGATTCATAAGCGATTCGGGAGAGCTGATCGCGAGATTGAAAGATCCGGTCCGCCGCGTGATGCAGCCGCACCCGCAGCAGATGCCGGTGAATTGTCGTCCCGGTCGCGGCCCGGAACAGGCGGCAGACTCGGAACGGAGAGGACTGCACCGCGCCGGCAATCACGTCGAGCGTGAGACGCTCGCGAAAACGCGTGACCATGACCTCCCGAATCCGCTCGGCACACTCCCGCGCGCCAACCCCGACCTCAGAGGGGGCCCCGGCCCGGTAGGCCCGAGCCAGGACCTTCCCCACGAAACCCAGAGCAGTTTCCTCGACCGCGAGCCCATCCCCGCCGGCATGGGCGGCCCGGAGAATCGCATGGGAAAGGAGGAGGGCTCCGGAGTCGATTCGGACGTGCGAAACCGGAAACAGCGGGAGTTCGGGGTCGCCCGCCTTTCCGTCGAAGGACGCCAGCAATTCGCGTATTCCGTGGGCGGGGATCTCGAAGACCGTACAACTATCGGAATCCCCGGCCGGGTGACTCACCCGGTAGCCCCGATGCGGTTCGTAGAAGACGACCGTGCCCGGATCGGCCAGTACCTGGTCGCGGCCCGAATGGCGGAGATACGCCCCGCGGCGGGTCACCACGATCTGATACGCACCTGCGGTCTCCTCCCTGCCGGGTGCGGTGTTCTCCCCATGACACTGCCAATCCTCGACGCGAAGGGTTCTTGAGTGGAACGCGAGCCGGCGCGTTGGTCCGTCGAGGGATTCAGACAATTCGGGCATGGCGGAAGAGTAACCGGCGGGAGACGGCTCTGCGCGCAAGCGCGCGCGGTGGAGCATCGTCGTCGCTTCGACGTCAGTCCCTTCGGCCGACCCGCTGCATCATGCTCTCTTCCGTGAGCATCCAGGTGACACCGTGGTCGTGGGTCTCCTCGGAGTGCCAGCGGAAGGAGTCGGGGGTGATGTTCGAGAAGACCCAGCGTTCCGGGTATCCTTCCGGCGTGGTGCCCTGAAGCACGATCTCCTCGCCCACGAGCCGCGCGACGAACGCGCGTTCGACGCCTTGATACGGGGAGAGCCAGACGACGTGCCAGGCATCAATCTTGTCATCGTAGTAGCGGACCGTCGTGCCGACCGGAATTTCCCGCGGCGGATCGCCCCGATTGACGCTGAAGATGTCCTGGAGGGCCCGACCCTCGAGGATCCACCGAACGTGCAGCGCCCCCGTTCCGCGGATCTCGCTCCCATCGGGCCGCGGGAACCGGGACGAAATGGTCCAGTCACCCACGAACTGCCCGAACAGCATCAACTTCTCCCGTAGCGTGGGATTGGGGCCGTCGGCGGGAAGGCCCGGGAGCATCCAGCTGGAATCGGCCCGCAGCGGCGCCAACGGGACCGCTCGCGGGCCGGGGCCGGTACGAACCACGGCTCGTGCGGCGGGCGTCGGCACGGCGGCGACGGCGCTCCCGGATTGCAGCAGGCTGCTACCGCAGGCGCCCAGCGACGCCGCCGCCAACGCCAGCAAGCTGTGCCATTTCATGGGTGGTTCCTTTCGAGCTGGTTCCCTCGGCGAAGGCACCAGGACGCCCTCGTTGGCAAGCTATCGCGGTGGGCCAGGACGCGCTGTCAGGATCTTGCGGGGTCGGCGGCGTGCATCTCTTGCGCCTCATTCTCGTGCAGCCGGGCGAGGAGTCGGGGAGCCGTCACATCTGGGCTATCCATTGCCGCACGAGGCCCCGGAGCGCGGCCTTCTTGGCCTTGACCTCTCTCACGTCATAAAACCTTGCAGCACACCGTTCCTTTGCGAGCCATTCAATGAGTCCGCTGGGATCGCGGATGGTCACCCCGGGCGTGCTGTGGTCATTGACCTTGGCATCCCGATGAAAGATGATGAGTACGCAGTCTCTGGTCTTGGCCCTTCGGTGGGTATTGATGGTCGCGAAATGCCGGGCTGACTCCATCACGTAGAAGCTGGGTGAATTCCACTTGATTCCCTCGGCAATCCGGGGGCTGGCACCCAGGATGATGGACCGGACCAGCGCGACTGCGGGTTTCAGCGGGTGGTCCAGCCCCCGCATGAATTCATCGACGGTGTCCGCACCTTGCAGCGGCCCTTTGGTGATCTTCGCGCGGGGTCGCTTTGTCGCCATGGGAGCCTCCCGTCGAGTTCGGTCGGTAGCCAACGCGTCGATGCCGTCTTCGCGAGCCCGCCCGATCGCGCTCACCCTCCCCGGCGCTGGGGCAGAGGGTACTGGTCCGAGTCCTCGGACCAGGCGGCGGCCGGCTCGTCCTCTTCTGCCTCGGCAAAGGGAATCCGGATGGTCGCCACCGCGCCTCCCTCCGGCCGGACCAGGATGCTGAACGCATGACGGCCGGGGTAGAGCTCGGCCAGCCTCGCTCTGGTGTTCCGCATTCCCACGCCCTCGACCGGCACCGGCGGATTCCCGGCCGGGGCACCGGTGTTCGACACCTCGAGCACCAGGTCGTCCTTCGATCGCGACACCGCCACGCGGATCGAGGCCGGGCCAAGCTGCTTGGCCGCCCCGTGCTTGATCGCGTTCTCGACCAGAGGCTGGAGGATCAGATTGGGGACCGACGCGCGCTCCAGCGCCGGCGGAACGTCGAGCGTGACGGTGAGCCGGTCGCGAAAGCGGACCTGCTCGATGTCCAGGTAGGCCCGGAGCAAATCGATCTCATCGGCCAGCGCAATGACCGGGCGGCCGGCCTGCTCCACCGCCGCCCGGAGCAGATCGCCGAGACGGATGATCATCCGCTCGACGGAGTGTGGGTCGTCGTGGACCAGCGCGGCCATCGCGTGCAGGGTATTGAAAAGAAAATGAGGCTGGAGTTGCATCTTGAGAACTTCCAGCCGGGCCTGGCTCAGCTGGCCCTGGAGCCGGGCCGCGTGAATCGCGCGGGCCTTGGAAAGGCGGTTCAGGTCCAGCGCGTGCAACACGGCGACGGTCAGGAAATAGGCGAAGATATTGAAGGTGGACTGGCGGAAATAGTTCTGAGCGAACGAACCGGTCACCGGCAGGATCCCGGTGAGCCGGCCGAAGAGGATGCGGGTACCGACATCGAAACCATTCGCGGCGAGGGCGAGGCCGAAGTGAACACCGAAGATGAAGGGGAGGCCTCGTTCGCGCAGTCGCTGCACCAGCCGGAATGCGATCAGGGTGACGGTGATGGTGGACCAGGTGATCGCCCCTTTGGCCCCGAGATAGAAGATGTCTCGAAGCGGGGCCGGTTCCCCGGCCGCGAAATGGTAGAGGATCTGTTGCAGAGCGTAGATGAGGCACTCCGAGGTCCAAACGGCCCCGACGATCGCAACCGTGCGGACCGACAGGGGCGGCCCCACCGGCTCCGAGGCTGGGGCGGGGCTCATACGCTCCGATCCCGCAGCTCGCGGGAGCGCGACCGGCTGGCCATGAGCCGGGTCCCGTTCCGGAGCACGACTTCCAGCCGGGCGTCCTCGGTGGGAATCATGGCCTCGACGAAGTCGAGGTTCACGATGTGGGACCGGTGCACCCGCACGAACACGGCCGGGTCGAGGCGCTGCTCGAGGTCGGCGAGCCGGAGGTGGATGAGGTGCCGCTGCTTGTCGGTGAACAGGGCGCTATAGTCGTCCCGGGCCTCGAACCGCTGGATCTCGGCGATGGGGACCACGATGATCTTGCCGCGGGTGCGGACGAAGAGCCGTGACAGCTTGGTGGAGGGGTCGAGCGCCTCGGCGGTCCGCTCGGTCAGCCGGGGATCCCCCCGCCGGCCATGGAGATCGCGGAGCCGCTCCAGCGCGAGGCCGAAGCGCTCGCGGCCGAACGGCTTGAGGAGATAGTCGATAGCGCCGAGTTCGAACGCGGCGACCGCATACCGGTTGTGCGCGGTGGTGAACACGATCGCGGGCTGGTGGGCGATCCGCCGGACCACCGCGAGGCCATCGCACCCCGGCATCTGGAGATCGAGGAACAGCAGGTCGGGCTCGAGCCGGTCGACCGCCTCGATGGTGGCGGGTCCGTCGGCGCAATCGCCCACCACTTCGATCCACGCGACGGTGCTGAGCAGGTCTCGCAGCCGTTTGCGAGCCGGAGCCTCGTCGTCGGCGATCAATGCGGTGATCCGCGCCTGGGCATGCATGCGAGCGGTCCATTCCGGTCGGGAAGTCCGTAGAAGAGTTAGGGCAGCGGCCCGCCCCGCGCCAGGTGGCTCCCGCTGGCCGGCCCCCGGGACCGTTCGGCATCCGTGAGCGGCAGTTCACCGAACCAACCGCCTCCGGTTTCCGCTTCCGGCGTCTCCACCCAATAGAATGGAACTTCCGGCACACCTGCGCCCATCCATCAGAATGAGAGTGCTCCATGACGCGACTCCGAGAGGCCCTGCTCGCCATAGTCGGAACGGCCGCCCTGGCGGCAGGCTGCGCCCACAATCCGGCGCCTGCGACGTCACTGCCGGATCGAGCGGTCGCGAGTGACCTCGAGCGGGTACGTAACGCCACGAGGGCCTTTCAGGATACCGCCAGGGCACACGCGGCCGGATATCCGACCGCGACCCTGACGGCGTGCTTGTCGGATTCATCCGCGGGGGGGATGGGGCACCACTTCGTGAATCGCGCTCTGCTGGTCGACTCGATCGACGTAGAGCATCCTCAGATCCTGCTCTACGCCCCGGCCTCCGACGGGAAGCTGAAGCTCGTCGCCGTGGAGTACATCATCCCCTATCGCATCCATCCGCGCGAGGCGGACGCGCCCCGGATCTTCGGGCGGGCGCTCCGGCAGAACGACCCGCTCAAGCTCTGGAACCTGCACGTCTGGGCCTGGGAACAGAATCCGTCGGGCCTGTTCGCCGAATGGAACCCGGCCGTGAAGTGCGACGCGCACAAGGCGGGCATGTGACGACACCTGCGGGGCAGGCGGCCCAACCCTGTTCCGCCGGTCGTCCCGGCCCCGCGCTGCCGGCCCCCGGGCGCTGGGCGGTTCCGCGGCCCCCGGTGAGGCAGGCCTGTGCGCGGGTCGCTGCCGCCTTGCTGTCGGAGCGCGGGATGCGCGCCCTCGGCGACATTCATGCCGCCATCGAGGATGCCTTGGGCCGCCTGGAACGGGAAGGTGCCGGCACGGGGATCGAGGAACGAGTGGCGGCGCTGGTGGCGGAATCGCTGCGTCCCGATCCCTCGCCGGCAACGGATCCGCGCCGCCGGACGGCGGCGCCGACCGCAGCCGGCCCCGCCGAGCAGGTCCGCGACCTGCTGTACGCGTGCGTGCACCCCACGATTCCGGTGGACCGTCAGCTGAACATGCTGCTGCGGTTCGGGTTCTGGCTTCCCAACGACGCGGCGGCCCGGGTGCTGCAGATCGATCCCTCGACGGTGGGCATCCACCTGCGTCAAAGCTGCCGGCGCCTCCGGGCGGTAACCCGCCGGGGCGGCCGAGGCTGCGCCGGCGGCGGCGACTCGCGGTCGCTGGGCGTTCTCAAACTGCTGGACTGGCTTCGGCGCCGCGGCCTCGAGCTGGAGGGCCTCTCGCCCCGGGTGGCAGAGGCCCTCGGCACCGACACGCGGGAGTTCGTGGTGCAACTGCTCGAATCGGAGACCGCGGTGGCCAAGGGCGAGGCGCACGCCTTCCTGGCCGACCTGTACCTCGGAACCGAGCGTGCGAGGCGGAGCGCGCCGGTGGACGATCCGGCTCACCCCCTCAGGGTCCGGGCCGAGCCGGCGGAGGACGCCGTGCGCAAGGGACTCCGCCACCTGAAGGCCGCCCAGGAGCTCGGCGCCCGCGACCGCTTTGTCTGGGTGGCGCGGATCCACGCCGCGTACCTCCTGTCGCCCGACCGCACCAACATCGACTGGGAACAGATGGTCGGGCTGTACGAGGGCCTCCTGCGCGTGTCCGCCCACGACGCGGTCGATCTGGTGGACGTGGGGTCGTCGTCGGCCGCCTAGCCTCCCGCTTTCACTTTCACGGGCACCCGCCACACGAAGGTGTCCCATTGCATCACCAGCTCGGCGCTGTCGCCCTGGCCGATCACCAGGATCGCAAAGTTCTCCCGTGGTGACGCCTCGGCCGAGACCTGCATCGCGATGCGGGCGAGGTCCCGCGACGAGTCGTACTCGGTCCCCCACTGGCCGTGCTGCCGGTTGATGATGAGCTCGACGCCGCTCGCCGTGGGCAGGGTCCACAGGCTGTACCCGCCGGGCCCCACCAGCGTGTTCCCGATCATCAGGGGATGGTCCACGAAGAGAACGGTGGCCGCGTTGGCGCCGGTACGCCAGACCTGATTGTAGGGCACGACCGCGCCCAGAATCGTGCGCCCGCGCCGCCGCGGGCTGCTGTAGTCGATGGCGAGATGCGCGGCCCCGAGCTTGACCCGCACCGAGTCCTCCGGAGAGGCGATGCCGACCCCCCGGCCGGCGCGGTCGCGCGTGGCGAAGGCCTTGGCGGCCCGGGTGACGTCGATGGGACCCGTGCGCCGGGTTCGGGTCTTCTCGGTGGTGGCGCTGGCGTCGGCGCCGAGGATGTGGCCCTGGTCGTCTACCTCGAGATGGGTCCAGGCGATCCCGAAGAAATCGGTGTCGATCTGGCTCGCCGAGCGCCGGGCCAGCCGCTTGGTGCCGACCTGTCCACTGAGGGCTCCGATGAACGGCGCCCGGGTGGAGTCGGTGAGGCGAAAGGACGGGCGGGAAAAGAGCAGCTCGTACATGCCGAACGACTCGTAGAGCCCGAACGAGTCGTTGAACCCGGTCAGGAGCAGGGGCAGGGTTCCCGGCCGCAACGCGTAGGTGGCCCGCTGGGTCGCGCCGGCCGAGTCGATGGCAACCTGCACCGAATCGGCCCCGAACTCGAGCGAGACCCGGCGGCTCGCCAGGGCCGGCGCGGCCAGCGGCTTGAGGTCGATCACCGCGCGAGAGACCGAGCCGTCCGGGCGCAGATCGAAGCTGTAGTGGAAGTGGACCGTGGCCGGGACCCGCAACACGATTTCGCCTTGCAGCCGAGCCTCGGTTCGGCGAAAGCTCTCGAGCGCAATCGTGTCGCGGCCCAGGACGGTCACAAAGCCGGCGCTATCCCCGGGGGACTGGAGGGCCCCGAGGGCCAGGAGAAGCGACCTCACATCTTCTTGCTCCACGGCGGCACGACCCCGTTCATCCGGGCATAAGCGATGAGCTGCCCGAGATGCTCGTGCTGGTCCGACACCATGATGGTGAACAGGCTCGATACGCTGACGACCTCGCCGAAGCTCCTGGCCTTGCCGGTGTTCAGCACGGCATCGGCCTTCTCCAGCGCCGACCTCTGGTAGGCAAACGCCGCCTTGAGGTGGCGGACGACCTCGGCCTTGTCCGCGACCTTTTCCAGGTTGGTGTAGACGTCCATTCCGCTCCCCATCTTCAGATCCGCGGGCTTGCCCCCGATCGATTCGGGGAGATACACGTAGTGTTCCGAAGCGATATGCATCAGCACCTCAGACACCGACCGGACTCCGGGCGCGGGACGCCAGCCGTACTTGTCGGCCGGAAACGCCTCGGCAAGACCGACCACCTTGTCCTCGACCTCCTTCATGTTCGCGAGGTACTCGGTGCGGAGCTGGGCCGGGGCGGCGTTCTGCGCACCGACCGGACCGGCGCCCAGCGCGGTGAACAAGAACAAGACAGGGATGCGCGGCATCGACATACGAAATTCAGCCTTTCCTGGGTGAAACGGCGCGACGAAGTAGAATGAGCCCGAACAGACTAGGATACTAGGGTATCCCGGTTTCCGGACCGGCCAATTGTACCGTACCGAACCACGCCATGAGGTCGTGATGGCCGCCCCCGAAGTCCGCCCTGCCGAGGTGTCCGAGCTGCTCATCACCCTCGATTCCAAGGGGGCGGAGCCCCTGTACCGCCAGCTTTATCGCGGGATCCGGGAGGCGATTCTGTCCGGCCGCCTGCCCGCCGGCTTCCGGGTGCCCGCCACCCGGCAACTGGCCCAGGATCTCGGCGTGTCCCGGTCGACCGTGCTGGTGGCCTTCGATCAGTTGGTGGCCGAAGGGTACATCGTGGGGGCGGTCGGCTCGGGCAGCTACGTTGCGCGGCTGATCCCGGACCATCTCCTGCAAGCCCGGCGCGAGGAATCCAGGACCGTCGCTCGAGGCGACCGCTCTCCCCGCATTGCGGCCCGCAATCGGGAGCTGCAGCGGTTCCTTCGGGCCCGATCGGGACTCTACCCGGGCGCGTTCTATCCCGGCGTCCCGCCGGTCGACGCGTTTCCCTGGCCGCTCTGGTCCCGGCTGGCGGCACGTCGGGACCGTCACCTCGATCGGAGGCAGTTGTACCACGGCAGCGCCGCCGGCTACCCGCCGCTTCGGGAGGCGATCGTCGCGCACCTCTCCGCGGCCCGCGGAGTGCGCTGCACGCCGGATCAGGTAGTGGTGGTCTCCTCCGCGCAGGAGGCGGTGAATCTGGTTTGCCTGGTGCTGCTGGATCCCGGCGACGCCGTGTGGCTCGAAGACCCGGGTTATGCGGGGTGGCGCGGCGCCCTGGCGGCATCCGGGGCCAGGATCGTGCCGGTGCCGGTCGACGGGGAGGGCCTGATGGTGGAACGGGGCCTTGCCGCGGAGCCGAACGCCCGG
Organism: Gemmatimonadota bacterium; assembly: GCA_041486305.1. GTDB lineage: Bacteria > Gemmatimonadota > Gemmatimonadetes > Gemmatimonadales > GWC2-71-9 > JABFSM01. The sequence continues at coordinate 245,285 of JBGPLG010000001.1, forward strand.
CTCGCGCTGGTGACCCCCTCGCATCAGTACCCGACCGGCGTCACCCTCAGTCTGGAGCGCCGCCTGGCGCTGCTGCAATGGGCCAACCGGACCGGTGCCTGGATCGTGGAGGACGACTACGACAGCGAGTACCGCTACGCGGGGCGGCCGCTCACAGCGCTGCAGGGACTCGACTCCGCCGAGCGGGTGCTCTACATCGGCACCTTCAACAAGACCCTCTTTCCCGCCCTGCGACTCGGCTACCTGGTGGCGCCGGAGAACCTGGTCGAGTGGCTGCTCCGGACCCGGAGGATCGGCGGGGAGCACGCGCACACGCTCGATCAAGTGACCCTGACGGACTTCATGGTCGAGGGCCACTACGCCCGGCACCTGCGGCGCATGCGGATGCTCTGCCGGGAACGGAGAGACACATTACTCGCCGCCGCGAGACGCGAGCTTCCCGACCTGCTCGAGATCACCCATTCGGACACCGGGCTTCACGCGGTCGGCTGGTTGCCGCACGGGATCGATGACCGGCGGGTGTCCGCCGCGGCACGTGAGCTGGGGATCGAGGCTTCCGCGGTGAGCTCCCACCACACCGGGCCGTGCGTCCGGGGCGGTCTTCTGCTCGGCTATGGCGGGGTAACCCCGGACGCGATCGACGAAGGGATGCGCCGGCTCGCGCTGGCCACTCGCACCCTGGGACTTCCGCACTGAGCCGGGCACTGACCGCTTTTCGAATGGCATGCCCGGCCCCGAGCCGAATGGCCCTGTTCGGCCCGGCGGCGCAGCGGCAACGTTCAGTCGATGAGAATCCTTCCGACAGCGGAGGCGCCCGGCCCGGAGTCCAAACCGCGGCGGCTGACCGCGCTCGCCGAGCTGCTGTCGCAGACCACGCGTCCGGGACGGGCGACGCCGTGCCGCCAGCTGGAAGACGTCGACCTCCCGATCATCGCCAGCCATCCGGCGCTCGCGAAGGACTCGCAGCGGATCCTCCTGCTCCGGTGTGCGCTCTGGTTCGAGCCTCCTGAAATCGGCCGGATCACCGGCCTTTCCGCGGTTTCGGTGGACACCCGGCTCCGGACCGCCTATCGGCGCCTGCGCTCCGTGGGCCTGGGAGAGCCGCTCCTCAGCGACAGTCGGCTGGAGCGGACGCTCTGCTGCCTGGACCTGCTGGAGGAGCTCTACTGGCGGGCGGCGGAAATGACCGGGACCGACGGCGAATTGTCCCTGCGGCTCCACGACGCGGTGGTGCAACGTACCAAGGCCCTCGCCTTTCAGAACGGGGCGGTCGGAGCGGAAGCGAAGGCACTGCTCGCGTTCCTCGCGCTCGCGTCGGCTCCGCTGCGTGGCGAGGGGCCGAGGCGCCAGGACGGGTGGTTGCACCTTCGGGCCGCCGAGCAGGAGGGCGCGTCCGGTCGGTACCTGTGGTTGGCGCGGATCCAGGCGGCGTATTTGTCGGCCGACACCGCGACGACCGATTGGCGAAGCATCGCGCGCATGTGGGAGCGAGTCCATGAAATGGAGCGGCCGTCGATCCGCCACTGGATCGGGCGCTCGAGGAATCGGACTGGCGCCGAGAACCTCACTGTCCCCATGGATACTCGCGTCATTTCGACACGGTGACGTGCCGAACAAGATGGCTCGATAGCGCGTCGCACGACCCCCACACTTCCCACCTAAGTCCCGTCGAATCAAACATGTAGGCGCGTTCGCCGATTCAGGCCTTCCCCTTGCGTTCCAGGCAGTCGATTCCCGGCCGGGGCACGGTGCAGTGACGCCCGGGCCGTGAGAAACTCCACATCCAGAGGGGGAGGTTTGCTTATCATGTCAGCATTTCGTTGGAAACGAGTGTGCGCGGCCCCGATGTTCGTGGCCGGTCTGGCCACGCTCCTTGCGGCCCCACTCGCGGCGCAGGCGACGATCACCGGCCGGGTTCAGGACACCGACGGCAAGCCGATCGGCGGCGCGCAGGTCGTAATCCGGGAGCTGGCGTCATTCGGCGCGAGCACCGCCGCGAACGGCACTTACACCATCGTGGTCTCGGAGGACCGCGCCAAGGGTCAGTCGATGACCCTGGTGGCGCGCTACCTGGGCAAGTCACCGGGTACCCGGCCGATCACGCTCAACGCCGGCCGCCAGGAAGTGAACTTCTCGCTCAAGGACGACCCGCTCCGGCTCGATGAGCTGGTCGTGACCGGTGTCAACGAAGCGACGTCCACCAAGAAGCTGGCCTTCGCGGTGGGCAAGGTCTCGGCCGATCAGCTCCAGGAGACCCCCGGCGTCACCGCGCTCTCCGGCCTGGCCGGGAAGGTGGCCGGCGTGCGGGTCGTTGCGGCGACCGGCGAGCCGGGCTCAGCCCCAACCATCCGGTTGCGCGGCGCCACCAGCATCGGCTCCTGCACCCCCAACCCGATGGCCGGCATGGCCGCCTGCCGGGCCTCGGACCCCCTGATCATCATCGACGGCACCATCAGCCGGGCCACCCTGGCGGACATCGCCTCGGAAGACATCGATCGCATCGAGGTCATCAAGGGCGCCGCCGCGAGCTCGCTGTACGGCTCCGACGCCGCCAACGGCGTGGTGCAGATCTTCACCAAGCGGGGCAAGAGCCTCGCAGACGGCAAGCTGCTGGTCACGCTCCGCAATGAAGTGGGCGCGTCGTTCCTGACCAAGCGGATCCCCAACGGCAACGCCACGAACTTCGAAGTGGGCGCCGATGGACAGTTCCTGCGGAACTCCGGCGGCGCGCGGATCAGCGAGCCGGACGGCGTGGCGGACAACCCGTACCCGAAGTATTTCGATCACCAGAATGAAATCATTCATCCCGGCGTGTTCTACACCAATTATCTCTCGATCGGGCAGCGGCGGGGCAGCACCAATTTCAACGCCTCGTTCGAGAATACCCACACCGAAGGCGTCATCTTCGGGCTCAAGGGCTTCGGCCGGCAGAACTTCCGGCTCAACGTGGACCAGCAGCTCACCCCGCGGGTCGATCTCGAGATCTCGACGTTCTACGGGCACTCGAACAACAACAACACCGCCCAGGGTCCCGGCGCGCCGTTCTTCACGGTGACCTTCGTGGAGCCGAACATCGATCTGTTCGCCAAGAACCCGGACGGGAGCCCCTACCGGGCCTTCATTCCGGACAAGATCTCCAACGCGCAAAACCCGCTGTACAACCTGGCCAACGAGAAGCGGGACACCGA
>JBGPLG010000002.1:0-145811 GCA_041486305.1 Gemmatimonadota bacterium
GGGCCGGGGTCGCCGGACCAGTTCCACGCCCGGTTCGTCAAGCCGTGAGCCTGGAGCTCACCACGGCGCGGGATCCGTCGAGGGGGCGCCGGACTAGCCTCGGTGGATGCAGTAGTCAGCCGCCCCGGCGGAGCTGCTCGGCGAACTCGTCGGGCAGCTCGCTCGCCATGATGGCCCTGGCCGCGGCCTCCACATCGTACTCCACCCGGGGAAAGGCCACCGCCACGCCGTTGGGGTCCACCGTCAGCAGCACGTAACCCGCGCGCCAGTCCCTGTCCTTGGGCCGGCCGACGCTGCCGGTGTTCACGAAGTGGATTCCTCCCACCACCCGGTACCAGGGCTTGTGGGTGTGGCCGAAGCAGACCACATCCCCGGGACGCGCGCCGGCGGCCTCGGCCATCTTGCCGAGGAAGGCGTCCGGCCGGTCCTCGGTGACGTACACGGTGTTGAGCACCTGGTTGCCGTGGAGCAGCGTCACCGTGGGCCCGGCGATATGACCTCCCAGCGGCCGGAGGTCGATCCGGAACGGCAGCCCGCCCAGGTAGCGCTTCGACTCGGCGGACGTGTGGAGCTGGGTCCAGGCGTAGGAGAGGTGGGAGAGCTCTTCCTGGTGCGGGTCCTCGTAGCGGCAGCCGCAGTGCTTGTATCCATGCGCCACGGTGGAGTCGTAGTTCCCCACCACCCCGGGAATGGCGAAGCGCTGGAGCATGCCGACCACGGCGTCGGGCCAGGGGGCATACCCCACCAGGTCGCCGAGGTGGTAGGTGGCCTCCGCCCGACCCCGCTCGACGATGTCCTTGAGGACCGCGCGCAGGGCCGGCTCGTTGGCGTGGATATCGGAGATCAGGGCGTAGCGCATGCTGAAGTCAGGGGGGGCCGGGGGCGGTGGTCAACCCCCGGCCGCGCAGGCGGCTACTGGCCGAAGATCTGGCGCACCTCGCTCTCCCCTTCCCAGCCGGGCCAGTGCTGCCGGTGCAGGTCCATGAACTTCCGGGCTTCCTCGACCGCCGCTTCCTTCGAATTCAGCTCGAATACGGCGTAGCCGCCGATGATCTCCTTGGACTCGGCGAAGGGACCGTCCGTCACGGTGATCTTCCCTCCCGCGAGGCGGACCCGGGCCCCGGCGGCGCTCGCCATCAACCCGCCCATCTTGCCGGACTTGAACGCCTCCACCCCCAGCTTTCCGATCGCTTCCATGAGCGCGGGCGGCGGCGGGGACTTGGTCTCGGCACCTCTGACAAGACTCATGAATCGCATGGCAGGGCTCCACTTAGTGGGTCGGTGACGAGGCGCCGGCGGGCGCGGCAGGCACTGGACCCGATATGCCTGGTGGTGTACATACACGTTGGCGAATCTGGTCCCCCACCTTGGGCGAGCATGGACCAACGGGCCTCCGCCAGGCGACGAGACCGCAGGAGGTCGGCTAGGGAGCCCAGCCGGGCAACGCGGCGGCCTGCTTCACCCAGGTCGCCATCTGCGCCTCGTCGAGCTGGTCGCCTTCGTGGATGTCGATGTAGCGCGCGTCCTTACCCTTGCTGGCGTCGGGCGGGATCGGTCGCAGCGATGTGCCGCGGAAGAAGGCCAGCTTGATGTAGCGGGCGAAGACGTGGAACGACAGGAACCAGCCCTGGCCCTCGATGCCGTAGAACGGCGAGTTCCACTTCACGGCCTTGCGCACGTTGGGCACGTTCCGCACGATGAGCGCGTCGAGGCGCTTCCCGGCCTCGCGCTTCCAGGCCGGCATCGCGGCGATGTACGCCAGCACCGGGGCGTCGCCGTCCCCCTTCGCGATCTGCGGGTTGCCGCCCGAGAGGAAAACAACCTTCTCGCCGGCTCGCACCTTGATCGGTTTGGCCTCGCTAGCACCCGGCTTGGCCTTCGGCTTCGCCTTGCCTGGCATGCGCATGGGACCCGCCGGCGGGCCATTCTGGGCCACCGCGGCCTTCACGAGGGCCTTGAACGCGCCCGCGTCGATCTTCTCCCCTTCGTGGATGTCGATCGCCCTTCGCGCGTTGCCTTCCAGGCTGGAATTGAAGAGGCGCGCTGGGTCTGGGATGCCGGCCCCCCGGGCGAACGTGAGCTTCACGGCCTTGGTGTACGATTCCCCGGTGCAGACCATCCCGTTGTGGGACCAGACCGGGACCCCCGCCATCGCATTCGACGGCTTCCTCCATTTCCGCTCCTCGATCATCTCGGGGTCGGCCTCCAGGATCAGCGCCCGCATGCGGGCCAGGGTCTCCTCACGCCAATCCCCCAGGTCGCGGATCCGCCGGTCGATAAGCCGGGAAGCGGCTTTCCCGGTCGCGCCTGCCTTCGGCGGGGTCTTGGCCCTGGTGGCCGGCTTGCTTGCGGGCGACGTGCCCTTGGCCTTCGGCCCCGGGCCGCGACCACTCCGCTTTGGCTTTGGCGCCACGGTTCATCCTCCAGCTTGTCGTGATGGCCAACGCATCGCGCTTCTGGTCAGTCGGTGCGACGCACGCTACGCCACTTGGTGGCATACGGCAGCACGAACATGTACAGCCCGCTGAACAGGAGCAAGGCGAGCGGGAACAGCGGCGAGTAGGTCACCCAGGGCGGAGGCGTCCCCCCCCGCGCCAAGGCGACAAAGTTGGCGATGACCGTCACCGTAAAGGCAATGGACAGCCAGCGGTGGATCTGCCGAACCCACTTGCTCCAGTTCATGGGATCCTCGCGAGCAGGTCGACGAGCTTCCCGCCCATCATCTTCCAGCCGTAGCGCGCGCCACCAAAGTTCTTCTTCTGGTCCGGTTTGAAGCCCGACTGCACCAGGGACAGGCGAGTGCCCGACGCCGAGGGCGTGAGGGTGAAGGTCACCACGGTGTCCAAGGCCATGTCGCCGACGACCCACGTGTAGCTGAGCTTTCTCTGCGCTTCGATCTCGAGGAACCGGCAGTGCACGCTGCCGTCCCACCCGGGATACGGCTGCGTCTTGAACCTGAACGCGGCCCCCGGCTCGAGCTTGAGATCGAGAACCGGCAGGAGCCACTCCGCGAGCAGCAGCGGGTCGGTGAGCGCGCGCCACACCTTCTCCGGCCCATGACGCAGATCGAAGTCGAACGCAATGGCTTCGGTTTGCGATGGTGCGGTCTTGTCGACGGGAGTCATCGGTCCATGGTCTCCAGGAGTTGTTCAAGGCGATCGATGTGCTTGGTCCAGAAGGCGCGGTAGTGCGCGATCCAGTCGATGAGCGGCTTCATCCCGCGCGGCTCCACCCGGTAGTAGGCCCAGCGCCCCTCGCGCCGGCCTCTCACCAGGCCGGCGGCTTTCAACGTGGCGAGATGCTGCGAGACCGCTGGCTGCGAGATGTCGAAGCGCGCCGTGAGGTCCTTCACCGCCGCTTCGCCCCGCGTGAGCGCCTCGAAAATCGCCCGGCGGCTGGGGTCCGCCAGCGCCTGGAAGATCCTGTTTTCGGCCCCGACCGCGCTCGGCATGCATAACATATAAGCTACTGCTTATGGATTGTCAAGCCCACGGACCGAGCCGCTCGGATATACATTCAGCCCGTTCTCCTGTTCCTGATTCCTGGACTGTCCCTGACTGAGCCCATGGAGCGTCCGATCGTCACTCTGGCTGACCGCGGCCGCCTCGACGGGGAGCTCGTGCCGACCGCGGATCAAGCGGGAGCGGTCGGCATCCCCCGGTTTCCATGAAGGCGGTGATTCTTGCCGCTGGTGCGGGGACCCGGCTCGGCTCGCTGACCGAGCAAGTCCCGAAGTGCCTTCTTCCGCTTGGCGGCCGTGCCCTCCTCGACCACCAGCTGGACGCACTGGCCGGGGCCGGGATCCGTGACGTAACCCTGGTTGCCGGGTTCCAAGCCGGCCGCCTCGTCGAGTACGCCGGCACACGTTGCCGGGTCCTGCTCAACGAAGACTATGCCTCGACCAACAGCATCGTCTCGCTCCACCGGGCGAGCGGCGCCGTGCGGGGGGAGGCGTTTCTCTTCCAGAATGGCGACGTGCTGTACTCGCCTCAGCTGATCCGCCGGTTCGTCGCCGCCCCGCCGGGCAATGGCTGCCTGGTCGATCCGCAGCGCCCCTTCGTCGAGGGCGAGTATCACGTCGAACTGGATCGAGGACGAATCGTCCGGTACAGCCGCGACGTCCCGCCGGAGCGATCGGTAGGAGAGAGCGGGCAACTGGTCAAGATCGGCGCTACCAGCAGCGCGGCGTTCCTGGATCGCATCGGTGACGTCATCGACCGCGGCGGTCACCAAGGGTTTCCCAATCAAGCGTACGATGTCCTCATGGGTGGTGAGGGGTTCTGGCCGGTGTACACGGCGGGGCTGCCGTGGTGGGAGATCGACACGCCCGAGGATTACACCCGATGCCAGGACGCTCTGGTCCCACGGGTGCCACCGCCGACCAAGGCGGCCATCGACGCCATCGTCTCATTGGTGCGGCAGCCGCGGATTCCCCATCGCTACCGCTGGGTGCCAGCCGTGTTGAGACTGGCCGCCCGGCAGCCCCGGAGGGCGCTCCGATACGTCCCCTCGTTCCTCAAGGGGGACCTCAGCATGGCTGGGCTGGACCTCATGATGAGCGGTCCCACCATGCTGGGCCTGGCGCTGGCCGAGTGCCGGCGTGCGGGGCTCCACCCGTTTCTCTTATGGGGTACTCTGCTGGGCTGCGTTCGGGAGGCAGACTTCATCCGGGGCGACCACGATATTGACCTGGGGATTCACGAAGCCGAGTCTTCACGACTGCCCTCCCTGCGGGCAGCAATGCTCCGGCGCGGCTTCCGGATCCGGAAAGAGAACCTCCACAAGCTTTCGTTCGTCCACCCCCGGCATCCGCATCTGTTCATCGACCTGGACGTGGTGCGTCCCCATCGGGACGGCTGGGCGATCACCAATGCGGACGCCGACCCGTCCCGGCTGTTCCACTATCGTTTCACCAACGGCGTGTTCGCCGGATCGAGACCGATGTTGCTTGCCGGCGTTGGCGAGGTACTCGTGCCGGCCGACCCGGAGGGATTCCTGGCCGCCGTGTACGGTGAGTGGTCACGACCGCAGCCGAGAATGGACTATCGCTACGGACCGCTCAATCTCGAAGTGGAGATTCTCGCCCCCGCGGTTGCCCGACGGTAGGTCTTGGGCCATACACTCCTGAACATCCGTTTCTTCGCCGCTATTCGGTACCCTCAGCCCACGTCTCCTCCTTCAGCCCTGTTGGCGTGCTGGAGCTGCGGGAGGCGTGGTCCTCGGCCTTCTCAAGCCACTCTTGGGCTGGAAATGGTGGAGGCCGCTGAGCTTGGCCGCAGCAGGCTCGCGCTCGGTCAGACGGACGCAACAGCGCGGCTGAAGCCCAGGTCCGTTAGGTTGCGGCTTTCCAGATCAGAATCGTCCAAGGATCGGTGAATGAACCTGACTCCGGCTCAAGGGACCCGCAGGCAGACGGTGCTTTCTACCCTGTGGATATTTGTCGTCCTCAACTATCTCTATGCGGATATTGTCCTGCTGATTGTCAAACCTGCGGCATCCCAGACGGCGGCAGCAAGAATGACCGGTGGTGTTGTGTTGGGCTTCGCGGTCCTCATGGAGATCTCGCTCGTGATGGTCCTGCTGTCTCGGGTACTACCGTATCGAGCGAATCGCTGGGCGAACATCGTCGCAGGCGCAGAGAGTACCGGGTTTGTTGCCTTCCCGCTGTTTGGTGGAGCGCCCCCTCCCTATTACATCTTCTTTTCGACCATAGAGATCGCATGCACTCTATTCATCGTGTGGTACGCATGGACTTGGCGGAGACCCGAAGGGCCACCATAGGCCACCTGGACCCTTATCGGTACCGGGCGATCGGCTGACCCGGATTCCAGCATCCAGCCAATCCGCAACACGCCTATTGCTTGGCTTCCGAGTCCTTTCCCAGATGGCGGTCCAGGAAATAGATCGCCGAGCTGGATGAACCGATTTTCTTCGCTTCCGCGAGAATCGTCCTCGCCGTCTTTTCCTCCTCCACCTGTTCGGCGATAAACCACTGCAGCATCGTCTGCGTCGCGTAGTCCTTCGCTTGCACGGCGAGCGCATAGAGCGCGTGGATGCGGGCGCTCACGGCCTGTTCTTGCTTCAACGCCAGCTCCCAGATCTCGACCGGAGACGCGAATTTCGCCGGGGGCTGAGGAATCGTCTTCAGCACGACGCGGCCATCGCGGTCGTTCACGAAATCGAAGATCTTCATCGCATGGGTGACTTCCTCGCGGAACTGCCGCCGCATCCACAGGGCCGAGCCCGGGAGGTCCGAGGCCTCGAAGTAGGCGGCCATGGCCAGGTAGGTGTAGGCCGAGCCAAACTCTGCATTGATCTGGTCATTGAGGGCGGCTTGGAGCTTCGGGCTCAGCATCGTCACGTCTTCCGATAAGGATCCCGGGACGCTACCACATCTATCCGCACGCTGCAAGGAGTGACCCGCCGGCGAAGGCCGCCGCGAGGGGCCGCCTAACCCGCATATGCGTCCGCCGGGGCAAGAGCCCGCCGGCCGCCTGACATACTTGTTGGAGTTGGTCTCCGGCGGTCCCCGCTGGCCCCGCAGTCGAAGCCCAGGCCGTGGGCCGAACGGACAATGAGATCACGATTCCCGCTACCAGGATCCCTGCGAGATCACCCCCGGGCACACCACACCGAATGTCCGGAGAATGAGGCTGGAGAAGGCCTCATGACGCTCGGCCGGGTACCCCGTCGAGCGACAAGCCCAAGCCGGGGTCTGGACCGGCCGGGGCCGGAACGGGGGAGCCGGGTTACACCCCCCTGCATTATCCTTCAAGGGAGTCTACCGGTGGGGGGAGTCATGAACGGCGCGCGCATTTCGATCAGGATCTTCAAGCCGACCCTCCAACCGAACGCGTGGCGCTGCCCATGACGAACCCGCTGAAGGTCCTGCTGGCCCTCATCACGCGAGAGAACGACTATCAGCGCGAACAGGCGTCGGTCGCGGAGGCGACCGCCCGGCGCTTCGGAATCGACCTGCAGGTGGTCTATGCGGATAACGATGCCATCGCCCAAACCAAACAGATTCTGACCGCGGTAAACGCCCCCGCGCCGGAGCGGCCCCAGGCCATCATCGTGGAACCGGTTGGCACCGGCATGCTGGGGGTGGCCGCCGCGGCCGTCGGGAACGGGATCGGATGGATCGTGCTCAATCGTGAGGCCGAGTACCTCATGCCGCTGCGTCAGAAATCGACGGTCCCGGTCGGGAGCATTGAATGCGATAACGCGGAAGTCGGGAGAATCCAGGGAAGGCAGTTCGCCGCGCTCCTGCCCTCGGGGGGGACGGTCCTCTACATCGAGGGTCCCGGCACGGACGCCAGCAAGCAGCGCCGAGCCGGGTTGGATGAGACGTTACCCGCCGGCATCACGATCCGATCGGGCCGAGGACAATGGACCGAGGAGAGCGCCATTCGAGTCATTACGCAGTGGTTGCCGCGGGAGGGATCCCGGCCGCCGGAATTCGGGGTCATCGGATGTCAGAACGATGCGATGGCGATGGGCGCCCGGAAGGCGGTGGAAGCGCTGACCGGAGCCCAGCGGGAGCAATGGCTGAGAATTCCGTTCACCGGCGTGGACGGCGTGTCCAGCGGCGGCCGGCGGTGGGTGCAGCAGGGGCTGCTCACCGCGACGGTCGTCATACCCGCGCTCACCGGCGTCGCGCTCGAGATGCTGGCGAAGGCCATTTCCGCCGGCGCTCAAATCCCTCCGCGCACCCTCACGGCAGTGACCTCCTATCCTCCGATCGACCAGCTGCACGGCGGGGTGCCCCGCTAGGCTGCCACCTCCCGGTCCGGCCCCGCCCGCTTCCCCGAGCGAGACCCTCCCTACCGCTCCGCGCGCACGATCTTGACCCGGATCCGGCTCAATCGGTCGTGAATGCGGCGCTCCCCCGTGATCGGCCACCAGTCGTACAGGAAGATCTCCAGCGGCCGCCACATCGCCACCCAGCCGACGATGAGCACGCCCTGCTCGAAGAGCCGGAGCCAGCCGCTCTCCCCCACCAGGCGACGGGCCAGCTCCGACACCGCGAACGCGGCCGCCAGGAACCCGATACCGATCGCGAGGCTGACCACGCCGCGGCGAATGAGCAGCCGGAATCTCCGCTGCAGCTGGCGTGATTTCCGGGCGAAATGTTCGCGGATGGCGTCGCCGACCGCGTTCTCCTGCTCCACCACCGCCTCGGGCCGGTCGAGATGAATCACCAGCTCGTAGCCGGTTCGGGGTGGAAGGTCCCGCACGCAGTCGACGATGTATTCCTCGGCGTCCGCGTCGAGGTCCTTCTCGAGGAACGGGGAAGGGTCCAGCGAATCGAACAGCTGCGTCAACTCGCGAAGGCGGACCTCAACGATGACCGGTTCGGTATTACGCATCCTCAATGCTACCACATGATTGGCAGACAAAACAGCGACGGCGATGAGACTGATGTGGAAAAGTGACCCACATCGCCGTCCATCCGCCTTGGCTACGTCCCTGCGTTCAGCTCCCGCCTCAGTCAGGCTTTCCGACGATCAGGTCCGCCGCGGTGAAGTAGGCCACCGGCGTCGAGCCACCCCTGTCGTCAAGCGACCCCACCAGCCAGCGCTGCTGCCCGGACGGGACCTTTGCCACCGCGTAGGAAGTGGCGCCGGTAACGGTGACGCCGGCCCGCGGGAGGCCCGGGCCCAGCAACAGGTAGGACGACACCCCGCGCACTCCCTTCCATGTGAGCCGGACGTCGCCGGTTTCGTTCTGGGTGGCGGTGAATCCCGACGGATTGACCAACGTACTCCCGGCTCCGCTAGCGCCACCGGCGCCGGCCGTTCCGCCACCCGCTCCGCCCACGGCCCCTCCGCCGGCCACTCCACCCGTGGCGGCAGTGCCCGCAGCAGTGCTCCCGGACGCGGCCCCGGCGCCTGCCGCACCCGCGGGTCCGGCTCCGGCAGCTCCGCCCGAACCGCCCGCGGCGCCACCAGCCGCTCCGCCGGCCGCCCCGCCGACTAGAGCCGTGCCCGCGGCGGAGCTCCCGGCCACGGATCTACCTGCTGGCCCCCCTCCCGCCGCACCCGCGGGTCCGGCCCCGGCCGCTCCGCCCGCACCCGACGCGGCGCCACTCGCGGCACCACCTGCGGCTCCGGACGCGACACCTGATCCGGCGACGGCCCCCGCGCCTGCTCCTCCCGACGCGCTTCCCGCCGCTCCAGCTGCTCCACCTGCTCCAGCGGCTCCCGCCGGCCCGGCTCCGGCGGCTCCGCCCCCGGCCGCAGCGCCGCCACTCGCCCCACCACTCGCCCCACCACTCGCCCCGGGCGCAGGCAGGCTGAATTGCAGCTCGTTATACCCCGACCGCCCGTCGGGGAATCGCACGGTGACCCGGTACATATAGACGCCCGGCTGGGGGAGGGGCGTATCGGTCCAGAAGGGTCCGCTGAGCCGCGTGGAGTAGTTCCGGCAGCATCCGGGCTGGTCCGGCTTCCACCGCTCGACCAGGTACTGGCTGGCGCCCTTCTGGGGCTGCCAGGTCACCGTATTCGCCCCGGCGGCGGTGGTAACCTGGACCCCCAGGGACACGACCATCTGTGCCGATGCCGGGTCCGCAACGAGGAGCAGTCCGCCCAGCAGGGCGGTGGCCGGACCCCAGGCCTGCGTCAATGAGCGCATGAAGACGTCTTCCTTGAAATGAGACTCCCGGGAACCTACCCCTGCCCCATCAGCGGCGGCTCATCTCGCAATCATCCCAGGATCATCGTGGCCGCTCCGTCGAGGTGAAGGCTCGAGCAACCGGTGCATCATGCTGCATGCTGCGTCCCCTCGCAAGGTCAGTCGGGCGCACTCGCGCGGTTGCGTGTTAAACATCATGACATGGCGGATTTCACCGTCTTGACGCCGCGGAAAATGCTTCCGATGTTCGGCTCTCGCAGCTGATCCACTCCGAACAATCTCGCGCGGCCGCGCGTTTTCATACGACCATCTCTGTTTGCCGCGACCTCCGCGGCGGGCACCGATTCCGTCCTCTTCCACCGGAGCGGCCCCATGCGCCTTCACGCCCCCCTGCTCGCAGTTGCCCTCGGTCTCGCCGCCTGCGGCGACCAGACCGCACCCACCGCTCCGGCTGAGCCGAAGCCGAACGTCCCGGCGCCCGATGCCGCGCCCAGCATCCAGCTCTCCTTCGCCGCCGCCCTCCTGGCTCACACGGCGCGGTCCGGCGGCGACCTCACCGTCATCGACGCCTCCCCCGACGCCTTCTCGCTCCCCGCTCCCAATCTCTCGGGGGCCCGGTTGACCCGTCATACCGACGGGGACGATTCATTCGAGCAGGCGTTCGGCGACGCGTCGTCCGACAGTCCCGGCCTGGGCCCGGTGTTCGACAACGTGTCCTGCGAAGGCTGCCACCTGGGTGACGGGCGAGGCAGACCGCCGGCGGCCGGGGAGCAATTCGAGTCGATGCTGTTCCGGGCCAGCATCCCCGGGCTTGGCCCCCACAACGGCCCCCTGGGGGTGCCGGGCTTGGGGGGACAGCTCCAGCTCCGCGGCATCGGCATTACCCCCGACATCACCGCGGTGATCCAGTACGTCGAATCGCAGGGCCTGTTCGCCGACGGCAACGCCTACTCGCTTCGGGTTCCCAGCTACACCCTGACCGGGGTCGCGTCCGGTCTCCCTGCCGGTATGCTGTTCTCGCCCCGGGTCGCGCCCGCGATCGTCGGGCTCGGCCTCCTCGAGGCGGTGCCCGAGGCCGAGGTCCTGGCGCTCTCGCTGTTGCAGAAAGTGGAGCACCAGGTATCGGGGCGGCCCAACTACGTATGGAACGAGATCCAGCAGCGGGTGGCGCTGGGCCGGTTCGGTTGGAAGGCCAACAATCCGAGCCTGGTGCAACAGACCGCCGGCGCCTACAACGGCGACATGGGCATCACCACACGGCTATTTCCCGCCGAACCGTGCGAAGGCGCCAATCCGGTCTGCGACCGTCACGGCGCCGAGGTGAGCGATGAGACCGTCGCGGATGTCGCCTTTTACCAGCGGACCTTGGGTGTGCCGGCGCGCCGCAACCTCGACGACCCGGTGGTTCGGCAGGGCGAGCTGCTCTTCCACCAGTTCGGTTGCGCCAACTGCCACGTGGCGACTTTGCGCACTGGTTTCCTGGCCGGTGTGCCGGAGGTGGCCAATCAGACCATTCACCCCTACACCGATCTCCTGGTCCACGATATGGGGCCCGCGCTGGCCGACAACCGCCCCGACTTCCAGGCGGGGGGTAGTGAGTGGCGAACGGCGCCGCTCTGGGGAATCGGGCTGGTACAGACGGTAAACGGTCACACCAACTTCATGCACGACGGGCGGGCCCGGTCGTTGCTCGAAGCGGTGCTGTGGCACGGAGGCGAGGCGGCGGCGGCGCAGGCGAAGGTCAGGGCCATGACGGCCGCGAAACGGGCCGCGCTGATCGCGTTCCTGAACTCGCTATAGCGGAGGCGTGGCCAACTCGGCGCACCGCGCGACCAGGCGCGGGTCACCGATGCGCTCGGCCCACCCGGCAAACGCCGCGGTGGGCCCGCCCCATTCCAGCTGGTCCACCGATCCGAACAGGGGCGCGTCGGCGCGGAGGGTCGCCAGGTCCTTGAACAGCAGGGCTCGGTCCCGCTGCTCGCGCAGCACCTCGGGCGGGAAGGTCTCGATCGGGCCGTACTGGTTGAGCAGCCGCGCCGCCGAGACCGCGCCGATGCCCGCGATACCGGGATAGCCGTCCTGCGCGTCACCCACCAGCGCCAGGTAGTCCGGGATCAGGGCCGGTTCGACCCCGAACTTCGCGCGCACCCCGCTCGCGTCCCGAATCTCCCCGCCCCGCCGATCCATCTGCACCACCCGGTCGGCCACGACGCACTGGGCCAGATCCTTGTCGTTGGCCCAGATGCAGACCTTCTCGACCCGCGGGTCGGCGCTGGCCAGGCGCGCGGCGGAGGCGAGCCCATCGTCCGCCTCGAGCTCGACCATGGGCCAGACCACGATCCCCATCGCGGCGAGCGCGTCTTCCAGCGGGTGAAACTGCGCCAGCAGCGCGCGCTCCACGCCCTCGGACGTCTTGTACCCGGCCCAGAGGTCGTTGCGGAACGACTCGATCACGTGGTCGGTGGCGACGCCGAGGTGGGTGGCGCCCTGCTCGATCATCCGGAGAATGGAGTGGAGCAGGCCGCCGACCGCGGCGAGTGGCTTGTCCTTCCCCTTGTGGGCCCGGCGCTGGCCGTAGAACTGGCGGAACAGCTCGTAGGTGCCGTCGAGGAGGTGGACGATCATGGGGGAGAATATATTGGAGCTGGAGGACTACTTGGCGCTCACCGCAACGATCTACAACTTCGAGATCAACCTCTCCCATGTCGATCGCGGGATCTATCAGCAGGTGTCTCTCCGGGCCGCCTGCCAGCCGTCGGAGACGCCGGAATACCTGCTGACCCGGGTGCTGGCGTACTGCCTGGAGCTGACCGAAGGGATCAGCTTCGGCAAGGGCCTGGCCGAGCCGAACGAGCCGGCGCTGACCGTCCGCGACCTCACCGGGGCCCTGAAGGTCTGGGTCGAAGTCGGAGCCCCCGACGCGGCTCGACTGCACCGGGCCAGCCAGGCCTGCCCCCGGGTGGTGGTCTACACCCACAAGGATCCGCGCCAGGTCCTGCCCCAGCTCGCGGGGGAGCGGATCCACCGGGGCGAGGCGGTGGAATTCTACAGCCTGGACCGGGAGATGCTCGCCGGGCTGGCGGCGCGGCTGCAGCGCCGGCTGTCGTTCGCGCTCTCGGTGAGCGACGAACACCTGTACGTCACCGTGGGAACCGAGACCCTGTCGGGCGCGGTGGTGCGACACACCATCAAGCCGGACTGATCCACCGGCCGGGGGGGCGGTATGTTTGATCGACCCTACCCCGGCCCCCCATGACGACTCCCGCTGCTGCAGCCGCAGCCGCTACGGCCCAGGCCGAAATGCTGCGCACCGCGTACGAGGCGCACTTCGACCTCTGCAAGCATTACTCCGGCCTGGTGTTCAGAGGCCGCATCGCCATCATCACCGTGACGGTCGCGGCGGTGTCGTTCGCCCTGGGGGTGGTGCCCACGGTCTCGGAGACCGCGGCGCGGCCCGATCCGCTGATGACCGGCGCCCTGGCCTATATCGCCGCCTGGCTGGTATCGCTGCTCCACGCCATGGAAGTTTCCTACGTCAAACGGTTCTATCAGGTGGTCTCCAGCGGGCGCGCCATCGAGAAGGCGGGAGGGGTCACCTCGTACTTCACCACCTACGACAAGCCGGAGTCGTGGCCGCTCCGGGTCATCCACATCTTCGCGGTGGCGGTGCTGGTGCTGGTCGCACTGTGGCGGTTCCTGGGCCTGAGCCACGACTGGCCCCTGCGCCCCGTGCTGTTGATGGTCGGTGTGTTGAGTCCCGGAATTCCCCTCTGGCTGTCGGTAAACCGGGCTCGGGATGCCTTCGCACAGTACTTCCCGTAAGGCCGTGCCCCGCGTCATCTCGTCCGGCCAGACATTTCTCATGAAGTGGATCTTCCCGGTCAGCTGGATCGGGGCCTTCGTGATTACCACCATCTTCCTCTTTCAGGGCTGGGATCGGGTCTTCGACGCCCCTCCCAGGCCGCCGGACTATCCACTTCTCAAGTGGATCTTCCTCGTCGCCACGCTAGTGGGCTCCGGGTTCGTCTACTGGAGCGCGATGCGCCTCAAGCGGGTAGCGCTTACGGACCGGGCGCTGGTGATCTCGAACTACCTTCGGGAGATCACGGTGCCGCTGGAGGACGTCGTGGGCGTTTCCGAGAACCGCTGGCTCAACACCCACCCAGTGACCATCTACTTTCGCCGTCCCACCGAGTTCGGCGACAGCATCGTGTTCATGCCCACGGTGCGGTGGTTCGATCCCTTCGGCTCCCACCCGATCGTGGCCCAGCTCCGCGAGGCCATGGCTCGGGGCAAGCCTCACCGATGACCCGCCGATGCGATTGCTCATTCCGCTGGTCTGCGGGCGCCGCTGCCTTCTCGCGCGCCGATCCCGCCGACGATCTGGTGTACCTGGAACGCTACCGGCGATAGTTACTGCAGCAGCCCCGTCAGCCAGTGCAGCAGGTTGAGGGCGAACTGCTTGTTGCCGATTCCCGGCAGGTTCATCCCCATTCGGCCCACCCGCTCACCAGCCGGATTCAGAACCGTCTGCGCCGAGAGCATCGCCGCCTCCGCCAGCACGATCACCCGGCCCTTACCGAGCGCGAGGGCCACTCCGACCGCCCGCCCGCGCGCCGGGGTGACGGGAAGGCCCCGGACCGCGTTGCGCCATGCGATCCCGGGCGCTCCGCTCGCGGCGGCCTGCTCCGGCGTCGGCGCCGGATGGTCGAAGGCGTGGTCGGAGAGTGCCAGCACCACCTCGGCCCCCGGCGGCACGCCGAGCGACTGTCCGGTGAACGCGACCACGCTGTCCACCCGTTCGCTCACGTCGCGCCCCCTGGTGATGGGATGGTCCTTGAGCAGGCCGTTGGACCGGCTGAACAGGAGAATCGAAGTCCCAAGTCCGCGGAAGAACGCGGTCGAATCCTCGGTGAACCCCTTGCTCATGGTCACCCCGAAGCGCCGGGCCAGGTTCTCGGCGGCGACGCCCATGGGCGCGTGGTCGGCGACCAGCAGCAGACTGCCGCCCCGCGCCACCCAATCGCGCACCGCATCCGCTTCGGCCTCGGTGAAGCCGGGACGGGCGTACGAGCCGGCGTCCCATTCGCCCCCGATCGCGTTGGCGATGATCAGCACGTCGAGGGAATCGAGCGTCGGCCGGGCGAACGGAGCGGTGTTCGAACGGATCCGGTAGCCGTCGCGCTCCAGCAGGCGGGCTGTGGGCAGGTAGCGGCCGGTCCGGGTGTGGAAGTTGAAGTGCGCCTCGTCGATCGCCACCACCGGCCCGGTGCCGCTGGGATAGGCGGGGTGCGCCACCGAGGTGTCAAAGCTGGAGTCGGCCACCTGCTGGGCCGGCACGGGGGGCGGCAGCACCGTCGCGCTGCCGACCAGGAGGATCCCGGGGAGGAATCTCATGCGGCCAACTTAATCCCGGGGCTCGCCAGGCGACATGAGCGCTCGCCGGCCCACCGGGACGGTGCCGGGGAGCCGGTGCCGTCATCCCGGCCTCAGCGCCAGTTCGGCTTGGTGTCGTCGTACGCGGCGCAGCCCGCGCCGGTAACCTGTCGCACGATGGCCCCGGTAATCGCGCTCATGACGTATATGTGCCAGTGCGAACAGCCGGAGCGCTGGGAGCTGAACGCGATCTGGCTGCCGTCGGTTGACCACGTAGGCCAATCTTCGTTGGTACTGGTGAGCGGCACCTGGTTCGATCCGTTGGTGTCCATCACCCAGATGCCGGTGCCCCGCGCAAAGGCGATCCTCTGTCCGTTGGGCGAATAGACCGGCGACCGGTCGCCGGGCATGGTCCCGGGAATTGGAGTGGCCGGGCAGGTCGGCGTTCCCTGACAGTTGGCGTCGACTGTCGAGAGCCCAACGGGGGTACGGAACACGACCCGGTTCCCGAGCGACGGCCAATCCGGTTGATCCCCGCCGGTCTGGAGCAGGCGTACCCCGCTCCCGGCGGCGTTCATGACGTAGACGCCGTCCGGGCCCTGAGTGTTGCCGTGATACACTACCCGCACGCCATCGGGTGAGTAGGTCGGCTCATCCTCGAGGGTGGCGTTGCTGGTCAGACGGCTGGGGGCAGAGCCGACAGCATCCGTGATATAGAGGTCGAGCGGCAGCACCGGGTTCGCCCGCTCGCTCCCGAACACGACGTGGCTCCGGTCGAACGACCATCTGGGATCGTCGTCGCGCGCCGGGTTTGTCGTGAGGTTCGCCACGCCGCTCCCATCGGGCTGGACGGTGTAGACCTCCTTGTTCCCGTCGCGATCGGTCACGAACACAATGCCGCCCGATGGGACAGCCGCGGTTGCCGTGGCGGTGAAGGTGACCGAGGTGTTCCCGCCGCCCGGGGCCGTGGCGGTGAGAGTCTGTGGGCCAAGAGCGCTGCCGAGGGTCCAGTGCACGGCTGCCTTGCCCGCCGCGTCGGTGGCGATGGAGGCGGCACTGACCGTGCCGCCGCCGCTCACGACGCTCCACAGCACTTGCGCCCCGGCGACGGGGCCCGTGGCGCCCTGCAGCAGGACCTGGGGATCCACCGCGAGCCTGGCCCCCGCAGGTGCCGACTGCGCGTCGCCCGCCGCCTTGGTGAGCAGCCCCGTCGAAAACCAGCCGGCCTGACAGCTGACATACGGAGATGCGACCCCGCTCACGATCTGGACCTGGACCAGGTCGGCGCCGGCGGCGGGCCGGAAACATCCGACCTGGAAGGGAGGCCCGCCTTGGTCAAAGTCTTCGACGAGGTTGAAGTACCAAGCGTCGTCCACCTGACTGGTATTGCGCGGGAGGTAGTCGCGAATGGTCGTGCTACCGTTCCAGTTATACACCAGACCACCGCCCTGGCAGCCCGGGACCGGTTGCGGGATTAGATAGAGGCAGATCCCCGCCGCCGGGGTGCCGGAGCACCCGTTGCACGGGGCCTCGGAGACCAGCATTTCCAGCTCGAAGTGCGAATCGGGGAGATAGCCGAGCGCGGTCCGATAGACATAGGCCTTCCCCCGAACGATCCCGCCAGTGGCCCAGGTGCCCGTAAAGTTGACGATTGGGTCGACCGCCCCGAACCCACTGTGGCTAAGGAGGGCCCCGGCCTGGGTGCCGGTGACCACGAAGTCGTTCTGGGTGGTGGGGCTCAGGATGAGCGAGAAGGCATTGCAGGGTCCTCCGCCCGCCTGGGTCCACGACATCGTCAGGTTTCCGCTCAGTGACGAGGTCTGGATCCGGGAAGCTGGGGCGGTGAAGGTACCGAGTCCGGTGGTGACGGTATTGCCGGCACAGGTGCCCTGTGCCGGATCGTCCCGCAGTGTCACGTTCACGACAAACCATATCCGGCCCGGGACCCCAACCTGGTCCTGGTCGAGCTGGACGGTCCAGTTCTCGGTTTTCGTTGTGACGGCGGGAGAGGTCGGCGGGTTGCACCCGGCTGCGATCAGCGTCGCAAGGCCGACGTTTCCGATGAGGGACGCAACACTCCAAGGTTGACTGCGCATGGTCGGAGTCTCCGGAGGAAGCAGAGCCTGAGAGATCGAAGACGAACGGGACCTCCAGTCCTCGGTCTCACAGAAGTAGGACGACGCTCCGTTTCCCCGATTCTCACCCAAAATCCGGCTAGGTTTGTCCCCATGCCGCAGGGCTCGGACCCCCTCTCGCAGGCCCTGGAATCGGCGCTCACGCGCTTCGGTGCCATGGTGCGCCACGTGGGGTTCCGGCACCGGCTCGCCGGCGCCGACCTCGACGAGATGCTGCAGGATGTACGGATTCGGATCTGGCGGGCCCTGGAAACCGGTGAGAAGATCTCGGCGGTATCCCCGTCTTACCTCTACCGGACCGCGACCACCGCGGCATTGGATCTGATCCGCCGGCGCCGGCCGCACCGGGAGCAATCACTGGACGAGACGCCCGTAGCCAGTCTGACTCTGCCCGCGCCGGATGACACCGAAGAGATCGCCCGCGCGGTCTCCTTCCTCGGCGAAGGGCGCCGCCAGGTGGTACGGATGTACCTGGCCGGCTATGCCCGGGAGGAGATCGCCTCGCTCATGGGATGGACCGAGGCGCGCACTCGCAACCTGCTCTACCGGGGCCTGGCCGACCTGCGCCAGCGGCTGCAGACCCACGGCATCGGACCGAGGACCGGACATTGAGCGACGACGACCTGCGCGCGGAATACGGCCGGGTGTTGGAACGGCGAGTGCCGGGGAGCCGGGCTGGGTGCCCTTCGCCCGAAGCCATTCGCGCGCTGGTCGAGCGCGAAGGCGCCGAGGCCGACCGGCTCGCGACCCTCGATCACGTCATGGCTTGCGGCGAGTGTCAGAAAGACTTCGAAATGTTCCGCGCCCCACGCGAGACCGCCGCGCGGCTCGAGCGACGTAGCCTGCCCTCGTGGCTTGCCGCGGCGGCAATGCTCGCCCTGGTGATCGGCGCCGCCTGGATCTGGAAAGCGAGGCAGGTTTCCGGCGGAACCGAGATCACCCGCGGCGGGGTTCGCTCGGTTGAGCTGGTCGGACCCGCGGCCGTGGCGCCCGGGGCATCACCGGTGTTCGTCTGGCGCGCGGTGGCAACCGCCCAGCGCTACCAGCTCGAGCTCGATACCGAAGCCGGCGATCCAGTCTACGAGACGTCGACCGCCGACACGACCGCCCGGCTCCCCGACAGCGTTCATCTGAGCGCCGGCACCACCTACCGCTGGTGGGTGCGGGCGACGCTGGCGTCGGGGGCGCTGATCCGCTCCACTGCCCTGCGCCTGGAGCTCCACACGCCATAGAACAAGGTGCGCCGAAGCGGAATCGTCACCGCCGGATTGCCGATCAGCGTGAAGCCGGACCAGTCGCGCGCGCCGAGCCCCCGACGCACCGCCGCGAGCTTGGCGGAGCGGAGCGCGTCGCCGGCTGCGGAGCCGGCCGCCAGCCCCCGGTAGAAATCCGCAATCAGTCGGACCGAGCTCTGGTCCCCCACCGGCCGGGTTGTGGCCACCACGGCGCGGGCCCCTGCCTGGAGCAGCGGCGCGATCACACCCAACACCCCTTCGCCGCCCGCCACCACGCCCTCCGCGGTGCGGCACCCCGAAAGCACTACCAGGTCGGCGTCGAGTCGCAGCGAGGCCAGATCGCCGGGGCTCACGAATCCGTCCTCGCCGTCGCCCGGCGCCAGCGCGAGTGCCGTGTGGGTGGTGGTCTGGTCGTCCACCAGCGCGTGGGTGGCAAAATGAAGAATGCGGTAGCGCGTGAGCGGCGTGTGGAGGAGCCATGCCTCGCTGGCCGCGGCGCCCAGCCGGAGCTCGGCGCGCGGAGCAAAGCGGGCGACGATCCGGGCCTCCCGCGCGGCGCCCGGAAGGGGCGGAAGGCCGCCGGCGGCGGCGAAGGCCGCGAGATACTCCCGGGTAGCGGCCGAGGCTGGGCTCGAGCCGGCCCTCGCGGGCGCCGGATCTCCCAGCACCGCCGCCACAACCGGCCGGGTCGACGGGGCCCTTTTCCAGAGGTTCACCGCGACCGCCGCGGACGGGACCAGGGTGATGGAAAAGCGCGCGAGGGCGAGGCCGCCACCCGGCAGGGTGAGTGCGTCGAAAGGCAGCCGGTGCAGCGAGCCATCGGGCACCACCACCAGGCGGGTTACCTCCGGGCCCAGGATCCGGAGGACCGGACCCAGCAGCGCGGCGCCGAGCCGCTGGCCGGCGGCGCGCGGTGCGGCGCCGGATTCGAGGAGGGTGTTGAAGCGGGTTACTTCCCGCGCCAGTGAATCGGCAGTCGGGAGGAGAAAGCCGTGCAGCCCCCTCCGGGTCAGGGCGAACAGGATGGTCGGCTCGCCGCCATATCCCGCCACGTACTCGAGCAGCGCCGTCTTCTCATCGGGAATGCGGGCCGAGACGTCGGCCGGCTCGACCCCGGCGTAGGACCGGCGCAGGGTATCCACCGCGGCGCGGAGCGGGCTCTCCCGGCTCCCGAACGCTTCCATCCGGACCAGCCGGTCCAGGAGGTCGCGGGCCCGCCGCCGCTCGGCCAGCCGAAAGGCCGCCTCGGAGCGGCCCCCCCGCACCATCCGTCCTAATACATCGGTCAGGCCGAGGTCCGGTTCGAGGTCTTCTCCCCGCACCTCGAACGCCAGCAGCCGGAGATCCCGGCTGGTCAGCCGGCCGCGCCACCCATCGAGGGAGTCCATCGCAGTCGTGACGATCCGTTCCGCACCGGCCAGATCACCGCGGTGCGCGTACACCTGGGCCAGGCGCACCTCCGCGGGATAGTGCCGGCCCGGCTGCCCCGGTCCCATCGTCTCGAGGTGGTTCCTGAAGAAGCGCTCGGCCGTGGGGAGGTCCCCGCGCTTGAGGGCGAGGATGCCGAACTCCTGTCCGAGACCACTGACGTAGCCCTCCATGCCGATTGCCAGCGCCCGGGCACGGGTGGCCTCGAGCTCCCGCGCTGCCCGGTTCAGATCGCCTTCCTCCATTGCGAGGGCGGCCAGCATGCGGTGGTAGTAGACCGGCGCCTGCCCCATCATGCGCTCCGATTGGGCCAGGCCGTTCTCGTAGGCCCGGCGCGCGCCGGGAAGATCTCCTGCCAGGCGCGCGAGCGAGCCCCGGTAGCCGATCAGCACGCCCTGCCCCGCCCGGTCGCCCTGCGCCGTGAAGAGCGATTCCGCGAGCGTGAGATAGCTCGATCCCCCCGGGACGTCGCCCACCAGAATCGCAATGCCGGCGAGATTCAGCTCGGCCCAGGCTACCGGCGAGAGGCTGCCGGAGGTGCGTCCCTCTACCACTGCCTGCTGGAGATTCTCCCGGGCAAGACCGTATTCCCCGACGGTCACCTGCAGATACCCCCGACGCTGCAGCGCCACCGCGAGTCCCTGGCGATCGTGGGCCCGCCGATCGAGGTCGGCAACCGTCCCCTCGACTGCGATCGCGGAATCGATCAGGGATTCCAGCGGCAGGCTATTGGCAACGACCTGGAGGCACATCGCCTGGAGGCGCGGCTCGCCGGCACGGGCCGCGAGCGCGGCACCCGCGAACGCCTCGCGGCGGGCCCCCGGGCGCGCCGCCACGGTGAGCACGTTGGCGCGCTGACACAACAGCTCGGCCTGCGCCGTGGTATCGGTGGTGGGAATCAGGCGCTGGGCCCGGGACACCAGCTCCATGGCGGCCGGCGTACCACCGATTCGAACCTGGGCCACGGCTCGGCGCATCAGCGCCAGTCCCTGCGCGGCGGGGTCACGAGTCAGGAGCGCTTCCCGGGTCCCAATTGCGTAGAGCGAGTCCGATGCGGTCAGCGCGCCGCGGGCAAGCGCCGCAGCCGCCTGGTCCAGACGGCCATACACGCCGATCCGGTCGGGAATGCCGGGGCCCTGCGCGACCAGGCGGCCGTAGAGCCGGTCGGCGGTCCGGTAGTCGTAGGTGAGACGGGCCAGCGCGGCGAGGCCCAGGAGGGCCAGACGGTCGGAGGAGTCGCGCGACACGCGCTCCCGCCAGCTGGTCTGGACCGGGGCGGTGTTGCCCGATTCCACCGCGCGGAGGGCCAGCCGCAGGATGTCCCGGGGGTCCTCCCGAACCGGCCGCTGCGGGGCCAGGGAGAGGCACGCGAGCAGTACGTGGACTCGCGACATGTCGCAAGGTTGGATCGGAGCCGCGGGCCGCGCAAGGCCGGCGCGGTCGGGGGCTCGCCGGCGACAGATCCGGACGTCCGCTTGACAGTTCTATATGCGTGCCACATATATGTACGGCGCATGGTGCATCGGCGCGGTGAAGTGGCGGGACCGCCGCCGTACCGTCCGGGGTTTCTGATTGCCGGTAGCGCCTGACTCACCCTGGCCGGGACGCCCGAATGGATCGCGACCGACGCAAACCCGAATCCCTCCAGCCGCTCCGGCCGGTGGAGTTTCATGTGCTGCTCAGCCTGGCGGCTGGCGAGCGGCACGGGTACGGCATCATCCAGGACGCCGTGGGACGCGGCGAGACCGACCCCCCGGACGTGGGCACCCTCTATCGCGCCCTGGCCCGCATGGTCGAGGGCGGCCTGATCGCCGCGGCGGACCGGCGGGCGGCCCCCGACGCGGCGGATGAGCGGCGCAACTACTACCGCATCACCCCCTTCGGGCTCAAGGTGGCGCGGGCCGAGGCGCGGCGCATGGTGGCGCTGACCCGGGCGGCGCGAATCGGCGGCTTGCTCGAGCTGCCCCGGTGAACGAAGCCGGCTGGCTCCGCCTGTCGGAGCGGTGGCTCCGGCTCCTGCTGCGGCTCTATCCACCCGACTTTCGGGAAGCGATGGGCCCCGCGCTGGTGGAGGCTTACCGGGATCGTTGCCGCGCCGCGCTCCGCGGCCGCGGAACGGGCGCGGTGATCGGGATCTGGCTGGGCGCGCTGGCGGACTCGGTGCGGAACGGCCCCGGCGAGCGAATGCGGCCGGCGGTACAGTGGAGACGCGGGGGAAACTGGGGACGGGACATGGAAATCGCCATTCGGCGCCTGGTGCGCGCGCCCCTCTTCGTGGCGTCGGTGGTCGGGACGCTCGCGGTCGGGCTGGGAGTCTTTGCCGTGGTGTCCACCGTGGTCTACAGGGTGTTGGTCGCGCCCCTGCCATACCAGCACCCCGGTGACCTCTACTTCGTGTGGCGCGACTACCGGGCCTTCTTCAACCTGGACCGGGGCTGGCTGGGTGGGACCGATGTCGCCGAGCTCCAGAAGGCGGGTGGGGTGATCGAAGGCGCGGCGGCGCTCAGCAGCAGCCGCCGGACCCTCACCGCGGGCGCCGGAGTCGACCCCGCCGAGATCACCGTGTTCGGGACCTCGCCCAACCTGTTCCGCCTGCTGGGCGCGGCCCCGGAGCTTGGGCGCTCCTTCGCGGACGCCGAGAGCGGCCCCGGCGCGCCACCGCTGATCGTGTTGACCCACCAGCTCTGGCAGCGGCTCGGCGGCAATCGCGCCATCGTCGGCACCGACGTGCGCCTGAACGGCGCGCCTTACACGGTCATCGGCGTCATGCCGAAGAGCTTCGGCTTTGCGCGGCACTCGAGCCTGGGTCCCGCGGAGACGCCCGACGCCTATATCGCGCTGGACGTGAAGCTCGCGGCCACCCGGCCGGGCGCCGGGATGTTCGCCGGGCTGCTCCGGGCCCGGCACGGCACCCCGCCGGCCCAGGTGACCCAGGCCGTCGCGGCGGTCGCCCGGATCGTGGATGCCCGCGACTTCAAGAGCCGGGGCCTCAAGCTGTATCCGGTGGCGCTCCGGGGCGACCTGGTTGCGGCGGTCCGTCCCGCGCTCCGGGTCCTGGGCGCGGCGGGACTGCTGCTGGTCCTGGTGCTGGCGGTGAACCTGTCCACCCTCCTGCTCGCGCGCACAATGCAGCGGGAGCGGGAGTTCGCGGTGTCCCGCGCGCTGGGCGCCAACCCCGGCGCGATCATGCGGGCGACCCTGGTCGAGGGAAGCGTGCTGGGCGGGTTAGGGGGCGCGGTCGGCGCGCTGGCCGCGGTGTGGGGTACCCGGGTGCTGGTATCCCTCGCGCCGGCGGACCTGCCCCGCCGCGAATACGTCGCCATGGACTGGGGCCTGGCCTCCGGTGTGGTGCTGACCGGCGCGGTGCTCGGCCTGCTGGCCGCGGCCGTTCCCGCGCTCTGGGGCGCTCGGGTCAAGCTGTCCTCGCTACTGAGTGCCGTGGCGGTGCGGGGCGGCGGAGGCCATGGCCGGATGCGGCGGGTGCTGGTGGTGGTGCAGGTGGCCCTCTCGCTGATGATGCTGGGTACCGCGGGGCTCGTGGTCCGCAGCTTCGGAAGGCTGCTGCGGGCCGATCCGGGATTCGACCCAGCCGGTGTGCTCAGCGTGCGGGTTCCGGTCTCCGGCCAGCGATTCCCCGACACCACGGCGGTGCTCGTGCTGCAGGACCGGCTCCAGGCTTCGCTCTCGGCCATCAACGGCGTCTCGGTGGTGAGCGCCACCTCGGCGCTGCCGCTCACCGCCGGCCCGGACCAGACCACCATGGGCGTCCCCGGCGCGCCGGGCAACACCGGCGACGACGCCCACGATCATCCCCTGGTCGACTACATGGGGGTCCGGATCGGCTACTTCGGCGCGATGCGGATTCGGATCCTGGCGGGCCGGGATTTCGAACCCTCGCGGGTTGACGGGGGGACCGAGGTCGTGGTCGACCGGGCCTTCTCCGACTACTTCTTCCCCGCCCCGGCCGCGGCGATCGGTGCGCGGGTTCGCATTGACTCCGACACCATGACCATCGTGGGCGTAGTGAACCAGGCCCGCCAGTACGAAGTGGACCACGATGGCCGGCCCCAGCTCTACTACCGTGCGGAGAACGCGGGGTACCGCAGCCTGTCGTGGGTGATGCGAAGCGAGCGGCCCGCATCCTCGCTCGCGCCGGAGGTCCGCGCCGCGATCCGGCAGGTGGACCCGGAGCTCGCCATGTCGGAGCTCTTGCCGATGCGGGTGATTCGCAATCAGTCCCTGAGCCAGCAGCGGGTGAGCGCGGTGCTGATCGGCACCTTCGCAATGGGTGCCTTGCTCCTCGCCGCGATGGGCCTCTTCGGTGTGGTGGCCGCCGCGGTCACCCGGCGGCGCCACGAGCTGGCGGTGCGGCTCGCGCTCGGCGCCGATCACCCCCGCTTGCTGCGGCTGGTCCTCGGCGAGGGGATGCGGCTGGTGCTGGTGGGGATTCTGATAGGACTCCCGGGCACCTGGCTCGCCGGGCGGCTGGTCCGGAGCATCCTGGTGGGCACCTCGGCATCGGATCCTCTGGCGCTCGGCGCCGCTGCCACCGGCCTGGTGGTGGTGACGGTAGCGGCGTGCTATCTGCCCGCGCGGCGGGTCCTCAGAATCGAACCATCGCGTTCAATGCGGGACGACACGCTCTGAACCGGAGGCACGACGGCGGAGGGGCGGCGTGAGGAGGGCCTCACGGGAGTTTCAGGAAATCCTCACGTCGCCCACACTACTAGTTGCGCATGGCTACCTCAGATGTGCTGCCGGTGATCATCCAGGGCGGGATGGGCGTGGGGGTTTCCAACTGGAAGCTCGCTCGCGCGGTGTCCCAGTCGGGCCATCTCGGCGTCGTGTCGGGCATCGCGCTGGACACGATTCTGGTGCGCCGGCTGCAAGACGGCGACCCGGGCGGGCACGTCCGGCGCGCGATGGAGCACTTCCCCATGCCGGGCGTCGCAGCGGATGCGCTGCGCCGCTGGTTTCTCCCTCTGGGCCGCAGCCCCGGAACGCCCTACCGGATGCTGCCGGTCTACAAACAACAGGTGAGCAAGGCTCGCCAGCAAGTGACCATGCTCGGCGCGTTCGTGGAAGTCTGGCTCGCCAAGGAGGGACATTCCAACCCGGTCGGACTGAATCTTCTGACCAAGATCCAGCTCCCCACCCTGGCCCTGCTCTACGGCGCGATGCTCGCCGGCGTGGACGTCGTCCTCATGGGCGCGGGCATTCCCCGGGAGATTCCAGCCGCCCTCGACCGGCTGGCGAGGCATGAGCCGGCCACGCTCCGGTTCGAGGTGGAAGGCCTCGCTTCTGGAGAGGTCGAGTCGCTCGGGCTCGACCCGGCAGAGTACTGGGATGCTTTGCCGCCGCCACTCGCCCGTCCGATGTTTCTCGCCATCATCGCTTCCAATTCCCTGGCCACGATGCTGGCGCGGAAGGCATCCGGCCGAGTGGACGGATTCGTGATTGAAGGACCGACCGCCGGCGGGCACAACGCCCCGCCCCGGGGCGAGCCGACGTTCAACCTGCAAGGGGAGCCGGTGTACGGCGACCGGGACGAAGTGGACCTCGGCAAGATCGCCGAGCTCGGCCGTCCCTTCTGGCTGGCCGGCGGCGCGGGTCACCCCGAGCGGCTGCGCGAGGCCCGGGCGGCCGGCGCAGCGGGCATCCAGGTGGGAACCCTGTTCGCGTACTGCGAGGAATCGGGATTCACGGCGGAGCTCAAGCGCTCGGTGCTGGCGGGCGTCCTCAGAGGGGAGGTGCAGGTGTACACCGACCCCAAGGCTTCCCCCACCGGGTATCCCTTCAAGGTGGTGCACTGGAACGACGACCCGGGCGCGGGCGTCACCCGCGAGCGCCTCTGCGACCTCGGCGGCCTCCGGGTGGCCTATCGCACTCCCGATGGCAAGATCGGCTACCGTTGCCCGGGCGAGCCGGTGGACGCCTACCTCAAGAAGGGTGGAGAGCTCGAGGATACCGAGGGACGCCGCTGCCTCTGCAATGCGCTCACCGCGGCGATCGGCCTGGCACAGGCGCGTCCCAACGGCACCACGGAGCCGCCGATTGTGACCAGCGGCGACGACCTGAAGAACCTGGGGGGTTTTCTTCAGGGAAGAACCCACTACTCCGCCCACGACGTCATCGACTGGCTTCTGCCGCCCGGCTGAGGCCCCCGCGCAATCTCGGCGCTCCAGCAGTACAACCATCACGCAACGAATCAGGGGAATCCGGGTGGCCCGGGAGAAACGGGTGGGGTTAGAATATGTCCTGCGCGTATGGATTCCATGACTACCCTGATCCTCCCCGGCATCGGCAACTCGGGCCCCGAGCACTGGCAGAGCCATTGGGAGCGGCGGGATCCCACCTGTCGGCGCGTGCTCCAGGCGGAAGGGGATGCCCCGCGGTGCTGTGACTGGGTCCGGACCCTTGAGACGGCCGTTGGCAGCGCACCCGGCCGGGTGCTGCTCGTCGCCCATAGCTCCGCGTGTGCGCTGGTCGCCCATTGGGCGCGGGAGTATGCCGACGCGTGGGGAAGTACCTCCGTGAACATCGGGCCCGCGGGCCACATCAACGCCGCCAGCGGCCTCGGGGAGTGGCCGGCCGGCTATTCCCTCCTGGCCGGCCTCCAGGGAGCGTGAGGTCTGGCCCCCCTCGCTCCTGACGGGGCCCGAAACGCGACGGTGGATTCCATGATTCGCATTCGACCGGCCAACCCCGGAGACGCGAGCTGGATCACGGCGCTGGCCCCGCGCCTCCATGAGTTCGGACCACCTCCCTGGCGCGAGGTCGGTGCCATGGACCGCGCGGTCGCGGCGGGCCTCGCTCGTGAACTGGCGGAGCCGAGCCCCGGTTCTGTCATACTCGTCGCCGAAGGCGATGCAGGGGTGCCCCTCGGGTTTGCATCCCTCCGGACCGATCGCGACTATTTCACCGACCGCTCGGTCGGCCACCTGACCGACCTCGTCGTCGATCCGGCCGGCCAGGGCCGGGGCGTGGGCCGCGCCCTCCTCGCCGCTGCAGAGGAGTGGGCGCTGGCGGCCGGCTATCCCTGGCTGACGCTCCATGTCTTTGCCGGAAATGAGCGGGCCCGGCGCATCTACGAGCAGTCCGGGTTTTCCGCCGAGTGGATTCGGATGCTGAAACCGCTGGCGCCGCCTCACAACGGCTGACACGGCCGTATCGTCCCGGCCCCCAGCACGTCGAGGTGCGCTGGCCGTGGTCCCGCCTCACCGCTACTCTTCTCCAATGACCATCGGCCGACGAGAGTTCCTGGTGCTGGCGGGCGCAGCGGCGGTCGCCCCTCTGCCGCTGTACCGGACAGCCACCTCGACGGAGAAGCGAGGAGAACCAATGTACGGACTGATCGGCAAGATGACCGCGGCGCCCGGCCAGCGCGACGCCCTGGCGGCGATTCTGCTGGAAGGTACCGGGTCGATGCCCGGTTGTCTCAGCTACGTTGTGGCCACCGATCCGGCGGACCCCGACGCCCTGTGGATCACCGAAGTGTGGGACAGCCAGACGAGTCATCAGGCCTCCCTCGCGTTGCCGGCGGTGCAGGCCGCAATTGCGAAGGGACGCCCGCTGATCGCGGGATTCAGCAATCGGGTGGAAACGCTGCCGGTCGGCGGGTACGGACTCCCCCCGGGCAAGGCCCCCTGAACCAGAAGGGTCGATGGCTCGCGGCGGCGCTGCTCCTCTGCGCTGCCTGCAGTGACCCGGAGCCCGGGAACACACTCCGGGTGAGCTACCTGCAGCCCGCGCCCTATCCAATCGCTCTACTGGCCGTTACCGGCGGTCCGGGGTTTGAAGTGACCCTGTCCAGCAGCGACTTCACCGCCACGGATAATGGACTGGAGTCGGCCGTCCTTCCGCTCCCCACCCACGGTACCTGGCCGCTGGTCGTCGCCCTGGTGAGCTCACCCGGTGACGCGCTGGCCCGGGTCTCCGGCGCCATCGAGCTCGAGCCGAACCGGGAATACCAGGTGGCGATAGGGGCGCGCGCGAATCTCGTGGGCTTGTTTGCCTGTGCACCACTGCTCGGCCAGGCGGCGATCCGTCGCGCCGACGCCGCGCCACCCGATACCTTGTACGTGTGGACCACCGCGAAGGAGCCCGGGAAGTTTCCGCCGGTCTGCTGAGCGGCTCGGAGGAGGCCAAATGAACCGCCACCTCGCACTGGCGTCGCTCGGCCTGGCCCTCGCGGCCGGCTGCGATGCCACCACCGCTCCCGAAAGCCAGCCCCCGGAGCGCTTCGGCGCCCTGACAGCGCTCATCGACGGTCACGCCTGGGTCAGCTCCTACTTTCCCGACTCCACCGTGGCCTTCTATGATCCAGCGTCGGGTGAGCTGCAGGTGTTCGGGCAGGAAGTCCGCCCCGATGGGTGGCCATCGCTCCGAGTCCGGATCAACCGCGGCGCGGCGCCGGGTGCGTTCCGCCTGGGCACGTTTGCGGATCCCGCCTTCGGTGAATGGTATGAGCCGCCTTCGACCGACCGCGCCCGAGGCGACCAAGGCCCGCGAGGGTTCCTGTCCATCGGGGCGCCGGGCGATTCCCTCGTGATCGAGGAGCTCGACCCGACCACCCGGCAGCTGCGCGGACACTTCAGCTTTTCGGCCCGCCTGCTGCGTGCGACCGACGAGGTACACATCGTGGCGCGTTTCGCCGGCCGCTTCCTGGTACCGTAGGGACCGCCCTGGCTCTCCGGCCCGAAGAACATGCATCCCTGCGCTCTCCTCGCGGCTACGGCGCTGCTCCTGGGACGCGGCCTCCTCGCGCCCCCGGACACGGTACGCTCCGCCGACGACCTGATGATCGCCGAGGCGATCCGGCACAACTTCCACGGACCGGCCACCCTGTCGCTCCCCATCTGGGCCTGGCTGATCCTGCCGCGGGATACGACCCGTCCGCATCCGGCCACCGAGATACTCGGCTCGGGCTTGGCCAGCGATCTGATCTTCCAGCTTCGCGAAGGGCCCGCCGTGGGGCTGATTCGGATCGTGATTCCCTTGATTCCAGTCGACGAACTCGTCCGGCTCATCTCCATTCCCGCGCCCATCTTTCCGTTCGAGGCGCAGCGCCAGAGAATCGGCAGCCACGTGGATCTGCAGCACGTGGTGACCCCGGAAGGCCGAGCCGATCCGAATACGCTTCGGGTCACCCAGGCGCAATACCGGGAGTTTTTCGTCGCGGCGGCCACCGCCATCATGCACGGAAAAGTTCGCGCCGGCATGGTTGCGGGGCTGCCGGGTGCCGATGATGGTGCAGCAGCGGATTTCATTCAACATCGGTAACTGGCAGATGGCGGAGTACCTGCCCAATTGGCCGATCACGGCGGCGCGGGGAGGTCCGGCTCGCCGAATTGCGGCTCGACGTGGGTTGCCATGCAGGCGGGACAGATGCTGTGAGTGAACCGGGACGCGGCGATCGCCGCCACGTGGTATCCGAGGCCGGTCAGCCGCCCCACGAGCTCTCTGGCGACGATCGGGTCGCCGCCCACGATCAGGATTCTGGCCTTGGTCACAGGGATGCCCGGCGCCTCGATCCTCTTGGATGCGGGATGCCCTCAATTTGCCCGGTCCGGTACCGTGGAGGGGGCGGGCTCGTCAAGCCAGGCTGACTCGATGCTAGATTCCTGGGCATGTCCTCCCGCCACTGCCTACGCTTCCCGTTGCCATGACCGTCGCCGACCGGATCAACCTCCCCGGCCGTTTCCGGATCGAGCAGGAAATCGGCCGGCGGACCAGATCACCACTACGCTCGCCGCGCTGGGCGAATGGCGCCAGGCGATGGACTGGGTGGAGCTGGCCTACGAGCGGCGACCGGTGCGGCTGCGCCGGATGCTCACCGAGCCGCCGATCGATCGCCGGGGACTGGCGGCGGATCCCCTCTACGCCAGGCTGCTGCGGGCGGCGCTAATGGACGACCTGATGTAATACCTCAAGGAGATCCCATGACGACAACTTCCCAGACCGTGAAGTGGCTGGCCATCGCGGCCATCCTGGCGACCGGGCTCATCCACGTCGTGGAGGCGCAGGACGCCTTCGGCGAGGCGACCTACAAGGGCCTGCTCTTCGTCGGCAACGGGGCCGGTTCACTCGTGGCAGCGATCGGCATCTATCGCAATCAGCGAACACTGGGATGGCTCCTGGGCCTGCTGGTCGCGGGAGGGGCGATCCTCGCCTATATCGCGAGCCGCACGATCGGTCTGCCGGGACTCCCGGCCGAGCCGGACGCCTGGTTCGAGCCGATGGGCGTGGCATCTCTGGTCTGCGAGACGCTCTTCGTGCTCCTCTTCGCCCTGACCCGCCCGGCGCGTATTGTGGTGTGACTCAGTGAGGGACCCGGGCGGGCCGTAGCGGGCCGGCTCGAGGTCTCGAGCTCCAACCACATCGCGCAGGCTACACCAGTGCGGACCCCCCATAAAGTGCAAGCAGGAGGGCAGCCAGACCTACCATCGTAGCCAGGCCCCAGTAGAGCCGTCCCAGCGCGTCATACTTCCTGGTAATGAGCGCCGAGAGGTGGTGGGCGAGCATGACGAGCTCGGCGCTGAGCTGGTCCATCCGAACCGAGCTCCAGGCGCGGCCGTAGGTCTCGAGATCATGCCTGGCGATGGTTTCCCAATAGAGCAATCCCAGCGGGCCGTGGTGTCTCTTCGGGTCAGCGGCGCGGAGGGTTCCGTCCAGTCGGGCGCCGTGATGCAGCCGGCGGGGCCGGAGACAATCGATGGCGTGGATCACGAAGAGAAAGCTGAGCACGGCATAGACCAGGAGCAGGCCGATCAGCCAGGGCTTCACCGCGGGCGGCAGGCGGTCGACCCCGGTGCCGCGAGGTACGAGGATGAAGACCCCGGTGTTGAGGACGCCCATGACGACCAGGGCCATGTGGGCCTTCTGATCGGAGAGCTCGACCAGGCGCCGTCCCTGGTCGACGACCTCGGTCAGAATACGGAACCGCTCGAAACTCTTCGGTTGGCGTTCCGCTTCCCGGAGGAGCTCCACGCCGGACTTCCGACGTTTCCGTGCCTTCTTGTCCTCCGGCTCATCGAGGTCGACGGGGTCGAGAAGGGGGATTCCGCCTAACGCAGCGACGAGGTCGTGCACCGGTGGAGCCTCGTGCCGTGGATCAGCGTGCTTCGCGGCCATCAGCTTGATTCCGGGTCGAGGTGACAACCAGGATTGTCGTGGCGACATCCTCGGGAGTTCGAGAGCTTGGGGCCCGAGGGGAGAGAAGTCAAGCAGGCAGGCGGGGTCGGGCCCTGGCCGGCCCGGTTTCCGGGTGTTGGCCAGCGGTCCGAGCCAGCATATAGTTCCACCACCACCCGGTATTTTCGCGCGTTCGCGGGTTACGCTACCATGAGAATACCCATGACCCCATCGCTCAACTTTGCACTCCTTGCCGCGCTCTTCGTGTTCCCGGCGCCGGCCGCCCAGGCGCAGAAGAAGGAGAAGCGCTACGACCCTCCCCGGCCCAGGATCAGCGCGCCCCAGGACAGCAACTTCGCAGGGGCGTACTTCCTCCTCGGCATGGGGCGCCTGGCCCAGAGTCCCGAGGACGCAGCGGCCGCCTTTCACTGGGCCCGCCGCATCGACCCGAGCATGGCCGATGCGTACTACGCCGAGCGGATCGCCCGCCACCTCTCCGATACCCACCAGCTCGGCGAGTACCTGATGCGGAACCGCTCGGTCATGCGGCGCAAGGAGATTCTCGAGATCGACTCGCTCCAGCTCGAGGCCCTGATCCGGAACCCCATGCTCAACCCCCGCCTCGACCGGCAGATGCTCGAGCTGTTCTACGACAACGCAACCGGTGGGTCGAACCGGATCGACTGGGACCGGGCCGACCCCGAGAATGCCGCCTGGCTGGCGATGAGCGAGGGCGATTTCGAGCGGGCCGTCGCGCTCTACGGCAAGGCGCTCCAGAAGTACAAGGACGCCTACGGAATCCACCTCGAGCGCGCCCTCGCGTTCTATCTCTCGATGCGGCCCGACAGCAGCCTCGGCGAGTTGGAGGGCTACCTCGAAGCCCGGCGCAAGGACGAGAAGAAAGAAGTGATCTTCGTCTACCAGTCCAAGGCGCTGGCCGAGTACACCATGGGCTGGGTCTACGACCGGATGGGCAAGCACGACAAGGCCCGGGAGGCTTACGGCCGCGCCCTCACCGAGGATCTTTCCTTCGCCATGGCCCACTCCGCCCTGGGAGACCTGGCCCAGGTCGCGGGCGATACCGCCACCAGCCTCCAGGAATACGACCTCGCGGTCCAGCTCCGCGGCGCCGACCCGTTCCTCCGGCTCCACTACGGCAATGCCCTCGTGGCGGCCGGCCGCGGCGAGGACGCGATCGCGCAGTTCGAGAAGGCGGTCGAGCTGGAGCCCTTCTATGCCCTGCCCTGGATCGCGCTGGCCAAGGCGGCGGACAAGCTGGGCCGGAAGGACCGGGCCATCGCGGCGTACCAGGGATTCATCCTCCGAGCCCATGGCGGGCTGCGGGGCGACCTGAAACTCGCCAACGAGCGGCTCCAGGCGCTGAAGGCGGGGGGATGATGCGCCCGCGCCGGGTCGTCCTCACCGCCCTTGTCGCGGGCGCGGGGCTCGCGGGCGCCGCGCCCGCCCAGGTTCCCGCCAGCCCGCTCCGGCCCCGCACCATCGCCGAGGACCTCCAGATGCTGACCGGGGTCCTCAACCAGATCCGGATCAACCACGCGGATTCGGTGGACACCCATGACCTGATCATGGCCGCGATCCGCGGAATGCTGGGTGCCGCCGATCCGCACTCCTACGTGATCATGTACCAGCCGCTGGTGGAGGAGCGCGCCAAGGCCCTCCAGTCCGGCAAGGCGGCGCCGGTCCCGATCGCGTTCCGCTTCGTGGGCCTGTCGCCGGTGGTGGGGGCAGTGGCGGCAGGCTCCGAGGCCGCCAAGGGTGACATTCTCCCGGGCGACGAGCTGGTGGCCGTCGATGGCGGGCCGGTTACCGCGCAGAGCGCCGAGGAGCTCGACATCCTGCTCTCCGGCCCCAGGAACTCCAAGGCGAGCCTCACCTTCGAGCGGCAACGCTCCGACGGCGTGCGGGTTTCGGTGGTGCGGGAGGTGAAGCGGGAACGGGTGGCGGAGCAGCCGGCGGTGCCCGCCGCCTTCATGCTGGACGACTCCACCGGCTACGTGCGGGTTACTACCTTCGCCAGCAGCAAAGTAGCCGAGGAGCTCCGGGACGCGGTGGGCAGGCTGGAAGACCTGAAGATGCGCCGGCTGCTGATCGACCTCCGCGACAACGGGGGCGGCAGCGTGTCCGAGGCGGCCGACATCGCCGGGCTGTTCCTGCCCAAGGGCGTCATCATCACGATGCAGGAGGGGAAGAAGAAGGAGACCAACGACACGCTTCGAGTCTCCCGCTCGATGTTCAGCCACGAGAAGCGTTACCCCCTGGTGCTGATGATCAACGCCGGCACCGCCAGCGCCTCGGAGCTGGTGGCCGGCGCATTGCAGGACCATGACCGCGCGCTGATCGTGGGCCAGACCAGCTTCGGCAAGTCGCTGGTGATGCAGCCGTTCCTGCTCCCCGACGGCTCGCTGATGTGGATGGTCACCAGCCACGCCAAGACACCCTGCGGCCGGGTGATTCAGCGGCAGTATCACGGCATCACGACCCGGGAATACTACCGCCGGGCGGCGGCGGAGCGGGACACGGTGGGCCGCCCCTCGTGCAAGACCGACGGCGGGCGCACCGTGTACGGCGGCGGCGGGATCTATCCCGACGTCGTGCTCCGGCGCGACTCGCTGCCGCCGCTCTGGCTGGAGCGGCTCAACGAGCAGCTGCTTCCGATCAAGTGGGTGTCGGGGTACCTGGGCGCGCATGCCGAGGCGCTGGGCGTCCTGGACGCGCTCGCGAAGAACCCCGTGTTGCCTGACGGCGCGGCGGCGGACTTCCGCGCCTTCGCGTTGCACGAGGGGCTGCCGGCGCCCGCAGGGGCGGAGGCCGATGCCTGGCTCCGCGCGTCGCTCCTGCCGCTCCTGGCGGAGGCCCGGTGGGGCGCAACGGGACTCTACCGGATCTCGGCGGTACTGGACGGAGAAGTGCGACGGGCCACCGCGACGTTCGCGCAGGCGGCGGCGATCCTGGGACACTAGAGGCGGGAGCCGGTTGGTCCGTATCTGTCACAGTCCTGTCATCTTCGCGGTCCATATTCTTGGGCCATCACAAGGGCCGGTGTCTTGATGATTGCACCAGGGCCCTCACGAATCCTCCGGGTGTGCGGCTTTAATCATTGCGCCTCGTCTCCTCTCGTCGGAATCCACTGCGTCATAGCAGTCCTCGTTCAGCGGTCTGCCCAAGGCAGAAAGCGAGCAAACCGATGCAATCGAGTGTCCTGCTCATCGCGACCAGCGGGCTCTTCCAGCAGCCCGCCGCCCGGCCGAGTGTCGATACAACCGTAGCTCCGGTCGCCGCCGCCTACGCCCGGCTGGGCCCGGCCCAACCGTCCGCCCCACCGATCGAGTTCCCGCAGCTCCGGTTCGGATTCCCGACGGACGACAGCACCCAGGGCCAGCGACCGAAGGCGCGGGAGTACAGCAACGCGTACTACACCCGGCTGACCATCCACAAGTACGCCAGCTATGCCACCATTCCCCTGTTCGGGGCGGAATACCTCGTCGGCCAGAAGCTCTTCAACGACACCACCAATTCCCGCCGCAGCCTGCGTTCCGCGCATAGCGTCCTCGCGTTCGGGATCGGAGCCTTGTTTGCCGTGAACACAGTCACCGGGGTCTGGAACCTCTGGGAACAACGCAAGGAGCCAGCCGGCCGGTTGCGGCGCTACGTCCATGCCGCCCTGATACTCGCCTCCGATGCCGGGTTCCTCGCGACTGCCGCCAGCGCCCCCGGGGGCGACGACCGACCGAGCGGGAGGCGCTCGGATGACGCCGGCCACCACCGCACCCTCGCGATCGCCTCATTCAGCACCGCAACCGTCGGGTATCTCATGATGCTGATCTGGAAATGACGATGCTCACGGGGATAGCGCCCCTGGTCGAGCGGTGGGCGCATTACTACGGCGATCGCAAGTTGGTCAGCGCCGGGGTGACCTACGTGCACCTGGCAGGGATTCTCCTCGGGGGGGGCCTTTCGGTGGCCTCGGACCGGGCATCATTCCAGGTGATGCCGGATGGCCCGGGTATGCGGCGCGAGCTGGAGCGACTCTATGCGGTACACCGCTGGGTGATTGCGGGGCTCGCGCTCACGATGTCGAGCGGGTTGTTGATGCTCTTTGCCGATTTGACCACGTATGTCACGTCGGCGCTCTACTGGACCAAGATGGGCCTGGTGGCGCTTCTCCTCACCAACGGCTACGTACGCCTGCGGGCCGAAATTGCCATACGGGGGGGTCGCGATGCCTGGCGCGCCTTCCGCAGGACCTCCGGGCTCAGCATGGTGTTGTGGTTTCTGGTCCTGATGGCCGGCGCCTTCCTCTCCACCATAGCGTGACCATGCGCGGCTCCCCGACCGACCCGAACGACACACCTGCTTGCGACCGGTGCCCCCTCATCGAGCGGCGGTCCTTTCTCCGCGGCGCCGCGGCGACGGTGGCGGGGATCCTGGCGACGCTGGGCGCTTCTCCGGCGTTGGCCGAGGCCTGGGGGGTCCGCTCCGGCCGCGCGCTCAGCGTTGCGGGAGATGAGCACACCTACCCCCTTCCGACCGAGGACGGCGCCATGATCGACCATGACGCCGAGGTCATCCTGGTGCGGTATCAGCAGAAGGTGTACGCGTTCAACCTGTCCTGTCCGCACCAGAACACCGCGCTCAAGTGGCGTCCGGAAGACTCTCAATTCCAGTGTCCGAAGCATCACTCGCGCTACCGACCGGATGGCGTCTTCATTTCGGGTCGCGCAACCCGGGGCATGGATCGCTTCGGCCTGCGCCGGGAGGGCGGGAATATCGTGGTGGACGTGGCCAAGTACATCCGGCAGGACCAGAGCCTCGAGGCATGGAACGCCGCCTTCGTCGCCCTCTGATCGGCGCCAGGCCCGCCAGGAACCACGCGGGGGTTTATCGTCTCGGTGGATTCTGTGGCGAACCGGACCGGTGTGAGGATTCCCGCTAGCCCATCTGGCTCCTGATCATGGTCGCGATGCCCGGCAGCCGTTCCGCCGCGGCGCGGGACGTCTCCGCCATGGACTGCGCTTCGGGCGTCAACGGAGCCCCCCGCCGGATCCAGTGGTGCATCCGGAACAGCCGGGAGGACTGGGTCTCGAGGAATTGGGCGTCGGATTCGGAGAACCTGACCCCCTTCTCCCCCGCTCCGACCCGCTGGAGCCGGCTCGCGAGGTCCCGCAGCTGGCGCTGAATTTCCCGCCAGCGGGGCGAGTCAACAGCCGGGTTATGGGGCTCCGCCCGGGGCGGCCGCAGCGCGTAGTCCTCGAGAAACGACGCCGCCGCCTCGAAATCCTCAGGTCTCATCGCCTCACTCCGTTTCGTCGATCCATCGCATCAGGGCGGCAACCTGGTTCTCGCCGCGGGGTCGTCGGGAACACCACCGCCCATTGCACATCGCCCAGGACCGGACCGTACTCACGGAAGACTCCCAGGGCCTGATCCTCCATCCCGGAGGCAACAACCCAAGCCGGGTGCCAGGATGATACTGTTACCGGCGGCCTTCTTCACGAGAACAGGCTCGCGATCGGCCGGCGGAGCAGACCCAGCGTCGGCAGCACCGCACCCAGCACCGCGGCGCCGACGAGAAGCCCCCCCAGACCCGCAACCAGGCTGGCATCCCACCCCGGCATCCGACCCACCAGGCCGACCAGCGAGACCCGGAGCGCCGAGTAGTAGATGAAGGCTCCGACCAGCACCCCTTTCACGCCGACACCCGCCGTGTGCCACAGCACCCAGCCCAGGATTCGGAGCCGGGTGGCGCCCACGGCGCGGCGCGCCGCGACTTCCGCCGTGCACGACTCGACCCACATGCGCATGGTGCCGAACGTGCCCGCCAGCCCGCAGATCAGCACCACGAGACCCACCGCGGTGAACCAGCGGCCGAACCAGCGGACCGGCCGCATCGCGGCGGCAAAGACTCGCTCCGGCGTGCCGATGAGCCGCGCGGTCCACCGCGGGCCGGCCCGGGCCCGCACCAGGGCCGCGAGGCTTGTATCGGTCATCCCCGCGTCACTCGCGGTCACCAGTAGTTCGGCGGCGCGCGGCGGATGCTGGAGCACGCTCAGATAAATGGTGTCGAGCGGCTCCAGGGCGCCGCCGATCGCGGCGCGGGGTGTGTCTTCCACCACGCCGATGACCCGAACGGGGCGATTGGGCCAGTCGAGCCCGAGAAAGAGGTCCCGTCCCACCGCGCCCCGCGCCTCGAAGCCCGACACCGCGAGGTGCCGGCTCACCACCGCGACCGGCTGGGCGCCCCAGCGATCCGCCTCGGTGAAGCCTCGCCCGCTGACCAGCTTGATCCCCTGCGCCGCGAAGGTGTCGGGACTCACGAGGTAGTGGGCAGCGGTGTGCAGATCATATCGGACGTAGATCTGGCCCCGGACGCAGGCCCCGCAATCGGTGGTAACGTCGTCCACCCGGCCCAGGCCGAGCATGGTGCCCGCGCTGGAGAGACTCGCCGCCGCGACGCCGGGAGCGTGGCCCAGGCTGTCGAGGAGCCGCGCAATGTCGCCGGCGCGCTGCTCCGGGGAGGATGTTCCCGAGTCGAGCGCCATCAGCACGGCCGGCGCCGCGGGCGCGGTGGCGACGGCCGGCCGCTCCGGAGCGCGGCGGAGCAGCGCCGCACTTGCCAGCAGAATCGCGAGGCTCAAGGCGAGCTGGAACGCCGGCACCCCGAGCATCACCTGGCCGTCGGCGCCGCCGCGCATGGAGCGGGAGCCCGCATAGCGCAGCGGTGCCAGCGCACCGAAGGTGACCACCGCGGCGAGGAACGCCGCCGCCGCCCAGGGCAGCAGCGCCGCTCCGGGAACGCCGCCCGGCCAGGTGCCCACCGACAGCCGCAGAATGATCGCGGAGACCGGGAGGCCCACTCCGAAGATCACCAGGAGGAGCATCCCGCCCTCGCCCAGGAGCGAAAGGACCAGGTCCCGGCGAGAGGCCCCTGCGGCGCGGCGGACCCCAATCTCGGGCCCGCGCCCGGCGGCCTGGGCGGTGAATCGGGTCAGCATCGAGATGCCCGCGGTGACCAGCGCAGCCCAGGCCAGCACCAGGAGCAGCAGGTATAGCTGCTGCACCGCCTGGGCCTGTACGGCGGAAGGTTCCAGCGAGGCCGGGCTACCGGTGATACCGGCATCGGCGACGGGAATGGCGGGAAGCTGGAGCAGGGACCGGGACGGGTGCCCGGCGCGCCCCAGGGACCGGATCGGCGCGTGGACCGTGAGCCCCACGAGGCCGAGCCACACGGCCAACACCGCAACCGTCCAATAGAGCCGGAGCGAGCCCATCGCGACGGTCCCGGCGGCTCGTAGTCTGAGGAACGGGGAAGGCCGGGCCCAAGGGACGGTCATGCCGTAACCTAGGCCGGGGCCCGCCGGGCTGGCAACCGCGGGAGCCGCGGAATCATCTACGGTCTCATGCGCCGCGAGCCGGGAGGGCGTCCGGAATTCCTGGTATCCCGAGGACCGGCGGCCGACGTCGGGGTGACGCCTACCAGCTGATCCCGTAATCCTCCCCGTGATTGCTCGATCCTCCCCACATCGTCCCGTGTTTCCGGTCGAACAGGATCGCGTTGATTGGCCCCGAGGTCCGCTCCTCGAAGTCCAGGGTATAACCCATCCGCCGCAGACCCGCCCGCACCCACTCCGGCATCGCGTTCGCGATGAGCATCCGGCCCGGCCGCGACTCGTGCTCGCCGAAGGAGCTGCGCATCTGGTAGGAATTCATATTGGGCGCCTCTACCGACTCCTGCGGCGTCATCCCGAACTCCACCACGTTGAGGAAGAACTGCAGCAGGTTCTGGTCCTGGCTGTCACCCCCCTGCACCGCGAACGCCAGGTAGGGCGACCCGTCTTTCAACGCGAGCGTCGGCGTGAGGGTCACGCGGGGACGCTTGCCCGGCTCCACCACGTTGTTGGGCCCGTCGGCCGAATCGGTGACGAAGCTCTGCATCCGCTGCGACAGTCCAACGCCGGTGCGCCCCGCGATCACCGCGGGTACCCAGCCGCCACTGGGCGTGATCGACACCACCCAGCCCGCCTCGTCGGCCGCCTCGATCGAGGTGGTACCCGAGTTGAACGTGGCCTTGAACGCATCCAGCTCGGCCTGGCCCTCCGGCTGGGGAACCGGCTTGTCCTGCTGCCCGCTCATCGGCGCATTGACCGGGGCGCCGGTGACGGTCCACCGCGCCAGCAATCCGGCAAAGGGATTGACGCCGCCCTGGAAAGGAAACGGGT
The DNA here is from genome assembly GCA_041486305.1 of Gemmatimonadota bacterium. GTDB lineage: Bacteria > Gemmatimonadota > Gemmatimonadetes > Gemmatimonadales > GWC2-71-9 > JABFSM01. The sequence goes on from JBGPLG010000002.1 coordinate 39,181, forward strand.
CGCCCGGCTTGATGTGGGCGTCGTTGCGCTCCCAGTCAATCGAGGCATAGCGCTGCTTCGCGTACTCCTTGGAGAGCAGCCCCGTGATCGGAACGTTCTTGGAGAAGGCCGGATCGCCGTAGTAGAAGTCCCGGTCCGCAAAGGCCAGGCTCATCGCCTGGTAGAGCACATGGAGATAACGGGTGCTGTTGTAACCCATGGATTTGAGGTCGGCGTTCTCCAGGATGTTGAGCGCCTGGAGCATCGCGGGCCCCTGCTGCCAGGGCTGCAGCTTGTACACGTCGATGCCGCGGTAATTGGTGGAGACCGGCTCCTCGATTTTCACCTTCCAGTTGGCCAGGTCGGCCAGGGTGAAGAGCCCGCCCTCCTCCTGCACCCCGCGCACCAGCTCGGCGGCGATGTCTCCCTTGTAGAAGCGGTCGTACGCGGCATAGATCGCCTCCTTTCGGCTCTTTCCCGCCTTGAGTGCCTGCTGCTCCGCCTCGACCAGCTTCCGGAGCGTCGTAGCGAGGTCCGCCTGTTTGAAGACCTCACCCGCATACGGCGCCTCGCGCGCCTCGCCGGCGTGGGGCAGGAACACCGCCCGCGAATACTTCCACTGCTTGATCCTGTCCTTGTTGTTCTCGATCGAGTTGGCGGTCTGGGCCTCGATGGCGTAGCCGTCGGCCATCTCGATGGCGGGGGTCAGGATGTCCTTGAGGGAGAGGGTCCCGTACTCGGCCAGGATGGTCATCAAGCCCCCGGGCGTGCCGGGGGTGACGGCGGCGAGGGGCCCGAACTCGGGCGGGAAGCGCATTCCCTTGGACTTGTAGTAGGCGGCGGTCGCGCCGGTGGGGGCGACGCCAAGCGCGTTGATGCCGATGACCTTCTTGAGACCGGGGTGGTAGATCAGCGCCTGGGTCTCGCCGCCCCAGGAGAGCACGTCCCACATGGTGGTCACCGCGGCGAGCATGGCGCAGGCGGCGTCCACCGCGTTGCCGCCCCGGGCGAAAATCATCGCGCCGGCGGTGGCGGCAAGGGGCTTGCCGGTGATGGCCATCCAGTGACGGCCGTGCAGCGGGGGCTTGGCGGTGCGCTGGGCGTCGAGCTCGGGTGGGGTCATGAGGATTCCCAGGGCGACGAGTGCGAGGAGAGGCGTGCGCATCGTTCCTCCTACGGCGTAGGCGCGGGCACCGCGGCGGCGAGTTCGAGGCCCTTGTCCCCTTCGGCCAGGCGCCCCATCACGACGTCGGGATCGTGCTCGAAGAAGAGCCACCAGCCCTCCTCCCGCGCGTCGCGGACCAGCGTGCGCTTCGATTCCAGCGTACGCAGAGGCTCCACATCGTAGCCCATGATCCAGGGAAGCGGGAGGTGGTGCCGGGTGGGCACCAGGTCGGCCAGATAGAAGAGGGTCTCTCCCCCACTCCGCACCAGCACGCCCTGGTGAAAGGGGACGTGCCCCGGCGTGAGCCGAACCGAGATGCCGGGCAGGACGCTCACGTCTCCCTCCAGCAGCTTGAACCGTCCTGCCTGGGCCACCGGCTCGAAGTTGTGGGGAAGGTACGAGGCGCGGGTCCGCTCATTGGGGTGCCGCGCGAAGTCGAGATCGCCGGACTGGACCTGGTAGGTGGCGTTGGGAAAGGCAAGGCGGGCAGGACGGTCAGGGCGGGCGCTCTCGGTGCCGTCCGCCTTGCCCGCCTCGCCCGCAGTGCCCGCCCAATCGACCCAGGTATTGCCGCCGGCGTGGTCAAAGTGGAGGTGGGTATTGAGGACCCATTTCACGTCCTCCGGGGAATAGCCCGCCTCGGCGAGGCCCGCCTCGAGCTGGGTCCGGCCATTGGGGCCCTCATTGGTGATTCCGTAGATGTCCCGGAACTTGGCGTCCTCCTTGTTGCCGAGGCCGGAATCGATCAGCAGCAGACCATCGGGGTGCTCGATAAGCAGGCACCGCATGGCGAGAGGGATCCGGTTGCGGTCGTCCGGGGCAATGCGCTTGGACCAGAGCGGCTTGGGGACGACGCCGAACATGGCCCCGCCATCAAGTCGTTGTATACCAGCCTCCAACGAGTGGCAGCGGAAGGTCCCGAGTTGGAAGGTGTGGATAAGAGACATATTGACAGCTGCCTCTAGTGAGGCATGGCGCGCCGTTTGGCTCGCTTGCCGCTCCGCTTCTTGGGGCCCTGCAGACCCTCCAGCTCCAGAAAGGTTCGGGCCCCGGTTTCCCGGGCCAAGCCCATGAGCCGATGGAGCAGCTGGGCGGTAACCAGCGCGTCTCCGGCCGCCCGATGGCGGGCCGGATTCTCAAAGGCAAACAGGTGGGACAGGGCGTCCAGGGAGCAGGACTCGGCCGCCGGGACCAGCCGCCGAGCCAGCCGAACGGTGCACAGCCGGGGGCCATCCAGGCGGACGTCCCGAGCCCGGAGAAGCTCCGAGGAGACGAAGCGCCAGTCGAAGCGGACGTTGTGGGCCACGAAGATCCGGCCCGAGATGGCCTCCAGCACCCGGTCGCAGACTTCTTCGAAGCGGGGCGCGGCGCGGACCATCTGGTCGGTGATCCCGGTGATCGAGCTGACGAAGCTCGGAATCGGCCGCCCCGGGTTGATCAGCGACTCGAACAGCAGCTCGCGCCGCTCCCCGCACACCAGGACCACCGCGATCTCGGTGATCCGGTCGTCCATCATGGCCCGCATCCCGGTGGTCTCCACGTCCACCACGGCGAAGGCGCACTCCTCGATCATCGGAACGCCCCGCGCCGCGGCCACCAGGCTCCAGGACCCGTCGGCCAGCCGGTGCACCCGCGGGTCCGCGCCCAGGAGCGCCGCGGCGAGCCGTTCGGAAACCACCTCGGGCGCGTTGACCAGCCCCATCACGTTGCTGGCGAGCCAGTCGGCCTGCCGCGCACCTTCCGCCATGGCCGCCAGCGCGCGCTCCACCATGGTCGACGCAGGGAGCGCGACGAGGCCGGTCACGCCTCTCCCCGGCGAATCGGCAGGGTCATGCAGCGAGGTCCGCCGCCGCCGCGGACCAGCTCCCCGCCCTCGATCGTGATGGCGGTGCGCCCGCTGGGGAGATTGCGCTCGGCCAGGAACTCGACGCTCGGCGTAATGCCGAACCCCGCGACCTCGAGCTGGCGCAGCGTCTCCTCGTTCCGGGCGTAGCTCACGATGATCCCGGGAGCGGTCGCGAGGAAGTTGCAGCCCGAGGCCCACTGCTCCCGCTCCTGGGAGAGGCGCCGCGCCCCGCCCGCGAGCACCGGCTCCAGGGGCAGGGCCACCTGGGCCAGCGCGGAGAAGATGTCGGGCATCTCCCGCACCGCCGACTCCCCGTGGCGGCGGTGCAGGATGGTGAGCCGCTCCGGCCCCACAAACGCCGGCGGGTACACCACGCAGAGCTCCCGGTCGATGTGGGTGAACAGCATGTCGAGATGGATCGCGGTGGGGTTGGCCGGCATGACCACCACGATCACGTCCTTGACCCCGGCCTTCTCGAACACCGAGTCGGACAGCTGGTCCAGCGCCCCGGGCGAGGAGCGCTCGCTGAAGCCCACCAGCAGCAGGTCGTCGCGGAGGACGTGGACGTCGCCGCCCTCCAGGGTGTAGTTGCCGCGCCGCTCCTCGGAGCCGTCGTAGAGAATGCCGGCGTTGGCGAGGGCGGGATGAAACGCGAAGAGCGTCTTGATCAGCAGCTCTTCGGTCCAGCGCACCCCGTGACGCATCGAGCCCACCACCGCGTGGCTCCCCACCACCATCCCGATGTCCCGGGGAAAAAAGAGATTGGGCAGCGGCGGAAGCACAAAGCCGGTCTCGTTGAGCGCCGTCGCGATGGGACCGGGTACTTCCTCGGTTCCCTCGATCAGCATCTTGACGATGGCGCGGGGAGGCAGCCGGCTGAGCTGCTGCGCCAGCGGCTCGGAGGGCACCACGTCCATGGTGCGGGAGATCAGGTACTCGCGGGCGTCGGGCCGGTCCAGCACCTCGGTGAGGAGATCGGAAATCTCATGCACCGTCGCGAAGCGCTCCAGCACCGCCTTGAGCCGGGCGTGCTCCCGGGACGAGACCTCGAGCCCGATCAGGTCGTCGTAGAGATAGTCCTCGCGGTTGCCCGGCGTCACCGCCTCGAGCTCGAGCCCCGGGGTGTGCACCAGCACGGCCTCGAGCGGGCCGATTTCAGAGGTGATGCGTATTTCGGGCATGAGAAGGAAAGTAAACGCTCCGCCCTTTGCCCGGGCAGTGCGTCCGGGCCGATTCGGCCTCATCAAGACCAGCAGGACGCGGATGACGCGGAGACGGCGGATGGGCACGGAAAGCCCCGCGAGTTTCGGCGCATTCCGCTCTGGTCCACGTCTTGTTGTTGGGGAGCTGGGACGGCTTATCGGGACCCGAGTATGTAGGAAAGCGCTTCCAGCTCGAGGACCAGGTTGACCGTCTTCACCGTGACGTGGTCCGGCACCTGCAATTGGGCCGGCGCGAAGTTCAGGATCGCGGTGACCCCGCACTTGACCAGCCGGTCGGCCACCGGTTGCGCCGACTCGGCGGGAGTGACCACGGCGGCGATGTCGGCGGGATGCTCCTTGAGGTCCTTCTCCAGGTGGGCTACGTCCCGCACGGTCAGGGCGTCCCACTGCTTGCCGATCTTCTTGGGGTCGTTGTCATAGATCGACATCAGGTCGAACCCACGGGCCCGGAAGCCGCCGTATTGCACCAGCGCGCTGCCGATCTTCCCCGCCCCGACCACCACCACGCGGTACCGCCGGGTGAGGCCCAGGATCTCCCGGAGCTGGGCCTTGAGTGCGGGGACCAGGTAGCCGAGGCCGCGCTTTCCGAAGGAGCCGAAAAACGAGAGATCCTTCCTGACCTGCGCAGACGTGGTTCCCCCCCGAGCGGCCAGTGCCTCGGAGCTGACGGTCTTCGCACCCTGCTCTTCGAACTCTTCCAGAAAGCGCAGGTAGAGCGACAGACGGCGGACGGTGGACTCGGCGATCTTGCGCATGATATGTGAAAGTTTTCACAAAGCTATCAACCTGCCCAGCCCTGGTCAATGAGGGCGCCGAGCAGCCGCCGAAACCCCTCCGGCGGGATCGTCTCGGCACGGCTGTTGGGAATCAGCCCGGCTCGTTGGAGGACTGTCTCCACCCGCTCCACCGGCCAGCCAGTGAGTTCGCGGAGGCCTCGGGAAAGCTGCTTGCGGCGGAAGCTGAACAGGCCCACCACCAACCGCCGAAATTGGGCGAGGTCGGCGTCTCCGACCAGGGGCTCCGCCAGCGGGGTGAGTCGGATGACCGCCGAATCCACCTTGGGTGGCGGGTGGAAGGCGCCGGCCGGCACGGCGAACAGCTTTTCGATCGTGGCCACCGCCTGGACCCCGACGCTCAGCGCGCCATAGGTCTTGCTGCCGGGCTTCGCGACGATGCGCTCGGCGACTTCCTTCTGCACCAGGAAGACGATGCGTCGGGGGCGCGGTGGGGACAGGGCCCGGTCGATCAGGGGAGTCGTGATGTTGTAGGGGATGTTGCCGGTGACCAGGAGATCATCGTCCGGGCCGATGCCCGCACTCTCGCGCCAGTCGAGCTCGAGGGCATCGCCCTCGATCACGGTGACTGCCGGGAGGCGCCCCCGCACTACCGGGACGAGGTCGCGGTCCTTCTCGATGGCCACGACCCGGGCGCCGCGCGCCACCAGCGCCTCGGTGAGGGCCCCCTGCCCCGGCCCGATCTCGAGCACCAAGTCGCCCCGGCCGGCGCCGAGCGCCTCCGCGATGTGGGCGAGGATGGCGCGATGGTGCAGGAAGTGTTGTCCGAAGCGCTTTCTGGGTTTCACGGCTCAGAGCCGGAGAACCAGCAGGGTCCGGTCGTCCACCGGGTGGGGCGCGAAGGCATCGGCCTCGGCCAGCACCTCGGCCACGATGCGCTCCGGCTCCAGCGTTCGCCGGCAGGAGAGCGCCGCGAGCAGCCTCGCTTCGCCGAAGCGCTCACCGGCGGCGTTGGCGGCATCCACCAGCCCGTCGGTCCAGAGACAGAGGAGGTCGACTCCCGTGACCCAGGGCAGCGACCGCACGCCGATTGCCGCCGACCCGGCGAGGCCGAGCGGCGGCGCGGTCGCGTCCAGCCGCTCGGGCGGTCCGCTCGCGGGAATCTGGAAGGCGTAGGGATGTCCCGCGCTGGCCCAGGTCACCCGCTGGTGAAGCGGATCGAGAATCCCGTAGAAGACGGTGAGGTAGGTATCCGATGAGGCCAGCTTGGCCGCGATGCTGTCGCGGAGCTCGGCCAGCGTGATGTTCGGGGCCGTGGCGCCGGAGGCGTGGATGCCGGCGGCGGCCATCACCCCGGCCATCACCAGGGCCGCGGCGAAGCCGTGGGAGGACACGTCTCCCACCATCACACCCACCAGACCGAGCCCCAGGCGGTTGAACGTGTAGAAGTCACCGCCCACCTGCTCGGCGGGAAGGCAGCGCACCGCCACCACCGCGTCGCCCTGGAGCAGCGAAGGCGCGGGGAGGAGCGAGAGTTGAAGGTCGTGGGCGAGCTCCAGCTCGTCGTGAAGCCGTTGCTGCTCCCGTTCCTTGGCCACCAGCCGGGCCAGCTCGATCGCGGCCCCGATCTGATTGGCGGCGGCCGACACCAGCTTCACATCGGTGGCGCTGAAGCGTCCGCCGTGCACCCGATCGGTGAGGTTGATCACGCCGATGCAGCGCGGGACGCCGCCGGGCGGCTGATAGGAAATCGGAACGCTCATGTAGGCGCCGCCCCGGTAGCCCCGCGCATCGGGAGCCGCGGAGCTGCGCTCCGCCACGCCCACCAGGGGGCGGGCTTCGCGGACCACCCGCGCCGCGATGGAGCCGGGGTCGTCGAGCGGGATGTCGGCGGCCTTGCCGGCGTCGAATCCCTGGGCGGCGACGGTGTGCAGCACCCGGGTCTGATCGTCGATAACGGCGATCGAGGCGCGCGCGGCGCCGACCACGTCGCTCACCGCGCGCACGATGGTTTGCGCCGCTTCGGTGAGCTGCACGGTGTGGCCCAGCACCTCGCTGATGGTGTAGAGCAGGTCGATCTCTTCGTAGCGGGTGGCGAGCTCGAGGGAAAGCTGGGTCGATTCGCGCTCGGCGCGGACGAAGAGATCGAGGAGCCGGAGCAGCGCCGCGCCGCCCGGACCCGGCAAGGCCTACAGCCAGAATTCGGTGTCCGGCCCGACCGGCGCGAGCCACCGGGCGCCCGCGGGCGTCTCGACCACCCCGGGCTGCCGGGGGATGTCGAGGGCGAAGCCGGGATCGCTCCCGACTACGACCCGGAGCCGACCCGAGAGCGCACGCCAGAGTCGCGGACGCAACTCGGTCGCGCCTCCGATGGCCTCGAGGACGGGATGGAGCCGCTTCAGGAGCGCGGCAGCGTCATCCAGATGGTGTTCCCTTGCTCGTTGAATTCGACCCGGTCGGCGAGGTTCCGGATCAGGAAGAGTCCGCGCCCGATCGGGCGGCCGAGAGCACCGGGCGCGGTGGGATCGGGCACGTCACCCGGGTCGAAACCGGGACCGTCGTCGGTGACCTCGAGCCGGATGTTCGGTCCGGTGAGCTCCGCGCCGAGCCGCACCAAGCGCTGCGGATTGCCTTCGGCGCCGAAGAGGATGCTGTTGGTGAGCGCCTCGGCCAGGAGCACGCGGAGACGGAAGGCGGTGCGCTTGCAGGGGTCCGCGCCCGCGAAGCAATGCCGCGCCATGAGCTCGACGGCGTCTTCCACGAAGCGCACGTCGGCCGGGACCTCGAGGGTGACCGACACGGTCCGGGCCGGATCGAGCCCCGCGGAGCGCCGAACGCAGAGCCGGAGCGGTGAAGCGACGGTCTCGTCCACGTCAGAACCCGGCGAGGGCTTCCTCGGCCGAGGGCGTGATGTGAAACAGGGTATCGAGCTTGGTGAGCTCGAAGAGCGCGCGGAGATCCTCGTTGAGGCCCGCGATGCGGAGGTCTCCGTTGGCCTCGCGCACCTTCTTGGACAGCGTCACGAGGGCGCCGAGCCCCGACGAATCGATGTAGCCGGTGCGGCTGCAGTCGATCAGGAACTTGCGCTCGCCGCGGTCGAGCCCGTCCTGGACCAGGGTCTTGAGCTCCTGGCGATTCCCGACAATGAGCTGGCCGTCGATTTCCAGGATGGCCACCCCGGCCGCGTTGGTCTTCTTGGTGAACCCCATTCCATCCCCTCCCTCAGGTCGCTGCCGTGCCGGCTGCGAGCGCGGCCAGGGCGGCCGTCCCGACCAGCTCGTCTACCTCGGAATCTTCCGCCACTCCGGCCACGGTTCCGGGCGGGCCCAGGAGCAGCGGCCCCAAGAGGAGGGCCCCGGCCAGCACGCGAACCGTCCGCGCCGCGAGGTACCCCGCTGCCCCACCGGGAAATATGAGAACGTCGGCCCGGCTGCGAAACCTCGCGGCCGGATCGGCCTCCGCCATGATGCCGGGATCGATATCCATCAGGCGGTTCACCGCCTCGGCCGCGGCCCGGTCTTCCGCCGGGTCCGGGCGCCCGGTGAGAAACGCCACTCGGGCCGGCGCATCGGAGAGCCGCGCGTGAGTATGGGCCATGGCGCGGGCCAGCCGGGCCTGCGCCGGTGGCGTGCGTTCGCCGGGGCTCGCGCAGTCGGCAAACCCGACCAGGCTTCCATCTCCCAAGAGCAGCCAGGTGGCCGAATGGACCGGACCGCCGTCGAGTGGCGCACCCAAGGTCCAGCGCACCGCTTCGGTCAGCTCCTCGCACGACACCCCGGGGCCGGCCACGATCGCGTCCACGTCTCCCAGGGCCAGCAGCCCCAGGGCGAACCGGACCGGATCCCCGGCCAGATCCAGGGCGTCGATGCCATCGCGCACCCGGTTGGGCTCCCGGGCGCGGAGCAGCAGCGCCACCGAGCCGAGGCGCGGGTGGCGCTCCGGATGGATGGCGCCGGCGCCCACCACTCCCACTCCCTCGAAGCCCGCCTCCGCCAGGCGGGCGGCGGCCTGCTCCAGCATTGCCTGGTTTCCGCCGGCCAGAAGCAGCCGCGCGGGGCGGCGCGCCCCGCGCGCGAGTAGGGCGGCAACGCTCACGGACGGAAGTGGCGCCGCAGAGCGTCGGCCACACCGGGATGGACCAGCGCGCTCACGTCTCCCCCATAGCGGGCCACTTCCCGGACCAGGCTCGAGCTGATGTAGGACAGCCCCTGCGCCGGGACCAGGAAGACCGTCTCCAGCCCGGTGTTGAGCTGCCGGTTCATCAGCGCCATCTGGAATTCGTACTCGAAATCGCCGACGGCGCGGAGCCCGCGCACCAGAATGCCGGCGCCGACCTTTCTGGCGTACTCGGCCACCAGCCCCTCGAATGATTCGAAGCTGATCCGCGGATCCGGCCCCACCGTGAGCCGGAGCATGTCCAGCCGCTCCGCCACCGTGAAGAGCGGCTGCTTGGCGGCATTCACGGCCACCGCCACGATGACCCGGTCGGCCAGGAGCAGGCTCCGCCGGATGAGATCCTCGTGGCCGCGGGTGGGCGGATCGAAGGAGCCGGGATAGACAGCGATGCGGGTCATGGGGCGTGACAGAAGGTAAGGGCGATGTCGCCGTAGCGCCGGGTCTCGTCGCCACCCACGGTCATGTGCGCCGGATGCTCGACGGCCAGGAGCCGGGTGAACGGCCGGGCGCGGAACGCTTCCACCAGCTGCTCGGCGAAAGGAATGGTGTACGGCGGGTCGGCGAGCACGATGTCGTAGGCGCCCGGCACGGTGCGCTCGACGAAGCGCATGGCGTCACCCCGGTGCACGGTGACCCGGTGGGCGACGCCCAGGAGGTCGACATTTTCGCGGATCGCCGCCAGCGACGGGGCGGCGAGCTCGACGAAGGTAGCATGGGCCGCCCCGCGGGAGAGGGCTTCGAGTCCGAGCGCCCCGCTGCCGGCAAAGAGGTCCAGCACCGTGGCGCCGGGAAGCCGGTCGCCCAGGATGCTCATCCAGGCCTCACGCACCCGGTCGGCGGTGGGACGCACTCGCGAATCGGCGGGGACCTGCAGTCTCCGGGCGCGAAATTCTCCGGCGATGATCCGGGTCACCGCGCACCGCCGCTCCCGGCGCCGACGGCGTGGGGCGCCAGCGAGAGCACCCGGGCCTGGAGCGAGGTCTGGCCGCGGAACTCGTTCAGCTCGAGCCGGAAGGTCGCGTCCACCGGCCCGTCCCCCAGTTCTCCGATGCGGTCGGCCATGCGAAAGGCGATGGCGCCGAGCGAGCCGTCGGGGCCCAGCAGCGTACCCCGCAGGTGATTGGACCCGACCACCTGCCGCCCGGTGAGTCCCACACCCCGCACCCCGAACACCGGCGCCGGATTGCCCATGCCGCAGGGCTCGAGGTGGCGGATCAGCCGTTCCAGCTCGTCATTGGCCAGGGCCAGCGGGATCTCGATGTCCACCCGCTGCTCGGGGCCGAGGTCCTCGGGGCCCAGCTCGCGGGCCGCGACGGCCTCGAAGCGGGCCCTGAATTCCTCGAAGCGGTCGCGCCGCACCGTGATGCCGGCGGCCATCCGATGCCCGCCGTACCGCTCCAGCAGGTCGCCGCAATGGCCCAGGGCCCCGTGGAGGTCGAAGCGCGAGATGCTCCGCCCGGATCCTTTGCCCACCTCGCCGTCGAAGCCGACCAGGAACGCCGGTCGCCCGTAGCGCTCGACCACCCGCGAGGCCACGATGCCCACGACGCCGGGGTGCCACCCTTCGGAGCCGAGCACGATGCCGCAGCGGCTCTCGAGCCCGCCGGCCTCTTCCACTTGCGCGACCGCTTCGTCGAGGATCCGCTGGTCGAGCCCCTGGCGCTCGGTGTTGAGCCGCTCGAGCCGCTGGGCCAGAGCGCGGGCCTCATCGGGATCGTCGGTAAGCAGGAGCCGGAGCCCATCGGCGGATTCGCCGATCCGGCCGGCGGCGTTGAGCCGGGGCGCCAGGATGAAGCCGACCTGGCCGGCGCGCAGCTCTCCCGCGGCGAGCCCGCTCGATTCGATCAGCGCACGGAGCCCGACCCACCGGGTCTGCCGGAGCAGGCGAAGGCCGTGCCGCACCAGGATGCGGTTCTCCCCGACCAGCGGCACCACGTCCGCCACGGTCGCGAGGGCGACGTAGTCGAGCAGGTGGAACGGGAGCGAGTCCGGGAGCCCGAGCGCGGGGACCAGCGCCTGCACCAGCTTGAACGCGATGCCGGTGCCGCACAGCGCGCCGAGGCCGGACTCATCGCCGGGCTGCTGGGGATCGATCACCGCGGTGGCCGGGGGAAGCTCGGGCCCGGGCAGGTGATGGTCGGTCACCACCACGCGGATGCCCCGCGTCTCGGCCTCCGCGACGGTCTCGACGGCGGTGATGCCGCAATCGCAGGTCAGGATCAGGGAGGCGCCGATGGAGCGGGCGTAGGCGAGCCCGGCGGGGCCGAAGTCGTATCCGTCCCGCAGCCGGTGGGGGACGAAGGCCTCGGCCTTGGCGCCACCGATTCTCAGGGCGCGGGTCAGGAGGGCCGAGGAGCACTGGCCGTCGACATCGTAGTCGCCGTGCACCAGGATGGTCTCGCCCCGCGACACCGCCGCCGCGATCGCGGCCACCGCCTGGGTCATGCCCTTGAGGGAGCCGGGATCCGCCAGCCGCTCGAGCGCGGGACGGAGAAAGGCCCGGGCGTCATCCACCCGGGTGTATCCACGCTGCAGCAGCAGGGATGCCAGCGCCTCCGGCACCCTGAGCTCCGCGGCGAGCGCACGGACCGTCCCCCGGTCGGGGGCGGGCTCCAGCACCCATCGCGGCAGCGGGACGGTCATCACTCGGTGTCGGCCGGATAGAGAATGACGCCGCAGCCTTCACAGGAGTCGATGTGGGTACCGGCCCGGATCTGGCTGCGGCGATTACGGGGCACCGCCGTGTGGCAGGCACCGCAGGCATCGCCGCGGAGCGGCACCACCACGGTGGTGGTCCGGGAGGTCCACAGCCGGTCATAGCGCATGCGAAGGCTCCGCTCGACGGCGGCGGCGCTGGCTTCGCGCGCCTGCTTGGCGTCGGCGCGCTCGGCCAGCGCCTCCCGCATGGCCTCGTCGAGGCGCCCCCGCTCCCCGCCCTGGTCGGTCTCGAGGCCCTGGAGCCGCTGCTCGGCCTCGGCGACCGCGGTGTCCTGCTGCTGGGTGGTCTCGGCGGCCTTGACCCAGTCGCTCTCCTGGCGGGCCAGGGTCTGGCGGGCCGCGTCGAGCTCGGTCATCAGCGCCTGCACTTCGCGGGCGGTCTTGACCTGCTCGATCCGGGTCCGGCGTTTTTCCTGGATCGCACGCTGCGATTCGATCACCTTTTCGAGCTCCTCGCGCCGGATGGTGCCGTCGGCCAGGCGCTTCCGGGCGGCCTCGACGTCGGCGCGAGCCCGCTCCAGCGCGGCATCGAGACCGGCAATCTCGTCCGCGATCCCCTTAAGCCGCACGTCGGTCGCGAGGAGAATCAGGTCCTTGGCCTGCAGGTCGAGCAGCTTTTCCAAATCCGGGTGCATTGATACCTCAAGGATGCTGGGAGTGATCGGGGCCGGGGCGACCTTGAGCGCCGCGGCGCGCTTTTTCGGCTTGGTTTCGGAAGACAATTCGGGTCCTCTCCTCTGGCGGAAACTGTTTCAACTGGGTCTGCCGTTCGGCGACATCCGAAACCGGCGCGAGGGTACGGGACAGCGTGCGGGACCGGAGCCCGGTGAGGGCTCCGACATATTCGTCGTCGAAGTTCATCTCCGCGGCGGCCGCATCGGCGGCCTGGCGCAGCAGCCGCTGCAAGGCCTCCTGCGCCCGGGGGGCCAGCCGCTCCGCCGCGGCTCCCGGCCCCGCGCCCTCGGGGAGCGCCAGGAGCGCCTCGAAGATCTCCCGGTAGGAGGAAACCTCGAAGCTGCCGGGCTGGACCTCCTGCCGGGCGCGCTCGAGCCAGGCGGGGGCGGCCAGCAGGGTGCGCAGCAGCTGCTCCTCGAGCGGAGCACCGGGCACCCGGGGCCTCGCGGCGGGCCGGGGCTCCCGCGCGCCGGGCTCGCGCGGTTCCGACGGAGCCGGCGTGGGGCGCGGCTCCGGCCGGCTGTTGAGCTCCTGCTCCAGCGCGGGGCGGGAGACGCCGGTGCGCTCCGAGATCCGCTGGAGGTAGAGGTCGCGCGCGATCGGATCGGCGGCGGCGCGAGCGGTGGGCAGCAGCTTGTCGAGCGCCTCGCGACGGTGCTCGAGTCCCTCGAACCATCCCTTCCGCTCCAGCAGCTGGATCTTGCGGTCCAGCACGTCGATCGCGTCCTTGAGGATGGGCGCCAGCGCGGCCGCCCCGCCCTTGCGCACCAGGGTATCGGGGTCCTCTCCCTCCGGCATGGTGGCCACCTTCACCCGCACCTTGTGGCGGAGAAATTCTTCGGCGGCGCGGAAGGTGGCGCGAAGCCCGGGGCCATCGCTGTCGTAGAGCAGCGTCACCGACGGCGCGAAGCGCCGCAGCAGCGCGGCCTGATCGGGGGTAAGGCCGGTTCCCTGCGGCGCCACCACGTGATCGACGCCCGCCATCGCCAGGCGGAGGACGTCGAAGTAGCCCTCGACCAGGATCGCGGACTCCTCCCGCCGAATGGCCTGCTTGGCGTGATGGAGGTTGTAGAGCATCGAGCCCTTGTGGAAGATCGGGCTCTCCGGCGAGTTGAGGTACTTGGGCTCGCCCGGCCCGAGGATCCGTCCGCCGAACCCCACCGCCCGGCCCCGCAAGTCGTGAATCGGGAACAGCAGGCGATCCCGGAAGCGGGGATAGAGCGTGCCATCGTCGCGGCGGACCATGAGGCCCGCCTCGAGCAGCAGCTTCTCCTCGATGCCGAGCCGCTTCATGGCGTCGGTGAAGGCCTTGCCGCGAGGCGCGTAGCCGAGGCCATGCTCGCCGGCCACTTCGGGCGGAATCTCGCGATCGGCCAGGTAGGCGCGAGCCGCCGCCGCCTCGGCGTCCTCCCGGAGCCGGGCGGCGAACCATTCCTGCGCCACGGCGATAGCGGAGAAGAGCGGCTCCCGCGGATCGGGACCCTCCCGACCTCCCCCGCGCTCGGGGACGACGATGCCCACCCGCCGGGCGATCTCCCGCACCGCGCTGGGATAGTCCATGCCCTGCTTCTTCATCAGGTAGGTGAAGACGTCTCCGGCCTCGTGGCAGACGTAGCAGTAGTACATCCCCTTCTTGGGAATCACCGCGAAGTTCCGGTGGGTGCCGCCGTGGAAGGGGCAGCATCCCCGGTAGTCGGACCCGGTGCGCTTGAGCTGGACCGCCTCGCCGATGATCTCGACCAGGTCCGCGCTCTCGCGGATCTGCTCGATCAGCTCGTCGGGGATCATGGTCACGTGCCCAGCTCCGCGATGGTGACCCCGGTGCCACCCTGGTTGCGCGGAGCGAAGTCGAACTTGCGGACCCTGCGATCCTCGGCGAGCACCCGGCGCACCGTCTCCCGGACGACGCCGGTGCCCATGCCGTGGATGATCCGGAGGTAGGGATGGTCGGCGAGGATGGCGGCGTCGAGCGCGGCGATAGTAACGGCCTCGGCTTCGTCCCCGCGGAGGCCGCGGAGGTCGATCTCGGAAGGCGGTAGGTCGGCCGGTCGGTAGGTCGGTGGGTCGGTCGACTGCGTGGGGCCCTGGCGTTCGGTGCCGGGGACCGGCGTGAGTCCGTCAACCGCCACCACCAGCCGCATCGCGCCCGCCATCACCACCGCCTTGCCGTCGCCGCGCAGCTCCAGCAGCTCGCCGGTGCTGCCGGTCCCGAGCCGCACCCGCTGCCCCACCTCGAGCGCAGCGCCGTCCGCGGCGGCCGGCTCGTCGGCCTCGATCGACTCGAGCGCCGCGCCTTCGGCGCGGATCGCCTCTTCGAGCGAGCGGCGGGCGTCGCGGGCCGCCTGCTCATCGGTAGACGCGGCGGCGGCGCGGAGCGCCGCCTCGACCTTCTCGCGGGCCTCGAGCAGGAAGCGCCGCGCCTCGCCGCGGGCCTTTCGCTCCGCGTCCTTTTCCCGGGCTCGGAGTGTGGTCTCCCGCGCCCGCTGTCCCTCGGCCTCCGCCGCGAGCCGCGCCTGTTCCCGCTCCGCGTCGGCCAGCCGATCGGCCAGGACCACCTGGTCCGCCGCGAGCCGCCGCTCCCGCGACTCCGCCGCCTCGAGCAGCGCGTCGAGCGAGCGTTCCGCGTCCGATACGCGGCTCTCGGCGTCGGCCAGCACGGCAGCGGGGATCCCCAGCCGCCGCGCGATCGCCAGACCGTAGGAACGGCCCGGCATTCCCTTCTGGAAGCGGTAGGTCGGCGCCAGCTCCTGGGCGTCGAACTGGAGCGATCCGTTCACGATGCCCGGGGTCTGGGCCGCAAGCGCCTTCAGCGCGCCCAGGTGCGTGGTGGCAATGGTGCGGGCGCCCCGGCGAGTGAGCTCGCGTAGCGCGGCAGCGGCGAGCGCGGCGCCCTCGGCGGGATCGGTGCCGCTTCCGATCTCGTCGACCAGGATCAGGGTGGCGCCGTCGGCCTGCTCCAGCACGCCACGCAGGGTGGCGAGGTGGGCGCTGAAGGTGGAGAGATCCGCGGCGATGGACTGGTGGTCGCCGATGTCGGCGGCGAAGCTCCCGAACACCGGGAGCGCGCTGCCCTCGGAGAGGGGCGGCGCGATGCCGCTCTGCACCAGCGCGGCGGCGAGCCCCACCGTCTTGAGCAGCACCGTCTTGCCGCCGGTATTGGGGCCGCTGATGAGCAGGGTGCGCTCCTCCTCGGACATCGAGAGATCGAAGGGCACCACCGCCACGCCCCGTCCGAGCAACAGCGGGTGCCGCGCGCCCCGGAGGTCGAGGCCGAGGCCGGCTTCGCGGACCCGGGGCACCACGGCCTGCACCGAGCGCGCGTAGCGGGTCCGGGCGAGCAGGTCATCGAGCGCCACGCACATCTCGTGGGCGTCCCGCAGGGTTTCGGCGTGAGGACGGAGCAGGTCGGTGAGGTCGCGGAGGACCCGGAGCGCTTCCCGGTCCGCGTCGGTCACCGCGGCGCGGAAGGCGTTGCCCAGCTCGATGGCGGCGGTGGGCTCGATGAACAGCGTCCCGGCGCTGGCCGATTCGTCGTGCACGATGCCTTCGGGGCGGTTTCGCGAGTCGCGGCGCACCGGGATGACGTAGCGCCCGTTGCGCACCGTTACCGACGCATCGGAGGCGCCGGCGGCGTGGCGGAGCACCGATTCGAGTTTCTTCACCAGGCGCTCGCGCGCGGCGTGCACTTCGCGGCGGGCCCGCATGAGCCCGGGGCTCGCGCTGTCGAGCAGCTCGCCCTCGTCGTCCACCGAGAGGTCGAGCCGCCGCTCCACCGCAGGCTCCGGCACCGCCGAGCGGAGCATGGCGGTGCGCGGGGCGCTGCCCTCGATGCGGTGGAGCTCCGCGGCGGCGAGGCGAGCGGCCCCCAGCGTCTTCCGGACCGCCGCCAGCTCGGCGCCCTCCAGCACGCTGCCGTCGAGCCGGAGCCGGCCTAACACGCCCGCCAGGGGCGGAACCGGCGCCACGTCGAGGCCACCGCCGTCCTCGAAGAGGCCCAGCAGCTCCGCGATGGGTGCGAGCTCCCCCGCGATCCACGCCGATCCATCCACCGGGCGGCGGGCGCGAACCCGGTCGGCGCCGAGCGGCCCGGCCGCGAAGCCGGCCACCAGCTTGAGCGCGCTGCTGAATTCGAGAACGGCGAGGGCGTCTGCGGATGCCTCGGGGGGTAATGGGAACGGGGTGCCGGCGCTCCGATGCGCCGACACCCCGTTGGCTTCTGCTACCGCATCAGGGGACATCATCCCGCCTGATGGCCCTTCCATTGAGGCTCACTCACTGCGACCCCTCCCCCGCCGGTAGCACCTAAGTACTTGAACTGATGCAACATAGCCGGTGGTTTCCCGGGGAGCAAGGGCCTCATCCCGGAGGCCATTTCATGGCCCGGCCACCCAGGACATGCACGTGAAGATGTCCGACCGACTGCCCCCCGTCGGGGCCGCTGTTCAGGACGAGCCGGAAGCCCTTGTCGCGGAGACCGAGCTGGCCGGCGACCTGGACCGCGAGCCGGACGGTTCGGCCCAGGATCCGTTCGCCCTCGTCGCTGTCGGTGCCCGCCGCGTTGGTCACGTGGATGGTCGGAACCACCAGGACGTGGACCGGCGCCTGCGGGCTCAAGTCGTGAAAGGCGACCGCGTCGGGTGTGCGGGCCACTTCCTTCGCCGGAATCGCGCCGGACACGATCCGGCAGAAGATGCAGTCACTCATTCGGCCTCCGGGGTCGCTGGCTCGCCACCACGGCGGCGGCGGCGAGCGCGGCGGTTTCGAAACGCAGCAGGTCCGGCGCCAGCCGCACTCGCCGGAACCCCGCCTCGAGGAACACCTCCCGTTCGGGTGGCACCAGGCCGCCTTCCGGCCCGACCACGACGACCAGCGGCACATCGGCGGGGAGGGGCGGCGGTGGCTCCCCGGTGGCGTCGGCGAGCCAGCGGTATTCCGGCTCTCCCTGCGTGCCGGCGAACTTCACATCCACCGGCGCGATGACCATCGGCTCCCAGGCCGCGCCCGACTGCTTGATGGCCTGGCGGGCCCGGCGCTGCAGTGCGGCCACATGGCCTTCGCGGATCCCCGCCGCGACGCTCCGGGTCCGTTCGGTCTTGAGCGGCGCCAGCACCGTCACGCCCAGCTCGGCGGCCTTTTCCGCCAGCCAGCCGAAACGCTCCTTGTCGCCCGCGCCCACGATGAGCATGAATCCCGGGGGCAATGGGACCTCCCGCACCGCCGAGATCTCCACTCCCAGCTCCGCGCCCAGCCGGATCAGCCGGCCCTCGCCGACCGAGCCGGCGCCGTCGAGCAGGCGGATCTTCTCGCCCGGCGAGGCGCGCCGGACCCGCAGGTGGTGCCGCTCCTCCTCGTCCAGCGGCACCGTCGAGTGCGCCACCATCGAGCCGGGCGCGAGGAGCACGGAGTGCATGTTCACCCGGCGCGCGCGGCCACGCCCCACCAGTCCCCGTCGGTGGCCTCGTCGACCACCACGAATCCGGCGCCCGCGAGCGACGCGAGGAACAGCGAACGCTCCGGCCGCTCCATGCCGGCGAAGATCACCATGCCGCCGGGCGCGAGCGACCGCAGGATCACCGGCAGCAGGGTCTCGTTCACGGAACGAAGGATGTTGGAGAGAATGAAGTCCGCCGGCGCGAGCAGCGGCGCGAGCGCGGCCGCGTCTCCCGTGAGGCAGGCCACCCGCTCCTCAACGCCATTGCGCGCGATGTTCGCCGCGGCGATCGGCTCCACCTCGGCGTCCAGCTCGATGCCGGTGGCGCGCACCGCGCCCAGCTTGGCCGCGGCGATGGCCAGGATCCCGCTGCCGCTGCCGAGGTCGAGGACTCGGCTGCCGGGCGCGAGATGACGATCGAGGAGCGTGAGGGCGACCCGGGTCGAGCCGTGTTCGCCGGTACCGAACGCCGTCTCGGGATCCATGATCACGGTGGCGGGGCCGGCGTCCCCCGGTATGGCCCAGCTCGGCGTGACCGTGAGCCGGCCGATGACCCGCGGACCCAGGCCCTCGCGCCAGCGCCGGCTCCAGTCCACTTCGGGAAGCGACCGGGAGCTCCCGGCGACGGCCCCGCCGAACGCCGAATGGAGCGCCCCCAGCAGCGCGTCGGCCTCCGATTCGTTCGGCGCGAAGCTCACCAGGGTCCCGTCGCCCCGCTCTTCCACGGCCTGTCCGGTGCGCGACACCAGCCAGGTGGCCACCGCGTCGCGGGATTCCGGCGGGCTCTGCACGTCGAGCGCGCACCAGCTCATGCCCCCAGCGCCTCCTTGAGGCGGGACCAGAAGCTGCTCCCTTCCTTGGGCGGCGCGCCCTCGATCTTCGCGAAGTCCTCCAACAGACGGCGCTGCTCGGCGGTCAGATTCTGCGGGGTCCAGACGTGCACCCGTACGTTGAGATCTCCCGCGCCGTTCTGTCCCAGGCGGGGAAGCCCCTTGCCCTTCATCCGGAGCACGGTGCCCGACTGGACGCCGGCGGGCACGGTGAGCCGCTCCTCGCCGCCGTAGGGAGTCGGCACCGTGACCGTGATGCCCAGGGCCGCCTGCCCGAAGGAGAGCGGCAGGTCGAGCGAGAGGTCGTCGCCATGGCGCTCGAAGCGCTCGTCGTCCTTAACTTCGATCGTGATCAGCAGGTCGCCATTGGGGCCGTTGCGCGGCCCCGCGGCGCCCTGGCCCCGCAGCGTGATGTAGTTGTTGCTCGAGACGCCGGCGGGGATGTCGACCGGCACGGTGCGCTCTCCACGCACCCGCCCGTCACCCCGGCAGGCGTCGCAGGGATCGGTGATCATCACCCCTTCGCCGCCGCAGGTGGGACAGGGCGAGACCGAGACGAACTGCCCGAAGACGCTTCGGGTGGCGCGGCGCACTTCGCCGCTTCCCCCACAGGTGGAGCAACCGGTGGGCCGCTTGCCCTTGGCGCTGCCGCGGCCACCGCAGGTCTCGCACTTGAGCATGGTCTTGAGCTTGACCGTGCGCTTGGTGCCGGTGGCCACTTCCTGCAGCGTCAGCTTGACCGACACCCGGATGTCCTGGCCGCGGCGGGCGTCGGCCTGGGGCCGGCCCCCGCCGAAGAGCGACTCGAAGCCGCCCATCGATCCGAAGTCGCGCATGAAGATGTTGAGCGCTTCGGCCAGGTCCACGTGGTGGAAACCGCCCGAGCCGCCCTTGAGCCCGGCCTCTCCATAGCGGTCGTACGCGGCGCGCTTCTGGGGATCGATCAGCACCTCGTACGCTTCGGCGATCTCCTTGAACTTGGCCTCCGCGTCGGGCGAGGGATTGCGGTCGGGATGGAATTCCATCGCCAGCTTGCGGTACGACCGCTTGATCTCGTCGTCGGTCGCGTCGCGGTGCACGTTCAGCAGCGTGTAGAAATCGCTCACTCCATCAATCCTTCCACCATGCGGCTGGTGTGCTCCACCAGCCCGATGATCTTGTCGTAGGGCATCCGGGTGGGCCCGAGCACGCCGATGACACCCGAGAGGCCCCCGCTCCGGTAGGAGGAAGTGACCAGGGTGAAATCGGTCAGCTTGGGATCGGTATTCTCGGTGCCGATCGTGATGGTGAGCCCGCGCCGGTGATGGTCTTCGAAGGCCTGCCGGAGGAGGTCTCGCCGCTCGGTGAGGTGGAGCAGGTCCCGCATCCGGCCGTTGGAGGCAAACTCGGGCTGATCGGCGAGCGGCTGCGCGCTCCCCAGGACCACCGAGCTCTCCCCGGCGGAGAGATCGAACAGATCTTCTCCCTGAGCCACGAAAATATTGATCAGCTCGCCGTCCTGCGGGACTGTCCCGACGTCGCGAAGCCGCTCGGGCATGGTGCTGCGGATTTCGCCGAGCGGCAGCCCCGCCAAACGCTCGTTCAGTATCCGGGAGACGTGCTCCACCGCCTCGGCGGCGACCGAGGCCGGAACCTCGACGAAGATGGTGCGCACCAGGCCGCTTTGCAGGGTGAGCACCGCGAGCAGCCGCTCACTCGAGACCCGAACCAGCTCCAGCCGCTCCAGCACCAGGCCGTCGAGCGTCGGCGCGATGGCGATACCCAGCTCCTGGGTCAGCACCCCGAGCACCTGGGCGGCGCGGCGCAGGATTTCATCGATGGCATTGCGGGAGCCGGGAAGGATTTCACTCTCGATTTTGGCGCGGGCGCTTTCGGAGACCGTGGCGGGACGCATCAGCCGGTTGACGTAGAGCCGGTAGCCGCGGTCGGTGGGGATTCGCCCGCCGGAAGTATGGGCGTGAAAGAGATAGCCCTTGGTCTCGAGGTCTCCCATGGTGGCGCGCACCGACGCCGGGGAGATGCCCAGGCGCGACCGCCGCGCGGCCGCCTGGCTTCCCGCCGGCTGGGCGGTTTCCACGTAGATCTGGATGACTGCCTCGAGAATCCGAAACTGGCGCTCGGTGAGGCCCTCGCCGCTCTGCATAACAGGAAATCTAGCAATGACTTAGGCTTGCCACCAGCGCGTCGAGTCGGAGCCACCCCTCCGGCGTGAGTACCACTCTGCGCTGCAACGACTTCGCCCATCCGGCGGAGCACCACACCGAAGCCACCGACGCGGGCAGACGCCCCTCCGGGAGTCCCTCGCTGGTTCGGAGACCGAGGTAGAGCTCTTCGAGGGCGATCTGCTCTGCGCTGAGAAACTCCGACGCCGACCGGACCGGATCCCCGGCGTCACCCCGGCGGCGATACTGCTCCCAGTCCCGGACATTCCAGGCGCGCTCGGCGCCGAACCCGCTGTGGGCCGAAGGGCCCAGACCGATGCACGGAGCGCGCCGCCAGTAGGCGGCATTGTGGCGGGAGCGGAATCCGGGCCGGGCGGCGTTGGACACCTCGTAGTGATCGAAGCCGGCCGCGTCGAGGCGGTCATGCGCCAGCAGGTATTCCTCGGCGGCGCGATCGTCCGCGGCGGGGAGCGACTCGCCGCGCGCGGTCCAGTTGCCGAGCGGCGTGTGGGGCTCGACGGTGAGGCCATAGATCGAGAGGTGGTCGGGCGAGAGGGCGAGGGCGCGGTCGAGGTCGGCGGTCCAGTCGCGGGGCAGCACCTCCGGAATCGCGTAGATCAGGTCGAGGGAGATGTTCCCAAACCCGGCGCCGCGAAGCGTTGCCACCGCGGCACCAATCTGGCCGGCATCGTGGGTCCGGTGCATCCAGGTGAGCACCGCCGGCTCGAAGGACTGGGCGCCCAGCGATATCCGGTTGATGCCGGCCCCGCGCCACGCGGCCGCTCGCGCGGGATCCACATCGTCGGGATTGGCCTCCAGCGTGATCTCCGCGCCGGGTGCGATGGCCCGGTCCCGCCGAAAGGTATGGATCAGGCGCGCGATGGCCGCTGGATCAAGGCGGGAGGGCGTGCCCCCGCCGAAGTAGATCGTATCCAGTCCCGGCCCCTCAGCCCAGGCCGGATGCGATTGCCACCCGGCCCACTCCCGCTCGATGGAATCGGCGAACGCCTGCGACGGGGCCTCCCGCCGGACCGCGATGGCGAAATCGCAGTAGCTGCAACGCCGGGCGCAGAAGGGGACGTGAATGTACAAATGCATGAACCGGAATATGGTCGGAACGCGGGGAGCGGGAAGGTGGTTGCCGGCCTCCACTCACTTGAAGAGGGAGGGTGTGATGAGGCGGTAGAGCCCCCCCGGCTCCTGTCTCACCCTCCCCCCCAGCTCCAGGACCGACAGGGCGTCGAGCGCGGCCCACACCGGCGCCCCGGAGGCCTCCACCAGCTCCTCGGCGCGCCGCGGCCCGGCCCAGAGCGCGTTGACGATCCGGCCCTCGACCGGCGCGAGCACGCCGGGTTCCGCGGCGGCGTTGGGTGTAGCGATGCGGGCCGCTTCGGGAAAGTGGGCCAGGAGATCATCCAGCTCCAGAAGCGGGGCGGCGCCGTCGCGGATCAGCCGGTTGGTGCCCGCCGATACCGGGCTTGTAATGGGGCCCGGCACGGCCATCACATCCCTCCCCTGTTCCAGCGCGCAGGCCACCGTCTGCAGCGCGCCCGAGCTGATTGCCGCCTCAACCACCACCGTCACCCGCGCCAGGCCGCTGATGAGGCGGTTCCGGCGGGGGAAGCTGCCGGCGTTGGGGCGTTCACCCGGAGGAAACTCCGAGAGCAGCAGCCCCCGTTCCGCCACCTGCTGATAGAGCCGGCGATTGGCGGTCGGATAGATGACGCCGAGCCCGTTCCCGAGCACTCCGATGGTGAGACCCGACGCGTCCAGCGCTCCGGCATGCGCCACCGCGTCGAGCCCGCGGGCCATGCCGCTGATTACCGCCAGCCCCGCCTGCGCCGCGGCTCTGGCCACCCCGCGGCACACTTCGGCGCCGTAGGCGGAGTGGTCGCGACTTCCGACCACCGCCACTGCCGGGCGCTCCAGCGCGTGGAGTCTGCCCTGGGCAAAGAGGCAGGTCGGAGGATCGGGGATTTCACGAAGCAGCGGAGGAAAGCCCGGGTCCGTAGGGAGCAGCAGGTGGCCGCCGATTTCTTCGAGGGCCGCGATGGCCCGACGCCCCGCGGCCCGGCTCGCGAGGGTGATGGCGGTGGCGGCGGCGCGATTCATTCCCGGCGAGGTACGCAAAGACTCGAACGGCGCCGCGAGGGCGCCATTGGCGGTTCCAAACTTGTCGAGGAGGGTCCTGAGCCGCGCCGCTCCGATCTCGGGCACCATCGCGAGGGTGACGTACGCCTCGCGCTCCGGATCATTCCCCGCCGTCATGCCCCTCCTCCGCGAATTCATCGACCGCCACCTGGTCCTTGGCGCGGGCAGCCGTCACCATGTCCCAGAGGGTGGACTTGAGCACGTCGAGGCCGATCCGCGCCGCGCTCGAGACCGCCACCGTGGCCGAGGCGCTGGGCGCGTCGAGGACCGGGAGAGGGTCTTCCGCGGGAAGGAGATCCCGCTTGGACAGCACGACGATGTGGGGCTTGTCGTACAGCAGCGGACTGTAGGAGCCGACCTCCTTGCGAAGCCTCCGGTAGACCCCCTGCGGATCTTCGCTGTCGAGGGGAACCAGGTAGGCCAGCACCCGGGTACGCTCCACGTGCTGCAGGAACTTGAGACCGAGACCCTTGCCTTCGTGGGCGCCTTCGATGATGCCGGGAATGTCCGCCACGACAAAGGTGCGCGAATCGCTCATGCCTACCACACCGAGGTTCGGCTCCAGGGTGGTGAATGGATAGGCGGCCACTTTGGGCCGGGCGGCCGAGACGACCGCCAGCAGGCTGCTCTTGCCAGCGTTCGGCTCTCCCAGGAGTCCGACATCCGCGATGAGCTTCAGGACCAGCTCGATCTGGCGGTCTTCCCCTTCCTCACCCGGCTCCCACTCTCGCGGTGCCTGGTGGGTAGGCGTGGTGAACCGAGCATTGCCCCGCCCGCCCCGGCCACCCTTGGCCACCAGGAGCTCCTGCCCGGCGTAGAGCACTTCTCCGACCAGATCTCCGCTGGTGGCGTCCCGAACCTCGGTGCCGGGTGGTACCGGCAGGTAGAGGTCGTTCCCCGACGGACCGGTCATGGTCTTGCCCTTGCCGTGCTGGCCACGCTCCGCCTTCCACTCCGGACGGTACCGGTAGTCCAGCAGCGTGGAGAGGTTCGCATCTCCCTTGAGATAGATCGAGCCGCCGTGGCCCCCGTCTCCGCCATCCGGGCCGCCCTTGGGCACGTACTTGTACCGCGCGAAAGAGCTGGCCCCCGAGCCGCCGACGCCGGCGATCAGTCGCACAACGGCCCGATCGATGAAGCTCATTCGCGTATCCGATCCCAGAGAGATTCCGCCAGCTTTGCCTCCGCAGCGCCCAGCATCGGGCGTACCGCCTCGAGCGACTCGGTGATGGCGCGGGGAGAAGCCCCGGCATGCCGTGCCCCCTTCAGATGGGAGTGCAGCTGCCGCTCGGCACCCTGCACCGCGGTCTGCACCATCACACAGAGCTCGCGCCGGGCGAAGTCGAGCCCGGAACGGCCGAGGGTGCGCCCGTAGCCCTCGGTGATCATCCAGGCCTCGAGCGCCGGATGGAGTACGCGGACATTGCTCCGGAGCCGCTCGTAGTTGGCCCCGTACACGGTGCGACAGAGCGATTCTCCCCGCGCCTGCCATTCGGCGGCACGTGAATAATCGGTGCCATCCTCGGCGGGCGCCGGCTCGACCGGCCCGATGCGCCGCCAGATGGCGGCGGCCACGAACATCCGGGGCCAGCCCACCATGAGAAGCGATTGCAGCAGCAGCTCGTCCACCCAGAGCGGCGGCACCGACGCGGAGAGGCAGGCCCGGCACTCCGCCTCGACGAGCGGCTCACGCCCGGCGGCGATGGCCGCGGCGAGCATGACCAGCGCCCGGGTTTGCCGGTCCAGGTGGTCCAAGCTCGCACCCGGCTGCGTCATGCGGGCAACCACGGGAACGCCTCACCCATCCAAGAACCGCAAGGCGCCCGCGACCCGGAGCTCACCGGTGACGACATTTCGGGTGTTACGAATCGCCTGGGGGCCGTGCTTTGCCACCACCGATTCCGGCACTCCCAGCGTTCCGCCCGGCGCCATCCGCTCGAAGACCTGGCCCAGCACTGCGAGCAGCGCCAGCGCGCAGGAGCGCATGTCTCCATCGGTGACCTTCAGCGCGACCCCGAGGCCAAGCTCCGGGATCGCCGCGCTGTAGATCCCGTCCGCGCCGACCTTGGCCACGATCCGTCCCGGCAGGGAGTGCATGAGATCGGTGCAGAGCCGGCCGGTCCCCGCGACCATGAACGGATACCGCATCATCCCGCCGGCGATGCGCCGGAGCCCCGCGTCGCTCGAGGCGCCCAGCTGGGCGTAGGCTCGGGCCATTGCCGCAAGCGGCAGACCGAAGCACGCCGCCGTACAACCATCGACCGCGAGCCGAATGTCTCCGCGGGCGACGCCGGTCCATCGGGAGATCTCGACCAGGATCCGCTGCTGCACCGGGTGGCCGGCGGCTTGGTAGCCGGAGAGCGGCCAGCCATGGTGCCGCGCCAGGGCCAGCATCCCGATGTGCTTCCCGGAACAGTTGCTCCAGGCCGGGGTCATCGTTGCCGAACCGCAGGCCACCGCGTGCGCCACCTCGGGCGACAGCGGCACGTGCAGCCCGCAGGAAAGCTGCGCCTCGGTGACTCCCACCTTCTGCATGAACGCCCCGGCGGCGGCGACGTGCCCGGGCTCGCTGGAGTTCGATCCGCAGGCCAGGGCCAGCTCCTGGTCCTCCAGGCCGAACCGCTCCGCGACCCGGTCCAGAACCAGCGGCAGCGACTGGAACGGTTTGGCGGCCGATCGCCACCACATCTCCAGGGTGGGGTCGCCCGCGGCGGCGCGCAGCCGGCCCGCGGCATCCACCACCGCGACGGCGACCGGGTGCACCGACTCGACCAGGTCGCCGCGGGTGGCTTCGACACGAAGCTCGGGAGAGTGCATGGGGCCTAAAGATAGCGGCGCGGCCCCGGCCCCAAGCATTACCTTTCCGAAACATGCCTCTTCTCCCAGGTCCACGTGCGTGGCTGTTGTGCCTGGCACTCGCCGCGCCGGCGCGATTGCGGGCCCAGGCCTCGCCGTATCTGCCCACCGATGATCCGCGGATGCCGTTGATCGAGCACCTCATTGCAAGGGGCGACGTGCGAGACCCCTCGCCGTTGGAACGGCCGTTCCGGAAGAGCGACATCGTCGCGGCGCTGGCCGCTTCGGAGAGCCCGGTGGCGAGGCGTCTCGCCCTGGACCTCGCCCCGGGCAGGCACGGCCGGTGGGCCCGGTTCACGGGGAAGCTGGGAGGAGGAGGCTACTCCCAGGGTCGCAGAGACCTGCTCCAGGACGGCGGCAAGGGAAGCTCGGGCGTCTACTCCGAAATCCAGTCGGAGGTCGCCGGGGGACACCTCGCGTTCGCTGGACGCTCGTCGCTGGAGACCCGGCTTCCGGATGATCCCGACTACATCGCTTCCCGGTCATCGTGGCCCTTCCTCCATGAGAAGAACGTCCGGATCGTCGATTTCTACCTCGAGTTCCAGGCGCGCTGGGGATCGGTTCACCTGGGACAGATGGCCCGGAATTGGGGTCCGGCCGGGATTCCCGGGGTACCCCTGAGTGACGGTGCCTACCCCCGTCCCGACATCGGGCTCACGCTGGGCCGGGGCGCGATCCGTTTCTCGAGCATTGCCACCCGGCTCCGGAACGGCCACGATGGAACCGGAACACCCATCGAGCGGTATTTCGTCGCCCACCGCCTCTCGGCCCGGGTGAATCGGGACCTCACGCTCGCGGCGTGGGAGGTCGGTCTCATCGCCGGCCCGGCGGGAGCGCTCGACGGCTCCACCCGTGCTATCGCGCCGCTCCTGGTGATCCCGGCCCTGGTGGCCTCGAAGTTCCACCGGAACGAAATGGTGGGTGGGGACATATCCTGGCGGCCATCGCCGAGGTTCCGACTCGAGGCCCAGCTTGCCATCGACGACTGGAACTTCGACGCCAACAACCCCTATCCGCAGCGCTGGGCCGGCTCGATAACCGGCAGCGGCGCCCTGGGGCGCAACGCCTCCTGGCGGGCCGGATACGCCACCGCCTCCAGCCTGGCCTTCCGGACCCTGAATCCCGAGGAGAGTTTCGTGGATCAGGGCATCGGGATCGGGCGGCTCTTTCCCGACAACGAGATCCTGGACCTCTCCCTCGGTTTGCCGGTGCGGAACACCTGGCTGGTGACGCCGAAGCTCGCGCTGCTCCGGCAGGGAGAGGGGCGGATTCAGTCTCCCTTCCCTACCTTTGCGGAGGCGGATTCGGTCCCGGCCCGGTTCATCGGGGTGACGGCTAACTCCTTCTGGGCCGGCGTGGGGCTCTCTGGGGGCTACCGTCGCCTGCAGATCTCCGGTGAGGGCGGCCTCCGTCACACCCGCAACGCGGACCACGTCGCGGGCCGAAGCCGCACCACGCTGGAGGGCCGGGTTACGGCCATGTTCGGGTTCACCCTGTGGAAGGCGGGCCAATGAGACCCACACCGCAGCCGCCGCCGATCCTGCGGGACCGGCTAATTCAGCTGCTGGAGCGGATGAAGAGCCGGCGCATCGTCGTGATCGGCGACGTGATGCTGGACCGCTACCTCATCGGCGACACCGAACGGCTCTCGCCCGAGGCGCCGGTGCCGGTGGTGGCAATCCGGGAAACCCGCAGCGCGCTCGGCGGCGCGGCCAACGTGGCGGCGAACGTCGCGGCCATCGGAGCCTCCTGCCGGCTGGTGGGCGCGGTCGGAGACGACAATCACGCCGGCGCGATTCGGGCCGAGCTGGCCGCGTCCCGGCTCGACGACCGCCATCTCGTGAGCATCTCGGGGCGTCCCACCACCACCAAGACCCGGGTCCTGGCGCGCAGCCAGCAGGTGGTCCGGATCGACGAGGAGGTGGACGCCCCGGTCGAAGGACAGGACCAGGAGCGGCTCATCTCGACCGCGGTGGCCGCGCTGGTGGATGCGGACGCCTTGGTCTTCGAGGACTACAACAAGGGGACGCTCACCGAGGCGCTCATCACCGCGGCCATGAGCGCCGCCAGGCGCCGGGGGATTCCGGTGGTGGTGGACCCCAAGTTCCGGAACTTTTTCAGTTTCGGCGGAGCCACCGTGTTCAAGCCGAACCGGCGCGAGCTCGAGGCCGCGATGGGCGCCACCCTCGATATCTCAGGCCAGGACGCGCTGCAGCAGGCGGTGGCCAAGCTCGGCGTCGACAACCTGCTGCTGACGCTGGGCCCGGATGGGATGGTGCTGGTCACCAAGGATCAGGCCATCACCCACATCGCGAGCCTGGCGCGAGAAGTGTTCGACGTATCCGGCGCGGGAGACACCGTCACCGCCTGGGTCGCCACGGCGCTGGCGGCCGGCGCCACGATGCGCGAGGCGGCGCACCTGGCCAACTACGCCGCCGGTCTCGAGGTGGCCAAATCGGGCGTGGCGACGGTGGCCCCCGCCGAGGTGCTGGCGGTCCACGAGGAGACCCACGACGCGCTGGGCCGGTTGCGGCGGGGCGGAGTGATCTAGTACTTTCCCCCTCCCGAAACATCGGGCGATTAGCTCAGCTGGTTAGAGCGCGCGCCTCACATGCGCGAGGTCGGGGGTTCGAGCCCCTCATCGCCCATGCACCATCCAGGGTTTTCCGGCGGCGTGGAACGTTGAAACCCTCCGGCCTCCTCCTAATTGTGAAACCTGGCGCCGGACATCACCGTCATATTGGCATCCCATAGGACGGGTCATATGGCGGAAAAACCGGAAGTGAAGCAGGGCACCCTAGCCCTGATGATCCTCAGAACCCTCCCTCTCGTCCTGCTGGCCGGTGTGGTGCGCAGCGCACCGGCCCAGACCCCAGCCGATACCGCCTCCGTCGTGCTCCAGGTGGCCCGGGACCTCCAGCGGGACGGCCGGCCCGACGCCGCCCGGGAGCTGCTCCGCTATCTCCGGGCCCGCTACGGCGCCACCCCCGCGGCCCGCGCGGCCGATTCCCTGCTGCGTGCCTTGCCCGGTTCGGGTCCGATCGGGAACGGCCGTACCGGTTTCGTCACCTTCAACACTGCCTACGGCGGCTTTCTGGGGACTGCGATACCAGCCGCGTTCAGCGCCAATGATGGCGCCGCGTACGGCGCGGGACTCCTGGTGGGGGCGCCCGTGGGATTCTTCGTCTCGCGAGCCTTCGCCCGCGCGCATTTCCGTTCAGCCGGTCAGGCCGGCATCGCGAGCTTCGTCACCGCCTGGGGCACCTGGCAGGGACTCGGGATCCAGCAGGCGTTCGGCATCGGGGACCAGGAGACCTGCCAGCAGGGCTTCTGCTATACCAACAACTCCGACACGGCCCCCTGGGCCGCAATCTCCCTGGGCGGCGTCGCCGGCCTCAGCGTCGGCTGGGCCCTCGCCAGCGCCAAGGAGATCCGTCCCGGCACCGCGACCATGATTTCGAACACCGCGTTCTGGGGCACCTGGTTTGGTCTCTCGGTGGGAAGGGCGGCGGGTCTCCACGGGGACGCGCTGTGGGCGTCGATGCTTGTGGTGGGGGATGCAGCGCTGCTCGCGTCCATTCCGGCGGCAAAGCAATGGCAGCCGACATCCTCCCGGGTCCGGCTGATCACCGCCGCGGGACTGGCCGGCGGGCTGGCCGGCTTCGGCCTCGATCTGATCGCCAATCCGCACGACGACAAGGTGACCCTTGCCGTGCCGGCGGCTACCTCGGCACTGGGCCTCCTGATCGGTACCCTGGCCACCAAGCATCAGAGCGATCTGGACAGCGGGCAAGAGGGGTTTGGCCCGGCGAACGCCCTGGTCCAATGGAAGGACGGTCCGCGGCTTCAGCTCGCGATCCCGGAACCGGCGACGTTCGAGTTCGTGGATCGCGCCGGGAAGGCCCGTGTCGTGCGAGGGGCACGGCTGCGGTTGTTCGACGCGAGGTTCTAGTTCCCTTTCTTGGCCGTGTCGGGCATCACGAGGTCCACGTTCTTGAACGCACCATAGGGGGGCGTGTCGAACCCGGACGGCTTCCCGGGGCCCATCTTCGGGCCGGCGTACAGCCTGAACTCCATGTGGCGGTCCACGCAATCAGCGGTGATCTCGACCGGGATGAAGTACCATCCCAGCAGGCCGACCGTCTTGGACTGCGGGGTCTTGGGGACCCAGTAGAGGTCTTCGGTCTACCCCTGCCCTTTGCAGGTCCCGGTCGTCGGCTCGGCCGTCACCGGAGTGCTGTCCGGCGGCGGGCGGCCCAACCTGTCCCGCACCCTCCCGTAGAACCAGACCAGCCTGACCCCGAGCTGCTCGGGTGAGGTCTTGAACGCCAGACTGGGAACACTCAGGTTCACATAGGTATGCTTGCTCCCGGGAAGCGGGAGCCGGATTTCTCGGGCGCGAGCACGCCGTTCACGTAGAAGAAGTACCGGTTGTCCGGGTTGAGGCAGCGCGGCCTCGGCTCGAGCGGCGCGACATAGCCGGGACCGGAGTCCGGAGATTGGGAGACGATGGCGTGGCCACAGACAATCGGGTCGTGGCCGTTGCGAAAGATCACCACGTCGACCACCGTGCCGGGATCGGCGAACTGATTGGCTATCCTCACGGTGCCTATGAACGCCGGGCGGTCAAAGGGAAGGCCATTGAGCCCCACCTCCGGCTTGTCATGAGGGATCTGGGCGACGGCCCGGGCGGCGCCTCCCGCACCCAGCAGGAGGCTTCCGACGATCAGGGATTCTGTATACATGGTTCCTGCCGGGATGGGCCCTGCTGGATTTGAACCAGCGACCGACGGATTATGAGTCCGCTGCTCTAACCAGCCTGAGCTAAGGGCCCGAATCGCCTTTAACCTATCACCGCTCCCCGGCATTCGCAGCCGGCGGCGAGGCTGATTTCACCTCGCGGGTCGGTTAAGATTCCCTCCGTGCGGGCCCTCATCGTCTCCCATTTCTATTCCGACCCCGAGCATCGCGGAAAACTCCGCGCCCTCGCCGGGCTGGGTGTCGACCTGATGGCCGCGCTGCCCGGCGGTGCCGCGGACCTCGATAGCGGCGTTCGCCTGACGCCGGTACCGGTCTCGGGCGACCCCGAGGTCCCCGGGATGCTGAAGTGGAACAGCGGGGCGCTCCGCAAGGTGATCTCCGATTTTCATCCCGATTTGATCCAGGTCGAGGAGGCGCCCGGCGCACCGGTCGCCGCGGCCACCGCCGCCGCCGCCCGCCGCATGCGGATCCCGTACGTGTTGTTCAGCTGGGAGAGCCTCGCGCGCCGGCGCGGATTCATGGAGCAGCGCCGCTATCGCTCCGTGGTGCGGCACGCCGCCGGAGTGATCGGGGGCAATCGCCTCGCGCTCGCGCTGCTCCGCGAACATGCCTCGGGGGCCGTGACCGCCGTGCTCCCGCAGACCGGTATGTCGGCCACCCCGCAGGTCCCGCGGGACTCAAACCGTCGATGCCTCGGCATCGGCTTCGTCGGACGACTGGTGCCGGAGCGCGGGGCCGAGACGCTGCTGCGGGCCTGCGGGCAGCTCCTGGGGCCTTGGAACATCACGGTGGTCGGCACCGGGCCGGAGCAGGAGCCCCTCGAGGCACTGGCCCAGCGGCTGGGACTGGCGTCCCGCATCCGGTGGCTGGGCGGCATTCCCCGAAGCGAGCTCGATCCGCTCTGGAACGACCTCGACTGCCTGGTGATGCCGTCGCGGGATACCGCGACCTGGGTCGAGCGGAGCTCCCCGGTCCTGCTCGACGCGATGGTACGCGGCGTGGTGCCGATCGTCACCAGGGCCGGCGCGCTGCCCGAGATTGTCGGAGACGCCGGTATCGTGGTGGACGACGCCGAGTCCCTGACGCTGGCGCTCCAGGAACTGATGGCCGAGCCCGAACGGCTCCGCGCTCTGGGGCAGCGGGCCCGGCAGCGCGTGCTGGAGGAATATGTCGATTCCGCCGTTGCCCAGCGGACCCTTGCCTTCTGGGGCCAGATTCTGGCCCGCCACACGAGTCACGAAGCACACTTGACCGAGGCCCGATAATGCGCGCTCCCGTGCGATCGCTTCTTCTGATCAGCGCCATCCTCAGTGCGGTGCCCGAGGCCCGGGCGGCTCAGACCCCAACTCCGGAGCAGGTCCGAAGGCTTCTCGAACAGCGTCCCGACCTCGCGGCCACACTCCGAGCCCGGATCCAGTCCTCCGGCCTCACCCCCGAGCAAATCCGCACCCGGCTCACCACTTTGGGTTACCCGGCCGGGCTCCTCGATCAATACCTGAACCCCCCGCCCATCGGCGTCGTGCTCCCGCAGCCCGACAGCCTGACCGTCGCCGCAAGCCAAGCGCTCGGTCTGCCGCCGGCGGAACCGGCAACGGACACGACGCTGATCGCCCCGGCCTCGTCGGACAGCCTGCCCCGTTTCGGAGCCACTGTGTTCGTTCGGGGAAGCTCGCTGTTCCAGCCTTCGCTGGCCGGCCCGGTGGACGCGAACTACCGGCTCGGTCCCGGAGACCATCTCACACTGATTCTCACCGGGGAAGTCGAGCTGGCGCACGCGCTCGAAGTGAGCCGAGAGGGACTCATTGTCATCCCTCAGGTGGGGCAGCTCTCTGTCGCGGGCCTCACGATGGCGCAGCTCGAGTCGCTCCTGTACTCGCGGCTCGGCCGGGTGTACAGCAGCGTCCGGCCGGGTCGGGGAGCGACCACGCAGTTCCAGGTGACCGTCACCCGCCTTCGGGTGAACCAGGTCTTCGTCGTGGGCGACGTGGCGCGGCCCGGTTCCTATCAGATCTCGGCGGCGGGGACCGTTCTCACCGCGCTCTATGCCGCAGGCGGACCATCGGACAAGGGTTCCTTCCGCCGAGTCCAGGTGCGGCGAGGCGGGCGGCTCGTCGATTCGCTCGACCTGTACGACTACCTGCTTCGGGGTGACAACGGCGCGGATATCCGCCTCGAAACCAACGACGTGGTCTTCGTGCCAGTGCACGGCCCTCTGGTCAAGGTGCGTGGCAAGGTCTTGCGCCCGGGGGAATACGAGATCACGGCGGGCGGGACGCTCCGCGACCTACTGGTGATCGCGGGCGGGTTCGATGCCAGCGCGCTCCGGCGCAGGGTGCAGATCGACCGCATCTTGCCTCCGGCCCAGCGGCAGGCGGGCGGACGAGACCGTGTGGTGATCGACCTCAGCCCCGAGCAGTTCGCGGACGGTCAGGCACCCACTTTTCCGATCGAAGCCGGCGATGACGTCAAGGTCTTCGAGGTTGCCGAGCGGCGCCGCAACCAGATCATGGTGCTTGGCAACGTCTGGAATGCGGGATCAGTAGGCTATGTGCGGGGTATGCGCCTGAGCGATGCGATCAGGCTGGCGGGCGGACCCAAGCCGGACGTCTACCTGGACCAAATTCTCATTTCGCGGCTTCGGCCCGACTCCACCCGCATCCAGCTCCGGAGTGGCTTTGCGGACTCGCTGGGCGCGCTGAAGGTTGATCTGCCCCTCGAGGAGGATGACGAGATCCAGGTCTTTTCGCGCACCAGCTTCCGGCCATTCCGCTGGGTTGCGATCACCGGAGCCGTGAAGCGGCCCGCATCCCTCCCCTTCCGCGCCGGCATGACGCTGCGCGACGCCATCCTGCTCGCGGATGGCGTTACCGAGGACGCGCTCCTTACGGAGGCGGAAATCGCGCGGATGCCGGAGGACCGTTCCAGCGGGACCCTGGCCCGAACCATCCGGATCACGCTGGACTCGACCTATCTCTTCGACCGAAGCCCGAGCGGGGAGTATCTCGGACCGCCCGGCCTGGCCGCACAGGCGGCTGGCAGCCCTGAGGTGATGTTGTTGCCATACGACAACATTCTGATTCTCCGCCAGCCCGACTGGGAGCTGCAACGGACGGTGCGCATCACCGGGCAGGTGAAATATCCAGGCACCTATTCTTTGCGTTACCGCACCGAACGGCTCACGGACCTGGTGGAGCGGGCCGGCGGGCTCACCCGGGAAGCCTACCCCAACGGGGTCGAGTTCTGGCGAAGGGCGGAGCGGCGCGGGCAAATCGGGGTCGATCTTCGGGCCGCGCTCCGGGATCCGAAGCATCGCGACAACCTCATCCTAGTGGCCGGGGACTCGATCATCGTCCCCGAGTTCAATCCGGTCGTTCGGGTCGAGGGCGCAGTGAATTCCCCGATATCGGTCGCCTTCGTCCCCGGCAAGGACGTCGACTACTACGTCGGGGCCTCGGGCGGTTACACCCGCCTTGCCGACCGCGGCCGCGCCTTCGTGAGGCAGGCGAATGGCAAGGTCGAGAGTGTGAAGCGGCGGTTTCTAC
Source organism: Gemmatimonadota bacterium (assembly GCA_041486305.1). Taxonomy (GTDB): domain Bacteria; phylum Gemmatimonadota; class Gemmatimonadetes; order Gemmatimonadales; family GWC2-71-9; genus JABFSM01. The sequence continues at coordinate 73,430 of JBGPLG010000002.1, forward strand.
TCCCGGATGGCGAGCCGCGGCCGGAGCCGGGCGCCACGGTCATCGTTCCCTTCCGCGATCCGGCGGACAAGAAGAACGTCCTCGGGGTGCTGAGCGCGATCGTGCAGATCCTCGCCAGCACCGTCGCGATCATCGTGGTCGCGAGACGCTAGCCCCACCAAGACCGGAGCTCAGCGGATCGGGTCGCGCACGGAGATTCCGTAAGTAGCTGTAAGACGCCCGTAGCACCGGGTCCGAATGCGGCCCGTGACATGGTCGGCGCGGGTGACTCGGCACAGATGGCCTTGCCTCCGACGGGTGGAGCAGGCCTCGCGGCGCCCTGGTGAGCGCCTGCCCGCCCCCGCGTGCGGCGACCGACCACCAGGTCTCCCCGAGCACGGAGTCTTCTGGGCAAACGCGCGCCGGAGCGCTGCGACTAGGCGGCCACTCGATCTGTTGGAATCGGCCGACGCCGCGGCCAGCACCGTCCTGACCTCGCCGCGCAGAAAGGGGCGCACCATCGGAGACCGATCGGCGAGCGCTCCGCGAATGATCAGGTGCTCGATGAGCGGAAGGCGGAGATCGTCGAGGGCAGGGAGGGAGAGGCCTGGGCGCCGAGCGGGACGGCGAGCATTGCCACGAGCAGGCTCACCCGGGAAGCCTGCTCCGCAACCATTCGCTGAACGTCCGCCCGCCGAGGGCCTCGCGATACTCCATATAGGCAGCGGTGTTGCCGGACCGAGCTCGCGCCAATTGCGCGCGCCAGAGCGCCGCGAGCAGACCCGCGAAACCGCCCACGAGCGCGCCGAGCAGAACCCACGCCACGGCCCGGTGGGGAGCGGGCCGAGCCGGGACCATGGGGCGCTGAATAACGGTAATCACGGGCGTGTCACGAACGGCATCGATCTTGGCTTGCTCGGCGGCCTGGGCGAGCTGCTGCACGACCTGCTGGCGGAGTCCCACTTCCCGGAGGAGCCGTTCCTGCTCCACCAGCAGTCGCGGGGAGCTGCGGATGTCTCGATTGTTCTGGATGAACCCCACCAGCCGGTCTTCCGCCACGCGAAGCTCCGCCCGCACCTCGCCGAGTCGCTGTTCCGTGAAACGCCGCTCCTCGATCGCCTGCGACCGGAGCGTCGAGATGTTGAAGTCATTGAGCAAGGCAAGGAGCCGCGCCGTGGCCTGCTGGGCGACAGCCGGAGAGGGTGCGCTGAGGCCGAGCGAGACCACACCGGTACGGGGGGACACTGAGACGTCGAGCCGGCGGCGCAGCTTGGCCGTGGCGGTCTCGACCCGAAGCGCCTCGGTTTCACCCCCGATACCCAGGATATCGATCAGCGGAACCGAATCGGCACCGCTTCGGGAAAACCGGGAGACTGCCAGCGCGGCGAGCAGCGCCCGCGAGCGAAGCAGGTCGGCATAAAATGCCGCCGATTGACCCGGTTCGCCAGCCTGCACGCTGACGCCAAACTGGGCCGCGACCTCGGACAGGGCCGGGGTTCGGCTGCGGGCCTGGGCGATGAACGACGCATCGGAGACCCAGACCCGGGGTCGAGCCAGTGCGATCGCGCCGCCCGCCAGGCCGAGCAGCAGAGCCGGGGCCGCGATGAGGAGTCGATGGCGCAGAAGCCCCGCGACGATGAGGAGCAGGGAGAACTGGTCCTGCTCGGTCGTTGACGTGCCTGGTTGGGTCATCGTGGCCTGGGCGCGAAATGGTCGCGGACGTGGTGCCTCGGCACTGCAAGATAGCCCCTGCCCGGTGCCGGACGCACCCACCACCGGCGGCTATTGTGGTCGGACGGCCGCATCCCCGGCCACCTCGTCAATCACTCTTCCATAGATTGCGATGCCAATCTCCTTGCGGCAATGCGCAACCACCCATTCGCGGCCCTTCCGGCCCATCTCCTCGCCCAATTCGGGGGAGTCTCGCAGCTTCCGGATCGCCTTCACCAATTCCGGCGTTGACTCAGGAGCAACCGGAATCCCACTCTTCGACTCCGCGAGGAGCCATGCAGACTCGGTATCGGGCTCGCACGCGCACACGATGGCACGTCCGGTAGCCATTGCGGTGTAGATCTTGGACGGGACGGTATCGTATGAAAACCCGAACCGCATCGGCATGACGCACAGGTCGGCGGTGCCATACAGGTCCGGCACCGCCTGGTTCGGTTGCAGCGGCAAGAGGATGAAGTTTTTCAGCCCCGATTCCTCGACCGCCTGTTCAAACCGAGCTCGTCCTGCTCCATTACCCACGACCAGAATGACGGCACCCCGATCCTCCTGCAGGGCACGACCCACGTCGACCAGGATCTCCAGCCCCTGAGTGAGCCCGATGTTGCCGGCATAGAGGACGACGAACTTTCCCTCCAAGCCGTGCTTGCGGGCAAACGCATTGGCCTTGGGTCGAGGGCCGAGCCAGTCGATGTCCACGAAGAGGGGCGTTACGAATACCTTCTCCCTCGGGACGCCTCTCCTGATCAGATTGTCCCTGAAACTCCGCGCTATCGACGTGATCGCTGCGGCCTTGCGATAGACGAAATGCTCAACCGAGTAGATCATCCAGATGAGGAACCGGTTGCGGAGCAGGCCCATTCGCACCGGCGCGTCGGGCCACAGCTCGCGCACGTCATAGATCAATACCGCCCTCAACATCCTGGACAGGAGGTAACCGTTGAGACCCAACGTGATCGGTGGGGAAGGCACGAACACGACATCCTGGCGAGACAGTTCGGCGATTGCCACGATCATCGTGACGATCTGAAACCAGAGGTAGTCCAGCGCGCGCAGCCAGATACGCTGGCCCTTTCGGGGCATGCGGACGCGCAGTACCCGAATGCCATTCTCTCGAGAATCCGAATAGAACCTAAGCCATCGCGCACGGTAGGTTGGGTTCTGTAGCACCTCCGGGGAGGGATTGTAATGGGGCATCGATGTCAACACAGTGACATCGTGCCCCATCTCACTCCAGCCCTGCGCCAACTCGGTCATCGTTGTCGCCGTCGACACCGTGTCCGGATGAAACACGAGCGAAAGCATGAGAATTCGTGGCACGACTACCCGCGATACTGGTTGGTGATCGGCAGCCGCCAGTCCTTGCCGAACGCCCGGGGTGTGATTTTTACGCCAGGTGGGCTCTGGCGCCGCTTATACTCATTCCGATCCACCAGTTCTATGACTCGACGAACCGCGGTCTCCTCGAGCCCTCGCCGCACGATTTCGGCCGCTCCCGCGCTCTCCTCCACATAGGCATGTAGAATGGGATCCAGCACGCTGTAATCAGGCAGGGAGTCCGAATCCTTCTGATCCGGGCGCAATTCCGCTGACGGTGCCTTTTCCAGGACTCGCCCCGGAACTAGGTCCGCTCCGGCCCGCTGATTGAGATAACGGACGAGCTCGTAGACCAGGGTCTTCGACACGTCCTTGATCACGGCAAATCCACCCGCGCTATCGCCGTACAAGGTGGAGTAGCCCACACCCACCTCGCTCTTGTTGCCAGTCGTGAGAACCAGCCAGCCGAATTTGTTGGATAGCGCCATCAGGACGATTCCCCGAACTCGCGACTGGATGTTCTCTTCCGTGACGTCCGGCTGCCTTCCGGCGAAGGTCGGCCCGAGAATATCCAGGAAGGACTGAAAGGCGGGGTCGACCGGGATCGTCAGAAACCGGATGCCCAGGTTGCGGGCCACCTGGCCGGCGTCCTCGAAGCTGTGTGAGGATGAAAAGCGCGTCGGAAGTGCCACTCCAACGACGTTGTCCGCTCCCAGTGCCTCGGCCGCGATCACCGCCACCAGCGAGCTATCCACCCCTCCCGACAAGCCCAGCACCGCCTTCTCGAAGCCGTTCTTGCGCACGTAGTCCCGGGTTCCCAAGAGCAGGGCCTGGTAGACTTCGGCAATTCGTTCGACGGGCTCCGTCAGTGCCGGAGTTCGCAGCGGCCTTCTTCCTCGGGCAGCGGGAATCTCGGACAGCTCGACGACCTGAACCGCCGCCTCATGGCTGCCCTGGACCCTCCGCCGCGCCGTCTCTCGCCCGCTGAGACGACCGGCCTCCCCGGCTTCGATATCGATGACGAGCAAGGACTCCTCGAATTGTGGGGCTCTGCCGACCAGCTCCCCGCTCGGTCCGCACACCATGCTCTGGCCGTCGAACACAATCTCATCCTGACCGCCGACCATGTTGCAGTAGGCGATAAATGCCACATTCTCCGTGGCGCGCGCGGCGAGCATTCGCTGCCGTTCACTGCCTTTGTCCATGTGATAGGGCGAGGCGGAGATGTTGATCAGCAGCTCCGCGCGTCCCAGGCAAGCCTGTGCCGACGGGGGCCCATCCCGGTACCAGATGTCCTCGCAGATACTGATGCCTATCGTGACGTCGCCACGCCGAAATACTTGAAGGGTCTGACCGGCTTTGAAGTAGCGCTGCTCATCGAAAACGCCGTAGTTGGGCAGGAGCTGCTTCCGACACACTCCCGCCAGGGCGCCGTCGTGAAGGATGGCAGCGGCATTGTAGAGATCGCCGTCACGCTGAAGGGTGCCAACAATCGCCGTCAGTTGCCGGGTCGCTGGCAGGACCATTTCCAGGCTGGCCAGCGCCGCATTCACAAAGTCGGGCTTCAGCAACAGATCTTCGGGGGGATATCCGGTGATGGCCATTTCGGGGAAGACGACAATATCGGCCTCCAGCTGGCGCGCCCTGTCGAGATATGCGGTAATTGTGTGGCGGTTGCCCTCCAGGTCGCCAACGGTCGGATTGATCTGGGCGAGAGCAAGACGCAACGTCATCGGGCTGCCAACAAGCTGGTGCTTCCCCAGAGCTCCGCCAGGCGGCGGGCGTTCGCTTCCTCCTCATCGCTTCGGCCAATGGAGGTATACCGGATCCGGGGGTCGTCGGCCAAGTCCTTCGGTAGGATGCGCCAGATATCCACGACTGTTACTCGCGCCTTCCCGGCGAGAAACGCCGCCGACGTCAGCGCCTTGAACGCCGGATCGGGTGTCGTGACCAGGACGACGTCCGCCTGAGCCAGGCATTCCGCGATGGATTCGAGGACTACCGCATGGTCGCGCAGCTCGCCCCGGGCCAGCTCATTCGCGAGCGGGTCGTAGCCGATCACCCGGAATCCGGCTTTCGAAAGGGTCTTGGCGAGACAGATCCCCTGGGATTCCTCGGTGACGTGTGACAGAGGCTTGTACGCCAGTCCGAGGACGGCGACCGTCATCCCCGGGCTGAGGACCCGACGCAAGCGCGCAATCATTCTGTCCGGCAAGGAGCGGTTGATACCATCGGTTATCTCCGCCATGTCCGCCTTAGTCCCGAGCACGCCGGCGGTGTAACTCAACGCCAGGTTGTCGCGCGGAAAGCAGGGTCCCCCGTAACCAAGGGCGCCGGTGAGATACCTGCCACCGATGCGCCGGTCGAGGCCCAGTGCTCTGGTCACGACATCGACATCACCGCCGGGAATGCGTTCACACAGATCGGCGAGCGTGTTGGCAAAGGTAATTTTCGTCGTGATAAACGAGTTGACCGAGATCTTGGTCAACTCGGCGTTCTCCAGGCTCATGCGCTGACAGGGCGGATTGTTTTCCATGATTTGCGCGTAGCACGCTTCGAGCTGACTGCCGGCGCGGTCATCCGATTCACCTATGAGCGTAAAATCCGGATTCAGAAAATCCTGGATGACGCTTCCGAGGGCAATGAACTCAGGACTGTAGCACAGGCCGAAGTCCCGCCCGCATACCTTGCCGGATTCCCGTTCCAGAATGGGCAACAGCCCATATCGCGTCGCGCCAGGCAGCACGGTGCTCGTCAGCACCACATTGTGATAGCCCTCCTTGTCGGCGAGCGCCCGGCCGATCTCGCGGAAGGCCCACGCCGCATACTGCAGGGAGAAGGCGCCGCGCTCATCACTCGGCGTCGGCACGATGACGAACGTCACAGCCGAGTTCAGGATGGCATCACGGTGACTGATGGTGGCGCGTATATTCTGCCGATGGGCGGCGATCGTCGCGTCCAAATCGGTTTCCTGGACCGGCGCGCGGCCGGCATTGACAAGGTCCACGGAGCGCTGGTTCACATCCACGCCGATCACCTTGAATCCGCGGCCGGCAATTGCGGCGGCCATGCTGGCACCCAGTTTCCCCAATCCGACGATCGAATAGGTCGCGCTCATGTCTGCGTGGCCGCGCCAATTCTCGACCTCACCTGCTCCTCAATCCAGACATAGGTGCGAGCCACACCTTCCTCCAACGAAATCTTCGGCTCCCAACCCAGCACTTGTTTCAAGCGGGTATTGTCGGAATTGCGGCCTCTGACCCCTTCCGGACCAGGCACGTGCTTCTTGGTGATTTTGACCCCGGCGACGTCGGCGACGATGTCCGCCAGTTGGTTGACGGTGACGAGACGATCCTGCCCCATATTGAGCGGCTCACTGTAGTCCGACCGCATCAATTTGTAAATGCCCGTCACCGAGTCGTCGATGAAACAAAACGAGCGGGTCTGCTCGCCATCGCCCCAGATCTCGACCGTTGGATCTCCTGTCAGTTTGGCGATTGCGACCTTTCGGCAGAGTGCCGCCGGAGCTTTCTCCCGACCTCCATCCCAGGTTCCCTGCGGACCGAAGATGTTGTGGAACCGAACGGTCCGAATGGCAATATCATGCTCCTCACCCACATACTGGCAGAGTCGTTCAGCCACCAGTTTTTCCCAGCCGTAGGCATCCTGGGGCTGAGCCGGGTATGCATCCTCTTCCTTCAAGGGTGTGACGTTTGCTTCCATCTGCCGGTACTCGGGGTAGATACAGGCCGAGGATGTAAAGAAGTATCGCCGAGCGCTATTCACCCGCGACGCCTCCAGCGTGTGCAGGTTGATGAGCAGGTTGTTGTGGAGGATTTGGCCATGATTCTGGGAAATGAAACCCATGCCCCCCATGTCCGCGGCCAGCGCGTAGACCTCTTTCACATCCCGCGTTGCTTGCAGACAATTGTCCCACCGCCGCAAATCCAGGATCTCGAATTCATCGGCCGCCGTGGGGGCGTACTCGGGGTACTTGAGATCCACGCCCCGCACCCAATGACCCTGCCCCTTGAGGAATGTCACCAAATGGTGGCCGATGAAGCCACCGGCCCCTGTAACCACGACCCTCGTCGGCTGTGTCATCGTCGCGTAGGCTTCTCCGTGAAGCGGATGGATTGAAACCGGACCTTCGCGGCAGCCCCGACCCCCGAGGTGACATGTGGTGGGCGCTGGCGCTAGGTCCTCTGATTGCGAGGCGTTGAATATAACAGCGATCGGGTCGGCTTCGTCAGCCGCGGCGTGGGCCAACGGGCCACTCCGGCTGAAGAGCATGCCTCAACCGCGCCTGTACTTTTTCCTGGCCGCCGCGACGCTAGTCAAGGCAGACACGCCGAGCAGGAAAACCGATAGCGCGAGCCCCAGCACCCAGCTTCCCGTAAGTCCGGCCGCCAGCCAGAGCGCGCCTGCCCCGGACGACACGACCAGCACGGAGCTCACCGGCATGACCTCGCGAAGTGTCGGCCGGGGCAGCCACGACACCAGGAGGGCTGAAGCCACCGCGCCCCCGATCAAGACTCCCGGGGCTCCGATCCAGGCGCTGAGGAACCCGGTCACGACGACGCCGGCGACGGCGTACCCCAGGAGGCGGACAGAAACTCCGTCCGGTGATGCGACGGCGTACGCGAGGGCCAGCCGGCTGCCCGGTCCGCTGGCGGTCAGCAGAATGGCGGCCGGAGCACACCGTAGAAAGCTCCCGATCGATCCGGGTTGGGTCACGGCAGCGTAGAGCAGGACCACCACGCTCGCCGCGAAGGCTGCCATCACGGTCGCGTGCCGCAGCACCACCATCAGCCGGCTCGTCGTCAACGGGTCCTCGCGGAGCCGACCGCGGAGCGACACCAGGGCATGAACCGGCACCGGAATGACGGACACGAGTGCCGTCGCGATGCTGAACGTCGCCCGTCCGATGCCCAATTCAGCGGGACCGAGCCAGCGGGAGGCCACCAGCACTGTCCCCCAGGTCCGCACAGTGTCGAACAGGGCGTTGGCACTCAGCGGAGCGGCCTCTCGAATGAGCGCGAGCCACCTCGCACCATCCCACTCGTCGGTCCACGGCAGACGAAACAGGGCAGCGGTCTCGACGACCACGATGATCGCGTAGGACGCCAAGACACCTCGCAGCAGGGAGTTGGCGCCGTTTCTCTCCATCCACCAGAGAAGGAGCGGAAGGCCGAAGTAGGGAACGGCATGAAGCGCGGAAAGAAGCGTCGCGGTCCGGGTTCGCCCCAGACCGATGATGACGTAGATGCAGTGGGATGAGGCGGCCCCAGCCAGGACCAGCGCGAGGACCACCCAGGCCGGTACCGCGTTCCGATTCAGGATCTCCGGCAACGGTGATGGAGGGATCAAAAGCAGAAGCGACAACCCCGCCGAGAGGAGCATGCGTAACCCGAGTGAGCGCCAGAACAGATTTCTTCGAACCCGTCCCTTTGCATCCCGGATGTCACGCGCCAAGAGAAGGTCCAGTCCCCCTCCACACACGCCGGCCACTAGCATGACATATCCCTGCACGACCGTGAAGCGGCCGAATGTCACCAAGCCGGTTACCGCCGGCACCAGAAGATTGAAGCCGAGCAGCGACCCAAGGGCGACGACCTGCTGGAAGTAGCCAAATCGCAGCGCGCGGGAGACACTCGCTCCGGTTTCCATTGAGCCTCCCGTCAGCTGGCGTCCCGATGCAGGTCCGATAGATCAGCTCCCACGGCGGGCTCGCCCACCAGTTCGCGCGCGGACTACGAGCCAACGGGATGCCCAGGTGTTTGTTCGACCGGTGGCACTCTTGCAGTGGCTTCGGATCGTACGGCGACACCGTTCTTCGACTTGTTCCTTCCTCATCGACTCAGGAATTGGTCGTGCCAGGCCAGCACTGAATAGGCGCGCCAGAGATCGAGGTGCTGCCCTGCCGGGCGCCGCATGAATGTCCGCGCGACCGCGCCCACCTTCGCCGGGTTTACATACTCACTCGCGAATGGCTCAGCGAGCAGGCGGGTGAGCCGCGGCACAATCGTCGCTGCAACCCACGGGCCGATCGGGCTGGCGAATCCCAGCTTGTCGCGGCGATTCACGACCACCGGAGGGACGATATCGCGCACGGCGTCACGAAGCAGACGCTTGGTAACGCCGCCGCTGACGAGGAATTCGTCGGGCACGCTGGCCGCGAACAGCACCAGCCGATGGTCGAGGTAGGGTACTCGCGCCTCGACGCCGAACGCCATGGCGTTCTTGTCTTCGTAGCGGAGCAGTGCCGGCAGCGACCAGCGAAGAAGGTACCCGAGCATCGCCCGGCGGAACCGGGAGATTCCGGGGGCGCCGAAATCCGGCCCAGCGGTCTGGCGATCCGCCAGCGCCGCGCGCGCTCCCTCGGAAAGCCAATCGCCGGAATTCCCTGACGCTGGCCCGCGGGTGCGCCCGAGCGCCCGGCCAGCTATGGCCCGTAAATAGCCGGCGGACAGCCGGGGAGGACGCTTGTGGCGGACCACTTCGAGTAGGGTGCCCGCGGCCGCGCCGATCCTGCCTGTGGCCAACTGATCGACCAGGAGCGGCAGCAAAAAGGTCTTGTAGCCCCCGAGGTACTCGTCAGCGCCCTGGCCGTCGAGCACCACCTTGATCCCGCTGGCCCGGATCTGCTCGAAGAGTCGCCATTGGAGATAGACCCCAGGCGAGCCGAACGGCTCTTCCTGATTCTCGACCAGCCGATCAATGTCTCGGTTGAAATCGTGCTCATCCGGATGCACGAAGACACGGGTAAGCCGGTGCCGCTCGGCCACCGCGGTAGCATAGGCCGATTCGTCGAACGGGAGTCCGGGGAACCCTGCCGTGAAGGTGAATGGGCGCGACCCATCCCGACTGAGCTGCCCGGCGGCGAGCGACACCAGCGACGAGGAGTCAAGCCCCCCCGAGAGGCACATCCCGACGGGCACGTCGCTCCGGAGATGGAACTCCACTGCGCTTTCGAGCAGGCCTCGGAATTCTCTCGTCGCCTGGTCATACCCGATCTCCGCCGGCGCGAGAAGCCGGAGGGCGGAATCGTCCCAGTAGGGGGTGAATTGCGGCTCGCCCGGCGCGTCGAGCGGGACCCGCGCATAGGTTCCGGCTGGAACCCGGCGGATCCCCGCGAAGAAGGTCCCCTCGTCGGTATCGGCCTCGCCCAAGGCGAGAAACCCGGCGACGCGGGCCGGATCCGCCGCAGGAGTAAGGAATCCGCTGGCCAGAAGGGCCCGAATTTCCGAGCCGAACACCAACCCCACCGGAGTCACCGCATAGTAGAGCGGCTTGATGCCAAAGCGATCGCGCGAGAGAAACAACTCTCTTCTTCCGGGATCGACGATGGCGAACGCCCACATCCCGAGCATCCGATCGAGCGCGGCGGGGCCCCAGTGGAGCACAGCCTGAAGGACGACCTCGGTATCGCTTGCGGTCGTGAATCGGTGTCCCTGCTGTTCGAGCTCCGCGCGGAGCTCCCGGTAATTGTAGAGCTCCCCATTGAAGATGAGCCGCGCACCGCTTTCGGGATGCATGAACGGTTGGTCGGCCTCGGCGGTCAGGTCGATGATCGCCAGTCGCGCATGCCCCAAGCCCACCCCTTCGTGAACCCAGCACTTGCGCCCGTCGGGTCCACGGTGCGCGATGGCGCCGACCATTCGTTCGACGAGGCCGACAAGGTCCCGGCGTGCCTCCCTCGATCCGGCGAGAACCACACCGCAGATCCCGCACATCCGCGGCTACCCGGATCCTTCCAAGGGGCTCGCCTCCCGCACGGAGAGACCGCCGAGTCGCGGAGCAAATCGCCGCGTCTTGAGTGCGACGACCATCCCCTGAATCACGCGGAAAGGATTCTCGACTCCCGGCCCCGAGGCCAGAGCGGCAAACGCCTTGCGCTCCCCCACCCGAACCAGCGCGCGCGGACTGGCGATCCCGTAGAAGGCGTCGTATCCCATGGCAGTCAGCTCGTCGTGGAGATCGCCAGCATGATACCCCATCTCGGCACAGGCCTCTTCGTTCAGCTCCATTACGATGATGGGACTCCGATCTCCCCGGAGCGTCCGGCCCGCACCACGCAGCACCAGCCGCTCGGCACCCTCCACGTCGATCTTGAGCACCTCGCAGCCGTCGAGTCCCAGCCGGACGAGCTCCGCGTCGAGGGTCGTCAATGGCACCTCGACCGTGGCCTCTTGAGTAGGGGTAGCTGCCAGCGCTGCCGTCCCACTGGCGCCAGGTACGGCCGGCCGCATCGGCGCGGTCCCGGAACGATCCGCGAGAGCAGCACGGATCGGCAGGGCGATTGACCCTAGCGCGTTGAGCCCCAGGTGCTCCTTCAGCCGGGCGAACGTATCCAGCACTGGCTCGAACGCGACCACCCGCCCCGTCGGTCCCACCAGTTGGGCAAAGAGCGTGGTGAACCATCCCATGTTGGCTCCCGCGTCGACGATGAGGTCGCCGCGCCGCGTGAGCGCGCGGCAGATCGCGGTGACCTCCGGCTCGTACTCGAGGCCATGCCAGATCGCCCAATACATGCTGTCGGGACCCACGTGGAACCGCCGCCCGTCGGACAATGTCACGATCGCGTCAGGAATGTCTTCGATACGGGCACCGAACCGCTGCCGAAGCCGCAGCCGCCGGTCGGCCGGGATGGCCCGCATCGCAAGACGAATGACGGGCCTTGGAAGGTATCGGAGGAGCCGCCAGATCATGGCCATGTCAGGGCGCGGCGGCCGGCCGCTCCCAAGGGAGTCGAAGGGCGAAGAGTGCGAAGGCGAGATAATAGTTGTACGACAGCGCGGTGTAGGTGGTGGAGGTCAGCGTGAAAAGTACCCCGGTCCCGAACCCCGCGCTGAGGGCGAGCAGGATGCCGAAGTCTTCCGGCCGGGACTTGAGCCGGCCCAGCAGACGGAAGGCGCGAAGAAGAGCGCCGCCGACAACGCCGTAATAGAGCAGGAGCCCGATGAGGCCCGTCGATCCCGCCACAAACGCAACGTGGCTGTGCGGGAGAGCGATGCCCACGGTCGCGAGCACGATGTCCACGGAGGAAGGATCGGCGAATTGGTGCCCGATCCCCTGCCCGATGACGGGGGATGCCAGGAAGCCTTCCCCGAATACTCGGAGCTCCTCGACGCGGCCGAGAATCGAGCGGCCACCTTCCACACTCTCCGCCGAGAGCCGGCTCTGCCATTGCCCGAGGAATGGCACGAAGACGACCACCCCCAGCGCCGCGAAGCTCAGCGCGCCCCCCAACAGGGCGAGCCGCCGCCCGCGCAGTGCGATGCCGAGCGCCAAGAAGGCGGTAAGGCAGCCGATCAGGAGCGCCCCGAGCATGGCGCGCGTGACACCGAGCAGGACTGCCGACAGAATGACCAGGAAGGAGAGGCCATAGAACAGCCGACGAGACCCGCTCGTAGCCACGAGCCCCCGGACGAAGGCGATGGTTCCGCCCATCGCCAGGACCGGGTATGAGAGCGCGCGCTGTCCCCCGCCTTCGATCATCGTCACTCGGCCTCCGGACAGGAGGTATCCTCCTGACACGCCCACCCACCAGACTAGACCTGAGATGACCAGGGCCCCCAACAGGGTCATGTCGAGAAACACCCCCACGTGCCGTTCGTCGAACCCGGCCAGTACGAACAGGTAGTAAGCGCCGAGCATGACGAAGGGCACCGTGGTGACCAGGATCATCGTGGGGTCGTTCCCGCGGAGCCACGAGAGATACGGATTAACCACCAACAGGTACGCCAGCAGCGCGAGCAATGGCAGGTGCGTGAGCGACATCAGCTGGCGCGGGCGTGTCACGCCGAATCCACGCTCGAGGAGCGCCATCAGAACCGCGAGTGCCAGGAAGCCCGCCACCAGCGCCTCCGACGCACCGCTACGCGTCACTGTCCCCTGGGGAAACAGCAGCACCACAAGAGGAAACAGGAGCAGCAGGCCGCGCGCAATCATCGCAGCGTCACCCCGCTGCCTCGCGCATCTTGACGGTCACCATCCATTCGATGACCGCCTTGAGGACACAGTAGTCGAATCCCGCCCGCCCATCGAGCACACCGAGACGAATGACATACAGGTAGCAGAAGGCCAGCGCCGGCCTGAAAGGCAGCCGGATGAACCGTTCCTTGAGCCACCGCCGTCGCTCGGTCTTGGTCCCGAACAGCCGGCCCCGCAGCAGGTCGCCGTGGCGACCCTCCTGTACGTCCCGGTAGGCTTGGGCCTCGAGCGTCGAGAACTCGTTCATCCGCTGCACGTAGTATTCGAAGCCCTTCCGATCCTGATGGAGCAAGTGGCCCTGCAGGAAGCCCTCCCGGCCCGGCGCCAGTTGTGGGTGCGCGTTTGCACTTCGCCGCTCGTATCGTACCACCTGGTGCCGGAACAGCCTGAGGCTCCAGGTTGGATACATGCTCGCCCGGCGGATCCACTTTCCCATGAAGATGGTCTTAAATCGGAGCCAGTAGCCGTCTTTCGCCGGATCGTTCCTTGCCACCGCGGCAACAATCTCCTCTTTGAGCGGCGGCTCCATCGTTTCGTCGGCATCGAGAATGAATACCCACTCGTGGTCGATCGGGAGGGTCTCGAGCGCCCAATTCCGCTGTTCGACGAGCCTCGTGCGGGTGCAGGGACGGGAGACGACGGTGACGCCGGCGGCTCGCGCCAGTTCCGCGGTCTTGTCGCAGCTGGCCGAATCGATCACGAATACCTGCGCGGCCCAGCCGACGACATCGCGCAGCGCATGCGGGAGATTGATTTCTTCGTTGAGCGCGTGCACCAGGACAGTAACGGGCACCGGCCCCATATGGTCTCGTCGTAGAGGAAGGTCTGACTGCCCCGCCTGCCCGCGGGTAACTTAACGCTGGGCCATCTCCCGCCAGAGGACACATGGCTCACTCGCAGCAGGAACCCGCCGGCGCACGGCGCAGGCAACTGGATCAGAACAGCAGCAGGGGAAGATCCGGGAACGCCGACGGCGGAACCGCGTTCAGGGCGCCTGCGGTGCCGGTCTGAACAGCTCGCTTTGGGGAAGCTCGGCGCTCCTTCCCTCGGCGATGTCGTTTCCACCGATCCCCGGCTGGTAGTCGGGCACCAGCTGCCTGAGATGCTGCCGAAGCAATTCGTCCGGCGCGCCGAGCTGCGCGGCGGAGATCAGCTCCGACACGGCCGCGGAGAGCCCAACCGGTAGGGGCGGCTGCTTGGCGCGGAGCACTTTGGGATGCCCTGTGGGCGTGGTGACCTCGGGCCCGAAGAACAGTTCCTCATAGAGCTTTTCCCCCGCCCGCACCCCCGTGAAGACCACCTCGATATCACGGCCCATCTCGAGCCCCGACAGGCGCACCAGGTCGTGAGCCAGGTCGAGGATCCGGACCGGCTCCCCCATGTCGAGGACAAAAATCTCTCCCCCGCTACCCAGCGCCGCCGCCTGCAACACCAGCTGCGAGGACTCCGGGATCGTCATGAAATAGCGCCGCATCTCCGGATGGGTGATCGTAATCGGACCGCCCTTGCGGATCTGATCCAGGAACGCCGGGACGACGCTGCCCCTGCTTCCCAATACGTTGCCGAACCGCACCGCCACAAAATGCTGCCCGTGCGCCTCGGCTAGCTCCTGGACGATCTGCTCGGCGACCCGCTTGGTGGCTCCCATGACGCTGGTTGGCCGGACCGCCTTGTCGGTCGAGATCATCAGGAGCGTCGCGTCGACCGTGACAGCGCATTCGGCGACGTTGCGGGTGCCCAGGACGTTGTTGGTGATGGCCTCGGGAATGTTCTCCTCCATCAGCGGCACATGCTTGTGCGCGGCGGCGTGGAGGATCGTATGCGGCTGCCACCGTGAGATCAGGTCCTCGCACCGGGCCCGGTCGCGGATGTCGGCGATGAGCGGGACGGTATGCACGCCGGGATGCACCTCGACCAACTCGCGCTGGATCCGGAAGATCGAGTTTTCACCGTGGCCCAGCAGGAGCAGACGCGCCGGCCCCTGGGCCGCGACTTGTCTGCACAACTCACTGCCGATCGAGCCCCCCGCCCCGGTGACAAGCACCGTTCGCCCCCGGATCATCGCGCCAACCCGTTGGAGGTCGGTTTGCACCGGCTCGCGCCGTAACAGGTCCTGGATCTGCACCGGCCGGAGGCTGGTGACATGAACGCGACCGGTGAGGATCTCTGAAACCGACGGAACGGTGCGAGCGGAAACCTGCGCGGCCCGCGCGCTGTCGAGCACGGCGCGGACCACCCGCCCCGGCGCCGAGGGCATCGCGATGATCACCTCGTCGGCGCCGTGGTCGCCCGCCAAGTGGGACAGATCCTTGAGCCGCCCGACCACAGGAATTCCCTGCAAGCGCTGTCCCTGCTTCGCAGGGGCGTCATCGAGAAAGCCGACCGGCAAGATGCCGAGCGCCGGGTTGGCGAGGAGCTCCCGGGCCACCAGGCCTCCGGCCGATCCCGCCCCGGCGATCAGGGCACGCCGAGGCGGTTTGCTACTCAAGACGAGGAAGGCCTTCCGGGTGGCGAGCCGCACCAGGATTCTCGGTCCGGCGATCAGGCCCATTGTGAGCAGGCCATCGAGAGCGAGAACCGAAAGCGGGACCCGCACCGGGGTTAAGCCCAGCGCGGGCAAAACCCAAGCACCCGCGATGAAGTCCAATATCGCCGCCACGGAGGTGGCGATCAGCACCCGCTCCAGGTCCACCATGCCCGCGAACCGCCACATCCGGCGGTAGAGCCCGAAGAAGGCGAAGCAGGCCGCCCGTAGCGGCAGGGTAAGGAGCGCGTAGACCCCGAGGACCGAGGGGTAGGGCGTGGGGGGTATGAAAGACTCGAATCGGAACGACGTCGCGAGAAGAATGGCCAGGAGTCCGACGCCAAAATCCAGCGGCAGCAGTATGCGGTCCGGCAGCTCCAGCTCCCACCGGGGGAGCCGGCTCGCGGGGCGAAGCGGTGGGGTAAGCTCGGGCATTCCTTACAAGATGGTGAGGAAGGGCCTGTGGCGAAAGTGCTGTGGAGGATGATCGGCCCCCGATTTCTACGCCTCCGGCGCGAGCGATACCCCGGTATTCGGTTGCGACGATACCAGCCGGAGACCGGCAGCCGGCTTGGCCACGTACACGATCCAGGGCAGCAGGGCTACCGGCGCACCGGGCAGGGCGCTGAGTAGGCCGACGGCCAGGGCCGCGATGACCTCGAGTCCCGCCATCCGCCGCACCAGCACCATCGGCTGGGCCGACGTGTTGAGCGACTGGTAACGCACTCGCAGCGCCAGGACGAGATACGAGCCGATGACCACCATCATCGAGGCGGGAGAGAGCAGCTTCTCCAGGTCGCTGTCCGGCCTCCCATTCCACACCAGTGCGAGGACCAGCGCACCGGCCGCAATCGTGGCGAGCGCCAGCGGCGAAAGCCAACGGCCGTCGACCGCGGGCCCGGTGATGCGCTCGCCCGACGCCCACCGCCGAACTCGAGACGCGATATAGGTGTCCACAAAGATCGCCCGTAGCGTTTCGGTAGCCCGCAGAATCAGATTGAAGCCGGTGAGCAGTCCCGGGACCGTCATGAGCGCCGTGCGCATCAAGAGTTGCGCCGCCTGCCCGCCCACGGCGCCGGCGGCATGCCATGCGATCGGCCGGAGGCCCTCGGCGGCTGAGAGGGGCGGACCGAGCTCGGGGTGGTCACCGAACCGGCTGAGCACCGCGAGGGCGGCCAACTGGAGCAGCGGCGCGGCGAGAAACAGTCCCACCACCCGCGTGGCGAATGCCTCGGTCGATGGGGTTGGCAGGAGCAGAACTGCGACTACGAAAAGGTTGGGCATCACGGTGACGGCGTGCACCGGGAGTAACGGTCCCGACCGCTGGCTCCTTGGCAGCACCCACGCGAGGAAGAGGTTGGCGGCCCCAGCCGTGCCGGCGATCAGCACCCAGTTCCACGGCACCGTCCCGGCTCCGGCACGGTAGAGAACGGTGGTGATCGCGGCTGCGACCGCGATGCCGGAGCCGATCGCCGCCCACAACCGGGCGCTCAAGCGCCGCTGCAGCAGGTTGAGGGCGGCCAGACGGAGCGGCTCTCCGAGGAGGGCAATGGAGTAGGTGATCGAGAGCGCGAGCTGGAGTCTGTCGTTGGCCTCGCTGATGCCGAGCCGTTTGACCACCAGCACTTCTCGCCCGAGTCCGAGCAGGGCGCTCACACCCGAGAGCACCACCGCGGCCTGATAGGCGCTGGGCTTCCGGCCCCGGAAGAGCTGCGCTGGTGAGGGACCGGTCATCCAGTCGTGCCTTCCTTCGCCTTGAATCCGGCGGGAATGATACAGCGCCGTCCCGGTATCGTACAGGGCGGGAACCCGTCTTACATGGGGAGCGCGCGCCCCACGCTCCAGTACAGGGCCAGCAGCAGAATCAGCGCCCCGCCATAAGCCCCCACCGCCCAGTGGGGACGCGCCACGGCCCACCAGACCAGCAGCGCCAGCACGCCGTTGACCGCCATCACCGCCCCGCTCACCTGGGCATGCGTGAGCCCCGCCTGGACGGCGCGCTGGTAGGCATGGCTCCGATGCGCGGCGAACCAGCGCTCTCCCCGCGCAAAC
Source organism: Gemmatimonadota bacterium (assembly GCA_041486305.1). Taxonomy (GTDB): domain Bacteria; phylum Gemmatimonadota; class Gemmatimonadetes; order Gemmatimonadales; family GWC2-71-9; genus JABFSM01. Next base: position 91,026 of record JBGPLG010000002.1, read on the forward strand.
CGCCGGAGCAGGGTGATCGTGGCATCGAGGAGGAACACCCCCAGCAGCACCAGCCACCCGGTGGCCGGGACGTCCCCGCGCTGGCTGGTCAGCACGCCCAGCGACGCGAGCATGAACCCCAGAAACACCGAGCCCACATCACCCAGGAAAATCCGGGCCGGCGACCAGTTCCACGGCAGGAATCCCGCCGCCGCGACCGCCACCAGCGCCGCGAGCCAGGCGGGCTCCAGGTCCTCGGCGCGCCAGCACAGCAGCATCGCCGCGAGTCCGACGGTGAGCGCCTCTCCCGCGGCGAGCCCGTCGATGCCGTCCATGAAGTTGAAGAGATTGGCCATCCACACAATGCCCAGCACCGTGAGGATGGGGCCGAGAACGCCAAGACGGAGCGTGCCGCCGGCCTCGAGTGTTTCGACCGGGCCGAAGCAGTACACCACCCATGCCGCGGCGGCGAGATGCACCAGGAACCGGATCGACTGGGGCACTCCGCGCCGGTCGTCGAACCAGCTCACCAGCGCCACCGCCGCGCCCGAGGGCACCAGCGCCAGCGCGATGGTCCCGCGAACCCACCCGCCGGCCGTCGCCGCCAGGAGTCCCGCGAGCACCACCACGACGATGGCGACGCCGCCGCCTCGCGGTGTCGGGGTCGAGTGGGAGCTCCTCTCGTTGGGAACGTCGAGCAGAGACCGGGCCACGGCAAAGCGGAGCACTAGGCCGGTTCCCCACCAGCTCGCGGCCAGGGCGAACGCAAGCGTGACGACCGCCCCGCCGATCATCGCGGCCGCTCCCGGAACCATTGCGCCACCGCGCGCCAGCCATCCTCCGGCGTCTCGGGCGGCCGGAATCCGGTCCATTCCGCAAGCTTCGCCGTGGACACCAGCAGCGATCCGGTCAGGCGCTCGACCTCCGCGCTGGTCACCGGGAAACGCACCAGGCGGCTGATCGCGTCACCAGCCCGTCCGACGGCCCTGAAGAGCATCGGCGGGAGTCGAAACAGGCGGGCGCGCCGTCCGAGTCCGTCCGCAATCGCTCGGATCAATTCCGGGGTGGAGAGGTCGACTCCGTCGGCCACGAAGAACACTTCACCATCAAGGCCGGGGGTACCGGCCAGGGCGCGCACCGCCGCCACCAAGTTGCCGGTCGACAGCATGCTGCGGCGATTCTCGATTCCGCCGAACGGCAGCGGAACGCCGAGGCTCACCAACGATACCAGCCGCAACACGTTTCCGGGTGCGCCGGGCCCATAGACGAGGGGGAACCGCATCACGACAGTGTCGATGCCTCGCTCGGCGGCGGCAGCCAACGCCGCCCGCTCCGACTCAAGCTTGCTCAGGCCGTAGGGGTCGAGCGGCGCGGGCCTTGTCTCCTCGGTCCAGGGAATCAGGGTCGACTCGCCCACTGCCTTGACCGAGCTTGCCACCAGCACACGGCGCACCCCCGCATCGGCCGCGGCCTCGACCGCAGCGCGGGTGCCCTCGACGTTGACCCGGCGAAAGGCGGCGAGGGGATCGCCCGTGTCGTCGCGAAGCCGGTGCACGCGCCCCGCCAGATGCACCACGACATCGGCGCCCGCGAACGCCCGGGCCAGCGCGCTTCGTTCGAGATCGTGAATTTCAGCTCGTTCGAGACCTTCCACCGGCGGAGGCGCCCCGGGCCGGCGCACTTCCCTGACCGGCGCTCCGGCCTCCACCAGCGCCTGGCACAGGGCCGTGCCGATGAACCCACCGGCGCCGGTGACCGCGATCATGCCATGACTCGGACGGAAGAGTGGCTCAATACTCCAGCGGCAGGGCTACCCGCCGGCCATCGCGCGCGGAGAGGTAGGTGGCGATCAGAATCTCGAGCGAATGCAGCCCCTCGCGGCCGTCGGTGTCGGGGGCGGCGGCGCCTCGGAGGGTCTGGATCACATTCTCGTAGTAGCGCGGGTGGCCGTGGCCGTACACCGAGGTGGTGTCGTAGCTGGCCCGCTCCACCTCCTGGTCCATCGGATCGGTCCCCTCGAATTCCCAGTGCTCGATTTTGTTCACCGCCATCCCGCCCACCCGCACGGTGCCCTTCTCCCCCAGGACGGTAATCGACCCCTCGAGATTCTTGGGGAAGGTCACCATGGTCACGTTGAGCGAGCCCAGGGTGCCCGCCCGCCACCGGAGCGCCAGGACCCCGGTGTCTTCGACCTCGATATTGCGCACCAGGGTCCCGGTGTAGGCCTGCACGCTCTCCACCGGCCCGATGAGCCAGTCCAGCATGTCCACGTAGTGGCTGGCCTGGTTCATGAACGCCCCGCCGTCAAATTCCCAGGTTCCCCGCCACGCCGCGCTGTCGTAGTACGCCTGGGGCCTGCTCCAGAAGACGTTGACGGTCACCATGCAGATCCGGCCGAACCGCTTGGCGTCCACCGCGCGCTTGAGCAGTTGCAGGGTCGGGTTCCGGCGGTTCTGCTTCACCACGAAGAGGTGCACGCCGGCCTCATCGCAGGCCTGGACCATGGCCTTGCCATCCTGCCACCGGGTGGCCATCGGCTTCTCGGTCATGACGTGCCGGCCCGACTCGGCGACCCGGATGGCCTGCTGGGCGTGGAGCCCGCTCGGCGTGGCGAGGATCACGATGTCGGGATCGGAACCCAGCAGCAGCGCCTCGAGGGAGAGGAACCCGGGAGCACCGGTCCGCGCGGCGGCGCGCTCCAGCGCCGCAGGGTCGATGTCGGCGACGCCCACCAGCTCGGCGGCCTCGGCGTGGGCGGCCAGGGCCTCGAAGTGATTGGCCGAGATCCGCCCGCAACCGACCAGCGCGAAGCGGACCTTTCGCCCGACGATCCCGGGCTTCCGGACGAAGAGGTCGGTGGATTCCCTCACGCGGCGCCGTTGGTGAGGCTCAGCTGGCGGGCCCGCCAGCTCTCCATGCGCACCGTGAGGACCACGCCCTCCGCGGTATGCTCGCGGGCCAGCACCTCCCCGGCACGGTAGATCGCCGCGAGCCGGGCGCCGTCTCCCTCGGGAATCACGACCCGCACGGTGGGACGACCCTCGCGGGACCGCTCCCGGAGCGCGGCCTTGATCGCGTCCACTCCATCGGTCCGCATGGTGGTGGCGAACACCGCGCCGGGGTAGACCTGGCTGATCCGCTGGGCGAACGCCGTGGGGTCGGGGACCAGGTCCATCTTGTTGAACACCATGATCACCGGCCGGTCGGTCAGGTCCAGCTCGCCGAGGACCTCCTCCACCACGGCCACCTGCTCCTCCCACTCGGGATGGCTGGCATCGATCACGTGGAGCAGCACGTCGGCCTCGCGGGCCTCCTCGAGGGTAGCCCGGAAGCTGGCGACCAGATGGTGGGGCAGCTTGCGGATGAATCCGACGGTATCGGTCACCCGGCCGCGAAGGCCGTCGCCGACGTCCACTTCACGGGTGAGCGTGTCGAGCGTGGCGAAGAGGCGGTCTTCGACGAAGATGTCGTGATCGCCGGTGAGGGCCCGCAGCACGCTCGACTTGCCGGCATTGGTATAACCGACCAGCGACGCGTGAAGCACCTGCTGCCGCCCGCCCCGGATGGTTTCCCGGTGCCGGGCGACATCCTGCAGCTTGCCGCGAAGGTGCTGGATCTTCTGCCGGATCATCCGGCGGTCGGTTTCCAGCTGGGTTTCGCCGGGCCCGCGCAGGCCGATACCGCCGCGGATGCGGGACAAGTGGGTCCACATCCGGGTCAGCCGAGGCAGCAGGTATTCGAGCTGGGCCAGCTCCACCTGCAGCTTGGCTTCCGCGGTGCGCGCCCGGGTCGAGAAGATGTCCAGAATGAGCTCGGCCCGGTCCATGACGCGGATACCGAGCTCGCGCTCGAGATTCGAGCCCTGCACCGGGCTCAGCTCTTCGTCGAAGATCGCCAGGGTCGCGCCGGTTTCCTGAACCAGCGCCTTCAGCTCCTCGACCTTGCCCTCGCCGAGCAGGGTCGCGGGGCTCGGCGCGGCCACCTGTTGGGTCAGCCGCCCCACGACCGTGGCGCCGGCCGTGTCCACCAGACGTCCCAACTCGTCGAGATGCTCCTGCACCTGGGACACCGCGCGCGACCCCTTGCGGGACACCGCCACCAGCAGCGCCTTTTCGGCGGGCGCCTGGACGTTGATCAACTCTCGGATGTTCGGCCTCGACGTTCGGGGAAACCGGTACCACCACCGAGGAAGATAATGCCACCGGACGACCGCCTCACCGCCCCCCGCTCTCGGCCCCCGGCTCCCCGTCCTCCGCCGCCTTTCGCCACCACGCCATCCGCTCCGCCACCTTCTTCTCGTACCCCAGCGTGCCGGGCGCGTACAACTCCCGGTTCGCGAGCGAGTCTGGGAGATGGTCCTGCTTCACGTAGTGACCCGGATAGTCGTGGGCATAGCGATACTCCGCCCCGTATCCCAGCTGCTTCATCAGCGCCGTCGGCGCGTTGCGCAGGTGCACCGGCACCGGCTCGGCCGGCGTCTCCCGGGCGAGCTCCAGCGCGGCGCCGAGCGCCTTGACCACGCTGTTGGACTTGGGCGCCGTGGCCAGGTAGATCGTCATCTCCGCGAGCGGCAGGTATCCCTCGGGAGGCCCCAGCTGGCGGAACGCCTCCCGCGCCGCTACCGCCAGCTGGAGCGCCTGCGGATCCGCCAGTCCGATGTCTTCCGCCGCCATCGCGATGGCGCGGCGGAACAGCACCAGCGGGTCCTCCCCACCCTCGAGCATCCGCGCCATCCAGTACAGCGCGCCCTGCGGGTCGCTGCCCCGGAGAGACTTGTGGTAGGCGGAGAGGAGATTGAAGTGCTCTTCGCCCGACTGGTCGTACTTCGGAATCCGCCGCGCGAACGCCTCGCCCATGACCGCGAGGGTGACGGCGCCGCCCTGTCCCACCTGCAGCGCGGCCGCCTCCAGCGCATTGAGCGCCCGGCGGGCGTCGCCGTCCGCCTGGATCGACAGCCACTGGAGCGCCTCGTCCTCGACCTCGAGCTCGAGCCCGCCCAGCCCGCGATCCCGATCCGTGAGGGCGGCGCGCGCCACCATCTCGATGTCCGCCGGGGTGAGCGGTTGCAGCACGAAGACCTGGCACCGGCTGAGCAGCGCCGCGTTCAGGCTGAAGCTGGGATTTTCCGTGGTGGCGCCGACGAGGGCAACGGTGCCGCGTTCCACGTGGGGAAGGAACGCGTCCTGCTGGGCCCGGTTGAAGCGGTGGATCTCGTCGCAGAAGAGGATCGTGCCCCGGCCCAGGCGCCGGCGCTCCTCCGCCTCCTTGATGATCTCGCGAACCCGCTGCACGCCCTCGGTCACGGCGCTGAACCCGATGAAGGCGCGGCCGGTGTGCTGGGCGATCAGGTGGGCGAGCGACGTCTTGCCGGTGCCGGGCGGGCCCCAGAGAATGGCGCTGCCCAGGTCGCCGCGGCGGAGCGCGTCCCCGAGCGTCCGCCCCGGCGCCAGCAGGTGCTCCTGCCCCGCGAACTCGGGAATGGTCCGGGGCCGCATCCGGGCCGCGAGCGGCGCGGGCGTCGAGAAGAGCTCGGGCTCGTCCACCGCCGTCAGCCTCCCTTACCGGCCAGCGTGCGAAGGAGGATCAGGGCCGCGGCGCCTCCCAGGAACGCGAGGGTGGTCCGGGGCCGCCGGCCCCGCTGGATCTCGGGCACCAGATTGGACGCAGCCACGTAGAGCGTGACCCCGGCGGCCAACGCCAGCCCGTAGCGCGCCAGCGGCGCTACCGCCGCGGTGACCAGCGCCCCGATGATGGTCGCGATGCCGAGGATGACCCCCGACGCGATCGCCCGGCGCCGGCCCAGGCCGCTCGCGAGCATGATGCTCGACACGGTGACGCCCTCCGGAAGCTTGTGGAGTATCACACCCAGGAAGAAAGCCACCCCGAGGCTCCAGGACACCAGGAATCCGCTCGCGATCGCCACCCCGTCGAAGAAGGCATGCAGGGTGAGCCCCACCAGCGCGCTGTAACCCGCCTCTGGACCGACGTGGTGGGTTTCGACGCCGAAGTGGAAATGGGGCGTGATCACGTGCTGGGCCACGTGCACCAGGCCGTACCCCAGGAGCACCAGGAGTCCGGCCGTCGGGCTCGCCGTACCCTCGGAGCCAAAGACGACCGGGAGCACTCCGATGAGCACCAGCGCCAGCATGAAGCCGGCCCCGAAGGCGAGACAGGTCTCGATGAACGCCAGGCTGCGCTTCTCCTGCCGCACCACCGCCAGCGCCCCCACCACGTTGCCCACCGCGGCGCCCGCGGCGAAGATCAGCGGGCTCACCGCCACGACTTCACCAGCGCCAGCAGCGTTTCGCGGGTGTTGCGGGCCGGATCCTCGAGCACCGCCTCGAGCATCTTCTCCAACAGCCGTCCCATTTCGGGGCCGGGTGGGACGCCCCCCGCCCGGAGATCGTCTCCGGTCAGCGCCAGCTGCCCTCGAGAAGTCGCCTCCCCCCGCGCCCGGCTCCGCTCCACCGCGGCCGCCCACACCGGCGGGCTGCCCCGGCGAACCTCGGCCAGGCGCATCAGGTCGTCCGCGGCATCCCCCACCCGCGCAAGCCAGCGCCGAACCACCGCCGCCTCGGCAGACTCGGGCTCGGCGGGACCCCGGCTCAGGGCCTGGCCCCGCGCGATCTCGGCGTTGGACGCCTTGAGGCGCGACAGCACACCCCCCGCGGAGTGACACAGGGCGGCCGTGAGGACCACGGGATCCCGATCCACGATCGGCTCGGCGATCTGCGGTGCGTCGGGGAGCTCCGGCATCCAGATCCGGGCCGCGCCGACCTCGCGCCAGGCACGCGCCAGCTCCAGCACCGACCGGGCCGACTCGAGCCCCTTGAACCACTCCTCCCGCACCCGCTCCGCCGAGAGACTCTTGAGCTGCGGCGCGGAGGCCTTCGCGGCTTCCCAGGTGGGCGGATCGATCGTGAATCCGAATCGCGCTGCGAACCGCACCATCCGGAGAATCCGGAGATAGTCCTCTTCGAATCGTCGCGCCGGCGCGCCGACCGCGCGCACCACCCCCGCCGCCAGATCTCCGGCGCCGGCGAACGGATCGCGCAGCTCCTGCCTGAACGGGTGCCAGGCCAGCGCGTTAATGGTGAAGTCCCGCCGGGCCAGGTCCTCGTCGATGGAGCCGCCGAACTCCACCACCGCGTGGCGGCCGTCGGTGGAGACATCGCGCCGGAACGTGGTGACCTCGTGCAGCCGCCGGTCCCGGTCGAGCACGCCCACCGTGCCGTGCTTCACCCCGACCGCGACCGTCCGGGGAAACAGTGCCTGCACCTGCTCCGGCGTCGCGGCGGTGGCGAGGTCCACGTCCTGATCGGCGTGCCCCAGCCACCAGTCGCGCACCGCTCCCCCGACGCACCAGGTCTCGAACCCGGCGCCTTCCAGCGTCCGGGCGATGTCGAGCACCGGCGCGGGGAGCAGCATGGGAGCTCTCGCGGCGGGCCCCGTCATGCCGTCGCGCCGCCGTAGCGAACCCCGGCCGAAAGGCAGAGCGCCAGCTCGAGCCGAGCCAGCGATACCGGTCTGGGTCCGGCCGGAATCACGCCCAGCCGGATCAGCTGGCCGCCGCCGCCCTCGAAGGCGTACTCACCGCCCACCTCGCCGAACGGGCACCGGCTGGCCAGCACGACCGGCTTGCCGGCATCGAGCCACCGGCGAATGGCCGGCACCGCGCCGGGTGGCACGTTTCCGCGGCCGAACCCCTCGACGATCAATCCGTCGAAGCGCGTGAGAGCGAAGTCCACCAGGTCCCCGTCATCGCCGAGGATCAGCGGAATGACGGCGACTCGCGGGCCCGGGTCCCTGGCCCCGAGCACGGAACGGCCGGGATCGCCGGGCCGGGAAAACCGGGGCAGCCCCGCGTCCACCACCCCGAGCGGCGTTTCATAGGGCGATCCGAAGGCATCGGTTCCGAAGGAGTCGAGCTTGGTCACCGCGCGCCCGTCGAAGATCCTCCCGGCAAACACCACCATCGCGCCCCGGTTTCGGGCGTCGGCATGGCCGGCCACCGCCACGGCGTCCCGGAGATTCCTCGGCCCGTCCCAGTCCGGGTCGCTCGACGTCCGCATCGAGCCGGTCACCACAATGGGAATGTCGGGCGGGATGGTGCGCGACAGGAGATAGGCGGTCTCTTCAAGGGTGTCGGTGCCATGGGTGATCACGACGCCGGCCGGTGCGTCCGGGCCGGTCACGATGGCGCGGACCCGGTCCCGCATGGCCCAGACCTCGACCGGCCCCCGATGAACCCCGGGCAGCCGCTCCCAGTCCTCGACCCGGATCTCGTGGGTCGTCCCCAGATCGCCCATCATCGCGAGCAGCTCGCGGCCTCCCAGCGCGGGGACGTTGCCGCCGGCGACCGGGTTCCGCTGCATGGCGATGGTGCCGCCGGTGGCGAGGAGGTGGATCAAGACGCGAAACTCACCCGCACAACACGCTTCCGCCGTTGACGTTGAGGACCTCCCCCGTCACGTGCCGGGCCAGCGGGCTGCAGAGGAAGAGAATCGGGCCGGCGATGTCCTCGGGGGGAGGAATCCGTTTGAGGGGGATGGTGGCCGCGATCCGCTCTCGGCCGCCGCCGGCGTACGGGCCCGCGCTCATCTCGGTGTCCACCCAGCCGGGTGCGACGCAGTTGACCGTGATGTCGGGGGCATACTCGACCGCGAGCGACTTGGTCAGCGAAATCAGCGCCCCCTTGGTGGCGGCGTAGTCGGCGTGGAACCCCTCGCCCCGCTGTCCCGCCGTGCTCGACACCAGCACCACCCGGCCGCCGGGACCCATCAGGCCCAGCGCGGCCCGCGTGGTGAGAAACACGGCGTCCAGGTTCTGCGCCATCGTGGAGCGCCACCGGGCATCGGTCAGCTTGCCGAGCCGGACGTCTTCGGCCGGCCAGATTCCGGCGTTCGCCACGAAGCAATCCAGCCCGCCAAGCGCGGCCTTGCATTCGCGGAACACCTTGTCGACGACCCGGGGATCGGCCAGGTCGCCGCCGGACGAGAATGCCTTGCGGCCCAGGCCGCGGATTTCCTTGGACACCGCCTCGGCGTCCGCGACCCTGGTGTGATACGTGATCCCGACGTCGGCCCCGGCCCGGGCGAAGAGCAGGGCCGCCGCCCGGCCGATGCCGCGGGAGCCCCCGGTGATGAACACCCGCTGTCCCGACAAGGAAATCATGGCCCCAGGTCCTCCTCGACCGCTTCCACGATGAGATGCTCCAGGGCCAGGTGCAGCTCCTGGATTCGGCTGGTGTCATCCGACGGAACCACGATGGCGATGTCGGCCAGCTTCCGGAGCGGCCCGCCGTCCCGGCCCAGGAACGCGGCAACCGGAATCCCCATGGCCCTGGCCGCGCGCGCCGCGGCCAGGAGATTCGCGCTGGACCCGCTGGTGCTGTGGAGAATCAGCAGGTCCCCGGCGCGGCCCAGCGCCTCCACCTGCCGGGCGAAGATCTGTTCGAACCCCAGGTCGTTGCCCGCCGCGGTGAGCAGCGACGTGTCGGTAGTGAGGGCCACGGCCCGGAAGGGCCGCCGCGGCCGGCGGAACCGGACCACGTACTCGGTGGCCAGATGCTGCGCGTCGGCCGCGCTCCCGCCGTTGCCGGCGAAGAAGAGCGTGCCGCCGCCGCTCAGCACGGCCGCGTAGCGCGCCGCGAGGGCCGCCACGTCGGGGGCGAGCGCCACGGTGGCTTCGGCCGCCCGCGCCAGCGAGAGGAGGCCGGCGCGGATCCGGTCGCCGCCGCTCATTCGACCGGACCGAGAAGCTGCTTCAGTTTATCCATGAGTCCCGTCTTGATCGCCAGGGGAGGAACCGGCTCGACGGCCGCATCGGCCAGGATGGCGCCGGGATTCTTCACGGCGAGCAGGTCGGCCTGGAACGCGCCCCCCGCCTCGCACAGGAACCGGTACCCCGCGCCGATGCTGCGGTCGTCGCCATGATTGTCCGCGGCGATGACGTCCGCGAGGCCATGGGCCAGGATTTCGCGGGCCCGCTGTCCCCGGCCTCGGCCGCTGAGTAGCGTGGTCGCGTCGACCTGCATCAGCGCCCCAATCGACTTCCAGTGCGACACCGCCTGCGGAGTACACGCCCGGTAACGCTCCGGGTGGGCCAGCACCGGAACCAGCCCGGTCTGCACGATCTGGTAGAGCGCGTTGGCCACCGCCGGAATGGCGGCGCCGCTGGTGAACTCCACCAGGATGTGCCGGGTGCCCCCAAGGGTCAGCCCCTGGTGCTCTCGAATATCGGGAGGAACCGGGCGGTCCAGCATCAGCTCCACGCCGCGGGACAGGGAAATCCCCTCGGGCGCCACGGCGGAGAGCGCGGCAAAGGCCCGATCGTGCGACGGCGGCAGGCCGCGGGGGATCCGGCCGACCGTGTGGTGCGGGGTCAGGCAGACGCCGGTGACCCCGGCCTCCTTCATGGCCTGGAGCACCCGCACCGATTGTTCGAGGGTCTTCGATCCGTCGTCCACGCCGGGCAGCAGGTGCGAGTGGAGGTCGATCATCGGGTCGCCGAACCGAGCTCGGCCAGCTCGCGGGCAAACCCGCCCAGCTCCGCCGGACTGGCGCCGGCGCTCGCCTTGAGCGCCAGCGTCACCAGCGCGTCGGCGGCCAGCAGGTCGAGCGCCACGGCGCGGTCACCCGGATGCGCCAGCGTCGCCGCGAGGGCGGCCCGGGCCGCCGACTCGAGCGCCCGGGCCCGGTCCAGACCCGGGGGCTGGCGCTCGAGATACTGCTCGGCCCGGGCTCGGAGCGCCGCCGGCGCGCCGGCGCTCTGCTCCCGGAACCAGCGCACGGCGTCGGTCACGCCGAAGCCAGCCATTCCTCGATCAGGCGCGGCGCCGCCTCGCGGGCCGCGGGGAGCCGCGCGGGATCGCCCGCGCTGCCCGAAGCGAACGTTGGACGGCCCCCGCCCTTCCCGCCGCTCACCGCCGCGATCCGATTCACCAGGTCTCCCGCTTTGAGGCCCCGCGCGACCAGGTCGTCGGTCAGGGCGACGTGAATCGCACCGCGTCCGGCGGTGCCGAACAGCACCAGGGCCGAATTCTTCTTGGCGGCGCGGAACTGGTCGGCCACCCGCCCCACCTCGTCGCGGTCCTCGGCGCTGGTCTCCGTCAAGGTGACCGCGACCCCGCGGACCTCGAGCTCCTGGCCGGCCGCGTTGCTACCGCCACGCTGCACCATCTCCCGGACCCGGCTTTCCAGCTTGTCCCGGTCCAGGAGGAGCTGCTCGATGCGGCGCGCCAGGTGCTCGGGCTGGGTCTTGAGAAGCTCCCCGGCCTGGCGAAGCCGGGACTCGATCTCGTCGAGCGCGGCGTACGCCCCGGGGCCGGTCACCGCCTCGATACGGCGCACCCCGGCGGCGATGCCCCCCTGTGCGGTAAACCGGAACAGGCCGAGCGCACCGGTACTGGCGACGTGGGTCCCGCCGCACAGCTCGATGGAATCGCCCATTTGTACCACCCGAACCACGTCGCCGTACTTGTCCGCGAAGAATGCCATGGCGCCGAGCGCCAGCGCGTCCGGATAGGGCAGTTCCCTGGTGCTCACCCCATGGTTGGCCCAGATCCCTTCGTTGACGTCGCGCTCGATCAGCTCCAGGGTGGCGGGCTCGATCGGACCATGGTGGGAAAAATCGAAGCGAAGCCGCTCGTCATCCACCAGGGACCCCTGCTGCCGGACGTGAGCGCCAAGATGCCGCCGCAGCGCCGCGTGTACCAGGTGCGTCGCACTGTGATTCCGCTCGATGTTGCGGCGCCGGAGTTCTTCGACCTGGGCCACCAGCGGAGTCGGCTCGAAGCCGGGCCCGAAGTCCCCGGCCACGACCACACCGCGCTCGTCCTTGCGCACGCCGTCGACCCGGAGAGTCCAGCCCTCTCCGGTCAGCGAACCGGTATCGCTGACCTGCCCGCCCGACTCGGCGTAGAACGGATTCTGGTGCAGTACGAGCTCCACCCGATCCCCGTCCTGCCGGAACGCCAGCGGCTCGGTCTGGGCCAGGGTGGTGTCGTAGCCGACGAACTTCTGCCGGCCCCGGCGGAGGACGTTCCACTTGGGCTTCCTCTCGCGCCTCACCGCGGGATCGCCCTTCACCCGCGCCGTGCCGCCCCGAGTCGCGCCTCCATGCCTTCCGGCGCGAGACCTGGTGCGTTGTTCCTCGAGCGCCCGCTCGAACCCGGCCAGATCGACGCCGACCCCGCGCTCCGCCGCGATCAGCTCGGTCAGATCCACCGGGAAGCCGTAGGTGTCGTACAGCTTGAAGACCTCATCGCCGGAGATTTCCCGCTGCCCGGCCGCAAAGAGCTCCTCCAGCCGGGCGAGCCCGCCTTCGATCGTGGCGAGGAAGCGCACCTCTTCCGCCTCGGTCCACTTCCGGATGTCGGCCCGGCCGGCGGCCAACTCGGGGTAGACACCGCCCATCAGGTCCACCACGATGCCGGTGAGCGGGGCCAGGGTCGGCTCCCGCCGCCCCAGCAGCCAGGCATGGCGCACCGCGCGACGAAGGATCCGCCGCACCACGTACCCGCGGCCCTCGTTGCCGGGAAAGACCCCGTCGGCCAGGAGAAAGGCCACGGCCCGGGCATGATCCGCGAGGACCCGGTACGATGCGCCGGCCCCACTCATGGAGCGGGGATAGGGCGCGCCAACCAGCTCGCCGACCTTGTCGAGCAGCGGCTGAAAGAGGTCGGTATGGAAATTGTCGTCCTCGCCCTGCATCACCGCGGAGATCCGCTCCAGCCCGGCGCCGGTGTCCACCGAGGGCCTGGGGAGGGGCGTCAGGGTGCCGTCGGGGGCGCGATCGAACTGCATGAAGACCAGGTTCCAGATCTCCAGGAACCGCCCCGACTCGGCCATGTCCTCGAATTCCGCCTGGGAGTACACCCGGGCCGGGGTGCCCGGCGTCCACTCGAGATCCACGTAGATCTCCGAGCAGGGGCCGCAGGGTCCGGTGTCACCCATCTGCCAGAAGTTGTCCTTTTCGGAGAGCCCGTACACCGAGGAAGCGGGCAGGTCGGTCACCTCGGCCCAGAGCCGGCGCGATTCGTCGTCGCTGTGGAGCACCGTGACGCGGAGGCGCTGCGGCGGGATGGCCAGAAACTCCTTCGAGGTGACGAACTCCCACGCAAAGGCGATGGCCTCGCGCTTGAAGTAGTCTCCGAAGGAGAAATTGCCCAGCATCTCGAAGAAGGTGTGATGCCGGCGGGTAAGCCCCACCTGCTCCAGGTCGTTGTGCTTGCCGCCGGCGCGGACACACTTCTGGCAGCTCACCGCCCGGCGGTACTCGCGTGGCTCCTGGCCCAGAAAGGTGCGCTTGAACTGCACCATCCCGGCGTTGACGAAGAGGAGGGTGGGATCGTCCTTGGGTTCGAGCCTCGACGAAGGCACCGGATGGTGCCCCCGGGCCTGGAAGAACTCGAGGAAGAGGCGGCGAATCTGGCTGGATTCCATGGGAGGGGAATATAGCCACCGCCCCCTGACCCACTCCCGCCCCACGGCCTTACTGGTCGGCGGCCTCCACCCCTCCACCCAGGAGAGCGCTCACGAGGCGGGTGACCGTGTGCCCGGCAAAGCCCCGCCGGGCCAGAAATGCCAGCAGCCGCCGCCGCTGCACTGGCCGGGAAAGTCCGCGCAGCTGGGCCAGCCGCCGGCGGGCCACGGCCTCGGCCTGGGGCGCGTCGCTACCGTCCGCGCCGAAGGCCTCCGACAGCGCCTGGTCCACCACGCTCCGCTCCACCCCCAGCGCGGCCAGATCCCTCCGAAGCCGCAGCGGCCCGCGCCCCCGAGCCGCACGGGTCTGGACGTAGTGCAGGGTGAAGCGGGGATCGTCCAGCAGCCCCATCCGCTCGGCGCGAACCCGCGCCGCTTCTGCGGCGAAAGGCGGATGCCCCTTGAGCACCAGGCGCCGGGCCAGGTCTTTCGCGGCAAACGGACGCCGTTCCAGGTACCGAAGCGCGGTGCGAAATGCCGCCTCCTCGTCGGCGGCGCGGCAGAGCCGGGTAAAGAGCGCCGCTTCGAGCGCCATGCCCGGCTCCAGCCGCTCCCGCTCCGCCACCTCTCGCGGGAGGGTGAGGAGCGGACGCCCCTGCACCATGACCCGCACGCTTCCCGCCCGGCGCGGATCGGGGACGACCGCCCCGACGATCCGGAGCGACGCCGGCTCAGTCAGCGTCGCCGTCATCACCATCGGCCGTCGCGACGGCACCCGGCTTCATGCCGAGGAATTCCTTGACCCTGGCCTCCACCTCCGCCATGAGCGTGGGGTTGTCCTTGAGGAAGAGCTTGGCATTTTCGCGGCCCTGCCCGATCCGCTGCTCTCCGTACGAGTACCAGGCCCCCGATTTCTGAATGATGTTGGCTTCGGCCGCGAGATCCACGACCAGCCCGCAGTGGCTGATGCCCTCGTCGAACATCACGTCGAACTCCGCCTGCTTGAAGGGCGGCGCGACCTTGTTCTTCACCACCTTGACCCGGACATGGTTGCCGATGATGGCCTCCCGCTCCTTGACCGGACCGATGCGACGGATGTCGAGCCGGACCGACGCATAGAACTTGAGCGCCTTGCCGCCGGTGGTGGTTTCCGGGTTGCCGAACATCACGCCGATCTTCTCGCGGAGCTGGTTGATGAAGACCACGGCGCAATTGGAACGGTTGATGGCGCCGGCCAGCTTGCGAAGCGCCTGGCTCATGAGCCGGGCCTGGAGACCCATGTGGCTGTCGCCCATTTCTCCTTCGATTTCCGCCTTGGGCACCAGCGCCGCCACCGAGTCGATGACCACGATGTCCACCGCGCCGGAGCGGACCAGGATCTCGACGATTTCCAGCGCCTGCTCCCCAGTGTCGGGCTGGGAGACCAGGAGGTTGTCGATGTCCACGCCCAGCTTCTTGGCGTATTCGATGTCGAGCGCATGCTCGGCGTCCACGTAGGCCGCGACACCGCCGGTCCGCTGCACGTTGGCGGCGAGATGGAGGGTGAGCGTGGTCTTGCCGGAGGATTCGGGACCGTAAATCTCGGTGATCCGACCCCGGGGAATGCCTCCGATACCGATGGCGGCATCGAGGTTGATGGCCCCGGTGGAGATGGCCTGGACCCGCTCCCGCGGGCTCTCGGACCCCATGCGCATGATCGAGCCCTTGCCCAGCTGCTTCTCGATCTGGGAAATGGCGAGGTTGAGCGCCTTGCGGCGCTCCCCGTCGAGTTTGGCGTCTTTGGCGTCCTTGATGTCCGGTGCGGCCATCGGAACCTCACTAGTAATATTGTGACTGATTTTGCTACACAAAAGTACTATCAACCAAACTAATGCCGAATATTAGCCGAAACAAGTAGGCACTTATTCACTTTCCAACACCACGCCACGCATCCTCGATGTGGGTGACCTGTGGAGAGGTGGAAGACCGCCCCTCCTCCACCGTGATCACGTCGAAACGGTAGCGATCGCCCGGGAGACCAAATCGAACCCGCCACAGCTCCGCCAGCCGCCCCATGACCGCCCGCTTGCGCCAGTTGACCGCCTCCACCGGCTTCCCGAACCGGGCCGAACGGCGAGTCTTGACCTCCACGAACGCCACCAGGCTGCCCAACCGGGCCACGATATCGAGATCGTGATGGCCCAGCCTGAACCGATGGGCCTCGATGCGCCACCCCAGCCGAAGGAGGTAGGACATTGCCGCCTTTTCTCCGGCGTAGCCGCGCCGGTGGCGCGGATCGGTCCATTCGCTGACGGGTTTGGGAGCGCGTGCGGTGGGCATGGCCGACGATAACGCGAGCAGGAGTTCCTGGTGGAACCAAACCAATGCGGGGACACACCAATCCGACGCGGGGTCCTTCGTAGCGTCCTAGCGTCGTAGCGTCTTAGCGTCCTAGCGTCTTAGCCTCCTCGCCTCTACCGCGAGTACTCATCCAGCTGCGACAGCCCGATCAGGACCTCCCTCGGCTTGCTCCCGTCCGGCGGGCCGAGAATCCCTGCGGCATGGAGCTGGTCGATCACCCGCGCCGCGCGGCCGTAGCCGATGCGGAGCTTGCGCTGCAGCAACGAGGTCGAGCCGCCCTGATTCTGGATGCAGGCTTCGGCCGCCTCACGGAACAGCGCGTCGCGCTCGCCCTCGTCGCCGGCCTCGCCGCCGCCCTCCTCCTCGGTTTCCTGGGCCCGCATGAACGCGAGAATGTCCTCCTCCGCCCGCTTCTGCGCCATGGCTTCCCGGCGGTCCGAGAACCACTTCATCAGGTCTTCGGTTTCCTCGGTGCCGATGAAGGCGCCCTGCAGACGCATCGGCTCGCTCTTTCCCGGTGGAAGGAACAGCATGTCGCCGTTTCCGAGCAGCGCCTCGGCGCCGTTGCCGTCGAGAATCGTCCGGCTGTCGACTTTGGAGGCCACCCGAAACGCGATCCGGCTCGGGAAATTGGCCTTGATGAGCCCGGTGATCACATTCACCGACGGCCGCTGGGTGGCCAGGACCAGATGGATTCCGATGGCGCGGGCCTTCTGGGCCAGCATCGCGAGCGGCGTCTCCACCTCACCCTGCACCGTCATCATCAGGTCGGCGAGCTCGTCCACGATGATCACCAGGTACGGCAGCCGGCCCTCGGTGTAGTCCTCGTTCTGCGGCGGCACCGGCGCGCCGGGTTCCGCCTCGGCACTGATCGTGGCGAGGGTCGGCTTCGGACGCACCGGCATCCGGAGCGGCTTGGCCTCGTCCACTTTCCGGTTGAAGTCGGCCACGTTGCGCGCGCCGTTGGCATGGAGCAGCTCGTAGCGCCGGTTCATCTCGTGCACCGCCCACTTGAGCACCCGGGCCGCGTCATGGTTGTTGGTGACGACCGGGTGCCGGAGGTGGGGCAGCGCGTTGTACATCGAGAGCTCGACCATCTTGGGATCGATCATCAGCATCCGGAGATCGGTCGCGGTGTAGCGGTAGACCAGCGCGGTGATGATGGTGTTGATCGCCACCGACTTGCCGGAACCGGTGGCCCCGGCGATCAGGAGATGCGGCATCTTGGCCAGGTCGGTGACCACCGGCTTGCCCTCAAGGTCGCGGCCCAGCGCGATCGGCAGGACCGACCGGACCCGCCACTCGGGCGTCTCCAGCAACTCCCGCAGCGTCACCATGCGCGCGGTCGGATTGGGAACCTCGACCCCGACCGCGCCCCGCCCGGGGATCGGCGCCACCCGGATGCTCATCGCCCGCATCGTGATCGCGAGATCGTCCGCGAGCGCCACCAGGCGCCCCGCCTTGACCCCGGGGGCCGGCACGATCTCGAACTGGGTGACCACCGGACCGCTGGTTCGCCCGGCGAGGGTGCCCTCCACCTTGAACGTGCGGAGGGTGTCGAGGAGCGCCTGTCCCAGTCGATCGAGCTGCGCCGCATCCGCCGCGGTGTCCTGGGGCGGCGGAGACTTGAGCAGCGTGATCGGCGGGAGCAGATCGTCGTGGGGCGTCGGTCCGCGGGTGGGGGCGCGCTCGGAAGGAAGGTCGGTCTTTGGCTTTCCTTCGCGCTTCTTGGCGACCTTCGCCTTTACAACGGCGATCACCCCGCTGTCGTCGTCATCTTCCTCGTCCGGCGCCTCGGGGCGCGCGAGCGCATGCCCCCCTTGTCCGGCTAGCCCGCCCTGCCCGTCCATCTTCTTCTCCAGGCGGTGCAGCGGATGCCATGCGAGCGTCGCGAGCGTGAGCCCGGTGAGGGCCAGGAACGCGAGGAGGAATCCGCCCGGCTGCCCGATGGTCTCGATGACCCCTCGCGCCGCGAAACCGGCCAGCCATCCGGTCGCACGGGCCCGGAGGGGCCAGTCCGCAAAGTCCTCCGACGCGACCCTGGTCGCGACCCCGATGCTGAAGGGCACCAGGACCGTGAGGCCGCTGACCAGGGCCCCGACGCGCTTCATGTCGAGTCGCCCTGCTCGATCGAAGCCCGCGAGCGCCAACCCGAGACCGAGGAGCGGGAGACCCACCGCTCCGGCGCCCAGCATGCGCCACAGGAATCCGCCCAGGCCCTGCCCCACCGGGCCCGTGGGTATGGACGGGACCAGGGTCAGGCCGAGGAAGATGCCCAGCACCAGCGCCGCGACGGCGGAGAAGCGACGGCGATCCTCCGGTCTCACGCCGCGACTGCCGAGGTGATCCGCCGGTCGTGGAAGATCGGCAGCACTGGATAGGAGTTTTCTCGCGCCGCGTCGGCCACGTCGGCGCCCATGCCCAGCTTGGCGAGCTGGCGGCCGGCGGCCGAGAGCGAGAGGGGGCGTTCCCACGACTTGAAGCGACGGGCCAGGTCTACCGCGACCCGGGCCGCGTCGTTCAATCCCTTGCGGCGGCGCCCGCCGGCGATCGCTTCCAGCGCGAGCCGGCCCGCGGCGTAGGCGTCATCGAGGCCGAACTGTCCCTCCTTGCCGGCGCACACGATCACCAGGTCCTTCCGGGTTTCCAGCAGCTCGCGGGCCCGCTGCCCGGCGAGGCCGAGATTGGCGGCGGCGGCCACGTACACCTCGGCGGCGCCCTGGGTCGCGAGCAGGGCGCGGGTGCCGTTGGTCGTGGACATCACCAGGGTCTTGCCGCGCACGGTCGCCTCGGTCATCTCCAGGGGGCTGTTGCCCAGCGGAAACCCCTCGATCGGCTGGCAATTGCGCTCGCCCATGAGGATCACGTCTTCGGGGCCCAGGGTCTGGGCCATCCGGCTCGCCTCGTCTACGCTGGCCACCGGCACGATCCCCTTGGCGCCGTGGTACAGGGCGGCGCAGATGACGGTGGTGGCCCGCAGCACATCCACCACGAATACCGCTCGTCCCGCCACCTCCGGTGGCGCGAGGCCGGCGGCTGAAAAGAACACGTCGAGCTTCATGGGTCGCGGTGGAAGAGGTGGCTCTCGCGCTCCAGGAACCGGGTGTCGACCTGTCCCGACACGAACACCGGATTGCGGATGACCCGGGCCAGAAAGGGAATCGTGGTGGTCACGCCCTCGAGGATGAAGCTGTCGAGCGCCTGGCCCATCCGGGCCAGCGCTTCGGCGCGATCCCGGCCGTGCACGATCACTTTGGCGAGCAGGGAATCATAGTAGGGAGGGACGTTGTACCCGGCGTAGACGTGGGTATCCACTCGGACGCCCGGGCCACCCGGAGGGTGATACGCGGTGATGTGTCCCGGGCAGGGCTGGAAGTTCCGGTAGGGGTCCTCCGCGTTGACCCGGCATTCGATAGCGTGGCCCCGGAGACCATTCAGCTCCGAGGGGAAGCTGAGGTGCTCTCCCGCGGCGACCCGGATCTGCTCCTTCACCAGGTCGAAGCCCGTCACCATTTCGGTGACCGGGTGCTCGACCTGGATCCGGGTGTTCATCTCCATGAAATAGAACTTGCCGTCGGCGTCGAGCAGGAACTCGATGGTCCCGGCCCCCACGTACCCGATGGCTGCCGCCAGGGCCACCGCCGACTCTCCCATCCGGGTGCGGAGCGCCGCGGTGAGGGCGGGGCTCGGGCTTTCCTCGATCAGCTTCTGGTGCCGCCGCTGAATCGAGCAGTCCCGCTCCCCCAGGTGCACCACCCGGCCGTGGCTGTCGCCCATGACCTGGATCTCGACGTGGCGCGGCTGCTCCAGATACTTCTCGACGTACACGTCGCCGTTGCCGAACGCGGCCAGCGCCTCGTTCTGGGCCAGCGAAAAGAGCTGACCGAATTGCTCGGCGTCGTGGGCGATGCGCATGCCCTTGCCGCCGCCGCCCGCCGTCGCCTTGATGATGACCGGAAACCCGATCGCCTCCGCCACCACCAATGCGCCGTCCGGGTCTTCCAGGATTCCCTCGGAGCCCGAGACGGTCGGCACCCCGGCGTCCTCGGCCAGCCGCCGCGCCGAGGCCTTGTCGCCCATCGCCATGATCTGCTCCGCGCTGGGCCCGATGAACGTGATGTTCGAGGCCTTGCAGATCTGGGCGAACTCGGCGTTCTCGGCCAGGAAGCCGTAGCCGGGGTGGATCGCGTCGGCGCCGGTGATCTCCGCCGCCGCGATGATGCGAGGGATATTGAGGTAGGACTGGCGGCTGGGGGCCGGCCCGATGCAGACGTCGTCGTCGGCGAAGCGGACGTGGAGCGACTCGCGGTCGGCTTCGCTGTACACCGCGACGGTCTGAACGCCGAGCTCCCGGCAGGCACGAATAACCCGCAGCGCAATCTCGCCGCGATTTGCTATCAATACCTTGTTGAACATCTAGGGCATCACGTCCCGCATCATGCCCTGCGGCGAGCCGGCCGACTCTTCTTCCGGTTCCGTGAACGTCCGGTCCGAAGCCGCGGTCACCCCGGCGGCGCGCAGCGCGAACTCGCTCGGGTTGGTGGCGTAGTGCAGCGCCGAGTCGTAGCTGATCACCCCCGACTTGAACCAGGTCATCAGCGATTGGTCGAACGACTGCATCCCGTAGGAAATCGAGCCGTCGGCGATCAGGTCGGGGATGTTGAGCGACTTCTCGATGCTCCGGATGTTCTCGGCTACCGCCGCGGTGTTGATCAGCACCTCGCAGGCCGGCACCCGGCCCCGCCCGTCGGCCCGGGGCACCAGCCGGAGGCTCACGATCGCGGCGAGCGCGGTGGAGAGCAGCGAGCGGATCTCGGCCTGCTGGTGCGGCGGATAGAACGAGAGGATCCGGCTGATCGACTGGGTCGAATCGGTGGTGTGCAGGGTGGAGAACACCAGGTGGCCGGTGTCCGCGGCCTTGAGCGCCGTGTCCAGCGTCTCGGAATCGCGGATCTCGCCCAGGAGCAGCACATCGGGGTCCTGCCGCAGGACGTGCCGCAGCGCCGCCGCGAACGAAAGGGTGTCGCTCCCCACCTCCCGCTGGGCGATATTGGCCATCGAGTCCCGGTGGAGAAACTCGATCGGGTCCTCGATGGTGATGATGTTCACCCGGCGGTGCCGGTTGATGTGGTGGATCATCGCCGCGAGCGCGGTGGACTTGCCCGACCCCGTGATGCCGGTGACCAGCACCAGGCCGCGCGGCTTGAGCGAGATCGTCTCCAGCACCTCGGGCAGATTGAGCTCCCGGATGTTGTGGACCTCGTAGGGAATCGCCCGGAGCGCGAACGCCAGCGTCCCGCGCTGCTGGTAGATGTTGGTGCGGAAGCGGCCCACCCCCGGCACCCCGATCGCGAAGTCCGCCTCCTTTTTCTCGGCGAATTCCTTGACCTGGCGCGGGGTCATGATCTGCTCCGCCAGGTGCTTCAGCTCCTCGGGCTTGATGGCGAGCATCGGGAGCGCGAGCAGCTCTCCGTTGACCCGCACCGTCGGCGGACGGCCGACTTTGAGGTGCAGGTCCGATCCGCCGCGCTGCACCATCTGCGAGATAGCCTGCTTGAAGTTGAACGGGGCCGCAACCGGCGCGCCGTCCGGGCTCTGAAGATCAGCCATTGGGATCTACCCGGAAGAGGACCTGGCCGAATTCGACCGGCTGCGCGTCTTCCACGCACACCTCGCGGATCACACCGCCGAATTCCGCCTCGATCTCGTTCATGATCTTCATCGCCTCGATGATGCAGACCGTCTGCCCCGGCGAGACCCGCGCCCCGACCTTGAGATACGGATCGGCGCCCGGTTCCGGCGAGGCATAGTACGTCCCCACCATCGGCGACTTGATTTCCTTGAGCGACGCTATGGGCGCCGCCGGTCGCGGCGCTTCGGGCGGCGC
The DNA here is from genome assembly GCA_041486305.1 of Gemmatimonadota bacterium. Lineage (GTDB taxonomy): Bacteria > Gemmatimonadota > Gemmatimonadetes > Gemmatimonadales > GWC2-71-9 > JABFSM01. The sequence goes on from JBGPLG010000002.1 coordinate 112,656, forward strand.
GACATGCCCCTGGCCATGGGCCGGGGCCTCGGCCCGTGCCGGGGCCGGCGACGCCATCATCACTTGCTGGGGCTGGGCGCCGGTCCGCGTAATCACTACGCCGGTGCCGAAGAATCCCTTGAGCTCGATCGAGCCGACCTCCGGGGACTCGCTCAACAAGTCCACCAGCCGCTTGACGTCCTTGAACTCGATCCCCTTGAGGCCGGGGACCTTCTGCATCAACTGCGCGATCTCTTTCATCTCATCCGGTTTCATGGGTGCGTGAGCTCCCGGCCGGGCCGGTGAGACGTGAACATTATGAATCAATGAAGTTCGAGCAGTTCGGTGCGGCAGTCGGTAATACACTGGGCACCCGTGGCGGTGAGGTGGATATCGTCCTCCAGCCGGACGCCGCCCCAGCCTTGAAGATAGATGCCCGGCTCCACCGTGACCACCGCACCGGCCGGGAGCGGCTCTTGGGCCATCCTTGACAGCCGGGGACCTTCGTGGACCTCCAGACCCAGCCCGTGACCCAGCGAGTGGCCGAACGCCGGGCCATAGCCCGCCGCGTCGATGATGTCCCGCGCCAGCGCGTCCGCCTCCCGCCCGGACAGCCCGGGCATGAGGCCCGCGAGCGCCGCCTTCTGAGCCGTCGCCACCACCCCGTAGATCTCGCGCTGCCGCTGGTCGGCCCTCCCGCCCACCAGCACAGTCCGGGTCAGGTCGGAGCAGTAGCCGGACAGCCGGGCGCCGAAATCGATCAGGAGCCACTCCCCCGCGCCGACCACTCTGCCGGACGCGCGCGCGTGGGGCAGCGCGCTCCGGGGCCCCGAGGCGACGATCGTCTCGAATGGATGCCATTCGCTGCCCCGGACCCGAAGCGCGAGCTCCAGCCGGGCGGCGATCTCCAGCTCGGTCTGTCCCGGCCGTATCGAAGGCAACAGCTCCGCAAGCGCATCCTGGGCCAGCGTAGCAGCCGCCCGGATGGCTGCCACCTCGACTTCGTCCTTGACCGCTCGGAGCCCCTCCACCACCTCGCTGGTCGGGACCGCGTCCGACACCTCGAGCCGAGCCAGCCGGTCGGCGTCGCGCACGGTGAGGCGTTCCCGCTCGATGCCGATGCGCAGCCGGGGGCCGGGCTCGAGCACGCGCCGCAGGCGTTCCCACAGATTGCTCAGCTCCACCACGATCTCCGCCGCATCGCCGGCCTCGGCCGGCGCCTGCTCGGCGTAGCGAAAATCGGTGATCAGCGTGATCCGGCTGGGGGTGACGAGGAGGAGGCCCGCGGACCCGCTGAAGCCCGTCAGGTAGCGGATATTGGGCCCATGGGTCACCAGAATGCCGTCGAGCCCCAGATCGAGGAGGCGGCGCCGGAGCGCGGCCTGGCGGTCGCCCCGCCGGTCAGCCCCCACGGAGGCGCTCCGAGAGCACCCGAAGCGCACGGCGGTATCCCTCGGGACCCTCGCCGGTGATCAGCTGGACGGCCAGATCGGAGAACACCAGCCGCCGTCGGGTCTGGTCGCGAGTCGCGACGTCGGTCAGATGGACCTCGACGAACGGCACTTTCACGGCCAGCAGCGCGTCGCGAATCGCCAGGCTCGTGTGGGAGTACGCCGCCGCGTTCAGGATCAACCCGTCGGCGGTGGCCGGGAGCTTCTGGATTTCGTCGACCAGAGTCCCTTCGTGGTTGGTCTGGACAAAATGCACCGAGGCGCCGAGCCGGTGAGCTTCTTCCCGGACGAGCGCCTCGAGCTGGGCCAGCGTGGTGGTGCCGTAGATGTGGGGCTCGCGCGTACCCAGCAGATTCAGATTCGGCCCGTTGAGAACCGTGACCCGCATTCAGCGTTTGAGGCCGCGCAGCCAGGCATTGAACTGCTCGAGATCTTCGGGCACCTGTGCCGGCTCCCCGGAGGAATCGGATGCCGGTGCCCTGGGCAGCTCAAGATCGGCCGCGGGTCCGGTGGCCGGGGCGAAAAACTCGTCGAAGCTGGGCTCGCCGGCCACGGAGTCTGCAGTGGCACCGGCCGAGCCGCCGGACCCGGCCTCCTCACCGAACACCGAGCTCAGACTGAGCGATTCCTGCGCGGGGCGGGTTGGCTCGCCGGAGGCGCGCTTGGGCAGCTCGAACGCCGGGGGATGAATGGTCGGGGCCACGCTGGGGCGCACCGACGACAGCAGCGCGCCGAACAACTCTCCGACCGAGCGTCCACCGGTGTCGGAGGCGGCAAACCTCGGTGCCGGTGGCGGTGCCGGAGCTTCCGGTGCCGGAGTCTCCGGGGTGAGGCTCGCCAGCGCCGCCGCGATCCGTTCGTTGTCCGGCTCGCGCTGGGCCAGCTGGGCATAGACGGCGAGGGCGAGCTCGCGGTGTCCCTGACGGAGGAAGATCTCCGCCATCGTCTCGGTGACAACCAGCTCCGGCTCGGCGGCGGGTGCGGGCTCCGGTTCCTCGAACTGTGGAGCCGCAGGTTCGAAACGGGACGGGGCCCCGAGCTCTCCCAGCGGAACGTAGTCCGCCAGCATGGCCACGGGCTCGGGTTCGGCCGCAGCGGCATCCAGCTCCGGCTCGGGCCCCGGAGGCGCCGACTCGGGGATCGAGGCGGGTGCCGGAGACTCCGGCTCGGCCCATTCCGCGGTCGGAGGTGATTCTGCGGCAACATCGGTATCCGGGGCCGACTCCGATTCCATCACGGGCATCGGTTCCGGTTGCGGCTCCGCTTGCGGTTCCGGTTCCGGAGGCGGCGGGGGCAGGAAGCTCTCCTGCGCGAACGGAGCCGCCGGGGGCGGCGGCATCACGTCGGGAGCGGGAATCGGCATCTGGGCCATGAGCGCCATCTGCCCGAAGATGGTCTCCTCGAGCGGTGGGGGCTCGACCGCCGGAAGCTCGGTTGCGTCCCGGTACGCCATCATCGAGGTATAGTCCTCGCCGAGCAGCACGTCGACGCTGTCGCGGCCGGCGGCGGCCGGGAGCTCCGGCGCAGGCGCAGCCTCTCCGTAGGCGCCCTCATCGATCGGGAAATCATCCGGCGCCTCGGTACCCAGCACGATGTCGGCGATTCGCTGATCGGTCGGCTGCAGCGCTTCCGAGTCGTTGGGAATCTGGTACTCGTCCGACGGAACCGAGGTGAGCTGGGTCGCGGCCTCGAGCTCGAGATCGCTGAGTGAGCCCTCGTCGAACGAGCCTGCCGACGCCGGCTCCGGCTCGGCAGACTTGGGCTCGACGACCGGCACGGTCGCGACGACCGGGGCCTCGGGCTCCGGAGCCTTGGGCTCCGACGCGACCTCGACCGGGGCCGGGATTGGAGCCGGGGCCGGGGTGCTGGCGAGAAGCTCCTTGACCCGGTCGAGCTGGCCGCGAGCTTCCTCGTTGTTCCGATCCACGTCGAGCAGGGTCTCGAGACGGTGCACCGCTTCGGCAATCCGGCCGCCGCGCTCCGAGAGCTCCGCCAGTCCCTTCAGGGCCATGACGTTTTCGGGATCGAGCTCGGTGACCCGCAGAAACGCCTGCTCGGCGTCGGAATCGGATAGGGTGTCGAGATGACAGCGGGCCCGGACGATGTGGGCCGGCACGTAGTTCGGATGCTGGGTCAGGCCCTGCTCGATCAGCTCGAGGGCACGCCCCGGATCGCCCGCCTTGCGGTACAGCTCGGCCAGGGAGGCAAAGGTGAGCCCCAGGGGGTTCTCTTGCCAGCGGCGCTCGAGCTTTTCAATTTCGCTGGAGAAGGCCATGTCCTGCCTGTCCGATTGAGTCTGCGGGCCCGCCTGGGCCTCCGCCGGTCCCCAAAGGTCGCCTCAGGGGGTGCGGATTACCATCCTTGAGATGCCCTGCCCTGTCCGTTAAGTTTTACGGCTTCATACCCTTAGGCCTACCGGACTGGTTCCCTCTCATGATGCAATTTTTTCGCAGCGCCGCCAAGCCGATCATCCTGGTGACGACGATTGCATTCTTCGTCTGGCTGGTCTATGACCTGAGCGGCCTTGGTAACGGAGGTGGCTTGCTGACAAAGACTTCCGTCGGCAAGGTCAACGGCACCACCGTGGACGCCCGTCAGTTCCAGGCCTCCGTCCAGCAGGCAATCGAGGGCAGACAGCGCCAATCCGGTGCCTCGCTGACCCTCGAAGAGGTCGCCCAGCTTCGCGACCAGGTCTGGGAACAGGCCATACAGGACATCATTTTCCGTGCCGAATACGACCGGCATGGTCTCAAGGTGTCCCCGGAGGAGGTCGCCGAGGCAATCCGCACTTCCCCCCTCCGCGAACTGGTCCAGAGTCCGGACTTTCAGACCGACGGAAAATTCGATCTTTCCAAGTACCAGCGCTGGTTGACCTCGACCTCGGGGCAGGCGGCGGTTCCCTACCTGGAGTCGCGCTACCGGGATGAGCTGCTCCGCGGCAAGCTGATTCGAGGGGTCATCGGCGACGTCTATGTGTCGGATGCGGCCCTCTGGGAGCGGTACCGGGACGAGAAGGAACAGGCAAAAGCCGGTTCGCTCCGGATTGACCCCGCCGTCGCGATCTCCGATGCGGCAGTGCCGGTCACACCGCAGGAAGTCGACGAGTACTATCGCGCCCACAAGGACGAATTCAAACGGCCCCGCGCGGCCTTCCTGAGCTTCCTCGAGGTCCCGCGCCTCCCGGACGCGTCCGACACCGCCGCGGCGATGGCGCGGGCGCAGAGCATCCGGGACGAGATTCTGAAGGGGGCCCCATTCGCCGAGGTGGCCAAGCGCGAATCCGCCGACACCATTTCCGGCAAGTCCGGCGGCGACCTGGGCGTCATGACCAAATCCCAGGTGGACCCGGCCTTTGCCGCCGCGGTCGCCACGCTCGCCCTCAAGACCCTGTCAGAGCCGGTCCTCAGCAGCTTCGGGTACCACCTCATCGAGGTCGAGAGCCGCACGGGGGACAGTTTCAAGGCGAGGCATATCCTGATCCCCATCGAGGTGGCCGGGGCCCATCGGGACCTGCTGGACCGGCGGGCCGATTCGCTGGAACAGCTGTCGGCGGAGCGGCTCGAGTCGTCGGCCCTGGACACCGCGGCCTCGGCTCTCAAGATCCAGATCCACCGGTTGCCACCGCTGATCGAGGGCGGGCGGGTGGCCAGCACCGAAACCGGCAACGTACCGGACGTGGGGATCTGGGCCTTTCAGGCCAAGCCGGGTGAGCAGAGCCAGGTGATCGAGGCGGAGCGGTCCTATGCCGTGTTCCGCCTCGACAGCACGCAGGTGGAAGGAGTGCCGCCCCTGGAGACGATCCGGGGCACGGTGCAGAGCCGGGTGATGCTCGCCAAGAAGCGCGCCGCGGCCAAGGAGCTGGCGAATCGTCTCGCCGGCCAGGCCAAACAGGGCACTCCGCTCAAGCAGCTCGCCGGCCCGGGAATCGAATACCGGGAACTTGGTCCGTTCGCACGGCTCTCCGCCCCGCTCCCTGACCCCAAGCTGATCGGTGCCGCGTTCGGCGCGGGAAAGGGCGAAATCGCGGGACCGGTAGCCACCGACGACGGGGTGTACCTCTTCCAGGGAATCGAGCGGACCCCCGCGGATTCCGCCGAGTTCGCGAAGAACCTGACGACCATCCGGAACGAGGCGTTACAGGCGGCCCGGCAGAGCCGGGTGCGCGCCTACGTCACGGCCCTTCGCACGTCAGCCAAGATCGTCGACAAGCGGGCGGAGATCTACAACCGGACCAACGCCCAGGCCGCCGCCACCAACTCCGTGCCGGTGCGCTAGCGGCCCGGCGCATCCGCGGTCCGGAAATGACAGAGGGGTCCGGCGAAAGCCGGACCCCTCTCGCTCGAGCAGGGGGTGCCTACTGCGAAAGACGCTTCGGCTCGCCGCTGGTCGGAGCCGGCTGGGAGGCCGCATCGATGTGGCGGGGCGGAGTGTTCCGGTCTTCCGGGAGCTGGGTCACGGCCTCCCCGGCGTCCGAGATGCTTCGCTTGAATTCACGAATGCCCTTGCCCATCGAGGCGCCGATCTCGGGGAGGCGCTTGGCCCCGAACACGAGAAGGACGACCACCAGGATGATCATGATCTCGGAAAAACCCAGATTGCCCATATATCCCCCGCGTTGGCCCTAGAAGAGCGACTTTGCGACCAGGTAAGCCAGCGCCACGCCGACAATGCTCATGAGCGACAGCTCCAGTCCTACCGGGCCGATGGTGAAGTGTACAACCAGCAGATTGATCGGAACAGGGCCGAATTCCGGCGACACCGAATAGGTGAAAAATGTCTTGGTCGGGCTGTCGGGTAGCACGGCCTTGAGAAAAGCGTTCAGGAACCCCCCGACCAGGAACCCCGCGAGGAGGACGCCGAGGTAGAAACGGGGACGCCGGGGACCCTGCGCCATCAACGCCTCCGCTCGAGCACGTAGGTCAGGCTCGCGCGCAGGCTTTCCCGGGCCGGGGACGGCCGAATCGCCTCCAAGGCCGTTTCGGCCCGCTCGCAGAACCCGTGGGCGCGGTCCCGGGCGTACTCCAGGCCGCCCCGGGCGGTCACCGCGTCCACAACGCGGCTGATCTCGATATCGCTCGGCTGCGGATTTCCCATGAGCACCTCGACCTGGGTACGCTGTTCCACCGACATTTTCGGCAATGCGTGGATCAGGGGAAGGGTGACCTTGTGCTCCCGCAGGTCGAGTCCGGCGGGCTTCCCGGTCGCCTCTTCGTCCCCAGTGAAGTCGAGCAGGTCGTCCACGACCTGGAACGCCATGCCGAGGCATTCCCCGAATTGCCGCATGGCATCCCGCTCCGCCTGGGTGCCGGCGAGCGCGCCGACTTCGCATGCGCCGGAAATCAGCGACGCGGTCTTGGCTCGAATCAGGAGGTCGTAGTCGGCCTCGGAGAAGGCCAGCGGATCGTGAGCCAGGAGCTGCCGCATCTCGCCCACCGTCATCTCGTTGGTGACCCGCGACAGCACCCTGAGGGGCTCCAGATCCGCGAGCCGGACCAGCTCGATCACGGCGCGGGAGTAGAGGTAGTCCCCCATGATCACCGCCACCTGGTGGCTGAACAGGGCGTTGATGGTGGGCATGCCGCGCCGGAGCACCGAATGATCCACCGCGTCGTCGTGCACCAGCGTGGCGAGGTGAATCAGCTCGACCACCGCCGCCAGGGGTACCGAGCGCGCGCACGGCACCGGCGCGGTGGCGGCATCCGCGAGCAGGAGCAGCGTGGGGCGGAACATCTTTCCCTGCATCCGGGTCAGATGCGAATTCACCTGGGCGATCAGTGGAAAATCCGCCTCGATCAGCCGGCGGATCTCCTCGCGCACTCCGGCCAGTCGGGGCTTGATCCCCGCCTGAAGAGCGTCGAGGGTGATCGGCTCAGTCCCGGAGATCAACGCGGGGACTCCGCCAGGACTTTGACGCGCTCACCCAGATCGAGGAAGCGGATGTCGACCGCCAGGGCCCGCTCGTAGAGCGGCAAGGCCTCCCGCCCGCGGTTCTGCGCCTCCAGCGACCTGCCGAGCCAGTACAGCAATCCGATCTTGTCGTCGTCGGTGCCGGGAACGCCTTCCAGGGCGCGGCGCAGCACCGCCTCCGAGATGGCAAACTGGCCCTTTTCGAAGAATGCGGCGCCGAGCTGTTCCGAGGTCCTGAGCCGGCCATCGGGAGACCGCAACGCCTTCTGGAACTGGGCGATGGCCTCGTCGATCAAGCCCATTTCCTTGAAGGCAATGCCAAGATCGTAGTGGGCCTGGAAATCGTTGGCGTCGAGATTGGCCTCGATGCCCCGCTTGAAGTCGGACAGTGCCTCATGAAAGGCCTGGTCTTCATTCTCGATCGGATGCTTCTGTCCAACCCGCATCCGGGTGTCCCTCGGGGCGTGCTCCTCGTCCATGATCAGCGCGCCGAGATCGATGAAGTCGGAGGGGGGCGCCACGGGCGCCACGGGAGGCGCCGCGGCCGCCGGAGCCGGCGCTTCCGGCTGCTGCGGGTGGGGGGGCTCCGGCGGCGGCAGCATGGTCTCGAGGAGATCGAGCGCCGAGGACGCCTGCTCGTTGTGGGGATCGTGTTCGAGGACCCGGCGATAGACGTGGACCGCGTGATCCGCGGCATCCATCCTTACCAGGGCGTCGGCCAGCTCGAGATAGGCGTTCACCAGCTCTCCGCGCTGACCCGCCCGGTACGCCACCTCGACCTGTTTCTGGTACCGCGCGATGTTCTCGGGATCGGAACGGAGCAGATCGGTGGAGACTTTGAGGGCTTCGTCCCAGCGCCCCTCGGTCTCGAACAGCCGCTGCGCCTCTTCCATGATCTGGATGCCGGCGCTACGCTCGCCGGCGTCGAGCGCCTCGCGGGCGCGCTCCAGCAGGGCCGCGCCCGGCTCCAGCCCGAAGGACGGGTCCGCGCCGGCCATGGTGTCTTCGAGCTGCAGATACATCAAGTCGGCCGGGGTCGGGAGCGGTGGCGCGGTCGGCTCGGCCGGGTCCATCGAATCGATGTCGTCGAACTGCGCGGCCTCAAGGATGCTGAGCGAGTCGCCCTCCAGGGCCGCTTCCCCCGAGCCTTCCTCGACCAGCCAGGCTACGCCCTCGCCGCCATCGACGGGCAGTCCCAGGTCCACTGCGGCCTCGGTGAGGTCGAGCATGGGCAGCGAATCGTCCCGCGGTGTCCCGGTCTCGAGATCGGCCGCGGCCTCGGTGATGATGTCCAGCCCGTCCAGCGGGGAAATCGCGCGCTCCCAGCCCGACTCGGCTCCGGTCCCGGCCGCCGGGTCGACGCCGAGACCCTGCCCAGCCGCCGCGTGCGGGTCGAGCGAGGCCGCTCCGTGTTCCCCGGTGACCGCTACGATCGCGGGCCCGGTGTCGAGCTGCTCGGCCGCGCTCCCGACCAGCCCCTCCATGGCCTCGACGCCTTCCGCCGGCGGAGTGGCCTCCTCGCTGGTGTCGAGGAAGATGAGGTCGTTGCCCGACCGATTGGTGCCGAGGGACCCGGACTTCTCCACCGCAATGGCATGGAGCCGCTCGCGAGTCTTTCGCGCACCGGTGGCGTCGCCACGGGCCTCCAGTTCGCTCGCCAGCTTCTCGAGCTGCTCCTGCGCGTCTTCGTTCCGGGAGGAGGCGCGGAGCAGCTCGACCAGCATCAGGCGGATATCGGGATTGGCATGAAACTGATCGGCGAAGAGCTTCAGCGCGGTAAAGGCCTCCTCCAGCTGGCCGACCCCGTTCATCCGCTCGAGATACTCCAGCAGATTCTTCTTGGCCTCCCCCACGAAATTCTTGCGCGCGTGGAGCTGGGCGAGCCGGAGATAGGTTGCGGTGCGGCTGGGATTGACCCGGAGGATCTTGCCGCAGAGGGCGATCGCGTTGTTGAAGAAACCCTGGTCGGCATACAGCTCGGCAGCCTGCTCGTACGCACGCAGCGATGCCATCGTGTCGCCGGCCTTCATCTCCAGGTCGCCAACCCGGTTGTACAGCGCCGGATCCTGGGTGCCCTCGCCCCCCGCCTCCTCCGCTTCACGGATAGCCTGGAGGTAGACGTCGATGGCGCGACGCCATTCCTCTCGCTGCTCGAACTTTCGAGCGGCTTCTTTCAGCTTATCCAGATTCATGCGGCTCGTGAGCGAAAGGGCCGAACGCCAAAAGCTTGCAGCTTCGTAAGATAGGAAGGCAATGCGGCGGGGGGCAAGGAACCGCGCCAGGGCCTACCGACCCAGGGCCTCCGGGTCGAGCAACCCATCCGCCAGGGCTCGGGCCAGCCGCTCGAGATCCGGGGCCGGCGGGCGGTCCTCCGCAAGCGGGCCGACCGGATCGGGCATGCCGCGAATTCGGCGATACAGGGCCTCCACTCCGCGCCCTGGCCGCCGGGGGAGCAGGAATTCGAGCCCCTGGGCGGCACAGAGGAACTCCGCCGCCACCACTCGCTGCGCGTTGAGCAGGATCCGGCGTGCCTTGAAGGCCGCCGCCATCCCCATGGGGACGAAGTCTTCCTGGTTGGCATCGGTCGGGATGGAGCCGATGCTGGCCGGATACGCCAGGGTCCGGGACTCGGCCACCAGCGAGGCCGCGGTGATCTGGACCATCATGTGTCCCGACGAGAGCCCGGGGTCGGCGGTGAGGAACGCCGGCAGGCCCTGGGACAGATCGGGATTCACCAGCCGCTCCACGCGCCGCTCGGCGAGCGCCTGGAGCGTGGTGAGCGCAATGGCCAGGAAGTCGAGCGCCTGGGCCACCGGCTGACCATGGAAGTTTCCGCCCGACAGCACGTCGCCGTTGGGAAATACCAGGGGGTTGTCGGTCGAGGAGTTGAGCTCGATTTCGGCGACGTTCGCCGCGAAGGAAATCGCGTCGCCCACCGCACCCAGGACCTGCGGCGTGCAGCGAAGACTGTAGGCATCCTGCACCCGGGGGTCGTTTTCCCGGTGGGACTCGCGAATCTCGCTGTCGGCCAGCAGCTCGCGCAGCAGCAGCGCGGCGCGGCGCTGTCCCTCATGGGGGCGGTTCTCGTGGATCCGCGGATCCAGCGGAGTCGGGGTGCCCCGCAGCGCCTCGAGGCTCATGGCCGCGGCGCCCAGAGCCGAGCGCCAGAGGATCTGGGCGTCGTGCACCAGGAGGGACAGCAGCGCGGTCTGGGCCTGGGTTCCGTTGATGAAGGCGAGGCCCTCCTTGGGCCCCAGCCGGAACGGGGCCAGCCCCGCGGCGGTCAGCGCGAGGGCGGCCGGACGGCGTTCCCGGCCCGGCGTGAGTACGTCGCCCTCGCCCATCAACACCAGAGCCAGGTGCGCCAGCGGCGCCAGGTCGCCGCTGGCACCGACACTCCCCTGCTCCGGCACCCAGGGCACGATCCCGGCATTGAGCAGCGCGATCAGGGCCTGGGGCAGCTCGGGGCGCACCCCGCTGGTGGGACGCAGCAGGACGTTGGCGCGGAGCAGCATGATGGCCCGAACCACGCCTGCCTCGAGCGGATCACCCACGCCTGCGGCGTGACTCCGGATCAGATTGAGCTGGAGACGATCGAGTTTCTCGGGGGCGATGTGCACGTTGGCGAGCTTGCCGAACCCGGTGTTGATGCCGTACAGGGTCTCGCCCCGCGCCACCGCGCGGTCGATGGTGGCCCGGGACACCCCGGCCCCAGCGAGGGCGGCGGCGGCGGCCTTCACCACTGTCCCGGGTTCCCGGGAGATTCGAACGAGATCGGGGATGGTGAGGGAGCAGCCGTCGAGGACCAGACTGGTAGTCATGGGCGGAAACGTAAGTCGGGAAGTGGGGAGCGGTAAGCGGGGAGCGGGACCGCTCCGATCACTCGCCGCCCCCGCGACCCGCGCCGCTTACCGTCCCGTCGGGCTCAGCTCCGGGTTTCCCGGATCCCGTTGGAACGACCAGTCGAAGATCACCAGATTCTGGCCTACGTGGGTGACCCGGAGCCCGCCGAACCGGCTGTGCCCGTCGCCGCCATCCATCTGGAAGACATACCCCCACCCCACCAGCGCCTCGCGGGCCGTTCGGGTGAACCCGGTGAGCGGTGCGGCGTCGATGTCGGTGAGGTCGCCGATGGGGGCATTGCCATAGACTGTCAGCAGCGTGCCGGCCCGGAGGGGTGTCAGCAGGATCTTTCCCGTAGCGTCACGGTCGACCGTGAAGTCCACCAGGGGCGATGATCCGGGAAGTACCTGTCCCAGCTCGGCAGTCTGGACCTTGGCATCGGCGTTCTGATCCCGCCAGAAACGGAATCCAGCGGTCGGGTCGGCCGATTGCCGGGTGGTGACGACGACATTTCGGGCGTCGTCGCGCGGCGTATCGGCCCGAGTCGGTGACCAGAGGCTCTCGAACCCCTCGACCGATATTGCCGACACCGCGAAGCATACGGGAACGCCGTTCGTCAAGGCGCCGACCTGAAATTCGGGCGCCACGGTGGTGCCTTCGAGGCGCCAGGGCTCCAGGCACTTGTTGGCGTCGAGGTCGTAGTCCGCGCTGTAGACCCGGTAGTTCCGGAATCCGGCGGGATCGCTGGTGGCCGGGTTGTCCGACCAGTAGAGATAGATCCCCCCGTTCACCGAGATGCTCGCGAGCGAGGCCGGCCGGTCCAGGGTGAGCCGCTCGTCCACCGTGATGACATCGCTGCCATCGCTTTCGACGCCATCGAGGCTGACCGCCGTCACGTAGTACTGCAACTGGGGCGCGCCGCGCTCGTGGAAGCTGGGGCTCGAGGTCTCGGCCCGAAACAGGAAACTGCCCGCCGTGCCGCCGCGACTGTACACCCGGAAGCTGCCCGCGGCGGAATTGTCGTCCCAGGTGAGCAGCACGCCGGACGGATCGCCGGGAGTGCCGCTCGCCTCGACTTGGTAGCGGAGGTGGGTGGGTGGATCGAGCAGCCGACCGCCCGGGCCGGTCGGATCATAGGAGCAGGCAGAGAGAACAATGGTGAGAGCGATACAGCTCCCGGCGAGGCGAGACACGGCATGCTCCAGATCGAGGACGCGCGCCATAGAGCAGCGGTCATGCCATCAATATGGAACCGGTAACGCGTTGGGAGGTATTGAGTTGTGGAAAATGGCCGCGCTTGGCCCTGTCCGCTCCGGAGGACACTCAGGGACGGATGGTGGTCTGGTTGTAGTCGAACTTGATGTCGGTGAAGTCGGTGAGGAACACCGAAAAGAAGAACGCGAAGTTGCCATTGGGGCTCTTCACGAAGTTGAACGCCGCCCGCCACTCGTGCAGGTCCCGGCTGAGCTGAATCTGCTGCGATTCGAATTTCCCGTCGGTCGCGTTGTACTGGGTGGCCCAGGTCACGCCCCAGAACCGGGTCGGGCTGAAGGTGGTGTTGAGCCCGATGCTGCTCCGGTTGCTGGAGGGCTGCCGCACTCCGGCGGCGTCGAATACCGGCCGGCTCCGCGACATGTTGACCGTGATGTTGGACTGGAAGGGGCGCCCCCCCCGCGAATACATCTGGTTCGGATTGAGGATCAGGTTGCGGCGCAGGTCACCGGGGAGCGGAACGCCCCCCATCCCGACCGGAGGCTGCTGCTGGCCCGCGATTTCGGCGGCCGGGCGCTTCACCAGGCCGATCAGGGATCCGATCTGCTGGAAGGTGTGCCCGGTGATGGAAAACCCCGCGTTCACGCTCTCCAGGAACGGCTTGAACTTCGAGCTCCGGAGGCCCACTCGACCATCCCACAGGTTGTGGGAAACGGAGAAGCTGAATCCGGGCAACAGGTCACTGGCCAGCGTGTTCTGGAGGTTCTGGGTGGTCCACCCGGTCTGGCCCGGCTGCTTGGACTGCTCGATGTCGAACCCGATCGTGCTGGTGCTGATGCTCAGCAGCCGGAACTTCTTCGCGCTGGTGCCGGCGGTGTCGTTGGCGGCCGGCTTGCCCTTGGCCTCGAAGTTCTGGTTCAGGGTGAGCTGAACACTCTGGGAGGCGATGGTCTTCCGGAGGTTCGGCTGGCCGATCGCGCGGGCATAATCGGCCGGGATGGTTCCCGGGGGAGAGTAGCTCCAGGAGATGCTGGGCGAGATGCTGTGCCGGATTCGTGCGATGCCGCCGATGCCCCCGAAGAACGCGAAGAACGTCGGGGAAATCGAAGCGCCAAAGGAGAGCCGCTTGCCCTGGTAGACGAAATTGCCGCCGGTCAGGGCGTTGCGGACCGCGAAGGTGCCCGGCCCCGAATTCACGATGCTGACGCTGGGCGACAGCTTCCAGGTGGGACTGAAGAGGATCGGAAGGTTGATTCCAGTCTGCCAGTCGACCGTAGTGGAAAAGCCCCCGGTCCGGAACCGGCTCACCGTGATCGAGTCGCCGGGGTCCGGCGTGTCGAGGTTGGGAATCCGGACGTTCGCCGTCGAATACCGGCCGGTCGAATCGTTGTCCACGACCAGGATGGAGTTGGCCCAGTTGAACGAGCCGATGCGCAGCGGCGTCTGCATCGACATGGTCGAGATCCTGGTATGGCCCGTCAGCTTGATGCTGTCGACCTGTCCCGGCGCCCCGGGAACCAGGAGAACCCCGTTGGGCGTCTTGTAGAGGTTGTCGTTGGTGAACGAAAACCCGGGAGACCAGGTTATGCTCTTCCCGATGTCGATCGACTTGGGACTGATCGTGAGCGTCGGCGCGGTGAGCTGGGCGCTGCCGTCGTTGATGTTCTGATGCCCGGTCAGTCCCAGGTCCACGTTGCCCCAGGCAAACCGCTTGGTGAAGCGGGCCCCGCTGGTGATCTGCTGGGTGGTCTGGCGCGGATCGATCGAGTTCCGGGACAGGATCGAGCTGTTGGTCACGTAGTTCGCGTCCACGCTCATGCTGGTGGAATTGTTGAAGCTCTGGTTGTGGAACCAGCGGATCTGCTTGCCGGTCCCTCCGCCGCTCTGGTTCTGCACCGAATAGGAGAGGTTCCCGCTGAAGAAGCGGTTCAGGACCCGGTACTGGGCGGTAATGCCCCATTGCAGGTAGCGGTTGTTGAACCAGTCGAGCTGCAGCTGCGCGTCGAAGTAGTCGTTCGGGGCCCAGTAGTAGCCGATGTTGGTGACTTGTCGGTTGTACCCCTCGGTGGGCCGCACGATGTCGTTGAAACCGAATTGGGGAATCAGAATGCCCGAGTGCCGGCCGGACTTGGTGTCCTGGAATATGAACGGAATCCATGCCACCGGGACGTCCCGGATGTAGAGCACCGCAGGCCGGGCCACCATCACCGACCTCGAAACCCACTTCATTTCCTTGGCCGAGAAATGGTAGTGCGGGATCGGCAGGTCGCAGCTGGTCAGCTCGGCATCGCCGCCGTAGAGCCGGCTCTGGTTCTGGTCGATCGCCAGGTTGCCCCGGATGAACCAGTTGCCTCCCCCTTCGGTGAGCTGGGTCAGGGCGTCGCGGATCACCCCGCGCTCCTTGCAGGTGTCGAAGCGAGCCGACTCGCCGATCAGCACCTGGCCGTTCTGAAACATGTGCGGCTCACCGGTGGCCTCGACCTGGCACTCCCCTTCCTGGTACCGGATCGAGGCTGCCTCCACGACCGCTCCGGAACGGTCGGTCATCGCGTTACCCCGCAGATGGACCAGCTTGTCGGCGGCCTGGACCGTGGCCGAGTCGGCGCGATAGCGAGTGATCTCGTAGCCCTCCAGGTCCATCAGCTGGGACATGATCGAGTCGGGCGCCAGGAACGACATCCTGGGCGCCGAAGGAAGCCCCAGCCGCCGTGCGCTGGCCGAATCGAGCTTGCGGGTGCCGGTCCGGGCCTGCGGCACCGTGTCACGGCCGGCCATCCCCGGGATTCCGGGCTGGCCCGGCCGGATCGGGCCCTGCGGAAATGGCTGCTGGGCCCGGCCGGTGGAAGGAAGCAGGCAGAGCAACAGGATCAGCGCTCCGGCCGCCGCTTCGGATTTTCGCTTCCGCTTCTGCACCATCCAGACGCCCGCCACGCCGATTTCATAGAGTAGCAGGAGCGGAATGGTGAGCATGAACATCGACAGCACGTCGGCGCCGGGCGAGAGGACCGCGCCGAGAATGAAACTGCCCACCACCGCGTAGGGCCGAACCTTGTTGAGCAGCGGCGTCGCGACGATGCCGAGCCCCGCCAGGATGATCATCAGGAGCGGCAGCTCGCAGGACAGGCCCAGGGCCAGGACGATCTGCATCACGAACGAGAAATACGCGTCGTACGTGATCATCGGATTGAAGGTGCCCGCCTGCACCCCCATGAGGACCCGCAGTGCCTGCGGGACGATGAACAGGAACGCCGCCGAGGCCCCGGCCAGGAACAGGCCGAGCCCGACGAACAGCGCCGGCACCAGGGTCTTCTTTTCCTTCTCGTAGAGCGCCGGGGACAGGAACGCCCACAGCTGCCAGAGCAGGATCGGCGAGGCCAGGACCAACCCGACGATGAGCGCCAGCTTGAGGACGATCATCAGCGGCTCGGTGGGCGAGAGCACCGTGAGCTGGCCGCCGGGGAGATACGCGGCGATCGGCCGCTTGAGCAGGTCTACCAGCCGGAACCGGTTGACCAGCCAGAGCCCCACCGCGAAACACGCCACGATCGCGAGCAGGCTGCGCAGGATGCGCGAGCGGAGCTCCTCGAGGTGGTCGAGGAACGGCATTTCGCCGGCGGTACGGGGCATGGAGGTTCCGGAACCGCCGCTAAGGGCGGAGAGTCTTCAATTGCTCTCGAGCGAGGTCAGCTTCGTCGGAGCGGGGGTACTCCTTGAGGAGTCGGTCGTAATAACCCTTGGCCGCGGCACGGTTGTTCCGGACTTCTTCGATGCGGCCCATCTTGTACAGCGCGGTCGAGGCCTTCCCCGAGCGGGGATACTGGGTCACCACCCGGGTCCAGTACGTCACCGCCGAATCGGCGCTCTCCACCGCAAAGCTTTCCCCGACGTAGAAGAGCGCGTCGGGCGCCAGTTCGTGCGTAGGGTAGCTCCGCAGGAACTCCTGGAACCCGCGGCGCGCGGTCCCGACCGCTCCCTTGTTGAGCTGCTGGCGCGCGCCCTGGTACATCGCGTCCGCCGTGACCGTCGGTGGGGCCCCGGGATTGACCGGGGCACGGCTGCCGGTGTCGGCGGTGGTCGGCGGCTGGACCGGTCCGGAGGCCTGGCTCTGCTCGGCCCGCGCGTCGACCTGCGCCTTGAGCTCCGACAGGCGGCGCTGGCTCTGGCCGGTCAGCTCCTGGATCTGGAGCAGCTGGCGCTGAATGTCGGTGATGTCCGCCGCGAACCGGACGTCGAGGGCCCGGAGCGCTTCCCGTCCCGCGACCAGCGAATCCAGGATCCGCTGCTGCAGCCGGATTACGTCCGCGAGGTTGGCCGCCCGCACCGAGTCCCGGCGGCCGGTTTCAATGCGCATGGAGCGCACTTCGGTTTCGAGGAGACGGACCTGGCCCTTGGTGGCGCACGCCGGGAGCAGGGCGAGGACCGCAGCGAACGCAACGACGCTAAGACGCAACGACGCTACGAGGCTCCGGGGCCGCCGCACTGCGGTGCCTCTTGGCGTCATAGCGTCGTAGCGTCGTTCCGTCGTCATCGGGGCGCCACCAGCCGGTCGCCCCCACTGATGATCTCGAATTCGTCGCGACGGTTCTTGGCCCAGGCGGATTCGTTGCTGGCGGGATCGATCGGCCGCTCCTCGCCAAGGCTGGTCACGTCGATCCGCGACGCGTCGATGCCTTTGGTCACCAGGTACTGTTTGGCCGCGACCGCGCGCTTGTTGCCCAGCACCAGGTTGTACTCGTCGGAGCCGCGCTCATCGGCGTGCCCGCTGATCCGGATCCGGAGGGCCGCGTTGGCCCGGAGGATGTCCGCCTTGCGATCCAGGACCGGGCGGTCCTCCGGCTTGATCAGGTCCTGGTCGAGATCGAAGTGGATCATGTTGGCGAGCTCGGCCTTGAGCATGTTGGTCGTGGCCGAGGGGTCGCCCATGTTCCCGCCGCCCGGATTGGTGGGGGTGCCGGGGTTGGCGGGGGGCGGCGCGGTGGTGCCGCCCCCGGTGTCGGTCGGCGGGACCACCACCGGCTCCTTTTTGTGTCCGCACGCTGCGACCGCGCAGAGCGCCAGCAGGGCGAGCGGCACTGCACCGTGTCGTCTACGCATGTTCGACTCCGCGAGGTTGAGGTTCTCTATTGCGGCCGCCCAAACGACCGCGACCACGCCGGAAGCCGGGCGGTGCCCGGGGTCATGATCTGCCGGGTTCGCGCCGTTTCCGTATCCAGCACGAACACCTGCCGCCGGCCGGTACGGTTGGATACGAACGCCAGATGGCGACCGTCCGGCGCCCAGCTCGGATCTTCGTTCCGGCCCGATGAGGTCCACTGCTTGGGGCGCCGGCTCGAGAGATCGAAGGTGTAGATCTGCGGCGCCCCGCCGACGTCACGATGGAACGCGATCGTGGCGCCATCGGGGGACCAGTCCGGCGCGTTGGAATTGCCGGTATCCCCGTAGTCGAACGGAACCAGCAGCTCCTGATCGGTGCCATCGGAGGCCATGACGTAGATCTGCTGGCCCCCCGCGCGCGTCGAGACGAATACGACCCTGCGTCCATCCGGAGAATAGGCGGGCGAGAAGTTTTCTGCAAACCTTCCGCCGGTCAATCTCTCGACGCAGCAGAGGTCCCGAACGTTTGCCCCGTATAGGCTTACGCCCTGGTCGCTCATCCGGGCGAACATCAGCGCTCCGCCATCGGGCGAGAAGGCGGGCGTGATGTTCTGGGTCCCGCCGGTGGTGGGAAGGACGGTGCGGGTTCCGGTCCCCACCACCTGCAGCACGATCGGCTTGGAGCCGTCGGCCGCGAATTGCATGTAGGCCACCCGGGCCCCATCGGGAGACCAGGCCGGCGACGCCGCCGAGACTCCGGCCGGAGACACCGGGACCAGCCCGGCACCGTCGCTGTCGATGCGCCAGATGCGCCGGTCGTCACCGAGGAAGAGCATCCGTGTGGCCGCGATGCCCGACTGGCCGGTGCCAAGCCGGACGATCTCGTCGGCCAGCCGGTGCACCGACATCCGGCCCTCCCCCACCCCGCTCCGGTCGGTCGGCATGGTCGTCTCGGCCTGGGCACGCTCGGCCGCCAGGTCGTAGAGCCGCGCAGTGATCCCTCCGTTGGCCGCCGGGAGCAGCTCCACCGCCAGCGCGGCGGCGAGCGTGTTGCGATAGAAGGCGAAATTGATCGGACCCCGCGGCGAGGCCTCGGCCGGGGCGGTCTGGGTCAGCTCGATCAGCTCGAACCGGTCGCTGAAGTCGAGATCCCGCGCCACGATCGCCCGAACCGAGTCGAGCCCCGGCGCAGGAAGCACCACCAGGCCGGGCCGGACCCCGGGCCGGTAAGTGATTCCCACGCGCACCGTGTCCTGCGCGGCGAGCGCGATGGGTAGCGCCGCCAGCACCGCCAGGCCGGCTAGCGTCCTGAGCGTGGCGGCTGCCCTCACGGCGTTTGCCTCGGCGTGAACAGGAAGCTGATCGGCAGGTAATCGGCCGGATACCCGGCCGGAAGCGGTCCGAATGCCTTGACGGCTCCCGCCGCGTCGATGGCGCCCTGCGCTTCCTGGTCGAATGAATAGCTGTGGGAGCCGCGGAGCAGCTTGATGTCTCTCACCGTCCCGTCCCGCAGGATCACGAAAGTCACCTCGGCCTCGAGGGCGGCATTGCCGGCCGGGCGATTCCAGCGGCGGTAGATCTGGGTGACCAGGTTGCGCAGGTATTCGGGATAGGGAAACTCCTTGCCCTGGGTTTTCACATTGGCGATGTCGGATCCGCCCTTTGGGGTCTCTCCCGGCAGCGGCGTCACCGGATTGGCGGTCTTGCCCGGCGCCGCCTTGGGCAGGGCCTTGGCCACCGGCTTTACCGGCTTGGGAACGGCCTTGGGCGGCTTCTTCGAAAGCGTCGGCGCCGGTGGTCGAGCCGCCTCCGGTGCGGGACGAGCCGCGCCGGTCGCGGGCGCCGCCGCCACCAGCTCCACCGCGTAGCTCGGCTGGCTCAGCATGGAGACCGGCCTGATGGCAAAGATCAGAGTCAGCACGGCAGCCAAGTGAATGAGGGCCGTGCCGGCCAGGCCGGTCCATACCGCACCGCGCGGTAGCCGTGCAGCCCTAGCGATCAGGCGTGATCTCCTCGTCCTCGGTGGTCATCTGGATATTGGTCACGCCCGCGGCGGTCATGGCGGCCATGACGCGAACCACTTCACCATACGCGGCGCGTCGGTCGCCCCGCAGGTAGACGTTCGAGGTGCCGCGCTTGGCCACAAGGGCACGGAACGCGGCCCGGAACTCGTCGTAGGTCACCCGGGTCTGGTCCACGTAGATCCGGCCGGCACGATCCACGGTGATGATGATCCCTTCCTTGGGGGCCAGTGGCCTGCCCTCGGCCTTGGGCAGCTCGATGGCCACCCCGCCCTGCATCATCGGGGCGGTAATCATGAAGATGATCAGCAGCACGAACGCGACGTCCACCAGCGAGGTGACGTTGATGTCCGCTGTCGGCGCCAACCGCTTGCGCCGCCCGAGCCCTCCGGTCAACGACATCTAGAGCAGCCCCTCCCGGGCCATCCAGCCGACCAGGGCGTTTCCGAACCCCTCCAGCTCCGACTCGAACTCCGACACCTTGTTGGCGAAGTAGTTATAGGCCATCAGCGCGGGAATGGCCGCCGCGAGGCCCGCCACCGTGGTCACCAAGGCCTCCGCCACCCCCGGCGCCACCGCCGCCAGGTTGCCGGATCCCTTGTTGGAGATGCCGATGAAGGCGTCCATGACACCGAGCACGGTGCCCAGGAGGCCGAGCAGCGGGCTCACGGCGCCGATCGTGGCGAGCCAGGTGACATAGTGGGCCGCCTCGTCCCGGCCCGCCGCCACTTCCTTGCCCAGCACCATTTTCAAGGCCTCGAGCTGGGTGGGAGACAGGGCACCGTGCCCGGTGCCCTCTTCGCGGATCACCCCGGGCTGCAGCTGCGAGTAGAAGCTGAGCCCTTCCCGGAAAAGCCGGTTGAACGGCGACGACGGAAGCTTCATCGCCCCGCGGTAGGCCTCCTGCAGCCGGGGCGAGCGGTCCACCTCCTGGAAGAAGCGCGCCGCCTGCCTCCGGAGGCGCCGGAACTGCCAGCCCTTGATGCCGATGAGAAACCAGGAGGCCAGCGAGAAGAGCAGCGTGACCGCGAGGACCACCTTGGTCTCGAAGCTCGACATCAGCACGAGCTGCAGCGGATTGGTGGGCACCGCGGAGGTCTGGAGGATCATCATGCCGGTAAGATAGAGGAGTGACCCGTCCCGAAAAACGGCTCGCCCCGCACCATCTTGCCGAGACGGTGCGGGGCGAGTCGAAGCATGGAGCGTCGGGAATCAGCTCGGGAGCTTGGCGATCTGAACCACCCGGGTTCCCGGCTTGATGTCCGGCGAAATGACGTTGAGCACCTTGACGGTGGCGGTCCGGCCCCGCACGTGGATGACCTGAAGCACGGCCATGAGCTCGTCCACCGCGTTGGCCTCGGTCTTGTCCTGGGCGCCGGCGGTCCGGCGGGCCTGGAAGAGGTCGCCCGCGGCTACACCGTTGTTGCGTCCGATGTCGATGAAGATCACTTCCTGCGGGTGGCGTAATTCGCGCATATCCCGGGAGACCAGCACCCGTCCTTCAAGGCCTCCGGTAACCGCCTGATACTGGGCCGAGCCGGGATCGGTGAACTTTTCCGCGGGCATGATCGACTGGCCGTTCCGGATTGGGCCGTAGACCGCAATCACCTCGCCGACGGTCTGATCTCCGTTCTGGCCGGTGACCCGGACCAGTCCGGTGGGGACCACGATCTGGCCATAGCCGACCGGCCCGTCCCGCCGGTCCACCACGACCAGGGTGTCTCCGCGCGAGTACGTGCCACCGGCGGGAGGCCGCATGCCGACCTCGGTAAAGGCCTGGACCGCGGCGCGGTTCCGGCCGCTCTCGATCTGCTCCGGAGTGACCGGACCAAGCAGCTCGCCCCAGGGCAGGCTGTCTCCCTCGGTCAGAAAGCCGGATGAAAAGAACTCCCCGGCGCGAAGCGGATGGAACTTGGCTTCACGATAGGTGCGGAATGCGTTCTGGACGTCGGCGACGCGCTTGTGCCGGAACAGGCCCAGGCCGTCATCGTCTCCCCGCTGCGGGGCCTGCGCCATGGCCGGCGGCGGCGCCGGCGGCATGGCCGCAGGAGCCGGCGCCGGAGCGGGCTCGCTGCGCACCGGAGGGGGCGTGTCGGTGGTGGGGACCGCGGTCTGACCGGCGACCGCCACGAGACTCAGCACCTCACCGGGGTAGATCCAATGCGGATTTTCCACCACGGCGGTATTCAGCTTGTAAATCTGGGGCCAGAGAAACGGATCCCCCAGGTAGGCTCGGGCGATGTCCCACAGGGTATCGCCCTTCTGCACGGTATGTGACGTGGCTTTGTTGGCACCCTGCGCCGACGCCGGGGCGACCAGCCCCAGCGTCAGCAGGAACGAGAGCCTAGAACGGGAGATCGTCATCCTCGGCATCGAGAGCCTCCGGAAAGTCGCTGAACGACTCGTCCTTGGCACCGGGCTTGGCGGACGCCGCCCCAGCCGCCGCCTTCGGAGCGGAGTAGGACTCGCCACCGTCACCCTTGCCGGACAAGAGAATCAATTCGCGAGCGTTGATCTCCGTCGTGTAGCGAGTCTGGCCATCCTTGTCCTGCCAGCTCCGATACTCGATGCTGCCTTCGACGTAGACCTTGTCGCCCTTCTTGCAGTAGCGCTCAGCGATGTCCGCAAGATTTGAGCCCTTGTTGTTCCACAGCACGATCTTATGCCACTCCGTCTTTTCCTGCTTGTCTCCCGAGGCCCCCTTCCACTGCCGGCTGGTGGCCAGCGAGAGATTGGCCACTCGGCCACCGTTGGACGTGCTGCGCACCTCCGGGTCCGCCCCGAGGTTGCCGATCAGCTGAGCGCGATTGAGACTGCGGGCCATGGAATCCTCCTCACACGAGAAAATCTGCGGGCCAGACTGGTGGACCCGTCTATCCTATCAGGGGGCTAAGTGCTTCCGGCAACCAAACATACGCTCTTGGTTCCGGATTACCGCAGGGTACGGAGGGGCGCCCGGAGAACCAGGGCGTCCTCCCGCGGGTCCCGATAATAATCAGGTCGAAGCCCAACCGGCCTGAAGCCGAGGGACTGGTACAGCGTGATCGCCTCCGCGTTCGACTGACGGACTTCGAGATAGGCTTCAGTGACCCCGGCCGCCGCGATCGAGCCCAGTGCCTCATCCAGGAGACACCGCGCAATTCCTTTCCTCCGCGACCTGGGGAGGACGGCAAGATTCAGGATTTCCCCTTCCTCGCCAGAGATTCGCGCCATCACGTATCCCACGGCCCTACCGCCCGATTCCGCGACGAACGCCCGAGCCGTTTCATATTGAATCGTTTCTCGGATCCCGGAGGCCGTCCAGGGATCACTGAAGCACTCCCGCTCGATACCTACGAGGGCGGGAACGTCAGCCGGGCTGGCGCGACGAATCAGGTAGCGCTCGACCATGAACCGCTTCCCATTTGGACTGGGCTTCCGCGGGACGACCGTAGACCGGTTCCCAGTTATCGAGCTCCTCAATGCGTTCCGCACCCCCGGCCGCGCCGACCAGAGTGAGCAGCGCCGCTGCAGACGGGAGGCCCAGGTGTCCCCGGACCAATGGTACCTCGAACCGGGCCGCCAGCTGGTCCATGATTTTTTCCGGCGCAGCCGCGACCAGGAGATCCGGCGCCAGCCCATGCAGGGACTCGGGCGTGGCCAGCGCCGGCGGCATCAGCGTCTCGATGCTCCCGGGAAGCTCGGGCCGGTAACACGCGGCATACAGCTCCCCTCGCAGCGCGGAGGTGACGACCAGGACCCGCGCTCCACACGGCGCCGCGACACTCGCCGCCCGCACCATCAGGCTGGAGGCGGTCCAGATGCCCATTGCGGGATGGGTCCGGGCCAGCGCCTTGACCGCCGCGGCGCCGACCCGAAGCCCGGTGAAGCTCCCGGGGCCGTTGGCGATCGCGAGGGCCTCCACCGAGCCGAGCGCAGTGGCGCCCTCCTCGAGCAGCGCGGCGAGCATCGGCAGCAGCGCCGCGGCGTGCCTCCGCGCGCCGTCGAGATGGCGCTCGATGGCCGGGGCGCCGGGCCGGCTCAACGCCACGCTCAATCGGTCGGTGGCGGTCTCGAGGCCCAGGGCGATCACGAAATCTCGACCCGCCTCACGTCGGGATTGGGCGTATGGGCCAGCGCCACTTTCCGGGTAGCCCGAGGCGCCCAGTCACCGGCCTTCTCGGGCCACTCGATCAGCAGCGCCGCGCCCGCCTGCAGCGTCTCCCAATCGAGATCGTGGGCTTCCTCGGGGCGTCGGAGCCGGTAGCAGTCCACGTGGTAGACCGGGCCATCCCTGCCGGCGTAGTGGTGCACCAGCGCATAGGTCGGACTGGTGGCCGGAGTGGTGACGCCGAGCCCGCGCACCAGGGACTGGACGAAGGTCGTCTTGCCGGCGCCCAGTTCTCCGACCAGCCAGATCACTCCCCCGGGAGCCAGGCGGGAGCCCATGTCGAAGGCAAGCGCCCGGAGCGCCGGCTCGTCGAGGAGGGCGGTCACGCGCGGCGGCGACCCCTCCATGATCCTGCCCGGCGGACGTCGGGCGCGGAAACCGCCCGGAGGTCGTTGAGCTGGTCGCGGAGCATCGCGGCCATCTCGAACTCGAGATTGGCCGCCGCCTGCTTCATCTGCTTTTCCAGCGCGGCCATCGCGGCGGCCCGCTGCTTGGGATCGTGCAGGTCCGGCATGACCGGTTGCTTGCGCGACGCGGCCGCACCGGCGGTCCGCGCATCGGCAACGTGGGTCGAGAGCCGTACCTGGTCGGTGGACTTGATGATCGACACCGGCGTGGCGCCGTGCTCCAGGTTGTAGGCCTGCTGGATCTTGCGGCGGCGGTCCATCTCGGCAAGGGCCCGTTCCATCGATCCGGTCATTCGGTCGGCGTAGAGGATCCCGACCCCGGCCAGGTTGCGCGCCGCGCGGCCGACGGTCTGGATCAGCGAGCGGTCCGAGCGGAGGAAGCCCTCCTGGTCAGCGTCCAGGATGGCCACCAGCGACACCTCCGGAAGGTCGAGGCCTTCCCGGAGCAGGTTGATGCCGACCAGGACGTCGAACTCTCCCAGCCTTAGACCCCGCAGAATCTCTACCCGCTCGATCGCGTCTATGTCGGAGTGGAGATACCGAACCCGGACCCCGTGCTGTTGCAGGTAGTCGGTCAGGTCCTCCGCCATGCGCTTGGTGAGCGTCGTCACCAGCACCCGTTCCTTCCGGGCCTCCCGGAGCCGGATCTCGTTGAGCAGGTCGTCCACCTGGCCCTTGACCGGACGGACCGTGACCTCGGGATCCACCAGGAAGGTCGGGCGGATGATCTGCTCCACCACCGATCCCTTGGAGAGCCCGAGCTCGTATTCACCGGGCGTGGCCGACACCGTGATCATCCGCGGTACCAGCTCCATGAATTCCTCGAAGCGGAGCGGCCGGTTGTCCAGCGCCGACGGCAGCCGGAAGCCGTATTCCACCAGCGTGGTCTTTCGGGCCCGGTCGCCGTTGAACATTCCGCCGATCTGGGGCAGCGACACGTGGGACTCGTCCACCACGGCCAGGTAATCCGCCGGGAAATAATCGAGCAGGCACGCGGGACGCTCTCCCAGCGCCCGTCCCGTCAGGTGGCGGGAGTAGTTCTCGATCCCGGGGCAGGTCCCGATCTCGAGCAGCATCTCGATGTCGAAATGGGTACGGGACTCGAGCCGCTGCGCCTCCAATAGCTTGCCGGCGGACTTGAGCTCGGCGAGACAGACCGCGAGCTCATCCCGGATCAGCCGCACCGCGCGCTCGATGGCCGGCCGCTCGGTGACGAAGTGCTTGGCGGGGTAGATGGCGCACTGGTCGAGCTTGGCGATCGTGGTTCCCGTCAGAGGATCGATCTTCGAGATCCGCTCGATCCGGTCGCCCCACAGTTCCACCCGGACCGCCTGCTCCTCGTAGGCGGGGTAGATCTCGATGGTGTCGCCCCGGACCCGGAACGTGCCGGGCTCGAACGAAACGTCGTTCCGCATGTACTGAATCGCGACCAGGTCTTCCAGGATCGCATCCCGCCCCCGCTCCTGGCCGGTCTGCAGTGTGAACATCATGCTGCGGTAGGTGGCCGGGTCGCCGAGGCCGTAGATGGCGCTCACCGTGGCCACGATCACCACGTCGTCCCGTTCCATCAGGCTCGAGGTGGCCCGGAGCCGCAGCGCCTCGATGTCTTCGTTGATCGAGGCGTCCTTCTCGATGTAGACGTCGGTGGCGGGGACGTATGCCTCCGGCTGGTAGTAGTCGTAGTAGGAGACGAAGTACTCCACCGCGTTGTTGGGGAGGAACTGTTTCAGCTCCCCGTAGAGCTGGGCCGCGAGGGTCTTGTTGTGGGAGAGGACCAGCGTGGGCCGCCCGTGCCGGGCGATGACGTGGGCCAGGGTCATGGTCTTGCCCGAGCCGGTGACCCCCAGCAGCGTCTGGTAGCGATCGCCCTCGGCGAGCCCGCTGATCAGCTCCTCGATGGCGCGGGGCTGATCGCCGGCCGGTTCGAACGGAGCGACCACCCGGAAGGGATTGGTCACCCGATGCCGCCGGCTTTGAGGATGATGACCCAATGCTCCTTCGACACCGGCTGGACCGACAACCGAGAGATGCGCACCAGGTCCATGGTGAGCAGTCGCGGGTCCGCCTTGATCGCGGCGAGCGAAACCGGCTTGGGCAGCGGGCGCACCGGGGCCAGGTCCACCACCACGAGTTTCGGATCCTTGGCCCTGGGGTCGGGATAGGCGGCACGAGTGACGCGCGCCAGACCGATCACCGAGGGGTCCTTGCCCGAGTGATAGATCATCAGAGCGTCGCCCGCGCTCATGCTGCGCAGGTGTTTGAGCGCGGTTGGATTCCGTACGCCGTCCCAGGTAGCTCGTCCCTCCTGGACCAGCTGCTCCCAGGAGTAGGTGGACGGTTCGGTCTTGAGAAGCCAGCGTTCTGCCATGCCCGAAGATAACCCGAAGTCAGTCTTTTTCCACCACGTATTCCTGCCCGCCCGCCGGGACCGAGTCGATGAAGACGTCGACCCGGTACCGGCCCAGCGGCCATCCGGCGTCCCGCCAGATATGGAACTCGGTTCGGGTGGGTCCGATCGCCATCACCGGCTGGGTCGATTCGAAGACCCGCTGGCCGGTCTGATAGATGAATCGTGCCCCTCCCCGGTTGCCCTGCGACACCCCTTCGGTGGCAACGGAGAGGTAGACCGTGTCCCTGGGCCCGAACACCAGCGTGGGCGCCGCGATCGTCTTTTCCGCAGTCAGTGATTTTCCGATCTCGAGGCTTCTGAATCGGAGTGGCGCGGACGGGGCGGGCCGGATCTTCATCGCGCCCGGCGGGTCCACAGCACGATGAGCCCACACACCGAGGTTCGGCCCCCGAATTCCAGCGGGACCTCAGACGCCCTCCGATAGATCTCGACCGCCTGAAGGTCCATGACCCCAAGAAAAGAGTTGAGATCCGGCGGGAGCGCAGGAGACACTGGAGGCGGCATGCCCTTCACCTGGACGCCGGAAGACCGATAGATCATCGCGCCATCCACCATCACGGACATCGGGCATCGTTCGCCCCACGGCCCGACCTGGCTGGTGCTCACCGCAAAGGCCGATTCCCTGGTCCGCTGTACCTGAACGCCGAGCCGGCCCAGGAGGTCTCCGAGTCGCACATTCTCGTTGCGTCGCAGCTCGGTCGAATCGATGAACATTCCGAAGCCGAGGATTCGGCGCTCGGTGAAGCCGCCCACTCCGATGCTCGACGACGGGGGCGGCGCGGTGACCTTGAGGGGTTCCAGCGGCACGGCGAACGGCACCAGGAGCACGTCCGCCCGGACCGAGTCCGCGTCGGCGACGCGTACCAGGTAGCGAACCGGTCGATAGCCGACCGACCGGAAGAGCACCACGTGGTCTCCCGTGGGCACGTCCTCGAAGGCAAAGCGCCCGCCCTCGTCGGTGACGGTCTTTCGCTTGGGCTTTTCCATGACCACGTCCACCCCGGCGAGTGGGCGGCGGGTGGAATCCTGGCTCACGGTGCCGGTGACCACCGACTGCGCGGCGGCGGAGCCTCCGAGGCAGAGCAGCATGGTGCTGCAGAACGACAGGGACACAGGCCCGGGCCGGGTGCGACGCATGCCTCCCTCCACGGTGGGACCGGCCCGGTGGTCAGGCGCCGGGCGGCGCCTCTCTCCGGTCCACGCTCGCCACGCCTTTCACCCGGCGCACCGCCTTGAGCACCTTGGCCAGGTGCGGAAGGTTGTCCACCTCCACGAACACGGTGCCGAAGGCGCCGCCGTCCTTGGTGTGCAGGTCGGCCCCGCGGATGTTGGTCCCGGTCTGACTGATGGCCTGCATGATGTCGGCATACAACCCGCGGCGATCTTCGGCGTTCACCACCAGCCGCACCGCGAACGACTCGCCCTCCTGCTCCTGCCAGTCGATCTCGACCCGCCGGTCATCGGCCGACAGGGTGAGGAGGTTGGGGCAATCGGCGCGATGAATCGAGATGCCCCGGCCCTGGGTCACGTAACCCACGACCGAATCTCCCGGCACCGGCTGGCAGCACTGCGCATAGCGCACCAGCAGCCCGTCCACTCCCTGGATCTTGATGCCGCGGCCCAGCCGGATCCGGTTGAGCATCCGGCCGAACACGGTCGGCTTGGGCTCGGCCACCCCGTCCTCGGCGGCGTCGGGATAGAGGGCCCGCACTACCTGGCCGATCGGCAGGTCTCCCCGCCCGACCGCGGCCTCGAGCGCGGTTCCGTCCTCGAGGTTGAGCACCGCGCCGGCGCGGTTGAGCTCGCCGGCGTCGGGCATGGTCAGCCGGCGCTTCTTGAGCTCCCGCTGGATGATTTCCCGGCCCAGCTGGCTCGACACCGTCTCTTCTTCGTGGCGAACCCACTGCTTGATCTTGTGCCGGGCCCGGCCGGTCCGGACATGCTGGAGCCAGTCCCGGCTCGGCCTGGCCTGGGGCGAGGTAAGGATCTCGATGGTGTCGCCGTTCTTGAGCTCCCGGTGCAGCGGCGCGATCCGGCCGTTGATCTTGGCGCCCTGGCAGCGCACGCCGACCTCGGTGTGCACATGGAACGCGAAGTCGATCGCGGTGGCGCCCTTGGGCAGCCGCTTCACGTCACCCTGGGGGGTGAAGACGAAGATCTCGTCCTGGTACAGGTCGACCTTGAGGAACTCCAGGAATTCCTCGGGCGAGTGGGTGTCCTGCTGCAGCTCCAGCAGCTGGCGGAACCAGCCGAAATGCTGGTCCAGCTCGTCGGGCCGGTCCCGCTCCGACTTGTAGAGCCAGTGCGCCGCGATGCCGTACTCGGCGGTGCGGTGCATCTCGTGGGTCCGGATCTGGATTTCGTACAGCTGCCCGTTGGGCCCGAAGATCGTGGTGTGGAGGGACTGGTATCCGTTGGACTTCGGGCTGGCGATATAGTCCTTGAACCGCTCCTGCAGCGGGGTCCATTTGTGATGGATCACGCCGAGGACGTGATAGCAGTCGGGGACCGTCGCCACGATGACCCGGAGCGCCATCATGTCGTAGATGGCCTCGAACGGCGTGTTTCGCTTCCGCATCTTCTGCCAGATCGACCAGAGATGCTTGGGCCGGCCGCTCACGTCGGCATCGGAAATAGTGGCGCGGCGTAGCTCCTGCTCCAGGGGCGCCTGCAGGGCGGCGACCATCTCCTCGCGCTCGGCGCGCTTGGAGGCGACCTGCCGGGCCAGGGCGGCGTATTCCTCCGGCTCCAGGAACTTGAAGGCCAGGTCTTCCAGCTCCGCCTTCACGCCTGCCATGCCGAAGCGGTGGGCCAGCGGGGCGTAGATCTCGCGGGTCTCGGTCGCGATCCGGGCTCGCTTGTCGGGCGGCAGATGCTCCAGGGTCCGCATGTTGTGGAGCCGGTCGGCGAGCTTGATGATGATGACCCGCGCGTCCTTGGCGATCGAGAGCAGCAGCTTGCGGTAGTTCTCGACCTGTTCCTCCGCCGTGGAGCGGAAGGTCAGGTGGGCGATCTTGGTCAGCCCATCCACCAACCCGGCCACCTCGGCGCCGAACTCCTGGGCGATGTCCTCGCTCCGCACGTCGGCGTCCTCCACGACATCGTGGAGCAGCGCGGCCACGATGGAGGTGGAGTCGAGGAACTGGCCGATCAGGATGGTGGCCACGGCAATGCTGTGGGAAACGAATTCTTCGCCGCTCATCCGCTTCTGCCCCCGGTGCGCGCTCGCGCTGTAGCGCAGCGCGCGATCGATCAGCTCGAGATCGAGCCGATCCGCGTGCCGCTC
Organism: Gemmatimonadota bacterium; assembly: GCA_041486305.1. GTDB lineage: Bacteria > Gemmatimonadota > Gemmatimonadetes > Gemmatimonadales > GWC2-71-9 > JABFSM01. Next base: position 142,416 of record JBGPLG010000002.1, read on the forward strand.
CAGAGCGGCCCGGAAGTCGGGAGCCAGGTCCAGCAGCGTTTCGTTCACAGCAATCCCCGCGTGGCAAAGCTGGTAAAACGGTCTCCCGCCACGATCACGTGGTCGTACACCGGCATGTCGAGCAGCTCCCCCGCCGCCACCAGCTGACGGGTCACGGCCTGGTCGTCCGCCGAGGGGGTCGGATCTCCGCTCGGGTGGTTGTGCACCAGGATGATTCCGGCAGCCGCCTCCGCGATCGCCGCCCGGAACACCTCGCGCGGATGCACCAGCGAGCTGTTCAGCAGTCCGCGGGTGACGAGCACGTCCCGGGTCACCTGGCTCTGGCTGTCCAGCGCCAGGAGGTGGAACTCCTCCACCGCGAGGTCCCGGAGCCTGGGGCCTACGATCCGCATCACATCCTCGGGCGAACGGATGCGGGGCAGCGCCGGGCGGGCCTCCCGGGAAAGCCGGGCGCCGAGCTCGAGCGCGGCCAGAAGCCTGGCCCCTTTGGCCGGCCCGACGCCGGGAGTCTGGAGAACCTCTCCGGCGGGCCGGGCCGCCAGGCGCCGGAGCGAACCGTCGGCAGGTGTCAGAAGATGGGTCGCGACCTCGAGCGCCGTCCTCCCGGCTCCCCCCGTCCCTAACACAATGGCCAATAGCTCAGAGGCGGTCAATGCTTGCGCCCCGTGGGCCCAGAGGCGTTCGCGGGGGCGGTCGGGGGAAGCGGGGGCGAGGGGAGCGGGGCCGGACATCCGACGAGCTTAGGTGGAGCATCGGCCCGGGAGAGGGCCGAGATCGCGCGGGCGGGGGCTTACGCCCCCGCCCCGTGACACTTCTTGTACTTCTTGCCCGACCCGCACGGGCAAGGGTCATTCCGGCCCACCGTCGGAAGCCCGCTCGACGCGGGCCCCAGACGACCCATCGAGGTATCCACCCGAGGCGGTGGCGGCGGGGCGCCCATCGGCCCGGTGCTGGTTCGGGAGGGCCCCGAGAACAGGTCGTCGGTGCCCTTCCGGGGGGTCGCGATCGGAGGCGGAGGCGGCTGCCGGGGGGGCTCGGCGCTGACCTGGATCTTGAGATAGCGCTCGGTGAACGTGGCCTGAATGTCCCGCATCAAGTCCTCGAACATCTCGAATGCTTCCTTCTTGTACTCCACCAGCGGGTCCTTCTGTCCGTAGGCGCGATACTGGATCGCGTTCCGGAGCAGGTCGAGATCGTAGAGGTGGTCCTTCCACTTCTCGTCGATGACCGCGAGGGTCACCTGCGACAGCACCTGCTGATCCACGTCCGCAATACCGATGCCTTTGCCGAATTCCTGCAGGTATTCCACCTTGCGATGAAAAGCCGCCTCTCCCTCCGCCACCGCGGTCTTGATCACCGCGGCCAGGTCCTTGGTCTCGGCGGGAGTGGCGATGGCCTCCGGCGTCACCAGGAACTGCATGGCCAGGGCGTCGACCAGGCCCTTGCGGTCCCAGTCCTCGGGGCGCTCGGTGTCCTCCAGGAACTTCCGGACCGCGTGTTCCAGCGCGCTGGAGATCATGAGCCGCGCCTCGGCCTTGAGCTCCTCGCCCCGCTCCAGCGCGAAGAGCCGGAGCGAGTACGCCACCTCGCGCTGCTGGTTCATTACGTCGTCGTATTCCAGCAGCCGCTTCCGGGACTGGAAATTCTGCAGCTCCACCCGCTTCTGGGCCGACTCGATGGCCACCATCACCAGCTTGCCGGTGATGACCTCGCCCTCCTCAGCGCCGGTCCGGTCCATGTAGCGCGCGATCCGGTCCGACCCGAACAGCCGCATCAGGTCGTCTTCCAGCGACAGGAAGAAGAGCGACGCGCCCGGATCGCCCTGGCGGCCCGCCCGGCCCCGCAGCTGCCGGTCGATCCGGCGCGACTCGTGCCGCTCGGTGCCCAGGATCTGCAGCCCGGCCTCCTCGGTGGTCAGGTCGAGATCCTTGCCCAGCTTGATGTCGGTGCCGCGGCCGGCCATGTTGGTCGCGATCGTGACCGCGGCCTTCTGCCCCGCCCCGGCCACGATCTCGGCCTCCCGCTCGTGGTACTTGGCGTTCAGCACCTCGTGGGTGATGCCCCGCCGCTTGAGCATCTTGGAGAGCGTCTCCGACACGTCGACGGTGGTGGTGCCGATCAGGATCGGCAGCCCGAGCCCGTGGAGCCGCTCTACTTCGTCCAGCACGGCGTTGAACTTCTCCCGGCGGGTCTTGTAGATCCGGTCGGTGTGGTCGGTCCGGCGGATCGGCTTGTTGGTGGGAATCACCGCGACCTCGAGCCCATAGATCGAGTAAAACTCGGACTCTTCGGTCTCCGCGGTCCCGGTCATGCCGGCCAGCTTGTCGAACATCCGGAAGTAGTTCTGGATCGTGATCGTGGCGAGGGTCTGGGTCTCGCCCTTGATCTGGACCGCTTCCTTGGCCTCCACGGCCTGGTGCAGGCCGTCGGACCAGCGCCGCCCGTCCAGCACCCGGCCGGTGAACTCGTCGACGATCTTGACCTGGTTGTCCTGCACCAGATAGTCCACATCCTTCTCGTAGAGCGCGTGGGCCTGGAGCAGTTTGTGAATGATGTGCAGCTTCTCGCTCTTGACCGCATACTCGCCCTCGACCCGGAGCCGCTCGGCGCGCTTCTCCGGAATCCCCAGGTGGGGATCCTTTTCGATCCGGTGCACCGCTTCGGAAATATCGGGCACCAGGAACATCTCGGGATCGTCAGGGGAGAGGGCCGCGGCGCCCTTGTCGGTCAGGTGGACCGAGTGGCCCTTCTCGTCGAGGACGAAGTACAGCACGTCTTCCAGCCCGCGCATCCGCTGCTGCCGGGTGGGCAGCTTGCGGTCGGCGATGTAGTCCAGCTCGGCCCGCTGCACCAGCTGTTTCACCCCGGTCTCGTTGAGCAGCTTGAGCAGCTTCTTGTTCTTGGGCATGCCGAGCTGGGCCTGGAACAGCTTCCCCCCGGCCTCCTCCTTGGTCTTCTCTCCGGCCAGGAGCGGTTCGGCCTCGGCCATCAGCTGGTTGACTTCGGCGGTCTGGCGGCGGACCAGGTCTCCGACCTGGCGATTGAACAGCGCGTACTTCTCATCCCCCTCGTTCCCGACCGGGCCGCTGATGATGAGCGGGGTCCGGGCCTCGTCCACCAGAATCGAGTCGACTTCGTCCACGATCGCGAAGGCGTACTCCCGCTGGACCCGCTGGTCCAGCGAGAACACCATGTTGTCCCGGAGATAGTCGAACCCGAATTCGTTGTTGGTGCCATAGGTGATGTCGGCGTTGTACGCCTCGCGACGCGCCGGGGTGGACGGCTCGGTGTCGTCGATGCATCCCACCGTGAGGCCCAGGTATTTGTAGATGTGCCCCATCCACTGGGAATCGCGCCGGGCCAGGTAGTTGTTGACGGTGACGAGGTGCGCCCCAC
>JBGPLG010000003.1:0-119422 GCA_041486305.1 Gemmatimonadota bacterium
CCCAGGGGTGGGCAACGGTTGCGCCGTTGGCCCGGAGCCAGTCCGCGAGCAGCCCGAGGCGCCGCATCATGACGCGATGGTAGTCTTCTCCCCGGGCGTACTTCGCGACCTTGATCCCGCCATTCCCGATTCCCGATTTCCCATTCCCTGCGCTCGGCAGGTAGTTCTCCAGTACCACCACGGCGACCCGGGCTCCGGACACGATCTCCCCGGGCCGCGTTCGTTTCGCGGCGCGGCGGTGGAGATAGCGCATGGTGCCGCCGTATCCCGCCTTGAGCCAGGCGTCCAGCGCGTCCCCGTAACGGCTCGGCTCAAGGGATGCCACGCCGCAGGCGAGGAAGCCCAGACTCCGGGCGAAACGTGCGACGGCGTCGGTCACGGGACGCCGATTACCGGTCGGTGATGGGAAGCTGGTCGTCGGCCGCTGGATGCCAGGCTTCCGTGATCACCCGCGCACCGCGCTGGAAGGTGAGATACGACCAGGCCCATTCGAAGAGGACGATGGCCCGATTCCGGAATCCAATCAGGAAGAAGATGTGGACCCAGATCCAGAGCTGCCACGCGATGAATCCCCTGGCCCGCACCCGGCCGAGGTCCGCCACCGCCCGGGCGCGGCCGATGACGGCGAGCTGGCCCTTGTCGTGGTAGTGGAATGGACGCCGCTTCCGCCCGGCCATATCGTCACCGATCGTCCGGGCCGCGTACTTCCCCATTTGAATCGCCACGGGGCAGGTCCCGGGCAGCAGCGTATATCCCGGCTGGTGCGAATAGGCCGCGGCGTCGCCGAGGACCATCACCTCGGGACGACCGGGGACCGAGCAATCCGGCTCGACCACGACCCGTCCCTGTCCGTCCAGTACAATTCCCATCGACTTGAGCAGCGGGCTCGCCACATTGCCCGCGGCCCAGATGACGGTATCGGTTGGAATGCGCCAGCCCGCCGCATGGACGAACCCCGGCTCGATCCCGGTGACGAGGGTATCGGTACGGACATCGACGCCGAGGCGCCGCAGGGTCTCCTTGGCGCTCGCGGACAGCGACGGAGGGTAGGTCGTCAGGAGCCGGGGTCCCCCTTCGAGCAAGAGAACCGTCGCGTCCCGGGGATCGATCCGCCGGAAATCCCGCCGCAGGGAAAACCGCGCCAGCTCCGCCACCGCGCCCGCCAGCTCCACGCCGGTGGGCCCGCCTCCGACCACGACGAAGGTCAGATGCTGCTGCCGAATCACCGGGTCGGTCTCCGTCTCGGCCTTCTCGAAGGCCAGGAGAATCCGGCGGCGGACCTCCCCCGCGTCCTCGAGGTTCTTGAGCCCGGGCGCCAGCGCTTCCCACTCCGGGTGGGAGAAGTAGGAATGACGAGCTCCGACGGCGAGGACGAGGTAGTCGTAGCTCAGCCGGGTTCCATCGCGCAGCCCGAGCGTCCGGTCGGCCAGGCGGACCTCGGTGACGTCGCCCAGGATCACCTCGGCATTCCGCTGGCTCCGAAGCACCGAGCGGATCGGCTGCGAGATGTCCGGCGCCGAGAGGGCCGCGGTCGCGACCTGGTAGAGCATCGGCTGGAAGAGGTGGTGATTGGTCCGGTCGACGACGGTGACCCGAACGGCCATGCCGGCGAGCGCCCGCGTCAAGTAGAGCCCACCGAACCCCGCGCCCACGACCACGACGTGCGGGGTCACAGGTGCATGGTCTCCCGGCGCCAGCGTGCAAAGGCGACGACATCGCGCGCGGGCGGGACCGCGTCCTCGCTCCCGTAGGCGGTATACATCCGCCAACGGAGATAGGTCCGATCGGGCGCCGGCAGGAAGGGCGGCTTCCGCCACCAATCGCGGCGCCGAAAGGCCCAGGCGGTCCGGAGGAGGTCGAGCGCCAGCCGGGGATTGAGCACGGCTCGGGGAAGCAGCCCGAAGACCAGCGCCGCCCAGCTGCCCTGCTCACGGGTGGTCTCTGGCTCGGCGATCATGGGCCGGAATATAGGTTCGGCCCGGCGGGATATTGAGTCCGGATCCCCCGAGCCAGCATGGTCATCGATCCCCTCGGCCGGACGTGCCGGCGCGTAGGGTAGACTGGACCGGCTCGAGGAAGGTCCGCTCCTCCTTCAGGATGAACCGCCTCGACTGGGCAAAGGCGACATTCGCGCGGGCTTCAGGGTCCGCGCGGAGGGTCTTTCGGTACGCCTCATAACTCGCCAGGGATTCGAAGCCGATGAGGGCCCACCCCACGTAGTTGGTTCCCTCATAGGGCAGGAAGTAGCCGAGCAGGTCCCCGCCGCAGCGCGGGATGATGCCAGCCCACTGGTCCGCGTACTCGGCAAACGCCTCTCGCTGGAACGGGTCGATCTCGTACCGGATGAAGCAGGTCACCGACATGGAGTCTCCTGGCATCAGGTGAGACACGCCGGCCAGGGCCCACGCGCCCGCCGCGAGCTGGCCGAGGAACCAGCGGCGAGGAGGGGGGAGCGGTTCGGGAAGCGACGGCACGGATTCTCAAGATACGCGGCGGGGCCCCATGAATGGTTCGACAATCATGGAACCGTGTTTGCAGGCTGGGTTGCCGGGCCGGACCTCAGCGGCCTCCGGATCCCGGTCCGAGCCCGAGGCGCTGGAGACGGATTCGGTAGATGTCGCCCTGGCCGTTCCCGATGCCGGTCACGGTCCCCTCGGCACGGGGCGTATCGAACCGCTCGCCCATCGGCCCGGAGAACGGCCGGGTGCTGCTGAAGTACAACCACTCCCCATCGGGCGAGACGCTGGGATTGAAATCGGCATATGGGGTGCTGATACCCAGACCGAGGAGCCGCGCCTTCTGCCAGGCTCCGCCGACCTTGCGGCTGACATACAGGTCATACCTCCCGGCGCTGTCCGGTCTCCCCTTGGCGCTGAAGATCAGATAGCTCTCGTCCGGCGCGATCCACGGCTCGACCTCGTCAGCGGCGGTATTGATGGAGTCGCCCAGGTTCTCCGGTTCCTGGTACACCCCGCCGACGCGTCGCACGACCCAGAGGTCGCTGCCGCCGGCGCCCCCCGGTCGTTCGGTGCCGAAATAGAGGCTGCCGTCCCGGGTGACCGAGGGCGACCACTCGTCGACGCCGGGTCGGCTGACCGGCGCCCCGATGGGCCGGGCCTCGCCCCATGCGCCGCCGACGTTCCGGGTCGAGACCCAGATGTCGTAGGTGGCGGCCGGCCCGGTTGCCCCCGGCCCCGGGCGATTCGAGACGAAGAAGAGGATCTGCCCATCGGGGGCGATGTGGGGGTCCGCGTTACTCCACTGGGCGGCGAAGGGCGGGGTGATCGGAGGCTCCCAGCCCCCAGACGCCGCGGGGCGCGTCTCCAGGATCCGGTAGGCGCTGAAATCGGCGTTGGCCCGGCAGAAGAGTACTTCGGGCCGATCGGGGGCGAAGGCCAGGAAGAAATCCCACCCGCCGGTCGAGAAGAGTCCGGCGCCGTACAGCTCCGGACCCGCCGATGCGGCCGGCGTTCCGGACTCGGGGGCGCAGCCCAGGAGGACGAGTGCTACCGCGCCGAGATAATTGCGAGTCATGGGTGGCTACGCGAATGGCGAAGCATGGCGTCGGGTGGCGGCCGTCGGTGGATTTTCACGCCACCCAACATGGGGCCGGACCCGGGCGGGCGCTGTCACGATCTTGCGAAACCGGCTCGTCTGCGTCACACTCCGCTCCAGCCGGTGGAACGAAGCGGGATCGTGACGGTCACAGCACCGATGGGGTGAGGCATGAGCGGGTTCAGCTCCGAGAAGCTGGTCGACGGTCCTCTGCTTACAGTTTCGGACGCGCGGTGTCGAGTTCGCCGATCGAGCGCGGGGTCGGAGCGGCTGGTGCCACAGCACGAGTTCGTGTTCGTGCGCCGGGGGATCTTCGTGACCCACGTGGGCCGCCGCCGGCTGACCGCCGATTCCAACCATGTCTTGTGCGTGAGCGGGGGCACGCCGGTCCGCTTCAGCCATCCGACCGACGACGGCGACACCTATACCGCAATCGAGGTATCGCACACGGCCATCCGCGAGGTCATCGCCCGATATCAGCCCCGCCTCGCGGACGCCCTCGAGTGCCCGGTCCCGCTCGCGAGCGTGGTGGTCACGCCCCCGATGCTGCTCCAGCTGCACTCGCTGCGAGCGGCGTCCGGCGATCCCGGGGCCGAGAGACTCGGCATCGAAGAATCGGCGCTGGGCCTGATCGAGGCGGTCGTGCGTATGGCGCAGGCGGTGTATGGCCGGTCGCCAAAGGAGCCGGCGCCGCATCGTTCCTCGGCGGATATCGTCGAGTCGGTGAAGTACGTGCTGGCCCGGAACCCCGCGGCCGCACTCTCGTTGACGGACCTGGCGCAAATGGTCGGCGCCTCGCCGTTCCGTCTCGCCCGTCTCTTCCGTACGGAAGTGGGGCTACCGATCCACCGCTACCACCTTCGCCTCCGTCTGGGGCTCGCGGTCGACCGGATCGCCGCGGGGGAGGAGAACTTGAGCGCGATCGGCCACGACCTCGGGTTTGCCAGTCACAGTCACTTCACTCGGGCGTTCCGGGTGGCGTTCGGTCAGCCGCCCAGCGCGGTTCGACGGTCGATCAGAGGGACCCGGCGCGCTTCCAGGCACACCAAGGTCAACGCGAGCGGACCCGCCACCTTCCCGGCTGTTTCCGTATGAAACGAGGCTTGAGCTGGTGCTGCCTGCTGGTCGCTACATCCTCGTACGCCCAATCCGCGCCGAGCGTCGCCCGGCCGGTCTCGATTCCGTTCGTGACATCGGGCGGGATGACGGTGGTCCCGGCCACGGTTGGCGGCAGGATCCCGATCCACGTGATCCTCGACACCGGAGCCGGTCTCGACATCCTGGCGCCCAGCCTGGTCCGAACGCTGCACGGCAGGGCCGCCGGCACGTTCAGCGCGCACCGCATGACCGGCGAGCGCATCGACGTCCCGCTTTTCGTCATTCCGGAGCTCGCGATCGGTCCGCTGGTCAGGAAGGATGCCCTGGTGGGCGCCTGGGACATCCTGGACACCCTGCATGTCGAAGGGATCGTATCGGTCAACGGCTTTCGTCACCGCCCGTTCACCATCGACTTCGCGCATCAGACCCTCACCTTCGAAACCGCCCGGACGCTCGCCCGCCGCCGGGCCGGGGGGCGCTCGTCCCCGCTGGCGCTCGACGATCTGCACGGTGTGGCGCTGGATCTCCTCGCGACATTCCTCATCGACACTCAGCCGGGACAGTGCGAGATCGATACGGGGAGCCAGAACGCCGCCGTGAGCCTCAGGTACCTGGCGCCCCTGGGGATCGACAGCGGCGGGGCCGATGTGGTACGCCGGGAGCGGCGCACGATTGCCGGAGCCCGGGAGATTCGCTATTCGACCAGACTACCCCGGATCTCGCTCGGGGCAACACCGGCGATCACGCTCGAGCGACCGAGCGTGTCGTTCTCCGACATCATCTATGATTGCGTGATCGGCACCGACTTCTGGCAGGGCCGGGCGCTCACGATCGACATCGCCGGCCGCCAGCTCACCGTTTCGGACCCGCTTCCCATGCGTTGAACGCCCGGAGCCCGGCGGGAGGATCGACGGTGCGGGTGGCGGAGGCGCGGGAACGCCCTGGCAGTCTCGAGGCGGTCCAGCGCGGGTCCGGCGCCGGCGCGCCATGGACCGGAACTTGGGTTCGGCCCGGCACTATATTGAGTCCGTGTCCGACCGCCCCCTGATCCACAGCGACCTTCCCGCCGGCCCTACCGAGGATGAGGTTCTCCTCGGCGCCGCGCCGTCGGCCGAACGAGTCGAGGACATCCGGAAGAGCGACCCCTGGCGGGTGCTCCGGATCATGGGGGAGTTCGTGGAGGGCTTCGAGCGACTGGGGGACATCGCCGACGCAGTGACCTTCATCGGGTCGGCCCGCACGCCGGAAAGCGATCCGCACTACGCCCTGGCCACCGAGACCGCGCGCCTGCTGGCCAAGAACGGCTTTCCGATCATCACCGGGGGCGGGCCGGGCATCATGGAGGCCGCCAACAAGGGCGCCGTCGAGGGCGGCGGGCTCTCGGTCGGCGTGAACATCGAGCTGCCCCACGAGCAGGGCACCAACCGCTGGGTCCGCCGCAGCGTGTTCTTCCGGTTCTTCTTCGTCCGCAAGATGATGCTGGCGCGCTACTCCCGGGCGGTGGTGGCCTTCCCGGGCGGCTTCGGCACGATGGACGAGCTGTTCGAGTACCTGACGCTGATGCAGACCGGCAAGATGTCGATCCACCCGGTGGTGCTGTTCGGCTCCGCCTACTGGGCCCCGCTGGTCGGATGGCTGGAGCGGACGGTGGGGGGAGAGGGCAAGATCTCCCCCAAGGACCTGGCGCTCTTCCAGGTGACCGACGACCCGGCCGAGGCCACCCGCATCATCGTCGCTGCGCGGGACCAGCAGAAGACCTACCATCGGGTCCTCTGATTCGGCGCCCGCACTCCACTTCTCACCTTTCACCGCGCACCTCATGACCCGGCCCTCAGCGAATCATCTGCGCGGCAAGCGCATCGATCCGGCGGCGATCACCGGCATGGAGACGGTCGCCGAGCTGATCGACAACGCCTTCCTGGCCTACAATGCGGGCCGGTTGCGCGAAGCCTGCGTTCTCTTCTCGGAGCGGATGCTGGCCGCCGAGGTGACCGTCGGGATGAGCCTGACCGGCGCGATGACCCCGGCGGGGCTCGGGATGAGCACCATCATCCCGCTGCTCGAGTCGGGCTTCGTCGACTGGATCATCTCGACCGGCGCCAATCTCTACCATGACGCCCATTTCGGTCTCGGCCTGGCGCTGCACCAGGGCACCCCGTTCGCCAACGACGTCGAGCTCCGCGAAAAGGGCGTGGTGCGAATCTACGACGTGTTCTTCGACTACAACGTGCTCCTTTCCACCGACGCCTTCGTGCGGGAGGTCTCGGCCAAGGAGGAATTCCAGAAGCCGATGAGCTCGGCCGAGTACCACTACCTGCTGGGCGGGTACCTGGCTCAGCGGGAACAGGCGCTGGGGCTCACCCGACGGTCCCTGCTCACCGTGGCGCACGAGCTGGAGGTGCCGATCTACACCAGCAGCCCGGGCGACAGCTCGATCGGCATGAACGTGGCGGAGCAGGCACTGGCCGGCAGCAAGCTGCGGTTCGACGTCAGCGCCGACGTGAACGAGACGGCGGCCATCGTGCTGGAGGCCAAGCGCAGCGGCGGCAAGAGCGGGGCGCTGATCGTGGGCGGCGGAAGCCCCAAGAACTTCCTGCTCCAGACCGAGCCGCAGATCCAGGAGGTGCTGGGCATCGACGAGCGGGGCCACGACTTCTTCCTCCAGCTCACCGACGCACGCCCCGATACCGGCGGGCTGTCCGGCGCCACGCCCGGCGAAGCGGTGAGCTGGGGCAAGATCGATCCCGACATGCTGCCCGGCACCGTGGTTTGCTACATGGACAACACGGTCTCGCTGCCGCTGCTCACCTCCTACGCGATGGCGCGGCGGCCGAAGCGGCCGCTCAGGAGGCTCTACAAGAAACGGGGCGCCATGATGGCGCGACTCATGGAGGAGTACCGGGCGTCGCGGGCGTTCCGGGACCGCCGGGCCGGCGAGGCCACGGAGAGCGCTTCCGCGTGAGCACCGGGGATACCACCGAAACCCGGGTGAGCGGCGTCAGCCGCAGCTATGCCAAGTACGCGCTCTGGCTGCTCACCGCGATCAACCTGGTCAACTACCTCACCCGCAACGCGATCTTCGCGCTGTTCGATCCGGTCAAGCGCGACCTCAACCTGACCGACGCGCACCTGGGCTGGCTCGGATCGGCCTACGTGCTGGTCTTCTCGATGGCCTCGCTGCCCGCGGGGGTCATCGGCGACCTGGGCTCCCGGCGGGTGGTCATCGCGGCCGGGGTGGCGCTCTGGAGCATCGGGACTTCGCTGTCCGGCCTGGCCCAGGACTTCGGGTGGCTGCTGCTGGCGCGGTCGCTGGTCGGTTTGGGCGGCGCCGCCGCGGCCACCGCCTCCGCGGCGATGGTCGCGGACTATTTCCCGGGCAAACGGCGCTCCACCTCCATGAGCATCTTCATGGCGGGGCTCGCGGTGGGCGGGGTGTTCGGCATCCTGCTGGCCGGAGCGCTGGAGCACCGGTACGGCTGGCGAGCCGCGTTCCTGGCCCTCGGGCTCCCCGGATTCCTGCTGGCCGCCCTGGTGCTCCGGATCCAGGATCCCACCCGTCCCGCCACGCCGGCACGGGAAGGCGCGGAGGCACTGCTCGCGGTATTCCGCGAGCTTGCGGGCGCGGGCCGCCGAATCCTCTCGACCCGCACCCTGGTGGCGGTGTTCGCCGGGGGCGCGCTGATTTCCTTCGGCATGAACGGGCTGGTTGGCTGGGCGCCGACGTTCATCTCCCGGGAAATGGCGCTCTCGCCGGCCAAGTCGGCGCTCATCCTCGGCACCTACGGGCTGTTCTCGGGGATCGCGGGAACGGTGGCCGGGGGACTGGTGGCGGACTGGCTCAAGACCAGAGTGCAGGGGGCGCGGCTGATCACCACCGCCGCCGGGTTCTTCGTGGGCTCGCCGCTGCTGATCTGGCTGCTCTTCATCCGGGACATCCACTGGTTCGTCCCGGTGTTCTGCGCCGCCTTCTTCTTCCTGACCTGGTACAACGGCCCGCTCACCGCGGTGATATTCGACGTGACGCCCCGCCGGATCGCCACGACGGTGTCCGGAGCCTACCTGATGTTCATCCACCTGGCGGGCGACGCGGTGGCCTTTCCGCTGGTGGGGTTCCTCTCGGACAGATTCGGCCTGGAGTACGCGATCATCGTGCTGCCCATCGCGGCCCTGATCGGAGCGGCGATCGTGGTCTCGGCGGTCAAGGCGCTGGCCGGCGACACCGCGCGGGCCACCATGTAGCTCAGACCTCCGCGCCGGTCTCGCTGCTCCCGGCAACCTCATACCCCGCCGCCTCGACCGACGCGATCACCCGGGCCGACTCAATACGCGCCGGGTCGTAAGCCACCTCGGCCCGGCCCATCCGCACGCCGAGCACCTGCACTCCGGGCAAGGAGGAGAGCGCCTGATTGACGGCGTTCAGACAGTGACCGCAGCTCATTCCCGAAATCGTGAGCGTCATCGTTCGCATGGAGCGGGCCCTCCCTGGAGTCCAGTCTCGGGGGCCGAATGAGTAGGTAGGCCCCGGGGGTATAGCAAGCCTCGATCCATCCAGGCCGCAGCGACCCCCGCCTTTCGCACCGGCCCCAGCGCGACCCAGTCCGGACCGATCCACCTGAAGGATGGGTAATTATTTGCCAAACAACAAGTTGCGCGATAGTCTCTCCTCGGCATGTCTCCTGCTCTTTGGGTCCCCATGTCGGACACCCAGACGGCGCCCCGGGACGGCTTACCCGTTCAGGCGGATGCGCTCGTCCCTCTCCTGCCGCTGGAGGGGAGCGCGCCCGACCCGGTCGCGCTCGGCACCTGGTATCTGGCACTGGCTTCCGCCCTCGCCGTGGACGTTCCCCACGACCTGTTTGCGCTCTGGCTGTATCCCGATTCCGGCGGCGTGGTCCTGCTCGGACCCGAAGCCCTGGCCCAGGACGCGGTGCAGGTCCCGATCCCCGATCCCTACCTGCTCCAGGACCAACTCTTTCAGCTCGAACAGGTATTGCGCCGGGCCAAGTACGGCTCGGCCATGGCCGTTCCAGTGAAGCTGGTCGGGCGCGACGTCGCGGTGATGGTGCTGGGAAGTTTTTCCCGCGCGGCATATGGACCGGTCCAGGCCCTGGCGCTCAAGCGTCTGGCGCGCTCGCTCGCCGCTTCGATGGCGGGCCTGGCCGAGATGATGCCCTCGGCGGCACCGCATGCGGCGCTGGAGCCGGCGATGACGCGGGAAGAGCTGCCCAACTACATCGCGCGGGCCGCCGCCGAGGCGGCCAATGGACCGGACCTGGTCCGGCGGGTAAGCGGCGTGATCTATCCGTTGCTTCCCCACGACCGCCTCGAGATTCTCGCCTGCGGCACGAAGCCGGGAACCCTGGTGCCACTCTCGGGCAATTCTTCGAGAAAGAGCTCCCGGATCAGCGCGCCGTTCGAACCTTTCGCGGAGATCATCTCGCGTTTCGGCGATGCCCCCACCCTTACGCTCGACGATCTCACCGAGCTCGCGGGAGACGACTGGGCCATCGGCGGCGGCGCCGCGGCCCATCAGCCGGCCCGCGGAGTGCTGGGCGCCCGGCTCGAGGTGGGCGGCGAGACCGCCGGGTATCTGCTGATCGGCAGTGTCGCCGCGGGGGCCTACCGACCCGACGACGAAGAGGCGCTGGCGATGGCCGGGCTGCTGGTCGCCACCCGGGTGGCGGGCCTCCGGCTCGCCGCCGAGGTGGCCGCACTCGAGGCGGAGATCGAAGCGGCGGACATCCCGGCCCTGCCGCTGATCCGCGCCGCTGAAGCGCTCGCGGTGACGGGAAAGCTCCAGGAAGCGCTGCACCGGTTTTCCGAGGGGCTCGGCGCACTGCTGCCCCATGAACGGATCACCTTGCATCTGAGATGGGGCGAGGACGAGGTGATCGAGCTCAACCCCGACTCGCCCCGCCCATTCGCCGATATTCCCGCCATCGGAGTGGATGCTTTCCCGGGAGCGGCGGTACTGCGGGGCGAACAGGAGTGGCTCGTCAGGCCGGTGGAGGGCGGCCAGGAGCTGATCGTGCCGCTGGCGGTGGCAGGACGGGCCGTCGGTACGCTGGGTGTGCGGGCGCGGATGTTTCCCAGCACCGGGGAGGCAGCGGCGGTGGCGCTCCAGTTCGCCAACATCCTGGCCCCGCACCTCGAGCTGCTCCGGCGCGGTGCGTCGGCCGGCATGAGCCCGGGCTCCAGGACGTCGAAGGCGCCGGCGGCGGTGGAGCGCTGAAGGTCGGTAGGACGGTATGTCGGCAGGGCGGCAGGATTAGTAGCGAAAAGCGTACTGCACCTTGGCCAGCAGCTGATTCGATTCGAGCCGCCATCGATCGGCGAGCTCCTGCAGGTTGTGATTGTATACCACGAACAGATCTCCCTCCGGCCGAAAGCTCCAGCGAAGCCGCGTGTTGGTGCCCACGCTCTTCGAATCAGTGTCGTACTGGACGAAGCTGCTCACATTGAGATCGGGCGAGAAATTCAGCAGCGCACGAACCCCGATCAGCGTGGTGACGAAGTCTCCAGTCGGCAGCCTGCCGATGTTGTGCTCGCCGGTGAACTGCAGAATGAAGGAGGACGAAGGCTTCCAGTCTCCCTCGAGCTGGAGCTGGTCGAGCCGGCCGCCGTAGAACCGCCCGAACCGCCAAGTGGCGGTGCCCGCGACGGTCCGCCGGGCCGCGAATTCCGCCTCCAGCCGGTAGCGGACGAACTGGTACGCGCCGGGCGGGATCACCACGGTGTCGGCCACTGCGAATGGCGCGTCCAGCCGCTCGCCCTGGGGAATGACGTTCGCCTCGATCCGGTCTCCGCCCTCGAAGCGCCAGTTGAGCGGCGCGAGAAAGGCCTGGTAGCTCTGCCACTGGCCGGTGAGGCTGGTGGCGAGGACATAGTCCTGCTCGAAAAACATCTGGCGGATATTCCAACGGTGCGGGCGGGGCTGGTAGTTGAGCCCCAGGTGAAACAGCTGGACGCCCTGACGGGGCACGAAGCCGAGTGAAGGATCGTAGCCCTCGCCGATGCGCTTGGTGCTGAAGGCGATATCCCACACATCGTTGGGGTAGTCGATCAGCGCGCCGAATGCCGTCCGCCCACCGACGAGGTCATCGCGGCGGGTCACGGTACCCCAGGCACCCACCGTGAGATTCTTGTCGCCGCGGAAGCGCGAGGTGTGGTAGATCGCGTCCAGCCCGCCGGTCCAGGCGCCGCCGCGGCCCTGGGGGTCACCGAAGGTAGCGATCGCTCCCACCGACGATTCGTGGAACACATTCTGGCGAACCCGCAACGCGCCCATCGTCTGGGCATGCACCAGGCCATCCACGTCACCGGTTCGGGTGATCAGCGCGCCGAAGTTGCTCTGACCGGAGCGGCCGTTGAGCTTGGTACCGACTCGGAGCGGTACCGAGGTGCCGGAGAGCAGTCCGATCCGGCGGGTAAAGAACGGGATCAGGTCTTCGCCGAGGTTGGGACCGAAATCGAAGATGTCTTTCCCTTCGAGGAAGAAGGACCGCTTCTCGGGAAAGAAGAGCGGAAATCGCGTGAAATTGGTGCGCCGAGTGTCCACTTCGGTCTCGGCGAAGTCGGTATTGGCGGTCAGGGAGCCGAGTACGTTGGTGCCGATGCGCTGGGTAATGTCCAGCGAGGGATGGATGGTGCCGTCGAGGTCGGCGCCGGGAGTCGGGTGCCCGGCTCCCACCTCCAGCGAGGGCCGCGCGCTCAGACCCATGCCGAGTTCGAAGGCGGGAAGACCTTCCAGGAGCCCGGCACGGCTGGTCTGAGTCGGCTGGCTCTGCTGCTCCGCGCCGGCCCACCGGCTCAGCTCCAGATTGGCCTTGACCTGCCGCTGCACGTTGAAGCCCCACGAGGTGAGCCCGGGGCGGAAGATCAGGCTCCGGATCGGTATCCTGATCTCCGCCGACCAGGTATTGCCGTCTCGCACCGTCCTGGCTTCCCAGATCGCGTCCCAACTCGCGTCGGTGCCCTCTCCCTGGCGGACCACCAAGCCATCCATCCGGGCGCCGGTCGGATTGACCGAGAAGACATAGCCGGAGCGGCCGTCCCGGAAGGTGTCGAGGACCAGGCCGACATAGTCCTCGTCTCCGGGGTCGGTGTCTCTGGCCTTGGTGAAGCTGGTGATGGGGATGCCCGGGGCGCCGTATGCGACGATGCCAAAGACCATCTCACGGTCGTTGGCGAGCACCTTGATCACGGTGCGGCTGGCGGCGGGCCCCCCCTCAACCGGGGTGACCTGGGTCAGCGAGGCGATCGAATCCGCGCAGCGCCAGAGCGCCTCGTCGAGCCGGCCATCGAGCTTGAGCGGGCCCGACAGCCGGCCGGCTCGAAGGCTCGGCACCGGTGCCGCGGTCTGTTGCGCGCGCACCGGGCCACCGGAAGTCGAGAACACCAGGAGAATCCCGGCGAGCCGAAGCGGCGCACCGGGGGAGCAGCGGTCAGCGCGCGGCGTCAAGCGCGGCCCGGAGTCCATGGACAATCACATCCAGCGGTCCCACGCCCCAGAAATGAACGTAGGTGATGGTGGGACGCTCCCCTACCAGGTGGCTGTGCACCGCGGTGGGCGAGATGTGCGCCGCGGAAAGCGCGCGGAGCAGGACCTGCACCTTGTCGGCAGTCACCGCGAAGTCACCGCTGGTGGCGGCGCGCCCGCCGTCGAGCCTCTGCACATTGATGGGCGAAGCGGCCGCCATCGTCCTGACCAGGCTGTCGGCCTCCAGCGTGACCAGGGGCACCAGGACCGGTGACACACTCGCGACCGCGCCGCTGGCGCGGCCGTGAATCCCGAGCCCGTTGAATACGGCCGCGGTGTCGATCGTCACCGGGGTCGGCGGAGCCGGCGCCAGGGTGCGCGGCGTGCGGGTTCCCGCGAGCACGCTGTCGAGACTCCTGGCAAGCAGTATGGGGGAGCCGCGCCCGCCGAAATGGACATACAGGATGGCCGGCTGTTCCCCGGCTAGATGGTTGTGGATGGCGCTCACGTCGAAACCCCGCGCCAGCAAGCCTCCGACCACCGCTTCCAGCTCCGAGGGCAGGACGACCAGGTCTCCCATGACCATCGAGGTGCCGGGCTCGCCCGCGAAGCCGGCCCAGCCGGTGAGCGCGAGCCCGGGGCTCACCGTCACGTCGCCGACCCGGACGGTGAGGTCGCGGCGGGGAAAGTTGAAGCGATGGTATCCGCTGGCGGGCGCGGGTGGAACCCGGAGGATGCTGGAGACGGAATCCCAGGCGGAGGCGGGCGTCTGGGCCGCCGCGGACCGGGGGACCGAAGCTACGCACACGATGGCGAGAGAGAGGCCCGACAAGGATCGATGGGACGCAGGACGCATACGACGCTCCAGGAACCGGGGTGAGACACAGGAATAGAACCGGTGGACCTGGGGAACGCCAGCGAGACGCGAAGGCTATATTCCGATCCATTATGCGCATCCTCTTCGCCGAGGACGACCGGCAGCTCCGCGCCTCTATCACGCGTGGTTTGCGAGAGGCCTCCTATGCGGTCGACATGGCCGGCACCGGTCCCCAGGCCCTGGCCCTCGCGGCGGCCAACCAGTACGACGCGATCATCCTCGACGTGCTCCTCCCCGGGAAGAACGGGCACCTGGTCTGCCGGGCCATTCGCGAGCGGGGCGACCGGGTGCCGATCCTGATGCTGACCGCGCTCGACGGCGTGGAGCAGCGCATCGCCGGCCTGGACGCCGGGGCCGACGACTATCTGACCAAGCCGTTCGACTTCGGGGAGCTGCTGGCCCGGCTGCGGGCGCTCACCCGGCGCCGCGGCGAGGTGCTGGCGCCCCGGCTGGTGGTGGGCGATCTGGTGATCGACACGTCCCGGCATACGGTCCGCCGCGGCAGCCGCGACATCGCGCTCACGGCGAAGGAGTTCGGGTTCCTCCTGCACCTGGCCCGAAATGCGGGGCGGGTGGTGAGTCGCGCCGACCTCATGGCGCATGTCTGGGACGATACCGGGAACTCGTACTCGAACATCATCGACGTGTACGCGAGCCGGCTCCGCCGCAAGATCGACGACGGCGAGAAGGTGGCGCTGTTCACGACGCTGCGCGGCACCGGGTTCGTGCTCGAGGCGCCCCCATCGGTGAAGGCGCCGGGCCGGCCGGCTCGTCGAAAGCCCGCCCGGCGGCGGGAGTGACGCGATGCCCCGCTGGCCCACTTCGCTCCGGTCCCGTCTCACCCTGTGGTACACGATTCTGCTCGGCGTCCCCCTGATCGTCTTCGCCGTCGCCAGTTACCTCGTCTTCGCCCGCACCCTGCAGCAACGGACCGACCGCTTCATCGGCGACGCCCTCACCGCGTTCGCGCGCGAGCTCACCGCCGAGCGCCGGGCGGCGCTTACCCTGGCCGAGGCGATGCGGAGCACAGTCGAGGAGGTCCGGTTTCGGGAGATCCAGATCGCCATCCTGGACCAGGAGGGGCGGACCATCGCCATGACCGCGCCGCCGCGGGGCGACCGCAGCGGCACCCGCCCCCCGTACCGGGTCCTCACCCAGTCGCTCACGGTGGACGGGGAGCGATTCAGCCTCACGGGCACCTACTCCCTGAGCGACATGGAGGCGATGCTGGCGCGGATCCGCGAGATGTTCCTGGTCGCGATCCCGCTCCTGGTGCTCTCCTCCGCGGTGGGCGGCTCCTTCCTCGCCAAGCGAAGCCTGGCGCCGGTGGCGTCGATGGGCGAGCAGGCGGCCAAGATCACCGCCAGCAACCTCGACCAGCGGCTCCCGGTGGGCGGGGGCGATGAGCTGGTCGGACTGGCCGGCGTGGTGAACGACTTGCTCGACCGGCTGGAGCGGTCGTTCGCGCAGCAGCGGCGCTTCGTCGCCGATGCTTCGCACGAGCTGCGCACGCCGGCGGCGATCCTGCGCACCGAGGCGGATATCACCCTGTCGCGGGAGCACCGCGATGAGGCGGAATACCGCGCCTCGGTCACGACGATGCAGGATGCGGCGCGCCGGCTCACTCGCATCGTGGACGACCTCTTCCTGCTGGCGCGGGCCGATTCCGGAAACCCGGTGGAGCAGCGCGAGGCGCTCTATCTGGAGGACCTGGTGCACGACGCGGTTCGCGCCATGAGCTCGGTGGCGGAACGGCGCGAGGTTCGCTTCGAGCTCTCCGGGCTGGTGGAGGCGCCGTTCCACGGGGATCCCGATCTGCTGGGCCGCCTCTTCCTCAACCTGCTCGACAATGCGATCAAGTTCTCGCCCAGGGGCGGCACCGTCGCCGTGGCGATGACCCGCCGCGACGGCCACTGCGAGATCGCGGTGGCGGACGCGGGCCCGGGCATTCCGCCGGACGCGCGGGAGCGGGTGTTCGAGCGATTCTTCCGGGTGGATGCGACGCGCTCGCGAGCCGAAAACAGCGCGACGAGCGGCGCGGGCCTGGGACTCGCGATCGCTCGTCGGATTGCGGAGATGCACGCCGGGCGACTCGAGCTGGCCGAGTCGCGCCCGGGTCGTACCGAGTTCCGCCTGACCCTGCCGGTGGACTAGGGGTCAGCGTCAGGGCGCTAGTACGACCATACCAGCCCCGCCTGGACCGAACGCGCGGGCATCCGGTAGTACTGCGCATCGCCGAATTCGCTCTCCGCCACCGCGTCCCGGCGGTTGCCGAGGTTGCGGCCGTCCACCCGGATTTCCCCCCGCCGGAATCGATACCCGATCCCCGCGTCGAAGGTGGTGAACGCCTTGGCCAGCGCGGTGTTGCGCATGTTGAGATAGCGGCTGCCGGTGTAGTTGAGGTTCGCGCTGGCGATGAAGCCGGTGGCGGGCGAGAGCGAGAGCCCGGCCGACACCAGGTGTCGCGCCGACATCTCCACGCGTTTGCCGCCGAGCTGGGTCAGGGTGCCGTCGAAGTCCTGCACGAAGTCCACGAACTTGCCGTCGTGGAAGCTGTAGGTGGCCCGCGCGAACACGGCGCGGGGCAGCTGGAGGTCGGAGGCCACCTCGACGCCCTGGAAGCGAGTCTTCCCCGAATTGATGAGCGCCGGCAGGTTGTTGACGATGGTCGCCGTGACCAAGTTCGCGAAGTCCATCTTGAAGGCGCTGGCCTCGACGTCGAGCCGGCCGTCCGCCACTCGGGCCTTCAGGCCGCCCTCGAAGCTGTGGGAGGTTTCCGGCTTGAGAATCCCCTCGTTCTCGGCGAGGCCGAAATCGAAGGCCGCCGGCTTGAAGGTGTTGCGATAATTCGCGTAAGCCCGCAGGTGATCGACGCCGCTCTCCACCAGGCCAACCATGGCGCCCACACTGCCGCTCAACCGGGTGTTGCTGGCGCTGGGGCTGGTTTCGGCGCGCCGCTCCGAGGTGACGTTGAGCCGAAGGCCGGCGCTGAGCGTGAGCCGTTCCACCGGCTGCCATTCCGCCGAGCCGTAGGCCCCCCCGAAGATCCGCCGGTTCTCCGCGTCCCGGGCCAGCACCGTGGGCTCGGGCACGGCGGTGGGCGTGGCGCCGTTCAGGGCCACCGTGTAGTCGAACACCGCGCCCTTGGCCTCGCCCTGGGCGAACAGCAGGTCCACCCCCGTGAGGAACCGGACCTTCGACCGCGACCCCCAGATGATGTGGGTGTCGGCGTAGATGTCGTTGACGTCGATGTCTTCCTTGAACCCGGTGGCGTTTTCCGGGCTGTTGGAGATGTCGGTGAGGAAGCCCCGGAACATGTGCTGGGTCGAGTGGGTGAACGAGAGCATCGACCCCCAGGCCGAGCCGGAGAACACCGGGCGCTGCCAGCCGCCGGACACCACGAACCGGTTCTCGCTCAGGAAAGCGTCCCTGGGGTTGTGATTGGCATCGAGCGGCACCGCGTCGGACAGCGCCGGCCCTTCGCGCGGGTGCGGACTGGCCGGCTCCTGGCGGAGCAGGGTCACGTCGGCGGTGAGCCAGGTGCTGCGGTCGTCGGCGCCGGTCTTCGCGATCCGGAATGCGGCGTGGCCGTTCTTGTACGAGGTGCGGTCGTCCTTGAACCCCCGGCGCGCGCCCTCGGCGCTGAGCCGGGACTTCCAGGTCCCGGTCGACACCGGCAGGTCGGCGGCGAGCCCGCCGGTACCGTAGCTCCCGCCGTGCGCGGACAGGGTGCGGGAGGTGGCCGCGGCGGCGTTGTGGACCACGTGGATCACGCCGACGAAGGAGGTGGCTCCATAGGTGACCGGCGCGGGGCCGCGGAGCACCTCGATGCGCTCGACGTCGCGGAGGTTGAGCGTCGCGAGCGCGGGATTGAGCGCGCCGCCCCACGGGATGCCGTCCACCACGAGGAGGAAGGCGTCGAATTCGCGGAGGCCCCAGAACTCGGGCACCGAGCTCGCGGGGCCGCCGTCACCGCCGGGCGCGATGGCCACTCCGGCAGCCAGCGCCAGGGCGTCGTTGAGGGTCGTGGCGCCGCGGGCGCGGAGGCTGGCGCCGGTGATGACCTCGATCGAGGCCGGCACGTCGTGGGTCGCCTCGGCGCGCCGGGTGGCGACCACTTCGAGCGGCGGAAGCCCGACCGGTTTCTGCGGCTGGGCCTGGGCGGCGGCTTCGGTGGCGATCGCGAGGAAGCCGATCAGGAGCGCGCGTCCACTCTGCATGGTGCCGATTCCTCGAGCGCGTGAGAGGGGGAATGTGCAACATGAATATTTCATTAACGGCAAAGCTACCCGCGGCACCGAGGGGCGGCAAGTCGGACGATGTTGCAGGCCGACCCGAACCGGAACCCTGAATGGGCAGGACGATCGCACTGCGCGGTGCCGCGCTCCTCGTCGCGGCCACGTTCGCCACCGCCGCCGCCTGAAGCAGTTCGGCGCGGCGTCGACCTGCAACACCTAGGACCCGGTCTGCCCCGAGAGCACCGAGGCCTCCGCCGCAGGCGGTCAGGGCAATCGCGAAGAATCCGACTCCGAGGAGACGAATTCGGCAAGGTCAGCTCCGGTAGCCGAGCTTGACGCGGTCGGTCCGGGCGAGTTCCTTGGGGTGTGCCACCTTCCCCCACCAGGGGTCCCTCGCCATTGAATACGACGCAGCCGGCGTCTTCCCGGTCTCTCCTCGCTTTCCTGGAAAACGAGTATGTGCGGGCCGCCGGGGCGGTGGTCCTCGCCACGGCGATCGGGCTCGCGGTGCGGAGCCGGTTGCAGCCCATCGACGTGGCCATGTTCTACCTCCTGGCCGTCGTCTTCGTGGCCTCCCGCTCCAGCCGGGGCCCGGCGACCTTCGCCGGCATTACCACGGTCGCGCTCTTCGATTTCCTCTTCGTACCGCCCTACTACACGTTCTCGGTCCTGGACCAGAGCTACGTGGTGAGCTTCGCGGTCATGTTCCTGATCGCCCTGCTCATGAGCCAGCTCACCGGCCGGATCCGGGAACAGGCCCTGGACGCGGTGGAGCGGGAGCGGCAGACCAACGCGCTCTACCAGATGACCCGCGAGCTGGCGGTCGCGCCCGATAGCCGGGCCCAGGTTTCCATTGCTGCGCAGCATATCGGACGGGCCGCGGGCGGGGAGGCGACCGTGCTCTTGCTCGACCGCCTGCCCGGGGGCGCCGGGACGCCGGAGTGGCCCCACGAGGGACCGCTGGTCAGCATCGACGTGAGGATGGCGGCCACCTGGGCGGTCGAGCATCGCGAAGCCGCCGGATGGAGCGCCGTGCACGGCGCCGACGCCGAAGCGCTGGTGGTTCCGCTCAAGAGCCCGACCCGGATCGTGGGAATTGCGGTGGCCCGGCCCGAGGCCCTCGAACGCCGGCTGTCCGAGACCCAGCTGCGCACGGTCGAGGCACTGGCGGAACAGGCCGCGATCGCGCTGGAGCGCACCGGGAGGAGCCCACTGTGACATCCTTTCGCGATTACCTCCGGCCCTCGGACATCCAGCTCGCGGTCCAGGGAACCACCAAGAGCGCGATCCTCTCGGAACTGGTGCACCGCCTGGGGTTCGCCGCCGAGCCGTCGTCCATCATCCTCAAGATCCTGGAGCGCCGGGAGATCGTCGGCTCGACCGGGGTCGGCCACGGCGTGGCCATCCCGCACTGCCGGACCAACCTGGTGCCTCGGCTCCGGATGGGGTTCGGCCGGAAGCTCGCCGGAGTCGAGTGGGGAGCGGTGGACGCGATGCCGGTCACCCGGATCTTCCTGCTGGTGGCGCCGCCGGTCGAGGTGGCCAACGAGTACCTGCCGGTCCTGGGGCGCATCGCCCGGCTGATGAATCAGGAGGACATTCGCCAGCGGCTTGACGCGGCCGCCGCGCCGGACGACGTGCTCCGGCTGCTCGACGAAACGGGCGTCTAGCGCCGGATGCCAGGCCCCACCCTGCTGGTCATCGACGACGAGCCGCAGATCCGCCGGGTGGTTCGCAACGCCTTCAAGGATGCCGGGGGCCGGGTGATCGAGGCGGCCACCGGTTCCCAGGGGATCGACCTGGCCGCCGCGGAACGCCCCGATCTCATCGTTCTCGATCTGGGACTGCCCGACATACCGGGCGTCGAGGTGTGCCGCGAGATCCGCCGCTGGTCGGTGTCCCCCATCCTGGTGCTCTCGGCCCGGCATTCGGAGGAGGAGAAGGTCCGGTTGCTCGATGCCGGCGCCGACGACTACGTCACCAAGCCATTCAGCACCACGGAGCTCCAGGCCCGGGCCCGGGCCCTGCTCCGGCGAGCCCAGGGCCGCGGCTCGGCCGGCGAGTCACGCATCGAGATCGGCGGGCTGGTGCTCGATCTGGCCGCCCGAAGCCTGACGACCGACGGTGATCCGGTACACCTCACGCCGATCGAGTGGGACCTGCTGCGGGAGATGATGGCCAACGCCGGCCGCACCCTGACCCACCAGCACCTGTTTAACCAGGTCTGGCGCGGGCGCCAATTCGGGAACGCCTCCCAGTACCTCCGGGTCTACGTCGCCCACCTGCGCCGGAAGATCGAAGCCGATTCGATCCGGCCGCGCTACATCCATACCGAGCCGGGCGTCGGGTACCGCTTCGCGACCGCGGCGGAGTCTGCCGCGGAGAAGTAGCGTGGCCCGCGCCCCGATCTGGCGCTGGCTGGCGTGGGGCCTGGCCCTCGCGGCGGTGACGGTCGCGCTGGTGCAGGTCCGGGGGCGCCTCGACAAATCCCACATCACGCTGGTGTACCTGCTCCTGGTACTGCTGGGAACCCTCAGTGGCGGCCGCGCGCTCGGTTTGGTGCTCGCGACGGGCTCCTTCCTGCTGTTCAACTGGTTCCTGCTCCCGCCCTATCACACCTTCGCGCTCAACGATCCGCTCGACTGGCTCGTGCTGGGGGCATTCCTGGTCGTGAGCGCCGTCGTGGCCGAGATCCTCCACCGGCTTCGCGAGGAGGCCGGCGCCGCCCGGCGCCGAGCCGCCGAGGTCGACCGATTCGCTACGCTGGGCGCCGAGGCCTTGAAGGTGGGGCGCGCCGACGCCGCGCTGGCCGCCATCGCGGATGTGATCCGGGCCGAGCTGGACTTGGCGGAGTGCCGGATCCACACCTCGAACGATCCCGGGCCGGAAGGGCAGCCCGGGCCGGATCCGCTGGTCACCTGGACCGCCGAGCATGGCCAGGTGGCGATGCGCCGGGCCGACGGCACCAGCCGCCTGACCGGAACCGCCGGACTTCCCGAGGGTCGGATGGAAGACGCGCTCAGCGTCTTCCTTCCGCTCGCGGTTCGCGGGAGCACCATCGGGGTGCTGGAACTGGGGGCGCGGCGGCCGCTCGACCCTTCGCCGGCGCAGCTTCGTTTCCTGACCGCGCTGGCGCACTACGCGGCGCTCGCCGTGGAGCGAGCCCGGCTGGAGGCGGAGGCCGGCCGGATCGAGCTGCTCCAGGAGGCGGACCGAATGAAGGACGCGCTGCTGGCGTCGGTCTCCCACGACCTGCGGACGCCTCTCACCACCATCAAGGCGCTGGCCCATGAGATGGCGCCAGGAGACGAACGGGCGCTCGCGATAGAAGAAGAAGCGGACCGGCTCAACCGGCTGGTGGCCAATCTGCTGGACCTGACCCGGATCAAGAGCGGGAATCTGGGCCTGCACCTCGAGATCAACGCCGTGGACGAGCTGATCGGCGCAGTGGTGCAGCGAGTTTCCGGCGTGCTCGGCGGGCGCAGGCTCGCGGCTCGGCTCGAGGATGGGGGGACTCTGCTGGTCGGTCGCTTCGACCTGGCCCATTCCCTCCGGATCCTGGTCAACCTGGTCGAGAATGCCGACAAATACGCCCCGCCCGGTACCCCGATCGAGATTGCAGCTGGGCGCGAAGGGCCACACCTGGCCATCTCGGTCGCGGATCACGGCCCGGGCGTTCCGGCATCTGAGGTAGAATCCATCTTCGAGCCGTTTTACCGTGCTCCCGGCTCGCTGCCCGACGTCGGGGGCGCCGGCTTGGGGCTCGCCATCGCCCGGCAACTCGCCCGGGCCCAAGGGGGCGATGTCCGCTACACCAGCCGTCCGGGCGGTGGGGCGGTCTTCACGCTGATCCTTCCGGCCGCGGAATTGCCCGCCGAATAGGCCGCCAGGCCGAGGCGCCGCCGACCCTGGCGGCGCAATCTGGAACCTTCTTAACGACATCTTAACGCCGGTCTCATCGACGTTTACCCGGATTTCGCGCTCCGGGCGGTATCGTGCGTCCGGTCGCCGCAACGGTGCGGCGCAACGGAAGGTGGAACCGATATGAAGGACGCACTCTACATCCTGGGGACTCTGGGCTTCTTCGGGCTCATGATCGCCTATGTGCGCTGGTGCGAGTCCCAGGGCAGGAAGGGTGTCCAGGCCAAGGAGGAGCCGACCCCATGAGTTTCGGAAACCTCATCGCCATCGTGCTGACCCTGGCCGTGCTCGGATATCTCCTGTACACGATGCTCCGGCCGGAGGAGTTCTGACATGACCGCCAACGGCTGGCTTCAGATCCTGTTCTACGGCCTCTGCCTCCTGCTGGTCGCCAAGCCCCTCGGACTCTACATGGTCCGGGTCTACGATGGCTCCATGCGCTGGCTGGCGCCGGTCGAGCGGGTCATCTACCGGGTCAGCGGCATCGATCCGACAGAGGACCAGCACTGGACCCGCTATGCCGGCGGTATGCTGCTGTTCAGCGTCGCGTCCATGCTGCTGACCTATGTGGTCCTGCGGCTCCAGTACCTGCTGCCGCTCAACCCGCAGCATTTCCCGGCGGTGACGGATCGCCAGTCCTTCGAGACCGCAGCCTCGTTTACCACCAACACGAACTGGCAGTCCTACAGCGGGGAGACGACGATGTCGTACTTCTCGCAGATGACCCAGCTCGCGTTTCATAACTTCATCTCCGCCGCAGTCGGCATCGCATGCGCCGTGGCGCTGGTGCGGGGCATTGCGCGGAAGAGCGCAGGCCGCCTGGGCAACTTCTGGGTGGACACGGTCCGCGGCACCCTCTACCTGCTGCTGCCGGTTTCCTTCATCGTGGCGTTGCTGCTGATTCAGCAGGGCGTCATTCAAAACTTCAAGCCGTATCTCGAGGTCACCACCCTCGAGGGCGCCAAGCAGGTGCTGGCTATGGGGCCGGCCGCCAGTCAGATCGCCATCAAGCAGGTCGGGTCCAACGGCGGCGGTTTCTTCAACATGAATTCCGCCCACCCGTTCGAGAACCCGACGCCGTGGTCGAATTTCATCGAGATGTTCTTTCTGCTGGCCCTGGCTTCCGGGTTGATCTGGATGTTCGGGGAGATGGTGAGGAAGCGGGCCCACGGCTGGGCATTGTGGGCCGCCGTATTCGTGATCTTCGCCGGCGGCGTGACCACCGCCTATTGGGCCGAGGCCCGGGGCAACCCGATCCACATCGCGCGCGGGATCGATCCCGTCGCGTCGGATGTGCAGTCGGGCGGGAACATGGAGGGCAAGGAGGTCCGCTACGGCATCGCCAATTCGGTTCTGTGGGCCACCGCGACGACCGATGCGTCGAACGGCTCGGTCAACGCGATGCATGACTCCTTCACGCCGCTGGGCGGTCTGGTACCCCTGGTCAACATCCAATTGGGCGAGGTCGTATTCGGCGGGGTGGGGGCCGGGCTCTACGGCCTGCTCATGATGGTGGTGCTCACGGTCTTCATCGCCGGGCTCATGGTGGGTCGCACTCCGGAATACCTGGGCAAGAAGATCCAGGCCCGCGAGGTGCAGATGGCCATGCTCTACGTATTGGTCTTCCCCGCCGCGATTCTCACCCTGACGGCCATCTCCGTCGTGGTCGCGCCCGGGTTGGCGGGCCTCAACAACGCCGGTCCCCATGGGCTCAGCGAGATTCTCTACGCCTTCTCATCGACAGCCGGCAACAACGGCAGCGCCTTCGCGGGCCTGACCGGAACGACCTACTACTACAACACCCTGCTCGGGCTCAACACGCTGATCGGCCGGTTCGTCATGATCGTGCCGATGCTGGCCCTGGCCGGCTTCCTGGCCGAAAAGAAGGTGGCGCCCGAATCGGCCGGGACCTTCCCGGTCACGACGCCGCTCTTCGTCGTGCTGCTCATCTCGGTGGTCCTCATCGTCGGCGCACTCACCTTCTTCCCGGTGCTCTCGCTCGGTCCCATCGTCGAGCACCTGTTGATGGGCGCGGGGAGGCTCTTCTAACATGACCGTCACCAAGCGACCGCTCTTCGATCCGCCGATCGTCCGCCGCGCGATCGGAGACGCCTTCACCAAGCTCTCGCCGCGCCATATGGTGCGGAACCCGGTGATGTTCGTGGTGCTGCTGGGCAGCGTCGCCACTACCATCGTCCTCGGGCAGGACCTGATCGAAGGCGGCGGCAACCTGGGCTTCACGATTCAGCTCGCCCTGTGGCTCTGGTTTACGGTGCTGTTCGCCAATTTCGCCGAAGCGATGGCCGAAGGCCGCGGCAAGGCCCAGGCGGACAGCCTCAGGGCGTCGCGGACCCAGACCTCGGCGGTGCGGCTCCGCAACCTCGCCAACAAGCGGGATGTCGAGGCGGTGCCCGCGGCCAAGCTGATGAAGGGCGATCTGGTGATCGTCCGGCCCGGCGAGGTGATTCCCGGCGACGGCGAGGTGGTCGAGGGCGTCGCCTCGGTGGACGAATCGGCCATCACCGGAGAATCGGCACCTGTCATCCGTGAGTCCGGCGGGGACCGCTCCGCGGTCACCGGCGGCACCAAGGTGCTGTCCGACTATCTGATCGTTCGCATCACCGCCAACCCCGGCGAGACTTTTCTGGATCGCATGATCGCGCTGGTGGAAGGCGCGTCCCGGCAGAAGACGCCGAACGAGATCGCGCTCACGATCCTGCTCTCCGGGCTCACCATCATCTTCGTTTTCGCGGTCGCGACGCTGCAGCCGTTCGCGGTCTACTCGGGCGCTTCGGTGCCGATTCCGGTGCTCATCGCCCTGCTAGTATGTCTTATTCCCACCACCATCGGCGGCCTCCTCTCGGCCATCGGAATCGCCGGCATGGACCGGATGATCCAGCAGAACGTGATCGCCATGAGCGGCCGCGCGGTCGAGGCGGCCGGGGACGTGAACACCCTGCTCCTGGACAAGACCGGCACCATCACGCTCGGGAACCGCCAGGCGGTGGAGTTCGTTCCGGTGCACGGTGTGACCATCAACGAGCTGGCCGATCTGGCGCAGCTGGCCTCGCTGCCGGACGAGACGCCCGAGGGCCGCAGCATCGTGGTGCTGGCCAAGCAGCAGTTCAACCTGCGGGGCCGCGCCGTGGCCGAGACGGTGGGGCACGAGCAGATGACCTTCGTCCCCTTCTCCGCCATCACGCGGATGAGCGGGGTCGACATGGGCCCGGTCCAGCTCCGGAAGGGCGCGGGAGACGCCATCGCGCGCTGGGTCAAGGAGGGCAAGGGGCTGGTGCCCGACGAGATCACCCCGATCATCGAGCGGATCGCACGAATCGGCGGCACCCCGCTGGTCGTCGCCGAGCGGCGCGCCGACAGCACCCGCGTGCTGGGTGCGGTGTACCTCAAGGACATCGTGAAGGGCGGCATGCGGGAGCGCTTCGACCGGCTCCGCGCGATGGGTATTCGCACCGTGATGATCACGGGGGACAATCCCCTGACCGCGGCGTCGATCGCGGAGGAGGCGGGGGTCGACGATTTTCTGGCGGAGGCCAAGCCGGAAGACAAGATGGCGCTGATCAGGCGCGAGCAGGCCGGCGGCAAGCTGGTGGCCATGACCGGCGACGGCACCAACGACGCACCGGCGCTGGCCCAGGCGGACGTCGGGGTGGCCATGAACAGCGGCACTCAGGCGGCCAAGGAGGCGGGGAACATGATCGACCTCGACTCCAACCCGACCAAGCTCATCGAGGTGGTGGAGATCGGGAAGCAGCTCCTGATGACCCGGGGGTCGCTGACCACCTTCTCCATCGCCAACGACGTCGCCAAGTACTTCGCCATCATCCCGGCGATGTTCATGGCGACCTATCCGGCCTTGAATGCCCTCAACATCATGAGGTTGCATTCGCCGCAGTCGGCCATCCTGGCGAGCGTCATCTTCAACGCGCTCATCATCATCGCGCTGGTGCCGCTGGCGCTGCGCGGAGTGCGCTATCGGCCCGCCGGGGCGGGCGCGATCTTGCGCCGCAATCTCTGGATCTATGGCGTGGGAGGCCTGCTGGTGCCCTTCGCCGGTATCAAGCTCATCGATATGGCCCTCGTGCTGTTGAGGCTGGTATGACGATGCTCAAGAAGCAGTTTCGCCCCGCGATCGTCCTCACGCTGGTGCTCTGCGTGATCACCGGGGCGCTCTACCCCGGGGTCGTCACGGGCCTTGCCCTGGTGCTGTTCCCGCACCAGGCCAACGGATCCCTGGTCACGGCGAACGGCAAGGTGGTGGGCAGCGAGCTCATCGGGCAGACGTTCAAGCAGCCATGGTATTTCCACACGCGGCCCTCGGCCGCTGGGGCCGACGGATACGACGCCTCGGCGTCGGTGGGAACCAACAAGGGGCCGACCGATCGCAAGCTGGCGGACACGCTGATCGCCGGCGCGATAGACAAGGCGGTCCTGGAAGACGGGGCCGTGAAGGGCAGGATCCCCGCGGACATGGTGACCGCATCGGCCTCGGGGCTCGATCCCCACATCTCACCGGCCAATGCCGAGCTCCAGGTGGCACGGGTGGCCCGGGCCCGCGGCGCGAGCGAGGCGGCGGTGCGCGAGCTCCTTTCGCGCCACATCGAAGGCCGCCAGTTCGGATTCCTGGGGGAGGCCCGGGTCAACGTACTCCTGCTGAACATCGCGATCGACAGCGCCTTTCCGCGCCCGGCCGCGCCATAAACGACAGAAAGGGAAACGGAACTCAGATGCGCACGCACCCATGGCTTGTCGCAGCGGCTTGCTGGCTGGCTCCCCAGGCAGCCGTCGCTCAGACCGGATCCGACTCGGCCGGAAACAAGATCACCATCTCCGGCTACGCGACGGCCTCATACTTCTATGCCTCGAACCCGGACGGCAACCGGATCACCGGCCGGCTGTATGATCGGCTGCACGATCAGTTCATGCTCAACGCCGCCCGGGTGACGTTCCTGAAGGCGCCGGCAGCGGACAAGCTGGATGCCGGCTTCCAGGTGGACCTGCTCTACGGACAGAACGCCCCCCAGATCCGTTCCGCGGGCCTGTCCCTGGGAGACCATGGGGACATGCCCCAGGGCTTCGTGAGCCTCAACGTGCCCACCGGCCCGGAGAGCTACCTGCGCTTCTCGGCCGGCAAGCGGTGGACCATGATGGACGTCGAATACGTGGACGAGATCCTGAATCCCGACTTCTCGCACGGGTACGCGTACATCTACCTCAGTAATTTCACCGACACCGGGCTGAGCCTGGACGCGCACTTCTCCGCCAAGGCGGAGCTCGGCCTGCGAGTCATCAACGGCTGGGACGTGGTGGAGGACAACAACACCAGGAAGTCCTTCATGGGCCGGCTCGCGCTCACCCCGTCCGCCAAGGTCGCGCTGTCGTTGCTCGGTTACCTCGGCCCGGAGCAGGCCGGGAATGGAAGCGACAACCGGTACGGCGCCCAGGTCGTCGGCACCTTCAAGCCGGCCTCGACCGCCACCGTCTACACCCAGCTGGACGTCGGCGGCGAGGAAGGCCTCGGCGCGAGCGGCGGGAAGGCGTCGTGGTTCGGCGCGGGACTGTGGGGGGTATTCGATCTGTCACCCAAGGCCTCCCTGGCTCTGCGCGGGGAGTTCATGGATGACAAGGACGGGGTGCGGACCTCGGGGGTGTTCGGGTTCCCAACCGCCGCCGGCCGCAAGCTGACCAGCGGGACCGTCACCCTCAACATCAAGACCTGGTCCCATGCGCTGCTGCGGCCCGAGGTCCGGATCGAGCACTCCAACCGGGGCGACTTCGGCGGAACGGCCGCCAAGCGCAGCCAGCTGACCGCCGGGCTCGCGGCATCGTACATCTTCTGAGCCGATCATGAGCGGGCCCCGCGCCGGGATAGGCGATAGCTTTCGGGAATGACCGAATCGCGGCCGGGTCAGTCCTCCATCGAGCCCACCGGGGAGGCGTCGTTTGCCGACCTGGTGCGGACTCGCGAGCGGGGGAAGCTCAAGCTGTACATCGGCTCCGCGGCCGGCACGGGCAAGACCTACCGCATGCTGAACGAGGCCCACTTGCTGCGCGACCGCGGGGTGGACGTCGTGGTCGGCTTCGTGGAAACCCACGGGCGCGCCGAGACCCAGGCCCAGCTGCGCGACCTCGAGGTCGTCCCGCGCAGGAAGGTCGAGTACCGCGGCGTCGTGCTGGAGGAGATGGATACCGAAGCCGTCGTCACCCGGCGCCCCCAGGTGGCGATCGTGGACGAGCTGGCCCATACCAATGTGCCCGGCTCGCCCCGCCCCAAGCGGTGGGAAGACGTCGTCGCCTTGCTCGACGAAGGGATCAGCGTGATCTCCGCGCTGAACATCCAGCATCTGGAATCGCTCAACAACGTCATTCAGAATACGCTGGCCGTCACGGTCCGGGAGACCGTGCCGGACTGGGTGCTCACGCTCGCGGACCAGGTCATCAACCTCGACATCTCCGCCGAGGATCTCCGCCAGCGCCTCGTCGAAGGGAAGATCTACTCAGCCGACAAGGTGCCCACCGCCCTCCAGAGCTTCTTCACCGAGGAGAACCTCACCACGCTCCGCGAGCTGGCCTTGCGGGAGGTGGCCAGCTCGGTGGACCGGACCCGGGAGACCATCGCCGCGCGGATCGAATCCCAGCCGTCGGGCAAGCGGGGGGACCGCAGAACGGTCGACCGGGTGCTGGTGGCGATGTCGAGCCATCCCGAGTACACCGCGGTCCTGCTTCGCAAGGCCAGCCGGATCGCCGGCCGGCTCAATCCCGATTGGTACGGCGTCTACGTGCAGACGCCCGCCGAGAGCGCCAGCCGGATCGATGCCACGCTGCAGCGCAAGCTGGTGGAGAACATCCAGAAGGCCCAGGCGATGGGCGCCGAGGTGGTCAAGCTCGAATCGGAGGACGTGCCGGCGGCGCTCTGCCGGTTTGCCCTGGAGAAGGGAGTCACCCTCATCATCGTCGGGCAATCGAAGCATTCCTGGTGGCGCCGCCTGCTCCGCGGATCGGTGGTCGACCGGCTCATCCATAACACGCTGGGAATCGACGTGCTGGTCGTTTCCCTCGATCGCGGCAAGGGGGAAGCGGAGTGAGAGTCGCCCAGCGCCTCTTCCTCGCGGTGGTGCCGGCGATCCTGGGGCTCTTCACCGTCGCCGCGCTGGCGTACTGGGGTCACATGTATCGCTCGGCACCGCGATGGGTGATTGCCACCGCCGCCGTTGCCGCGCTCGGCTCGCTGGTACTCGCATGGCGGAACACTCGTTACGTGGCCCGCCGGATCGAACGGCTGGTCGGTCCGGAGGGCCATCGCACCCCCACGAGCCGGTCCCCCCTGGCGGTGGTACGGGACGTTGCGCGCCCCAGCGCGGGGCTCTCCCGCGACGAGCTCGATTCGATCGAGTCGGTCGTGGACCGCTTGAGCGGCGCCGTCACCGAGGCCGAGGCCGGCAGCCGGCGGAGGGAAGCGGCCGCGAGCGAGCGGGTCCAGGAGTACGCCGCGCTGCTGGCCGAGGCCACGTCCGCCCTGTCGCGGCAGCTCGACGAGGTGCGGCTGCCGCTCCACATCCTGCTGGAGAACCACTTCGGGCCGCTGAACGAAAACCAGGAGGAGATGCTGGCCGGCGCCCGCGCGGCGGCCGAGGCGGCCGACGCCGAGCTCCGCCGGTTTCGGGACATCGCCGATCTGGACCGCGGAGCCCTGAGCCTGCGGCGAGAGCAGGTGAGACTGGGCGAGGTGCTCCGGGCCCTGAAGCCGCAGCTCGAAGCCGACGGGGAGCGGACCGGGGTCCGTCTGGTCTTCGATATTGCGCCCGGATTGCCCCGCATGGCCGGTGACCGGGTCCGGCTCCATGAGGCGCTGGAGCGGCTGTTGCGATACCTGGTTCGCCACGCGACCCCCGGAAGCGCCCTGACGATCGGCGCGACCGCCGCCAACGGACAGCTTACGGTCCTGGTCGAAGGCGGACCCTCCCTGACCCTCGAAGCCGATGTCGCGCTGGCGCGCCGGATCATCCTGGCCCACGGCGGCAGCCTGGACGATCAGGGAGGCTCGACCAGAGTGACCCTGCCGGCGACGCGACTCTGACCGGCGGCCCCGGCGAGTGCTCGCGCCGGAACCGATCGATCCGGGAGCGTAGCCGTTGCGCGACATGTATGGTTCGACTACTATGGAACCATGGAAGCTGCCCCCGACATCGCGGCCATCGCCGCCCTCATCGGAGACCGGGCCCGGGCCACCATCCTCATGGGGCTCATGGCGGGCCGGGCCCTGACCGCCACCGAGCTGGCCCGCGCGGCGCGGGTCACCAAACAGACCGCCAGCTCCCACCTCTCCAAGCTGGTGGCGGCCCGGCTGGTCGGGGTGGAGCGCCAGGGCCGGCACCGGTATTTCCGGCTGGCCGGACCAGAGGTCGGCATGGTGATCGAGAGCCTCATGGGGCTGGCCCACCGGACCGGTGCGATCCGGGTCGACCCGGGCCCTCCCGATCCGGCATTGCGAAAGGCCCGGGTCTGCTACGACCATCTGGCCGGGGAGCTGGGCGTGCTGGTCTTCGACAGCCTCACCCAGCAGGGATTCCTGCACGCGGAGGGGCGCACGCTCGCGCTCACGGAGGCGGGCCGGCGATTCTTCCTGGGTCTCGGTATCGATGTCGAGGCTCTGGAGCAGGCCCGGCGGCCGCTGTGCCTGCCCTGTCTCGACTGGAGCGTTCGCCGCACCCATCTGGCCGGCTCATTGGGCGCCGCGATCCTGCGCCGGTGCTTCTCGATGCGCTGGGCCCGGCCCCACAAGACCACTCGGGTCGTTTCCTTCTCGGCGCTGGGGGAGCGGGCACTCCGGGCCCAGTTCAGGCTTTCTTCTTCTTCATCGTTGCTTTCGGCTTGAGCGATCCCACATAGGCGGAACTGATGGCGAAGTACTTCTTCAGCGGGCAGTCGCAGCCCGAGGGGTCTCGTGCGAGGGGTACGGCATGGTGGCCCCCTTCCGCTCCGCCCGGGGATTAGTGGCGACCAGGTGCTCGTACAGTGGCGGCCCTATCCGTGGTAGATCGATCCGATGACGATGCCCGCCACGATCCACTGCACCAGGTAGGCCCCCGCCTGCTCGATCGTCAGCTTGAGGCCGATGTTGAGATTGACGTAGTTGTGAATCACGAACGACCCGATCGCGAACCCGCCGATGAGCGCTCCGAACCGAGCCCCTTCCGCGACGCCGGATCCGCCCCGGTAGAGCCTCGCGTACAGCGCCGCCAGCACCGCCATGGAGAGCAGGATCGCGACCATCCCGAACGGCATCACCCGCTTCATGTCTTGCTGGCTCCGGTACACCGCGGGATACTTCCTGAACTCGTTGACCATCGGGGTCATGGCGAACAGCAATCCGCCGAGGATGAAGTAGACGACGGTCGCACCGAGCGCGGCCAGGGCAATGCGGGTGTAGTTCACGGGGCACCGGAGTGAAGGGACGAGGAGAAGATAGCGCGCCGGATGTTATCCTTCATGCCGAGGAGGACGCGCCATGTCCATCAGACCGGTCAAGCGTATCGTGCAGGCTACCCCCGCCATCGAAGGCGCCGGGGTGAAGTTGCGCCGCGCCTTCGGCTTCGGCGACACCGAGGAGTTCGACCCGTTCCTGTTGTTCGACGATTTCCGCAACGAGCGCCCCGAGGACTACCTCAAGGGCTTCCCCTGGCATCCGCACCGCGGCATCGAGACGATCACCTATGTGCTCGCGGGCACCGTGCGCCACGGCGACAGCCTGGGCAACCGCGGAGCCATGGGCCCGGGGGACGTGCAGTGGATGACCGCCGGCCGGGGGATTCTCCACCAGGAGATGCCCGAGGGCGATGCGGCCGGCCGGATGCACGGCTTCCAGCTCTGGGCCAACCTCCCGTCCTCGCTCAAGATGACCGCCCCCCGCTACCAGGACATCGTCGCCCGGGACATTCCCGAGGTCACCGATGACGACGGGACCGTGGTGCGGGTCATCTGCGGGGACTTCTGGGGCCGGAAGGGCCCGGTGGACGGGGTCGCCGCCGAGCCCCGCTACCTCGATATCTCGGTTCCGCCCGGCCAGCGCAAGGTGCTGCCGGTCGAGACCACTCGGCACGCCTTTGCCTACGTGTTCGAGGGCAGCGGGAGCTTCCGCGATGCATCGGCGCCGTTCGGCGTGCTCACCGAGCGGGGCGATCCCGGCCTGGAGACGGTGGTGCGAGAGGACACTGGAAATCGGTCGCTGGTGGTGTTCGATCAGGGCGACGAGGTGGTGGTGCAGGCGGGAGACGAGGGAATCCGGTTCCTGCTGGTCTCGGGAAAGCCGCTCGCGGAGCCGGTGGCGTGGTACGGGCCGATCGTGATGAACACCAGGGAGGAGCTGCGTCAGGCCATCAACGAGCTCAATGACGGGACGTTCATCAAGCCTACCGGCTCAACGGAAGCCGGGCGCGGACGATAGTGGCGTCGTCGTAGGCGAGGAGATACAAGAGGCGCCGGTCGGGACTCAGCCCGAAGTCGCGCACCCCGACTGCGGAGGGGATTCGGATCCGGCGGCGGACGCTTCCGTCCGGCGCCACTACCAGGAGCAACGTGGGAACGCCGGCGGATGGACCGGTCAGCACCCATAAATCCCGTCCCACCACGTGCGCGGTGGTGAAATAGGAGAGCGACGTAAAGCTGTTGGCAGAGGAATCGGACTGATTCTGGGCAAAGAACTCCTGGCGCATTTTGGTAAACTCGGGTTCAACATACGCAACGTGCCACTCCAGCGAATCGGTGGCGCTGTAGCGCTCGATTACGCCCTCCGCGGCGAGAAGCAGCCACGCCGAGCCGTCGGCGGCGAGCACCGGGAGCGCGTGGTTGCGCAGCTCCAGCGGTACCTTGCCGTCGCGAATCTGCTGCTTGATCGCCTTGAAATTCCAGACCATGGGCGCCTCGACCACTCGCCGGCCGAACCGGCTGCCCGGCTCGGCCGTGGAGCTGAAGCGAAAGGCCAGCATCGGATCGCGGCCTTCCCGGCCCACGATCATCGCCCCGGACTCGTTGATGGCCACGGGGCCGCCGGTAGCGTTCGGCGGCGCCGGAATGGCGCGAACGGGAGGCCCCGAGGTCAGAAATAGGGCGACGCGCGCGTTGCCCGCATCGAGCACGCGGAGGGTGTCATGGGCCACAGTCATGGTCCGCGGCGACTGGAGCTCCCCCGGTCCCCTCCCTGCTCTCCCGATCTGCCGGAGCATGGCGCCGGTGGAATCGAGAACCTGGATGACATTAAGCCCGGGGTCATTCACAAAGACCGACCCACGTTCATCGACGGCCAATTCCGTCGGCCGGCCTAGCAGGCTATTGCCGACGGGGACGATGGTGTCGAGGGTTACGATGACCAGATTGTCGGCGGCGGGAAGCTCGCTCTGCCGACAGGCGAGGGCGGTGAGGGCAGCTATTCCGGCGAACGGGCAACGGATGCGCATTGGTCTCCTGGCACCGGATCAGTTTTTCAGGCTGACCCGCTCCCGAACCTTCGAGATCTCCCGGACCTGGCGCACCTCGACACACCCGGTCCGGGCCCAGGGGAACTCCGCGGCGATCTTCACCGCCTCATCCATGTCCCGGGCCTCGATGAGGTTGAACCCGCCCAGGACCTCCTTGGCCTCCGCGAAGGGTCCGTCGGTGGCGGTCATGCGGCCGCCGCGAATCCGGACCGACTTGGCGGCGGACGCGTCTTCGAGCATCTGGGACTCGAGGAGGTGCCCGTCCTGGCGCAGCTCGTCGGCGTGACCGAGACAGGTACGCATCATCGCGTCCGCCTGGCCGTCAGGGAGCGCGTCCAGAAGGGTGGGGTCATTGTAGATCAGCAGAATGAACTTCATGCGGGCTCCTCGCGGTCGGGCGGCAGCGGCTCACATTCTATCTACGCTGAACCAGCCTCGGCCGCAACGGTTCCCGGCTTCCCCTTACTCGGCACGCAGGGCCGCGATCGGATCGACCCGTCCGGCCCGGAGCGCCGGGACGAGGGCGGCGGCGGTCGCGGCGGCGAAGAGGCCCGCGGCGACGACGGTGATGGCCACCGGGTCGCCCGGATGCACCCCATACAACAGCGACGCCACCAGCCGGCCGGCCAGTAACGACAGCCCGATCCCCGCCGCCACGCCCATGGCAACCGCCCGCAGTCCCTCCCCGAGTCCCTGCCGCACGATGTCGCCGAGCTGGGCGCCGAGGGCTACTCGCACCCCGAACTCGTGGGTACGCTGCCCCACGCCGTAGGAGACGGTGCTGAACACTCCTACAACCGCAACGACCGCCGCGAGGACTCCGAAGGTCGAGAACAGGGTGGCGCCGAGCCTCCAGGGGCGGTAGCGAGGCTCGAGCACGGCGGCCATGGTCTTGAGTTTGGGGATCCCTCCGGGAAAAGACTCCCGCAGCGCGGCCCGCACCACACCGGTGACGCTCGCCATGTCCGAGGCGCGGGCCCGCACCACGAGCACGCGCCAACGCGCGCTGTAGTCGAACGGCATGCTGGTGAGCGGCAGGTAGAACTGCGGGGTGGATTCCTCGATGATCGCGCCCCACCGAGCCGTGGCTACCACACCGACCACGTTGCTGCAGGGTGTTTCCGGCTTGTCGAACCGGACGCAGCGGCCGATCGGGTCCTGTCCCGGCCAGAGTGCGCGGGCCATCGCCTCATTCACAATCAGGGTGTTGGCGCCCGCCACGCCGGACGGAAAGGCGGCCCCGCGGATGAGCCGGGTGCCGGCCGTGGCGAAGTATTGCGGGGTCACCGCCCAGAACATTCCCTCGGGCTTCCGGTGGGTCAGCGTGTCGACATCGGGGAAATACCCGATGGTGCTGAACCCGGACAATGGGGTCATGGCGGTGAGCGCGGCGTTCTCGATCCCCGCGGTCCCCCGCAGCCGGCTCGCCAGCTCGGCGAACCGCCCCGGCACCAGCGAGTCCCGCGCCTTGTCCTCCGATTCGAACCCAACCTGGGCGAACAGCAGCCGGTCGGCGTCGAAGCCGAGGTCGAGGGCCCGGACGTTGGACAGGCTCCGCACGAACAGCGCCGCGCCGACCAGGAGCATCAGCGAGAACGCCGTCTGGGCCACCACCAGGAACGACCGGGTTCGGGACCGCCGGAGGCCTCCCTCCCGCGCCCCGGCGCGCAGCGTGGCAGTCAGCTCGGTGGCACCGGACTGAAGCGCCGGGATCAGGCCCGCCAGTAGTCCCGCCGCCACCGCAGCAAGGCCGGTGCCAGCCAGCACCCGCCAGTCGATCGGCGACCGGGCCCAGTGGATGTCGGGCAGCAAGATCCGCCGGAGCAGGATGCCGCCCCACGACGCGGCCAGCGTCGCCGCGAGGCCGGCGATCAGCGCCAGCAGCACGCTTTCCGTGAGAACCAGCCGCGCCAGCCGGGCCCGGGAGATGCCCAGCGCCAGCCGGACCGCGATTTCCCGGCGTCGCCGCAACGCCCGGGCCAGCAGGAGATTCACCACGTTGGCGCAGGCAATCAACAGCACGATCAGTGAAACCCCGGCCAGCCGGACCGCGATCTGGACTTCCTGCGACTTCTTGCCGGGGCCGCGCGCGGCGATGATGGACCCGACCCGCGAGGCCGCCTCCGGCTCGGTCGTGCTCTGCTTGGTGTCGCCCCGGCGGAGTGCCGTCGTAAGCCGCGCGTCCACCGTCTCGTCCCGCACGCCGTCCCCCAGCCGCACCAGGATCTGGAAGCCGTTGACGTTCGGGTTCATCCACCACGGTATCGTGCCGCCGTAGCCCTCGGTGGTCGCAACCGGAACCCAGACGTCGGTCGGCTCCAGGTCGACCCCGGTGAATCCCGCCGGCGCGACTCCGATCACCACGTACTGCTCCCGGTCCAGCAGCAGCGATTGACCGATCGCCGCCGGGTTCCCGCCCATCGAGCGCTGCCAGAAGGCGCGGCTCAGCACCGCCACCCTGGCGCCGTTACCCAACCGGTCCTCGTCCGCGGTGAAGAAACGGCCCAGCGCGGGGGTTACGCCCAGCAACCCGAAAAAGCCATTGGTGGCTGTGGAGACGTCCGCGGTTGAGGCGGTCTCGCCGCGGCCCAGCTTTCGCTCTTCCGGCCTCCGGTACAAGGCCGTTCGGCCTAACCCGGAAAGCACTCCGTTGGCCCGCTCGAACTGCTGGTAGTCGTACCCCGACCAGAATTGCCGGCCCGAGCGGAAGGTCCACTCCGACCAGATCCGGCGAAGCTGCTCCGGATGCGCGACGCCGGCAGGCGGTTTCAGAAAGACCACATTCAGCAGGGAGAACATCGCGGTGTTGAGCCCCAGGCCCAGCGCCAGCGTCACCACGATCGTGGCGGTCATGGCGGGCGCGCGCCGGATCGACCGCAGCGCATACCAAATATCCTGGGCCCAGCCACCGAGCCAGTCCCGGCGCCGCTCCCGCTCCGCGATCCGGTTTCCAATCCGCTGCAGGCCGCTCCGCACCGCGGCGACATCGCCGAATTCCTCCTGCGCCAGCGCCCGCGCCGATTCGGAACTCATCCCCTGGGCCTCGAGATCGCCGATCCGCTCCTCGAAATGGAATCGGAGCTCGTCGTCGATGTCGGCCCGCACGTCGCGCCGGAAGAGGCGCAGATAGCGGCGCCAGCGCGGGGTCTCCTTGGGGTATTCCATGGCTCGCTACTCGGGCTCGGGGACGGCGCGCATCACCCGGGAGACCGCCGAGACGTAGTCGTTCCAGGCCGCGGTCTCCCCGCGCACCGCCCGGGTCCCGGCGGGTGTGAGGCGGTAGAACTTGGCCCGCTTGCCCTTCTCCGAGAGCCCCCACTCCGCCTCCACCCAGCCCCGCTCTTCCATGCGGTGCAGCGCGGTGTAGAGGGCGCCGTCCAGAACCTTGAAGCTGCCGTCGGAGCCGGCCCGGATGAACCGCGCCACCGCGTAGCCGTGCATGGCGCCGAAAGAGAGGGCGCGGAGGACCAGGACATCGAGGGTGCCTTGCAGGAGGTCGAGCTCGCGGGGGGTCATGCCTCACATGGTAGCGCCTGAGGGTCATTCCATCAAGTGTTGATGGAATACCGGCCCGCCGGCCCAGGTCCTGCTTCAGGCGCCCGGCGGAGGCGCGTAGAGGTCGGTGCTCAGGTACCGCAGCCCGGAGTCGATGATCAGCGTGGCGACCGTCGCCCGGGGACCCAGCTCGCGGGCCAGCCGCAGCGCCGCGACCACGTTGGCGCCGGTGGACGCTCCCGCGAAGATCCCCTCCTCACGGGCCAGCCGGCGCGCCATGTCCTTCGCCTCGTCGGTGCTCACCGCGGCGATCGCATTCACGAGCTCGGGCTGCCAGAGCGGGGGAATGAACCCGAT
Source organism: Gemmatimonadota bacterium (assembly GCA_041486305.1). Lineage (GTDB taxonomy): Bacteria > Gemmatimonadota > Gemmatimonadetes > Gemmatimonadales > GWC2-71-9 > JABFSM01. Next base: position 37,513 of record JBGPLG010000003.1, read on the forward strand.
GCCGATCCCTTCGATCTTGTGGGACCCCGACGGCCCTCCCGACAGGACGGCGGATTCGGCCGGCTCGACCGCCACGATCCGGATCTTCCGGTTGTGTTCCCACAGGGTCCGGGCCACGCCGTGGATCGAATGGGCCGTTCCGACGGTCTGCACGAAGCCGTCCAGCCGGCCGTCGGTCTGGCGCCACAGCTCTTCACCGAGCGGGAGGTAGCCCGACACGGCCGAGTGGTTGTTGAGCTGGTCGCAGTACCAGTGCCCCGGGCGCTCCCCGATGATCGCCGCGGTCCGGATCAGCTCCTTGATCAGCGACGCGGTGATCTGCCCCCGGTCGCTCGGCACATCGGTCACCCGGGCCCCGAACGCCTGCATCGTGCGGCGCTTCTCGGTGCTGAAGGCATCGGAGAAGACGATTTCGATCCCGTAACCCTTCGCGGCGCAGACGAACGCGAGGGAGATTCCGGTGGTCCCGGAGGTGTACTCGACCACGGTCCCGCCGGGCCCAAGCCGGCCGGAGGCTTCCGCATGCTCGATCGCCGCCAGGGCCATGCGGTCCTTCATGCTGCCGGTGGGGTTGGCCCATTCCAGCTTGGCCACCACCCGTGCCGACCCCGGGGGCACGACACGCCGGAGCTCGATGAGGGGGGTATTCCCGATTCCGCCCAGCACGTCGGCCGTCATGGTTGACCGCCCTCCCGGCGGGCGCCCGGAGGCGCGGCGTCGATCAGGTATTCGCTCTGCACCAGGCCGCTGGCGTACTGGCGCGTCGCGACGTGCCGCAGCGGGATGTCCTGGGGCAATGAGCCGAACAACGGAATGCCGCCGCCGATGAGCACCGGCACCCGGGTGACGATGAGGCGCTGGATGAGCCCGGCCCGAAGAAAGCGCTGGATGGTGATACCACCGTCCACGTAGATATGCTCGATGCCGCGATCGGCGAGCTGCGCCACGACCTCGGCCGGCGTTCCCGACATCCGCTCGATCACCGCCCCGGGGAGTGCGGGGATCTGGAGCGGACGAGCGGTAAGCACGAAGACCGGCTTGGCGCCGTAGGGCCAGATATCGAACGCCAGGACCGTCTCGAAGGTAATACGCCCAATGACCAGGGCATCGACCGAGGCGATGAACTCCTCGTAGCCATGGGCCTCTCCACCGCCCGGCGGGAGGAAATCGAGGGCGCCATCGGCGCGGGCGATGAATCCGTCGACGCTGGTGCCCACAAAGACGGATGCCCGCATGTCTGCTCCATCGATAGCGGAAGGGGAAACTAACCGCGTAGCTCGCCCCCGGGCTCCCGCCGCCGCGCGCCGCCGCGCGCCGCCGAGACTAGCGGCCCAGGGTCGTCACGTCGTAGATCAGCAGCGCCGGCTGCACTTCCTGTCCCGGATTCTTCGCCGCGAACACGTAGCGCCGCCCGCCGATGTCCGCGACCTTCGCGGTGTGGACGCCCGCGGCGATCCGGGCCCGGCCCAGCAGTACCGGCCGGGCCGGATCGGCCAGGCTGAAGATGTACAGTCCGGCGCCGCTTCCCTTTTCGGCGCTTACCGCCAGGAGGGTCCCGTCCGCGCTCCCCTTCACGTCGCCCAGCGTGGCCACGCTGTCCACGACCACCGAGTCGGCGAGCAGCGGCGCGCCGGTCAGGCCGAGCCGCCAGATCTTGAGCGCATTGCCGAGCCGCCCGTTGCGCGCGGCGACACCCCAGGTGCCGGTGTAGGCCCAGGATCCGCTCACGAAGAGATCCGAGGTATAGCGCTCCGGCACGTTCCCGCCCCCGGCCACCACCGTGGGCGCGGCACCGCCGAAGCGGAGCTGGTACACGCCCTCGAGCATGTCGGTGGCATAGATCGACCCGCCCGAGCCCTGGATGCCCCAGATGTAGGCGTCCGGGCTCGGCTTGATCCGCGCGATTTCCCTCGAGGCCAGGTCGCCCGCGAGCAGCCCCGCCACGTTGATCGCCACTACGCCCCCGTTGTAGTAGGAGGCGTAGAGCACCTGGGCCGGCTCGTCCACCCAGAGATTGTGGCTCCCCGCCGGCGGGGAAGCGTTCATGTGGTAGAACGCGACCTCGCGGGGCTGAGTCAGGTCCGACACGTCGATGACGTGGATGTCTCCCATCGAGGAAACCGGGAGAACCCCCGGGCCCTCCTGGCCCACGAACACGTAGCGATGCTCACCGCTCACCGGGTTGTGGAACCACCAGGCGCTGTGCACTGCCGGCCCGCCCGGCACCGCGTCGTCGTCGGTGATGACGCGGGAGATCTCCACCGGGTGCGCCGGGGTCCCGCCTTTGATGCCGTTCCCCACGTCCATCAGGATGAGCCCGGTGTTCCAGGCGCACACGAAGGCGATGCCGTCCCGGATGAAGGTGTCGTGGACCCCGTACTGGGGCGGAATCAGAATCGTCGCGATCGGCGTCAGCTCCGCGACGACGCCGGGGTGCCCGTCGCTCGGGCCGGTACCGCTCCCGCAGGCGGCCACCGCCATCGCCAGCCCCGCGAGACAGCATCTCATTGCAGGTGCACCATCGCCCGCGGGGCGGCGACGCCGTACCGGCCCATGCGGTGCATCTCCCCCGCGGCCAGGCGCACCCCCGCGGTGAGGGACCAGAAGCTCCGCCGGCCGTACAGATCCCGGCTGGAGAAGAGTCCGCCCCCGACATCGGTCACCCGCGCGTAGGAACCCTCGATCATCGGCTCGATTTCCACGCGGTTCGCGAGCCTGGCCAGCCGCACCGCATAACCCGCGGTGTGTACCGCCCATCGGGTAATGCCCAGGAGGGAATTCTCCAGGTGCGGCCGCAGCGAGCGGAACGGATCGGTGGTCCGCTCCTCCTCGGGCCGTTCGGAGCGCTCGGTCTGGTAGTAGACCCGGTGCTTCCCGGCGGTCCACTGGACCTCGCCCAGCAGGCTCTCGAATCTGAAGAACCCCTCGGCCTCCTCGGTCCTGGCCCACTCGGCCAGCGCATAGAGCCGTCCCACGGGGAGGGCACGATCGAGCCGGGCTCCGGCATGCCACTTCCGCTGGTCGGTGGCGGCGCCGGGGCGGTTCTCCGGCGAATGGACCCGCGCGTGGGAACCCGAGAGCTCGATCCCATCCACCGGAGCCACCGTCACCCGGATCGACCAGGAGTCCCCGAACCGCTTGCTTACCCTGGGCCACTGCCCCGGGCGCTCCGGCTCGTCGCCGTTGAAGAGTGCGCCCTCGGCGGTTACCGGCCCGGCTTTGATGCCGGCGATGACGACCGCCCGCTCCAGGATCTGGCTCCAGTGGTGATTGACCGGAAACCGGAGCGCGGGGCGCGCCATGGGATCGTCGCTGCCGAAGGGCACGAAGCCCTTTCCCACGCTCAGGCTCACATTGACACGACGATCCGCCGGCCCCAGGAGCTTCACGCCGGAGACCATCAGCTCGTGCGCGTAGGTGTGGGGATGGCGGCGGTCGTCGAAGCCCTCGCCCCAGTCTCCGATGCCCAGTACGCCGCCCGGCATGGTGAGTCCTTCCAGATCGAGGGTGCCGTTGAACGCCAGGTGGCCGGAGAATCCGGTGGCGCACAGCATGAGCACCGGCTCAACGACCTTGAGCTCGCTGGCGCTGCCCCCGCCGGGCACCGGGGACACATGCATGCCCGCGACGACCGCACGCGCCGACCAGTGGAGCCTGAATCCCTGCGCGCGAGCCCCGCCCGCGGCCGAGAAGCCGATGGCGGCGAGGGCGACGAGGGTCCTCATGGCGCCGATACGGTAATGGGCGAGCTCCCTGTGGCGCCCCCGCTGCTGGCGCTGATCCGGGTCATCCCGATTCCCACGCCACTCACGGCCCCCTGCTGGCTCACCCTGGCGATCAGCGTGTCAGCGCTGGACCAGGCGATGGCCCGGTTCAGGATCAGCGCTCCGGCATCATCCCGGAGCTCGGCGGTGAGGGGCCAGGTAGTCCCCAGCAACACCAGCACATTAGACGGCATGACCGTGACGCTCGCCACCGGCCCCGGCGCCCGCAACGCGTACGTTCCGGTGCCGTCCAGCTCCGCGGTTACGGTGAGGTTGTTGAGGTCGAGCAGGCTGCCATTGATCGGGTCCCAGCTTGCACCGTCGAGCGAATACATCGCCACCGACGTCGCGAGCGGCGCGGGAACCACTCCAGAACCGTAACGAATCGCCAGGGAGGCCGGCTTCAGGAAGGGGCGGTTGGGCGGACCGATCTCGAATCCAGTACCCGGAACCAGGAACCCGGGCCCCGCCGGGAGACCGTTCAGGGCGTCGGCATAGACCCGGGTGGGGGCCGCGAGGGCGCCGGCGGGAACCTTGAGCACCAGCGCTCCCCCCAGCACGATGACCGTGCCGCCGGCGGGACCGATCAGCGCGCCGGCCTTGCTGTCGATCACGGCCTGCGCGGTCTGGCCCTCGCAGGTCGCGGTGATGCCCACCCGGCCCGGCTTGAGCGCCTGCACCAGTCCGGCCGTTGAGACGGTGGCGATCAGGACGTCCGAGCTCTGCCAGGTGACCAGGCGATCGGTCAGTGGGTCCCCCGCCGCGTCCTGGACCTGGGCGTGGAACTGGAGCGACTCGCCCACCAGCAGCAGCGCGCCCGGCGGAGTGACCGCCAGCGCGCTCACCGCGGGCCGCGGCGCCGACGTGGCGCCGCAGCCGGCGATGGCAGCCAGCAGGAGGAGATGTTTCATCCCATCAGAAATCTACCGATACTTTGGTCATGAAATTGCGCCCCATCCCCGGATTCACTGCGTTGGTCTTGATCCGGCTCAGGTAGTCGGCGTAGGCGGTGTTGAACGCGTTGCGCAGCATCAAGTCCACTCGGAACACCGAGCCGCCGGCGACGACGCCGAACCCTCCGCCGATATTCGCAATGGTGTACCCCTTCGACTGATACCCCGCCCCCTCGAACGCGTCGGCATAGAACTGCGCCTCGGCGGGATCCTGGCGGGTCTGCCGGCCATTGGTCTCGCCGCTCAGGGTGAGATAGGGATCGAGAAAGGATCGTCGCGAGGTGCCCTCGAAGCGAACGCCGTAGGTCGCCCGGATCGGCGGCATCAGCGGAAGCGGATTCGCGGTGCTGGTGTTCTGGCCTCGGGTGTAATCGGCGCTCCCCTGGAAGTGCAGCGCCCGGACCGGGTGGTACTGGACCGAGGCCTCGAAGCCGGTGAGCCGCGCGTTGCCCTGGGTCACGTCATAGATCTGGAAGCCCGACCCCGGGTCGGTGGTCCCGGTCGGCACCGAGTAGATGAAGTTCTGGATCAGGTTGGCGAACCCGCCCACTTCCAGCAGCAGGTTCGAACTCTGGACCCGGAGGGCCAGGTCGGTGTTGACCGAGGTCTCGTTCTTGAGATCGGGGTTGCCCCGCTCGAACGCGACCGTGCCCTCGTGGACACCGTTGGAAAACAGGTCGAAGCTGGACGGTGCCCGGTAGCCGCGGCCCACGTTGAGCACCAGCGCTACCGGCTCAGTGACGTGGTAGAGCAGACCGACATTCCCGGTGAGCGAGTTGTAGTTCCGGGTCTGGGCGGTGTTGCCCAGGTCGTCGTCGGCCGCGACGTCGAGGTGGCGGTGATCCACCCGCGCGCCGAAGGTCAAACCCAGCTTCCCGCTCTCGAGCTGCTCGAACACGAATCCACCCACGTTGTAGGCGGTGCTGTTGGGGATCAGGGTCTCCACCCCGAACTTATCGAAGCTGTTCCGGAGCCCGGACACGCCGATGATCCCGGCCAGCGGGCCGACCGCGGCGTGGTGGAAGTGCACCCCGCCGGTCCAGGTCCTGGACAATAGCCCGAGGCCGATCTCCGCGGTGATCGGGTCCTCGAACTCCCGGCGCCGGCTTCGCTCGTAGCCTACGTCGGCCTCAACCCGCGAGGCACCGAGCGGCAGCACCAGGTCGACCCGCCCCCGGCTGGTGGCGATCCGCTGGGTCGGCTCGGCGGCGGGGTCCTCGTCGGTGAGCGAGATCTTCTCGTTACGCTGTGAGAAGGTGGCGGTGATCGAGCCTCCCTCGCCGCGCCAGCCCAGCGTTCCCGACCCGCCCACGGCGCGGTTAGCGCTGTTCCAGAGGGTGTAGTCGGGGGTGTGGATGTCCTGGCTGGTCCGGCCGCTCAGGGTGCCTCGGAAGCCGAATCCGCCCCGCGCCCCTTCGAGCAGCAGGGAGCCGTCGGGCTCCCGGTTGTTGGTGCCGTAGCCGACCCCCATCGTAGCATGAGCCGTCCCATGACCCTCCCCGTCCCGCGGCAATTCTCGCGCGATCACGTTGATGACGCCACCCAGCGCATCGGAGCCGTACAGCACGCTGGCCGGACCCTTGATCACTTCGATCCGGTCCGCGGTCGCGGTTTCGATATTGGGAGAGTGCTCGTCGCCCCATTGCTGGGTTTCCAGCCGCTGGCCGTTGTCGAGCACCAGCACCCGGTTGGAGGTGAGGCCGCGGATCACCGGTTTCCCGATCCCGACCCCGGTGGAGAGACTCCGCACGCCGGGAACTCCCTGAAGCGTTTCGCCCAGCGAGGGCGCCTGCGCGGTGCGGAGCTCGGTGCCGGCCACTACCGCCACCGGCTGGGGTGACGTGAGGACCGAGGTGGCGATCGGGGTGGCGGTGACCTGGAGCGGGGGCAGCTCGATCAGGCTTCGCTTGAGGGAGACGTCGAGCGTGAGATCGGCATTCGCCAGCGTGGCCCGCTGGACCAGCGGCGCGAAGCCGATGTAGCTGAACGCGACGCGGTACGAGCCGGGGGCGAGGTTGGCGATGGCATAGTGTCCGCCCACATCGGTCATCGCCGAGCGGTCGGCCTCGAGCACCACTACCCGCACGTTGGCCAGCGCGGTGCCGGCGGAATCGGTGACTTTGCCCTCGATGCGGTGATTCGCCGGCGTCGGTCCGGCTGCTCCGGCAATGGACATAAGCGTAAACAAGGACAGTAGAGACATGGCTCTGAGTTCCTCACGCATGGGAACGCGCACCGCACGCGGTGGCGTCCGTCGGTTCATGACGATGTTAGGACTGCTGAGGCGTCAGAGACCTGCTGGAGGAGCCCGGCTGGGAGGAAGCAGTCGGACGATGTTGCCTGGCGAGCTGACCAGCTGCTTGGTAAGGGCCTTCGGCTCGGGCGTTGGGAGATGCAGCTCGGCCGAACCGGCGACGGGGGCCCGGGCCGGGGCCGAGGTGAGGCCGATCTCGCAGCGGTCGTCGTGATCCTGACCGCCCTTGGCCTCATAGTGCGCGTAGTGGCCATGGCGTGAGCCGGTCCGGTGGGTGTGTTGCCAGGCCTCGCTGAGGCTAAGGCCCGGCCCCCCCGCGAGGGCCGTCGCGGTGAGGAGGAAGGAGACCAACCCGGGCCGGAGCATCCGCATGGGACTCGTTCTACGCCCGGGCCGGACGCACCGCCGCAAGCACGCTCACTGCTACCAGCAGCAATCCGCAGGCGCAGACGATCGCGGCGCCGGTAGGGAGATCAAGGAAGTAGGATGCGCCGAGCCCGATCAGGCTGGCCAGCGCCGCGATGATCCATCCGATTACCAGCCGCCCCTTCCAGGTTGCGGCCAGCATGGTGCCGCAGACTGCCGGCACGATGAGGTAGGCGAACGTGAGCAATACACCGGCCACGCGCACGAAGCTCACCACCACCAGCGCGAACGCCGCGTAGAACAGGAAGTCCCACAGCCGCACCTTCATCCCCTGCGCGAATGCGGCGTCGGGATCGGACGAGATCAGCGCGAAGCGCCGGTGGAACGCGGCGTAGAGCGCGGCCAGCACCACGAAGAGCCCGGCGCGCTGGGCGACCTCGGCCGCGGTGACGTTGAGGATGTCGCCGGTGAGCAGGTGCTCGAGCTCTTCCTTGCCGCCCGCCACGCGGGAGAGCAGCAGGATTACTCCGGCCGCGGCCACCACGAAGGTGATGCCGATGATCGCCTCCTGCGGCACCGCGTGCTTCTTGTTGCTGCGCGACCAGCTGAACAGCCCGGCGCCGAGGAAGGTCACGCCGAGCGAGATCCAGAAGGTGATCCGGTCGTTGAAGTGGTAGCCCATGATGAGGCCGACGCAGGTGCCCAGCGTGGCCACCTGCGCCAGGGCGAGGTCGACGAAGATTACTTCGCGCCGCACCACGTGAAGCCCGAGGTACACCAGCAGAGGCGGCAGGACCAGGCACGCAGCGAGCGGCCATTTCATGACCTCCCACACCACCGCGAAGTCGAGGTGCATTAGTGCTTCTCCGCGAGGCCGGCGGCGATGGTCTTGACCATATAGTCCATCAGCGTGAAATAGGTGTCGGTGCCTGGCACGGCGCCGGGCTGCTGCGGCACGTCCAGGACCACCGCGTCGGTTTGCCGCGCCACCGTCTCCGCGGTCTTCCGGTTCTGGTAGGGCTGCACCAGGAGCACCCGGGAATTGGCCGCCTTCATCTCGGTAATCACCTTGGCCAGATGGGCCGGCGACGGGGCGATGCCGGGCTTCGGCTCCAGGTTGTCGATGATGTCCAGGTTGAACCGCTCGCCCAGGTAGACGAAGTCCTTGTGGTAGGTCACGATCTTGGCGCCCTTGTACGGGGCCAGCTGTTTCTGCCACTCGACCAGCCGCGCGTCCACCGCGTCGTCGAACTTCTTGAGGTTGGCCCTATACATCGCTGCCGAAGCGGGGTCGACCTGGGCGAAATGATCGGCCATCTGGGCGGCGATGATCTTGACGTTGATGGGGTCGAGCAGGAAGTGCGGGTTGCCGTAGGGGTGCACGTCGCCCCGGGACCGGTCGAACGTCGCCGGGATTTCCAGCATCCGGATCCCCTGGGAGGCCACGATGTGGCCCGGCGCCCCGGCCGCGATCTTGTCGTTCCGGGCGCTCTCCAGCAACGGCGGAAGCCAGCCGATTTCCAGCTCCGCGCCACCCTCGATCAGCACGTCGGCGCGGTTCAGGGTGACAATGTGGCTGGGCTTCGCGTCGACGAAGTGGGGGTCCTCGGTCGGCTTGGCCAGCGCCTTGACGTCGACGCCGTCCCCGCCGATTTCCCGGGCCACCGCCGCCAGGTCGGGAGTGGTGGCCACCACGTTGAGCTTCTTGGGTGGCGGCCCCGCGCGGACCGGCAACACCGCGAATGCGGCAGTAACGAATTGGAGTAAAGCAACGGTCTTCATATGATCCATGCCGCCTTAGAATTTGTGGGCCGCGTGTGCTCCCAGTAGGAACTCGAACTGCACCAGGAAGGAGTGGTCCCGACCGATCCCGCGACGATTGTCGTAGTTGTATTGCAGCCGGAACTTGGAGAACTCGGTCGGATACCACGTGAAGTTGGGCGAGACCCGGAACCGGTGGGCCCGGAGCGGCGCGTCGAAGGAGGCGTCATTGCCGGCAGCGTACTCCCCGCGAAGCCCGGCCACGATCCGGGGCTTGATGCCCCAGAGTACCTGCGCGTAGGCGCCGTTGTCCTTGAGCGTCTCGGCGGGCAGGGTGACCAACGCGTCCTCCGCGGATACCCGCTGCGCCGCCTGGTACCGCCGGCTCATGAATTCGCTCTGAAACGAGACGAAGGGGAACCCCGCCGCCGCTCGCGGGGACTTCCATTTCCAGTAGAGGTCGGCGCCGTAGATCCGGGTGCTGGCATCGGGCCCGGAGTTGTTGGGGCCGAACGCCGCCGACGCGCCTACCAGCAGGGTTTGGGTGTCGGTCAGATCGAACGACGCCGCAACCCGCGGCACCACCAGCATGTCGGTGAGCTTGAGCACGTCGCGCCCGAGGGGCACGCCGCCGTGGATTTCGGAGGACCCATCCGAACGGAAACTGGAGGTGGTTCCCCCGGCGCTGTTCAGCACGGTCACCATGGCCTCGGTGTAGAATGAGGTCGGCGCCAACCAGGAGATCCGGGCCCCCTGACTCCGCAGGCCCTCGGGGCCGAACATGCGGTTGAGCACCAGCGGCTGGTCCACGAAGGCCCAGGAATGGGGATGCTGCGGATTCTGGCGGCCGAACTCGGTGAAGAACTGCCCCGCCTTGATCTGCAGGTTGGCCGGTAGCGACGTGGTCAGGAAATACACCTCCTCCAATTCGACCCCCGTCTCGCCGTTGGCGTCCAGCTTGTAGACGATGTCAGCAAAGCCCTTGAAGTAGGGATCCACCGCCCCGTCCAGGGTCAGCTCGGAATTGGGGATCGTGAATCCCCGCACTCGCGGGTCGTGATCGCCGGGTTGCAGCGGGCCGAGCTTGCGGGCGCTGGACCAGTCAAAATCCAATAGGCTGACGAACCCGATGTTCATGTACGCGCCCGCGGTACGGACCGGCGCGGCCTGCGCCGGTGGCGGAGTGCGCGTGGTGTCGGGAACTTGGGCTGCGGATACGGTGACGCCGGTCAGCGTCACGAGCACCGCGGTGAGCAGTATTCGCATGGACTCCCTCAATACGAGACGGTCGGCCAGACAGTTGAGCGTCGGACGGTCGAACGTCAGGCGGTGGGAGGGGCCCTGGAGAGGTATTGGAGGGAAATGCCGCTGCGGGGGACCGATTCTCCGACCGGAACCAGCTGGATCTGCTCGGCGGCGACGACCCTGGGAGCCTGTGGGGCATGATCTCCCAGGACCCGGGGCGCCGCATCCGACCGGATGCTGCACCCGTCGCCGTGGCACGAGCTCGAGGCCTCGTAATGGGTCCGGAGGGACTCGCTCAGGCGGCTGGGGCCGTGAAACGCCAGCGCGTCCAGCACCGGCATACCGCCCCCGCCCCCAGCGACCACCAGCAGCAGGGCCGAGGCAAGGAGACGGCGGACCAGGGACGTTACCATGACCGGAATCTAGCCGGGGGATTGCTTCGCCGCCAAAAAGGCTGCTCGCAATGACCGGGGACTCACAAAGGCGGCTCGCGATGACCGGCCGGGGATCATCCCGGCTGCCGGATCGGTCCCTCCACCGGCAGAATGAACCAGAACGTGCTGCCACCGCCGAAGATAGACTCCGCCCCGATGGTTCCGCCGTGGAGCTCCACGAACTGCTTGCAGAGCGCCAGGCCCAGTCCGGTCCCCTGCTGGACCCGGCTGGTCGAAGAGTCCACCTGGCTGAAGACCTTGAACAGTTTCTTCATGTCGGGCTGCCGGATCCCGATGCCGCTGTCCCGGACCGACACCCAGACGGCGTCGCGAGTGGCCAGCCGGGGCTGGTCGCTGGCCCGGTCCGCCGGAACCGGAAGCGGCACCGGGGTCCGGAGCGCCGAGAGACTGACGGTGCCCTCTTCCGGGGTGAACTTCGACGCGTTGGAGAGCAGGTTGAAGAGCACCTGGCGAACCCGGATATGGTCGGCCACGACGAAAAGCGGCTCGTCGCCGACCTCGACGCTTACCAGCTGCCGCTTGGCGGCGCGGAGGCTGCTGGTATCGGTGACGGCGCCCTGGATCGAGTCCCGCAGATCGACCCGGGCCAGGTGCACCGTCATCCGTCCCGCCTCGATCTTGGAGAGATCGAGAATGTTGTTGATCAGGCCCAGCAGGTGGCGCCCGTTCCGCGCGATGGACTCCAGGAAATCCCGCTGCTGCTCGTCCAGGTTGCCGGCGCCCGGCATCAGCAAGAGCTCGGAGAAGCCGATGATGGCGTTGAGCGGGGTGCGCAGCTCGTGGGACATGTTCGCCAGGAACTCGTCCTTGAGCTTGGTGACCCGCACCAGCTCGCGGTTCTTCTCGGCCAGCTCCCGCTCATTGCGGCGGGTCTCCTCCAGCATGGTGGCGCGATCGAGCCCAACCGCCACCTGCTCTCCCAGGGCGGTGAGCAGCGCGGTGTCATGGTAGTCGAAGGGCAGCCCATCGAGCCGGTTGTAGGCGCAGGCGGCGCCGATCACCACGCCGGAGGAACGGAGCGGGACGCACATGGCGCGGTTGAGGTTGGGCGGCAGGGTATCGATGGCGAAGTTGCGGGGGTCGTGCTCCATGTCGTCGCTGGTGATCGCGACGTTGCCCAGGACCGCGCACCCGGCCAGCGACTTGTCGATCGGAACCAGGCTGCCGCCGGCTCCCCGGAGGAGGCCGGCTCCCGCGGCCACCCGCAGGAAGCGCCCCTCTTCCGCCAGCAGCATGATGGCGGCCCCCTCGGCCTGCAGGAGGTTGGCGGCGAGCTGCACCACCTCCTCCAGCAGCTCCCCGCTGCTGCGGACCCCGAGCAGCGTGGAGCCGAGCCGGCGCAGCAGCTCCAGCTCGCGGTTGCGGGCCGCGGCGGCGGCGATCGCGCCCTCCAGATTGGCCCGTTGCCTATGCCCGAGATTGCGGCCCCGCCGCACGGCGAAGAGACCACCGAGGGTGCAGACCCCGGCCAGGACCACGCCCAGCCCGCTCCGCTGGTAGGCGAAGTAGATGCCGGCCCAGCCCAGCGCCATCGCGAGCAGGGTGAGCGGCGCGGGCCGGTTGAGCGCCTGGAGGAAGCGCTCCCGGCCGGTGAGCGGCTCGGGATTCCTCGACCCGTCCGGCGTCACGCCGGATCCGGAGGCAGCAGGTGGTCGAACGCGGTTTCTCCGGTGGCCAGCATCCGGCGAAGGTAGGGCCGGCAGAGCCCGCATTGGCCGCCGCACCCGGTCACCCGAATCAGCTCATTCAGGCTCCAGGAGCGCGCCCGCGCCTCGGGGAGGAGGTCTTCGAATGTCCGATTCCGGCAGACGCAGCGATCGATCAGCATCGCGGGCCGGTGGTCGGAAACGCCGGTCATGGATTGGCCGGCCGGAGGTCGATTTCGCTCACCAGCGCGCGGGAAGGCATCCGCAGGGCGTCGAGAATGGCCTGGGCCACGTCCTCGGGCTTGAGGATCCTGTCCAGGTTCGGGGTGAGGACCGACTGGTCCCGCATCAGCGGGGTGTCGACCGTCCCCGGGCAGATGGCCAGCACCCGGATGCCTTCCTTCCGGACCTCGAGCATGAGGGTCTTGCTGAAGCCCAGTACCGCGTGCTTGGAGGCCACGTACGCGGTGCCGCCGACGAACGCGTTCTTGCCGGCCAGGCTGGCCACGTTCACGATGAACCCGGCCTTGCGGGCGCGCATGCCGGGCAGGACCGCCCGGGTGACCAGATAGAGGCTCCGGACGTTGGTGGCCATCGTGGCATCCCAGTCGTCGAGGGTCAGCTCGGCGAAGGGGCGGAGCCGGGCGATGCCGGCGTTGTTGATCAGGGTGTCGATGGGACCCAGCGTCCGGGAGACCAGCCCGACCAGGGTTTCCACGTCCGCCGGGTTGGAGACGTCGGCCGCTCGTCCGGCTGCCTCGATCCCCTCGGAACGGAGGTCCCGGAGCAGCCCATCGACATGGGCCGCGGTCCGAGCGCACACGCCGACCTTGTAGCCGGCCCGGCCCAGCGCGACGGCAGTGGCCCGGCCAATACCCAGAGTGGCCCCGGTGACCAGGGCGATGGGGGGCGGCATGTGCTGGAATGTACTACGCTCGGCAGGGGTGTCGCCGGGCGATTCGGGTCAGACGACGGCGGGAGCCCGGTCCTGCCAGCTGGGGGAGCCGACCGAGCCCATGAAGGCCTGGAACACATCGGGCCGCCACCAGTTCCGGCACCGTTCCAGCTCGGCCAGCGCCGCCTCGCGGGTCAGGGCGGGCCGGTAGCTCCGGGTGGTGGTCAAGGCGTCGAAGACGTCGACGATGCAGATGACCTGGGCACCGATGGGGATCTCGTTGCCGCGGAGCCGATCGGGGTACCCGGTGCCGTCCATCTTCTCATGGTGCCAGCGGATCAGCGGCTTGAGGTCCCAGGGAAACTCGACGCCGGCCAGCAGCTCCACGCCGTAGATGGTATGGAGCTTCATGAGCTCGAATTCCTCGTCGGTCAGGCGGCCGGGCTTGTTCAGGATCTCGTGGGGGACCCGGACCTTGCCGACATCGTGGAGGTAGGCGCCCAGCCGGAGCGTGGTCTTCTGCATGTCATCGAGGCCCAGCCCCTCGGCCACGGCCACCGCGTAGGTGGCCACGCGCTCGCAGTGACCGAAGGTGTACTCATCCGAGGATTCGATCGAGAGGCCCCATTCCCGCACCACGGCGAGGAAGGTCTCCTCGAGCGACGCCATCTTCTCCGCGACGTCCACCAGCTCGACCCGGGCCTCGAGGCCGTTGAAGAGCTGGTGCGCCGAGTTGAGCAGGACCAGGGCGTCCTGGTTCCGGCCCACCATCTGGTGCAGCCGGGCCAGCTCCCGCGATGCTTCCGCCTGCCCCAGCACCCAGTTGGTTTCGACCGCGAGGTCGATCGCGTTCCGGAGCCGCTGCTCCGCCAGCGCGTGCCGGCCGGTATCCCGGAACACCATCCCGATGACCTTGTAGGCACCGGACTTGTCCATCCGCACTCCGAGCTGCTCGAAGATCGCGAGCGCGGCCTCGGCGCGGCGCAGTGCGTCCCCGTACTGCTGGCGGGCGTGGCAGACCTCGGCGTGATTGAGCTGGCAGAGCCCCTGCAGGTGCACATCGCCGAATCGGGAGGCGATGTCGGCGCTGCGGGTGAAGTGTTCCTCGGCCGCCTGGAATTGCCCCTGGTGAGTCGCGATCAGGCCCAGGTTGTGATAGGCAATGGCGCAGCCCCGCTCATCCATGGCTTCGCTGAACGCGTCCAGGGAGCGCTGGTAGTGGTTCAGGGCGGCCGCGTGGTCGCCGTGAATGGCGGCCAGGATGCCCAGGTTCTGCTCGATTCGGCCCCGGAGCTCCTCGCTCGAAAAGGCGAGCTCCAGCGCCTTCTGGTAGGTGGTGCGCGCCGCGGCCATCTGGCCGGATTCGAACTCGAATCCGCCCAGGGAGTTGAGTGCCTCTCCGGCGAGGACCAGGTCGCCCATGGCGAGCGCGCCGTCGTAGCTTCGGCGGCAGAGCTCCTTGGCCTCGACGCCGTTGTTGCGTCGGTGGTGTACCACGCCGAGGCGGCGCTGGGCTTCCGCCAGCACCGCCCGCTCGCCACTCTTCTCCCCGATCGCCACCGCCTGCTCGTACGCCGCGACCGCGTCGTCCAGGCGGCCGGCGCGGTCGTGGGCCCTTCCCATCCGGAGCAGGTCGCCCGCTGGGCGGAGCTCCGGGTTGGGGGGCTTAGGAGGAATTGCGGGGAGCCGTTCCTCCATCGTTTAGTACGCCACCGCGTATCTGGAAAAGTGCTCCAGGGGCGACGACACCAGCTTCTGAGACGACAGATCCAGCGAGCGCAGAATCGCGAGCAGGTTCAGCCCTTCGTCGGTGTAGACGATCTTCTTCGGGAGCAGCATCCCGAGGCCGGAGCAGTTGCTGTAGCTCATAGTCAGGACGGCGTCGCGCCTAAACCGGAGCCCTTCGGGGGAGAACCGGACCGAGTTGACTCGCCCGGGCACGACCTCGCCCCGGATGGTGGTTGGCTCGGCGAGTGCGCCCGGGGGGACCACCAGCACGTGCGGACCGACCCGAACAATGCCACCATCGGCGCCGATTTGCTCGGTATCGCTCGCGGCGGGCAGCGACGAGCAGGTGAGCAGCGTGGCATGGAGCAGGTCATTGATCAGGCCATAGGCCGGGGCCTGCGCCTCGGGACCCGAAGGAGCCGTGGCGGTTTGGGAGCAGGCGGCCGCTCCGAGGAGCAGACAAACCGTGGCGGCGACGTACGATCGGCGGAGTGGCACGCGTCTCATCTCCTGACGAGGTTCAAATGTCAATTTTCTGTACATATCGTCTCGCAACTAGTGTGCCGACAACAGCTAATACTGTCATATTTGATACAGTTTTCTGGCAGTCATGGGCTAACCATATTGCCTCCGGGCGCTTATCTCCGCGCAGCCGAATGCACCGAGGGAGGAATGACCGATGAAGACCGCTGCCAAGAGGGTCCTCCCACACGCCGCAGCCGCGCCTGTGGGCCGTTGTGTGGCGCCACCTCCCCACCGACCGGTTGTCGGTCTCCTGGCGCTCGTTGCGCTGGGATTGGCCGGCTGCGGGAATCGGTCGAATTGCCCCCGCTGTGACACCCTCGTGATCGCCGCGGTCGGGGAGCCGGACGCCTTGCTCCCGCCGTTGACCACCGGGTCGGTGGGACGCGACGTGAGCGATCTTATCTTCGAGCGGCTCGCCGAGCTTGGTGGAGGCGGGTCACCGCTCGACAGCTCGGCACTGGCACCGCGGCTGGCGTCGCGGTGGGAGCGAGTGGACTCGGTGACCCTCCGCTTCCACCTCCGGAGCGGAGCCCGGTGGCAGGACAGCATCCCGGTTTCCGCCGCCGACGTCGTGTTCTCCTTCGAGGCCTACGCCGACAGCGCGCTGGATACGCAGGCTCGCACGGTCCTGTCCGGCCGGGTCACCGCCACCGCGCCGGACGATTCCACCGTGCTGGTCCATTTTGCCAGGCCGGATGCCGAGCAGTGGTACGACGCCACCTGGCACGTGCGGGTTCTGCCGCGCCACATATGGGACTCGATTCCCCGGGGCCGATGGGCCGGCGCGGCGGCCAATGCCGGCCTGGTCGGGTCCGGCCCCTATCGGTTGAGCGGGTGGACCAAGGGCCAGACGCTGACCCTCGAGCGCGCCACGCTCGGGGCGGGCGGGCCGGAGATCCGGCGCCTGGTTTGGCGGTTCGCCAACGATCCCGACGCCGCGCTCAATCTGGTGCTGAGCCACGAGGCCGATCTGCTCGAATCCATCGGCGATTCGGCCCGCGTGGCGCGGGTGTCAGCGGACACTTCCCTCGAAACCCTCTCCTATCCCGCCGCGGTGTACGGGTTCCTGGGATTCAACCTGGACGCTCCCGCGAGCAGCGCCGTGACCGCCCGCGAAGTCCGGCGGGCCCTGGCGAGTGCCACCGATCGGGCCACGGCCGCACGCGCGGCGCTGGGCCCGGGCGCGGTGGCGCCTCCGGGGCCGATGTCGCGGATCCTGTGGATCTATGACGAGTCCATTCCGGTGGCGCCGTTCGACACCGCCGCCGCGGCACTCGCGCTGGAGCAGGCCGGATGGAAACGGGCGAGCGACGGAATCCGCCAGCGGGCCGGAAAGGCCCTCGCGGTCGACATCCTGGTGCCCGGGACCAGCGCGTCACGCAAGAACCTCGCGGTGATCGCGCAGGAGATGTGGCGCCGGGCCGGCGTCAAGGCAAGCGTCACCACCGTGGACTTCCCGGTATTCCAGGAGCGGCTTCGGACCGGCAAATTCGAGACCTTCATCGGCGCCTGGCTGGACGAGCCCAGTCCCCGCGGACTGGTCGACCAGTGGACCTCGGCGGGCATCGGCGTGCTCAACTACAGTCACTATCGCAGCCCGGCGTTCGACTCGCTGTTCCGGCGGGCGTCGTCGATCACGGGCTCGGTGACGGCGGGAAAGGCGGCATGGCGCGACGCCATGGCGCAGCTCAACCAGGATGTCCCGGCCCTCTGGCTCTACACGCCGACCAACGTGGCCGCGGTGGCCAAGCGGGTCGAGGGAGTGAAGATCGATCCCTATTCGTGGCTGGCGGGAATCAGGACCTGGAAGGTGAAGTGAGCCGCCGGGAGGGAGATCGCGGAACGGCGATCGGGTCAGGTACCCGCGGCCTCGCGGAGCCGGGCCAGATGCAACGCACCACCCAATGAGGTGAACAGCGCTTCCGCCTCGGCGCGCCGCTCCGCGGCCAGCTCGGGGTGATTCAAGCGCCGATGGGCGCGCATGGCAATCGCGGCGGATTCGGCCTGGAGCTGCGCGCTACCGAACCTTTGAGCCACCTCCCGGGCCGATTCGGCCGCCGCGACCGCCCGCCCGGCATCGCCCAGACGCAGCCACCGCTCGGCGCGAACCCGTTCCACCTCGGCGATACCAATTTCGTCTCGCGCCAGGGCGGCATGGCGGGCGGCGCGATCCAGCGCCTCCGCCGCCACGGCCATGTCCCCTCGCGAGACCGCGGTTTCGGCCTGGCCGGTCAGCGCCAGCGCCGTGAGCGCGGGATCGCCGACCAGGGCGGCATGATCGACCGCCTGCTCCCCGAGGCGCTCCGCGTCGGCGAGCTGTCCCAACTCCCGACTCGCCACCCCGAGATTGTGCGATGCCTCGGCCAACCCCCGGCGGTCGCCCAGGCGCTGATAGGCGAGGAGGACCTCCCGGTAGAGGCTGGTGGACTCATCCAGCCGCCCCTGCTGCAGCGCCACGCTGCCAAGGTTGTTCGAGGCGCGGGCCCAGCTCTGGAGATCCTGCAGCATCCGGCTCAGATCGAGTGACGCCGCAAAGGCGAGGGAGGCCTCCTCGAACCGCCCGCGCTCGTAGGCGATGGCTCCCATGAGATTGAGGCAACGCATCCGTCCGTCGTCGTCGGCCCGAAGCCGGAATCCGTCGAGGGCGCCGGCGGCGAGACGCTGGCCCTGGTCCAGTGCCCCGAGACGGGTGGCCGCGGTTGCGACGCCGAGCGCGACGTGCGGACGCGCCTCGACATCCGGCACCGAGTCGGGCGGAAAGCGCTCGAACGCCTCCCGGTACCGGCCGGCGGCCAGCAAATCGCGGAGTTCCCGCTCGGAGCCCTCGTCGGGCAGCGCGACCACGTCGTTACCGCTCCTCAGTACGCAATGGCTAAACGGCTGAATCCGAGAAGCCTCGCATCCAGCTCTTTCAGATCCTGAATCCGGACGGTGCCCAGCCGGATGAACGGCTCGGCGGGCGTCTCCTGGCGCCAGATAGAAAGGATCTGCTCGATCTGGGCGTCCTTGCCGTCCTGATGGCCGTCATTGTTGAAGTCTCCGTTCACATGGTCGTAGCGCATCTGCAGCTCGGCCGGATCATCGGGACTGAAGGTGAGGCCGCTGGGCACGAACTCGACCAGGATCCGTTGCGGGTCGGTGACGCGGATGGTGATCTGGACCGAGTCGCCATCGGCGAAGTGCCGGCCGTCGGGAAACGCGAGCAGGGACCGGTCGCTGAGATCGAGCCGGATGTAGCGGTCTCCCCGGGAACCATCCGGATTCCTGAAGAACAGCTCGCCTCGGGCATTCTGGCCCCGCTTGGCCCAGAAGGAGACCTCCGCATTGAAGAGCGGGGGCGCGCTCGTGGCCAGGCGGAGAATCGTGAGCGCCGCTTCCGGGCGCTCTTCACCGGGAGCAGGGTCGGTGGGACCGGACCCGTCGCAGCCGGCGAGGGCGGCAAGAAGGGCCACGCCGATCCAGTGGTTGGCACGGGAGGATGTCATTTCAGGTCTCCGGTCCGCCGGAGGAATCGTCGGATTCCCCGGCAAGTATTCGTATGAATCGCGGTCGGGAAATACCGAGGCGCCGGGCGGCCAGCGACTTGTTTCCGCCGGCCTGTCGCAGGGTCTCGAGGGCCGCGTCGCGAACGATGCGGGCCAGGGTGAGGGGAGCGTCGGCGACGGGTTCATCCGCCTCACCCCCGGCCGACGGTGGCAGGAGGTTCTCGCCAAGGAGAGTGCCGGTCGGGGACAGCACCATGGCGCGCTCCATCGCATTTCGAAGCTCGCGGACATTGCCGGGCCACGAATGACCCCGCAGCAATGCCCGGACCTCGGGACTCAGCGCCGGCACGGGGAATCCGTAGCCGGCCGCGAAGCGGGATGCCATCGCCTCGGCGAGCAGCTCCACATCCCCCTCGCGCTCCCGCAGGGGCGGGAGCACCAGCGGAACGACGTTGAGCCGGAAGAACAGATCCTCACGGAAGGCGCCTTCGGCAACCGCCCGGGCCAAATCGAGATGGGTGGCCGCGATGACCCGCACATCGACTCGTCGCGGCTGATTTCCCCCGACCCGGCGGAGCTCCCGCTCCTCCAGTACCCGCAACAGCTTGGGCTGCAAATCGATCGGGAGGTTGCCGATCTCGTCCAGAAAAATCGTTCCCCCGTGAGCCAGCTCGAACAGGCCGGGCTTGGACTGGACCGCCCCAGTGAACGCGCCACGCTCGTGGCCGAAGAGCTCGCTCTCCAGCAGGTTGGCGGGGATCGCGGCGCAATTGATGGTGATGAAGGGATGCTTGGACCGGGGGCTGTGGTAATGCAGCGCGCGGGCGAGCAGCTCCTTCCCGGTGCCGGTTTCACCGCCGATGAGAACGGTGAGATCGCGATGGGCGGCCACCCGGCGGGCCTGCGCGATGACCCGGGTGAGCGCCGCGCTTCGGCCCAGAATCGCCTCGAAGCCGTTCCGTTCCTGTTCCAGCGCCGCGAATCGTTCCGATTCGCCGGCGGCCGCCGCGGCGCGGGCGGCGCGATCCAGCGTGCGACGGAGCAGGTCGAAGTCCTGGGGCAGCGCGAAATAGTCCGCCGCCCCGCGAGCGACCGCTGTCGCGGCGATCCGGTGATCGGTCGTCGCGCCGAGCAGAAGATGCGGGACTCCGGAGCGCGGCGCGGTGCCGAGGAGGTCGATGGCGGCGCCCTCTTCGCCCCCGGCGAGCAGCAACACCGCGGCCGCGCCGGACGGGAGCGAATGGAGATCGGCGGCCGAAGCCTCGACCACGCCAAGGCCGAGCTCGCGCGCGAGCTCGGCCAGGGCGATCCGGAAGCTGTCGGAGAGGCGCACGAACGCCACCCAGCCGGAACTTCCACTCACCTCGTCACTCAGCCGTCCCGGCCATAGTAGCCTTTCGCGCGGAGAGACGACTTGATGTTCCGGGTCACGAGGCCCTCGTTCGGCTGACCCTTGAGCGCGGTGGTCGGGTTGACCAGGCGGTTCTGGCCCGCGTCGAGGAACCACCCCCGTACATCGACGGTCAGGTTCAACCGGGCGGTGCTGTCGGCCGCGAGCACCAGCGGTGGCGAGAGCACCACCTGCTGCTGGGCGCTCACAGCGCTCAGATACTCGAAGGCGGTTCCGTTGAAGGTTCCCCGAACCCTGATGCTGACCCGGCGGAAGTCCGGGTTGGCCGCGAGAAAGGCCGCGTCGCCGGCGGTGTCGTCATCGGGCTTGTGGATCTGAAACTGGACCTTGTCGTAGGTGCCGGGCGCGAGCGGGACATCGATCTCATGGGCCGAGCCGCCGCCCAGGGGCAGGCTGACCAGCATCGGCCCGACCTGGACCTCGGCGCAGTCGTCGCCGGCGTCGTCATTCCCATCATGATGCTCACTTGCACCATCCTCGCTGGAACCGTCGATGCCGTCGCCGGTGGTATCGCACGCCGCGATGGCGCCGACCCGATCGAGCTCGATCTGGCGAAGGACCAGGTCCACCTGGTTCAGAACCAGCACATCATTCCCCACCCCGATCGTCTCCGGCGCGGCTTGCGGAGCACCGGCCGGAGTGCCGGCAGTAACCGAGAAAACCAGGCGCGAGCTTCCGGTGCGGCTCGACGGTCCGTTCGCATCGCTGCATCCAATCGCCGCCAACGCCATGAGTGGCATCAGGACCCGACCTACTGCGTTCGTTGCATTCGTCATAGAATCCCCCAAGGCAGGACAACCGAGCCGGACGATCGAAGCGCCCGCATCGACCGTGATTTACGGTCGCTGTCTCCTTGAATGGCAAGCGCGGTGCCTTGAAGGACAAATATGCAAACCATTGAAATACAAGTGCTTACGACTTATGATTTCAAAGCGGAGAGGGTGATCTGTAACGTTATGTTATATCGCATATCGTTTCATTATAACGCCGCCTCACATGGATTGGCGGGCCGGGGAGGCCGGGCGGGCTGGTGACGATTTCGGCCGCCGACCCGCTCAACCTCGTGGGCATCGTCGGTCCGGGTGAGCAGATCCCAGCCATCGCCCCGAACCGCGTCGCGTTCGAGGACGGGAAGCCCGTGGCGGTCCTGGAAGGGGGCGAGGTGAAACTGCTGGCGGATCATGCGCCGGAGCGCGAACGGGAGATCACCCTGGTGCTGGCTCGCCGCCCGATCAGCGCGGCGCTCCGGATGTATCTCGGGATGTCGGGCCGGCCGTTGGGTACCGCAGTCCCGGCGGGGCGGAGGGCGAGGACAGCGGCCGGGCCCGACGGGGACTGACCCCGGCTAACTTCGCAGACATCACCCCGCGCCGAGCCGCAGGAAGGCCCCCCCATGACCAAGAACTGGAAGAGGACCCTCGCCATCGCGGATGACCACACCCTGGTGGCCGGCGGGCTGGCTCGACTGCTCTCCGACTACCATGACATCGCCGGAGTGGCGGCATCGGGCAGCACCCTGGTCGAGCTCCTCGAGCAGGCCCCGGTGGACTGCGTGTTGCTGGACGTCTCCATGCCGGAGCAGAACGGACTCGACGTGCTTCCCGAGCTGCGACGGCGCTGGCCGGGCCTCAAGATCGTGATCCTGACAATGCACAATGACCGGGTGCTGGCCGACGCCGCGATGCGGCTCGGGGCCAACGGATTCCTGCCCAAGGACGTCCGACTGGCAGAGCTCCTGATGGCCATCGACCTGGTGGCCGCGGGCCGGACCTACATCTCGCCGAGGGTCCCTGCCCATACCGATCAAGTAGGGATTCATGCCCTCCATCCGAGTCTATTGGCGCTCACCCCGCGCCAGGAGCAGGTCCTCACGATGGTCGCCGACGGAAAGTCGACCGCCGCGATCGCCCGGTCGCTGCACCTGAGTGAGAGCACGGTCACCTTCCATCGAGCCAACATCCGGAGGAAGCTCGGCATCACCAGCGACCACGGGTTTCACGAATTCGCGGCCCTGGTACGCCAGATGCTCCGGGAGCGCCGGCTCGACGCCTAGTGTCGCGTGGAGGCCGTGAGCCGCAGGGTCTCCAGGGCGACGTCTCCGTCGGGCGTGGTCAGCGTCCCGTAGGCGGTCTCGCCGGTGACGAGGAGGATCCGGAGCCGGGTCGGTAGCGTCGACACCAGCGACGCGCCGGACGTGTCGGCGAGGACGTACTGGTATCGCTCCTCTCCCTCCGGCGTGTAGGAACGGAACTGCGCCAGGAAACGCCCTCCGTCGACCGGGTAGAGCCGGGTCAGCAGAATCTGCTGCCGGGCCCAGAACTCCACCCGGTTATTCACGCTGGGGGGCGGCAGCTTGGACCAGTTCGGCGACCGGTACCAGGGTCCGCCGATCAGCGCCGAGGTTTCGATGCCGGTGCGCCGATTGACGAAGTAGACCCGATTCGAGGAGTAGGCACCGGTGATCAGGTGCTCGCCGACGGCGGTGGCGAAGAAGTGCGTGAACGTGGCCTGGAACAGGTTGGTCGGCCACTTGAAGGAATGATAGGAGGTGACAATCGTCCCGGACGAATCGACGTCGTGCAGCGCCATCTGTTCGCCGGCGAACCCATTCTCCTTGCCCTTCTTCACGCGGCCTCCGACCAGGAGCATATGGTCGCTGCCCGGAATCGCGGCCACATTGTCCCAGCTTCCCGCCACCACCCGCTCGCCCAGGAGCGTGCCCGCGGTGTCCCGGGTCGAGAGCAGGCTTCGCTTGAGGTCGAGCACGACCAGTCGCCCGCCGCCGTCCTGGACGATGCTGACCGGCCGGCGGAATTCGCCGGGGCCGTCGCCGGGCTGACCGATGGTCCGGAGCAGGCGACCCTGCCTGGAAAAGACCTTGATGTTGCCGCGGGTGATGTCGGTGAGCATGAATTCACCCGGGAGCGCCACGATCGCGCTGGCGATGCCGATCGCCTCTTCCGGCGGGGTGACCAGCATCACCGAATCGACCCGATGAAACAGGCTGTCGAACCCGACCACGGGCACCTGCTCCAGCGACGCGACCGCCTTTCCCTCCGCCGTTCCGCAGGCCGCCGCCACGATCAGGAGCACCGGGCTCATTCCGCCATGGATTCGCATCAGTTGGGTTCTCCGCTCTTCAGGGTCGATGGTGGCACGGTCTGGAGCGCTCCGCCCAGGAGGGGCAGGAGTCGCCCGAAGGGGAACTGGGCCGCTGCGGCGCTGGGGCGGTTATCGACGAACAGGACCCGGCCCGCGGAATCGACCAGCAGCACGAGCGGCTCGCTCCCGACTCCGACGGAAGCGAGCAGGCTCCGGTCGGGGTCCAGCAGCGCCACTGCCTCGAGGTGCTCCTTCCGGAAATAGTCCCGAAAGAGGCTCGCATCGCCGCCGCTCCCGACCAGGATCGGAGCGAGCCCGGGGAGCTTCGACTTGAGGATCCGGAGCTCGAGCTGGTAGGAGGAACAACTGAAACAGTCCCGGGCGCCGAGCACGATCACGAGAGAGGGCCCGCGGGCGAGCCGGTCGGCGAGGAGCACCGGCTTCCCGTCGAGCGATTGCAGCGTGAGGGCGGGCAGCACGGCGCCGAGGAGAACCGCGGCGCCGGGGGCCCCGCGCTTCCCCCAGGTATCGGCGCGGGCATAGGCGGTGATGAGAGTTCCGGCAAGCAATCCGACCAGCCCGACGGTAACCACTGCGCGCATACCCGGAGTTCGACTCATGACCGCCTCCTGTGGTTGTCCGAACCCGAAGACACCGAACCGCCAACTTCCCCCCGACTGGCGACTCAGGTTTTAGGGCAAGGGTCGCCGGGCGTGTCGCCACAGCCCTGAACGAACTCGCCGTACGCGACGGCGTAGCGCGCCGCCGATGCGGAGTTGGCGTACATGGTGGAAAGAACCAGCAGGGCGACCGCTCCGAGAGCGATCTTGGTGACTGTGCTCTTGACCAGATTCATGGAATCCTCCAGAGAGAGAGTGGCATCTTGTCCGGTTGGCGACTGGTACGATCAGGGGGAAGCCGTCGGGACGCGCACATACTGGCAGCGCATGCAACTTCAGACAAGCTGGAATTGCACACAGGGGTTATGCGAGTTGTTACGCAATGCCGTACCTTTCTGTACGGTTTCTTTTCGATTGCGCGCGCGGATGGCCGCGCGTTAACCCGGTGAATGTATTCTCACCGCTGGTTTAGAAAATCTTCAGACGCGGCGGGATCAGGAGCGCGGAATCACCGAGCAGAAAAGCGACCACACTTCCAAGAAAAACAAAGGGGCCGCACGCGGCCCCGGGGTCTTGCACACAAAGATTTCATCACAATGGCTGCAGCAGATACTCCGGATCCGACATGTGGCGTCTCGGCTGGGCCGGCCCCTTGGGCTGCCGGTACACATAGCGCTCGCCCTTGAAATTGCGCATCACCACTTCGTTTTCGTCGATGCTCTCCACGTACTCGGGCAGCAGCGGCACCTTGCCTCCGCCACCCGGGGCGTCGATGACGAAGTGGGGATTGGCCAGGCCGCTGGTCCATCCTCTGAGCGCCTTCATGATCGTGAGGCCGGTTTCGATGGTGGTACGGAAGTGCTCCCCGCCGGCCACCTGGTCGGCCATATAGATGTAGTAGGGCCGGACCCGCGCCATGAGCAGGCGCTGCATCAGCCGCACCATGACTTCCGGCGTATCGTTGATCCCCTTGAGCAGCACGGTCTGGCATCCGATCGGTATGCCGGCATCGGCCAGCATGCCGAGCCCCGCGACCGCGGAGGGCGTCAGCTCGCTGGGATGATTGAAGTGGGTATTGATGAAGAGCGGGTGGAAGCGGTGCAGCATCTCGCACAGCTCCGGGGTGATCCGCTCGGGGAGATGGCAGGGCACCCGGCTCCCGATCCGGATGATCTCGAGGTGCGGAATGGCGCGGAGCCGGGTCAGGATGGATTCGAGCCGCCGGTCGGAGAGCATCAAGGGGTCTCCGCCCGACATGATCACGTCACGGATCTCGGTATGAGCCTCCAGGTACTGGAACGCCGACTCGAACTGGGACATCGGGATCTTCTCGGGATCCCCCACCTTGCGCCTGCGGGTGCAGAACCGGCAATAGCTGGCGCAGACCGGCGAGACCAGGAAGAGGGCCCGGTCGGGGTAGCGATGGGTGATGTTCGGCACCGGGCTGTCCCGGTCTTCGGATAGCGAGTCCACGATGCCGTCCACGACATCCAGCTCCTGGATGGTCGGGATGTACTGGCGCCAGATCGGGTCGTCGGGGGACTTGATCAGGTCCACCATCGGTGGGGAGATCCGGAACTCGAAGTTGTCGATGGCCTGAGTGAGCCGCGCATGCAGCTCGACCGGGAAATGCTCCGGCCCGAACCGGTCGGCCAGCGCCTGGATGCTGGTGATGGAGCGGGTTTTTAGCAGTTCTTGCCACGTACTCATGAATCTCCTCCCTCCTCCCTCTTCCCGAGCCTCTTCACGTACGTGACCAGATCATCCCCATCGTCATAGTAGTCCGCGATCGTGGCCCCCACATGGTACCCGCGCGCCGCGTAGAAGGCCCGGGTCGCGGCGTAGTCGGGGCGTCCCGCGGTTTCCACGACGATCAGCCGCGCCGCGCCCTTGAGCTGACGTTCCATTTCCGCCACCAACGCACTCCCGACTCCGCGACCCTGCCAGGCCGGATCCACCACGATCCAGTAGAGGTCGAAGGTGCCGATGGTGCACGGTGTGGGACCCCAGCAGATCCACCCGACCAACTCGCCGTCCGCCTCCGCTCCGGCGGTGGAGTAGTCGGGATCGCGGCGGCGGCCGTTGCCGGTGGCGGAGTCGAATACGTCCAGGGCCACGGAGACTTCGTCGGGCCGGAACAGCACCTGGGCCCGGCTCATCGCCTCGACCGCCGCGCGGTCCCGGGCCTCGAGCGGCCGGTGGGTCAGCCCAGCCACCGCGCGGCTCACGCGGCGGGGATGTTCTGGGTCAGCGCCTCGGCGGCACGGGTCTGCTCGGAGCGCTGCACCGCCTCTTCCACCACGCGGAGCAGCAGGTCTCCATACTCCCAGCCGCGGGCCCTGGCCATGCGGGCCAAGCCGGCGTCGGTGGAGAGATCGGGGTTCGGATTGACCTCGAGAACGTAGACCTCTCCCTGGTCGGTGATGCGAAGGTCGACCCGCCCGTAGCCCTTGGAGCCGGTCAGGGTGTCCCACGCCTGGCGGGCCGCCGCGATCGCCCGCCGGGCCAGTTCAGGACTCAGCTTGGCCGGGCAAACCGGCTCGGTTCCCAGGTCCTCGGCGCTGCCGGTGTCCCACTTGGCCGCGTAGGTCACGATCGGCCAGGTTCCCGCCGGCATCCGGTCGAAGATGATTTCGGAGAGCGGCATGATGTCCCGGCCCACGAAGCCGACGTTCACCTCGCGTCCGGGGACGTACTCCTGGATCAGGACCTCGTCCCACTGCTCGCACACCTTGGCCAGCCGGTCCCGGAGCGCCTTCCGGGTGGCGCAGACCGAGCCGGAGTCGATGCCGACGCTGGCGTCTTCTCCGGAGGGCTTCACGATGACCGGGTAGCGGAGGCCGCTGGGCGGCGTGATGCCGCGGGCCAGAACGAACGGCGGCACCGAGACGCCGGCCGCGGCCAGCAGGGTGTTGGCGATGTGCTTCCGGTGGCAGATGGTCACCGGCCAGGAGGGGCAGCCGGTGAACGGGATGCGGGTGAGCTCGAGGGCCGCGACCGCGAAGTCTTCGTAGCGGGCGTAGCCGTTGACGCCCTCGCAGAGATTGAAGATCAGGTCCTGGCGCTGAGCCCGGCGCAGCCAGCCGACGTCTCCCAGGTGGACCGGTATCTGCGTGGTTTCGTGCCCCGCCCGGCGGAGGTTGGACTGGATGTCGGTGACGTTGGACATGACCGCCGCCACGTCCTTCTGATCCCAGTCCTGGCTGCCTCCGTCGAACAGGACGCCGATCTTCACGCCGCGGCCCGTTTACGGTCCAGCGCCTTCTTGAGGAGCGACCGCCCGCTGATCCGCCGCCAGGCGATGTCCGCCACGGCCTGGATCAGCTCGTCATAGGTCATCCCCGCCGCGCGCGCCGCCTTGGGGAAGCAGGAATTGTCCTGGGGGTTGGGCAGGATGCCGGGCAGGGGGTTGAGCTCGACCACCATCGGGCGGCCGGCGGCGTCGCAGCGCACATCCACCCGGCACCAGTCGCGGCAGCCGAGGATCCGGTACGCGCCGATCGCAGCGGAACGAACGTCCCGGGCCATTTCCTTGGAGACGTCGGCGGGACACTCGAACAGGTCGAGGGGGTGGTCCGGGGTATCCCAGAGCCACTTGGCCTCGTACCCGTAGATCGGTTTGGCGCCCAGCGGAAGAGCGTCCCACCGCATCCCGACCAGGGGCAGGCAGCGGGCCTCCTTGCCGTTGCCCATGATGGCAACGGTGAATTCCTGCCCCGGCAGCCAGCTCTCGATCAGGACCGGCTCCTGGTAGGTGTCGAGGAGGTCTCCCACCTCCTGGACCAGCTTCGCCCGGTTGGTGCAGAGGGACTTCTCGGTGATGCCTTTGCCCGATCCCTCGAGCGCCGGCTTGGCGAAGAGGGGGAACGGCAGATTCACGTTCCGCGCATCCGCCCGGGTGTTGGCCACGATGAAGGGAGCCGTGGGGACCCCGTAGTAGGCCATGATCTCCTTGGCCCGGCCCTTGTGGAGGGTCAGGGCCAGACTGAGCGGATCGGAGGCGTGGTACGGGATGCCCAGGAACTCGCAGATCGAGGGAACGTGGCTCTCTCGATTCACCCCGTAGAGGCCCTCGGCGATGTTGAACACGAAGTCGGGCTTCGCATCCAGCAGCGCCTTGGGGAAGTCCTTCCCCGCCTCGAGCGGAATCACCTCTCCCAGCGCGGACAGCGCGCTGGAGACGGCGGTGATCGTCTCGGGCTCATCCCATTCAGCGTAGAGGTCGGGCTGGGCGAGATCGGTGCGGAGGGCTCGATTCGGAGCGACCTTGTCGAGCGCGGGGACGGCGGAATCGCCGGCTTTCTTCTGCGCCGGCAGCACGGGCTTCTGGTTATAGGCGAACCCTATTCGAACCGCCAACGGATCTCCTTGGTGAAGTTTCGGCCGGTCTCGCGCGAACCTCAACACACGACCCGTGAACTGCAGTCTCACTAAGGTAAGGAAAACTGCGAGCCTACACAATAGTTTTCAGCATACTTCGTACCGAACTCGGCATCGTCGAACCACCGCTGGCCACTGATTGGGAGCCCATTTCATGTCAAAAAGCCGATTGATCACGCTCGTTCTTGCCTGCTCCACTACCATCGCAAGCGCCCAACGACCGCTTCCCGCCGCCGATCGAGTGCTCATCGTCACCATGGACGGCATGCGCTGGCAGGAGGTCTTCGGCGGCGCGGCGAAGGAGCTGGTCTCGGCCGGGGCCGGCGGCGTGGCGGACACGGTGGAGCTGGCGCGCCGGTTCCTGCGCGACACGCCCCAGGCGAGACGGGAGGCGCTGATGCCATTCCTCTGGGGCACCATCGCCCGGGATGGGTGGATCCGAGGAGACTCGAGCGCCGGCCTTCCGGTCCGGGTGACCAACGGCAAGCGGTTCTCCTACCCCGGGTACAACGAGCTCCTGACCGGGTCGCCGGACGATCGCATCGACAGCAACGACAAGATCCCGAATCCCAACCCCTCGGTCCTGGAGTGGCTGAACGACCGGCCGGCTTTCCACGGGAGCGTCGCGGCGTTCGCCTCCTGGGACCGGCTGCCCTTCATTCTCAACACCTCGAGGAGCCACCTCCCCGCCAACGGGGATGGCCCGCCGGTGGCCAACCCGGTCACGCCGGAAGAGCGGCTGCTCGACGAGTTCGCGGCGGCGCTTCCGCCATATTGGGGGAATGTTCGGTTCGACGCGGTGACGATGCAGGGTGCCCTGCATCACCTCAAGATCCGCAAACCCCGCGTGCTCTACGTGATGATGGGTGACACCGACGAGTGGGCCCATGAGCGGCGGTACGATCTCTACCTGGATGCCGCTCACCGGGGCGACCAATTTCTCCGGACGCTGTGGGAGACAGTGCAGCGGATGCCGGAGTACCGGGGCAGGACGGCGCTGCTGGTCGCCACGGATCACGGGCGGGGATCGGGAAACGACTGGACCGACCACGGGCGGGATGTGCCGGCGTCGGACCGGATCTGGATGGCGGGCCTGATGCCAGGGCTCAGGGGTCCGGAGTCCGTGGTTCGGGGGCCACTCGTTCAGGCCCAGTTCGCGGCGACCATCGCCGCGCTTCTGGGGCTCGAGGCGGAATTCCGGAAGGCCAATCCCAGGGCCGCAGCTTCGGTCTTTGTGCCCTGACCATCGACGCGCCAGACCCAGACTGGTCGCTGGTCCCTGTCCACCGGTCACTGGCCTCTCAGGTTGACATTCTACCTGAACGGCCGTATTCCTGGAGAATGCCTACCCGAAAGAGCCGAGAGCGCGACGCGCTCCTCCAGGGCACCCTCGATCTCCTCGTCCTCCGGACCCTACGCACGGGGCGGCAGCACGGCCAGGGGATCGCCCGGGCCATTCAGCAGACCAGCGACGACGCCATCCTGGTCGATCACGGCTCGCTCTACCCCGCCCTACAGCGCCTGGAGCGCCGCGGCTGGATCGCGGCCGAATGGGGCACCTCCGAAAACAACCGCAAGGCGCGGTTCTACGAATTGACTCCGGCCGGCGGCCGCCAGCTCGCGCGGGAGGCGGGCCGCTGGCAGCGTCTGGTCAACGCGGTGGCCCGCGTGCTCGGTCCCGAAGGGGCTCGGGGATGAAGCGGGAAGAGGAGTTTTCCAGGGAAATCGAGGCGCACCTCGACCTGGAGGCTGCGCGGCTCGAATCCCTGGGTGTTCCCGCCGGAGAGGCACGGGCCGCCGCGCGCCGGGCCTTCGGGAATGTCACCGCCGCGCGGGAGCGATTCTACGAGTCCGGCCGCTGGCGATGGGCCGAGCGGCTCCGGCGCGATGCGGCCTACGCGGTGCGCGGTCTTCGGGCCAGCCCCGCGTTCACCGTGACGGCGCTGCTGACCCTCGCCTTCGGCATCGGGTTCAACACCGCGCTCTTTTCCCTGCTCTACTCCCTGGGCGTCCGATCCCTGCCGGTGCCGGAACCGGAGCGGGTGGCAACGGTCTTCCAGCAATTCTCGGGACGGGTCGACCGAATGGTGAACGGCTCGGTCTACATGCTGGCCTGGAACGAGTACCTGGCGCAGCGGGACCAGAACCGGAGCTTCGAGTCGCTCGCGGCCCACGCCCAGACCGACGCCACGCTGGGGGGCGAGCGGGCCCAGACCGCGCGGGTCACGCTGGCCTCCTGCAACTATTTCTCCACCCTTCGGGTCCGGGTCGCGCTGGGCCGTGGATTCGTGGCGGACGATTGCGCGCGCTCGGGCGGTGCGGCGGTGGCTTTGCTGAGCGACGCCTTCTGGCGAGCGCATTTCGGGGCCGATTCCGGCGTGGTCGGGAAGGTCGCCCTGCTCAATCAGCTGCCCTTCGACATCATCGGCGTGGTGGAGCCCGGCTTCGCCGGGACCGACCTGCTGGGGAACGACCTCTGGATCCCGGTGACGATGCAGCCGGCCCTGACCCACGGCACCGAGGACCAGCTGGTCCGGGAGATGAGCTGGCTCAACGTCACCGGCCGTCTCAAGCCCGGAGTCCGCGAATCGGACGCCGCGGCCGACCTCACCATCATCGCCCGCCAGCTGGACAGCCAGCACCCGGGCCGGGAGACCCGGGTCCTGGTGCAGCGCGGCACGTTCGCCAACAACCCGGAAATGCGCCAACGGGGAGGTATCGTCGCCCTCATTGTCCTGGGCCTGGGCGCCCTAGTCGTGCTGATCGCCTGCGCGAACCTGATGAACCTCCTGCTGGCCCGGGCGTTGACCCGGCGCCGTGAAATGGGAATCCGGCTCGCGCTGGGCGCCAGCCGCCGGCGACTCATCGGGCAGCTGCTCACCGAGAGCCTGCTGCTCTCCATTGTCGGCGGGGCGGCGGGGCTGATCCTGGCGGAGCGGTTCCCTCGCTTCCTCATCGGGCTCCTGCCGATCACGGGGATGCAGCTCGATCTCCATCCCGACCTGGGAATCCTGGGGTTCGCCATGGGCACCTCGGTGCTGGCCGCGCTGGCCTTCGGACTCGCCCCGGCCTTCCGCGCCACCGACCTCTCCCTCACCTCCGCGCTCCGGAACGAAGGGACCGGATCTCATGGTCCCCGGGGAACCTCGCGGATGCGGAACGCTGTCGTAGCGGTGCAGATGGGCGGAAGCACCCTGCTGCTGGTGCTGGCGGCGCTGTTCGTCCGGGGCATGCAGCGGGTCGCGACCATGGACCCGGGCTTCGCCACCCGCGGCATCATCGGCGTGTCCATCAACCCCGGGGAGCTGGGCTACGATTCGACCCGGGCCCGGACGGTCTACGACGAGCTGACTCGGCGCCTTGCGGCGCTGCCGGCGGTGGAATCCTTTGCGCTTGCATCCCGGCTTCCCTTCCTGGGACGCCTCAGCACACCGGTCCTGGCCGAGAATCCCGCCGCGGGCGGCGCGCCGACCAACGTGCAGGTCGATTTCCTGGAGGTGTCGAGCGCCTATTTCTCGACGATGTCCCTCCCGATCGTCCGGGGACGCGCCTTCACACCCACCGAGGCGGCCGCGTCGGGTGACCGGCCCGTGGTGGTCAGCGAGACCTTTGCCCGGCGCGCCTGGCCGGCCCTGGATCCTCTCGGGAGACGGTTCCACATCGGGGACAGCGTCTACCTGGTAATCGGCATCGCCCGGGACGTGCACAACGTCTCGCTGGGCGATCCCGACGGACCGTTCATCTACTTCCCGAAGGCCGCGAGCGGCCTGGTCGGCAACATGGGGTTCACCATCGTTCTCCGCACCGGCGGAACGGTGGACGCAGCTCTGCCGAGCATTCCGGCCATCGTACGCCAGGTCGATCCGGCGCTGGCGATGCGGATCGAGACGATGGAGGAGCGGCTGGCGCTGGTGGCGCTTCCCACCCGGCTGGCGGGGATGCTGTCCGGACTGTTCGGCCTGCTGGCGCTGGCGATGGCGGTCATCGGGGTCTACGGCGTGGTGAGCTACGGCGTCAGCCTGCGCCGCCGCGAGATCGGCATCCGGCTGGCGCTGGGCGCGACGGCCCGCAACGTGACGGCGCTGGTGGTCCGGCAGGCCCTCGTCGTGGCAGGGGCCGGTGTGGGCGTCGGCCTCCTGCTGGCGGCGGGTGCCTCACAGCTGATCCGCTCGCTGCTCTTCGGGCTCTCGCCCCTCGACCCGGAGGCGCTGACCCTGTCGATCGGGGTGCTTGCCGCGGTAGCGGGGATCGCGATGCTCGCCCCGGCACGCCGGGCAGCCCGGATCGATCCGGCGGTCACCCTGCGCGAGGAATAGGCGGCCGGATGCGACGATAGGTCCGGAACGAGAAGGCGTACGCGTGCTTGTCGTCCGCCTCGTGGCGCTCGTCGGACTCCAGCACCCAGCCGTCCTGGTTGAACTCCGGGAAGCGGGTGTCTCCCTCGACCTGGGCATGCACCACCGTCAGGTAGAGTCGGTCGGCGCGGGGCAGCGCCTGGCGGAAGATCTCTCCCCCTCCCACCACGAAGACCTCTTCCTCAGTAGCCCCCAGCGCAAGCGCTTCCTGCAAGCTGGGCACCACCGTCACTCCGCGCGGGTGAAAGCCGGGATTCCGGGAAACGACCACGTTCCGGCGGTTGTCGAGCGGATGCTTGATCTCCTCGAAGGTCTTGCGGCCCATGATGACGGTATGATCCACCGTCAGCTTCTTGAAGAACTTGAGATCCTTGGGAAGGTGCCAGGGAAGCTTGCCGTTCCTGCCGATGACCCGGTTTTCCGCCATCGCGGCCACCAGGGAGACGATCACACCGCCACCGGCGCCCGGATGGCCGGCCAGGGGTCGTATGCCTCCAGCGTGAAGTCCTCGTAGCGGAACGCTTCAAGCTCCCTGGCCCCGGGATTCATGCGGAGCGCAGGCAGGGCCCGGGGCGTGCGGGCCAACTGTTCCTTCACCTGCTCGGCGTGATTGAGATAGAGGTGGGCGTCGCCGAACGTGTGGATGAACTCACCCGGGACCATGTCGGTGATCTGCGCCAGCATCATGGTGAGCAGCGCATAGCTCGCGATGTTGAACGGGACGCCGAGAAAGACGTCGGCGCTCCGCTGGTAGAGCTGGCAGGAGAGCCGGCCGTCCAGGACGTAGAACTGGAACAATGCATGGCAGGGAGCCAGCGCCATCGCCGGCACATCGGCCACGTTCCAGGCGCTCACGATCATCCGGCGGGAATCGGGCGTCTCCC
Organism: Gemmatimonadota bacterium; assembly: GCA_041486305.1. Classification (GTDB taxonomy): domain Bacteria; phylum Gemmatimonadota; class Gemmatimonadetes; order Gemmatimonadales; family GWC2-71-9; genus JABFSM01. Next base: position 71,342 of record JBGPLG010000003.1, read on the forward strand.
GAATCTGCCGGACCACCTGAGCGATCTGGTCGATCTGCCGCCCGTCCGGGGCGGGCCAAGACCGCCACTGGTATCCATATATAGGTCCGAGTTCGCCCATAGGATCGGCCCAATCGTCCCAGATTGAAACCCCCGCCTCCTTCAGGGTCCTGACGTTGGTCTCGCCACGCAGGAACCAGAGCAGCTCATGGATCACCGACTTGAGGTGCACCTTCTTGGTGGTGACGAGCGGGAATCCGTGCGCCAGGTCGAACCGCATCTGCCACCCGAAGATGCTCAGCGTGCCGGTGCCGGTCCGGTCGCTCTTGGGGCGGCCATGCTCGGCGATGTGGCGCATCAGATCCAGGTATTGCCGCATCAGCCGTCGGGTGAGAGGTGGGCGGGGAGCGGGGAGACGGCGGCGTCCGGAGCATCGGGCGCATCCGCGAGATCCAATCTACTCACGGAGAACCGCGCGAAGCGCTCGATGTCCCGGAGTCCGGCCTCGATGTCGGGGGGAAGGGGTTTGGCGCCGGCTCCCATCTTGAGCGAGGCGAAGGGTCGGTCTTCCGCGGCGGGAATCTTGACACCGGGGTTCAGGATGCCCACGGGATCGAAGGCGTCCTTGACTCGCCGGAAGAGCTCCAGGACTTCGGGGCCGTACACCGCGCCGAGGGAGCGGGCCCGGAGCCGACCGTCGCCGTGCTCGCCGGTCAGGGTGCCTCCCACGCCCAGGATGAACTCGGAGACCTCGGCGTAGATACCGGCGATGCGCTCCTCCCATCCGGAAGCCGTGACGTCGGGAAGCAGGTTCACATGCAGGTTGCCGTCGCCGGCGTGGCCGAACATCACTACCTCGATGTCGTGCCGAAGGCCGGCGGCGCGCACCGCTTCGATGTAGCGGCCCAGGGATTCCACCGGAACACAGCCGTCCTCGATGACCTGCATCGAGCGGCGTCCGCCTTCCTGGCGCGCCAGCACCGGACTGGCGGCGTGGCGGATTTCCCAGAGGCTTTCGAGTGCGGCGCGGTTGCCGGCCTCTTCCAGGGCCGTGCTGTGAGGCCGGAGAATGTGGCGGGCCTCCCGCAACCGGTCGCCCAGGGAATCCGGGTCGTCGCCCTCGAGCTCCACCATTAGAAGCCCCGCAACTCCGGGCTCCGCCTGCCCGACGAAGCGAAGAAAGCTCGCGTCGAGATATTCCACCGCGGAGGGATCGATCTCGAGCAGCTGCGGCACGATGGCGCCCAGCGACTTGATGTCGGCCAGCGAGGCGCGAATGCCGGCGTACCGCGCCGGGATGGGGACCAGCCTCCACTCGGCGCCGGTCACCAGCCCCAGGGTCCCTTCGGCGCCGACGATGAGGTCCACCAGGTCTCGGGAGTCGAGCCAGGCGTCGAGGGCATAGCCCGAGGAGTTCTTCCGGACCTTGGGAAACCGCGCCAGGATGGTGTCCCGCGCCGCGAGCAACGCGGGCTCCGCGTCCCGGTAGAACCGGTCCACCGCGGCGCAGCGCCGGGGGCTGGCCCCGCGCCGGAGCGTGAGCGCCTCTCCATCCGCGGTGACCAGATCAATCGCCTCGACCCAACCCCGCACGCTGCCGGCGCGGACCGAGCGGGGACCGGCGGCGTTGGTCGAGATGATCCCGCCGAGGGTGGCGAACCGCGCGCTGGACGGATCGGGGGGAAGCCGCAATGCGTGCCGGCCGGCTTCCTCGGTGAGGTCGCGCAGGGTGGCGCCGGCTCCGCCGTAGGCCCGGTAGGCGGCGGGACGGACCTCGATAGGACAGCCGTCGAGGGCGGTCAGGTCCACCACGACTCCCCGCCCGACGTTGCCACCGCCGATCCCGCTCCCCGCGCCGCGCGGAACCAGAGGAACCCGGCGGCGGACCGCCCAGACCACCAGCTCCTTGAGTGCCGTGGTGGTGGAAGGAACCGCCACCGCGTCGGGGATGATACGGAAGATGCCGGCTGCTTCGGCGTAGGCGGCGCGGGCGCGGAGATCGGTCCGTGCCGACCCCAGGAAATCGGGGAAGGCGGGGAGTGCCGTGCCGGCCAGGGGCCGGAGCGTCGGCGGAGCCGTCATGGGAGTATTATAAGGGATGCCCGAAGCGCCAGTGCGGCCCGAACTCATTCACCTGGACGTGGACCGCAGGCTGGGCCACGAATGGGATGAGTGGGACGGCCAGCCGCTCCCCAACGCGGGCAGCTTCGACGCCGAGCCCAGGGTCTTCTTCCTCTGGTCTGCCGGCGTAATCCTGGTGGCCGGCGGGGTGGCGGCGCTGACCCTCTTTCTGCTGGCGCCGCGGCTGGCATTCCTGCATGCCCTCCTGCCCCAGGTGCTGGTCTGGTCCATCGTCGGAGCGGCCATCCTGGTGCTGCTCTGGTGGCAGCTGATCGGCTTCTCGTACGCCTTTCGTACTCCGCTGCTTCCCGAGCGGCTCGCCGAGCGGGGTCCGCTGCTGGTGCTGATGCGATACACCTCGAAGCTGGCCGACCGCTTCGGGCGCCGGGATTGGGTCGAGAATGCCGCGGTGAAAGTGTACGACGCCCTCGCCCTGGCCCGGAAGCGGAAGGTGACCGGCGGCGAGCTGCTGCTCCTGATTCCCAGATGCCTGGCGAAGGACATTCTCGAGGGCGTGCTCCGGGTGGCCGGGAAATACCAGATTCCCGTGTTCGTGGCCACACGAGGGCAGCTGGCACGGCGGGTCATCCGGGAGCGGCGGCCTCGGGCGGTGGTCGCGGTGGCGTGCGAGCGAGACATGGTGAGCGGCCTCCACGACGTGGCCGGCAGGGTGCCGGTCCTGGGCCTCACGCTCACGCTGCCCAACGGTCCCTGCAAGGACACCCGGCTCGACCTGGGGCGGTTGGAGGAGTGGGTCCGCGCCTACGTGATCTGAGTTTCGTGACAGCCCCCCGCGCGTCGATTCGAATGCTGGCGCTGACGGCCGCCGCCAGTCTGTCCGCATCGGTCCTCCGGGCCCAGACCAGGAACGACACGCTCGCGGTTCTCCACGCGGTGGAGCGGGCCTTGCACGTTCCCCTGGCCAAGCCGGGCGCCGAGGGGCACTACCTGATCGTGGGGGTCGGACCGTCGCTGGGGGAGCTGGGCGCACTGGTGTCGGAGACGTTCGGCCGGCTCTGCGTGGAAGGATCCCGCCTCACCCCCGAACTCGGCATCGCGTCGATCCAGCTGATGCGATTCGAGCTGGCCGCGGATAGCGCCCTGGTCGAGCTCCGCACCACGGACGGGAGCGGCACCTCGGGAACCCTCGACCTCTGGCGGTTCCAGCGGGACGGGAGCGGTCATTGGGAAGGGGCCGTGGCCACGGGCGGCACCTGGGAGGGAGAGGTAACCCTGGTCCGGCCGCCGGCACTGAGCTTTTGCCGGGGCCGGGAGCCGGGCTGACGACCCGGGCGGGGGGGGCGGGCCGACTGTATGATATCAGTACAGGGCCGCTACCATCCCCCCTTGCCAACGCAGATTTTCGGCTATCTTAGGGGCGTCCGCACGACGTCTCCTCCGTGTTAATCCTCTGTACTTACGACAGGAATTCGCCATGGCTATCTGGAAGGAACAAACCTCGACCAAGATTGAACCGACTCCGTCGACCCCGACTCCCACGCCGACCAGACAGGCGGATCCCGTGTCCAGCTATGACATGCCGCGCCGCGCCGCCGGTGCCGACATCAAGGAATCCCTGATTGCCGCCGAGCTCACCATCGAGGGCAAGATCGAGGGCTCGGGCCATGTGCGGATCGCCGGACGCTTCAAGGGCGACGTGCACGTGCAGGGGAATCTCACCATCGAGTCGGGTGCCAAGCTGACCGGCAGCGTCCGGGCCAGCTCGGTCATCATCGGCGGCGAGCTCGAGGGCAACATCGAGGGCGCCTCGCGGGTCGAGCTGCTGGAGAGCGGCGTGCTGAACGGCGATCTCAAGGCCGGCTCGCTGACCGTCGCGGCTGGCTCCCGGATGCGCGGCCAGGTCGAATTCGGCTGGGACGAGAAGACGGCGGCCAAGGCCGCGGTCGCCGCGGGGATCAGCTCCGCGTCATGAGCACCGTTCGCCAGGGGGCTCCGGGAACGACCCGGGCTTGCCCCCATTGCCGGACGACGATCCTCGAGAGCGCGGCGGTCTGCCCGTCGTGCAAGCATCATCTCCGGTCCAACGCCTCCGGCGCCCCGGCGGCGGAACGTGAGCTACCGAGCTTTTCCGCCCTCAAGGTGCAGGGAACGATCCGGCATCCGTCGGTGGGCGAATCGTGGGAATATTCCGTGATGATCTCGATCAAGAATGACCGGGGCGAGGAGATCACGCGACAGGTCGTCGGGGTGGGGGCGCTGCATCCGGCGGAGACCAGGAATTTCACGCTGTCGGTGGAGGTGTTCAAGCCGGCGGAGGCCAAGGCCGCCGGGAAAGCGCGGGGCTAGGGCTTCTTTCTGGTGGTATCCGGCTTCACCTTCGACGTGTCGGGCTTCACCTTCAGGGTGTCGGGCTTCACCTTCAGGGTGTCGGCCTTGGCCGCCGAGTCGGCCTTCAGCGCCTTGAGGGTGTTTTGCTGGAACTCCCGCAGCGCGTTGGCATCCCCGTATTGCACGATCAGCTTCTGGATCACGCCGCCCAGGCGCTTCTGGAGCGGGTGGTCCTCGGGCAGCGGCTGGTCGAGCTCGCGCTCGGCGCGCGAGGGGTCGGCCATCGGCCGAAACGTCGCCTCCACCGAGAGCTCGCTCCAGAACTGCTTGGCGGGATTGACCCAGGCCCGGACCCGCACCACCCCGGCGCCGAGCGGCCAGCGTCCGGTGTGCTCGAGGGTCCGGGCATCGAGCCAGCCGGAGTCGATGAAGCCGTCTTTTTCCCGGATGATCGCGAGGGCGATGCTGTCCTTCGCCAGCCCTTCCGCGAGGGCCCGGGTGGCTTCCGGAATGCCGAGCTCGATCTCCGCCACGGCGGCGGTGGGGTGGGGGGGATAGTAGGGGCGGGAGGTGGTGGCAGCACACGACAACAGGAATGGGAGCAGGGAGGCGGGAGGAGGGAGCAGGGGGATGAGCCGCGCGAGCCGGCTGGCTCTCCCAATGCCCCTCGCCGTTCCCTGCTCCCTGCTCCCAGGCTTCATAGCCCCAGCTCGCTCGGAACGGCCGGCGTCACGCTCCAATCGTAGAATCCCTTCCCGCTCTTCTTGCCGTACCACCCCGCCATCACCATGCGCTTGAGCAGGGGCGGCGGGGCATACCGGGCCTCCCGGAATTCGTCGTAGAGGATCTCTCCCACTTTGCACGCCGTATCGAGCCCGACGAAGTCCAGCAGCGTGAGCGGGCCCATCGGGTGTCCCGCGCCGAGCTTCATGCCCATGTCGATGTCGGCGACCGAGGCCACTCCCCGCTCCACGGCGCGCACCGCGTCGAGCAGATAGGGGATCAGCAGCAGGTTCACGATGAATCCCGCGGTGTCCTTGGCGGCCACCGGCTCCTTCCCGAGCCGGCGCACGAAGTCGGTTCCCATGGCGAGCACCTCCCGCGAGGTGGAGACGGTCCGGACCACCTCAACCAGGGGCATCAGCGGCACCGGGTTGAAGAAGTGCAAACCGAGAAAACGTTCGGCCCGGCCGGTGACCGCGGCCATGGCCATGATGGAGAGGCTCGAGGTATTCGAGGCGAAGATGGTTTCCGGCGGACAGAGCGGGTCGAGCGCGGTCCAGAGCCGGTTCTTGAGCTCCAGGTCCTCGGTCACCGCCTCGATGATGAGGTCGGCGCCGGCCAGGTCCTCGATGGAGGTCGTGAAGTGGAGGCGGTCCAGCGCCTCCTCCCGCAGGGCGGCGGTGAGCTTGCCCTTCTCCACGAACTTGGCCAGCGACTGCTCCACCGTCTTGCGGCCGTGCGCGATCTGCTCCTGGTGGAGGTCCCGCGCGATGACTTCGAAGCCGGCGACGGCGGCCACCTGAGCGATCCCGCTGCCCATGAGGCCGCACCCCAGCACGCCGACTTTCTTGATTTCACTCACTTGGGTCTGGGCCTTTCGGGTGGTGCGGTGATTGCTTTCCGGATTTCCCCGGCGATCGTTTCCAGGAGACCGCCGCCGCGGGGCGGGATCAGGTGCGCGGGCTTGATGCCGCCGCGTTCCAGGTAGTCCAGCGCCCGCTCCAGCCCCAGCGCCGCGCGTTCCGCCACCGGCCGGAACCGCCGCAGCACGAACCACCCCAGCGCCCCACCCACCAGCAATGGAGGAATGGCTACCACCCAGAACGGGCTCATCAAGGCGAAGACGATGGCCGCGGCCGCGCCGGTCGAGCCGCCCGCCACCGCTCCGGCGATGTAGGCGGTTCGCGCTTCCCTGAGGCTGGCGGTCAGAGTCACGTGACAGTATCCCGATTCGAGCTTCGCGAATGTCGCGGTAACCAGGTTGGCTCGAGCCAGCATGAACTTGGGCTTGGACGACCCGAGCACCGCGCCACCACGCCGAAGCGCCGCCTGCATCCCGCTCAGGGGCTCGAAGGACACCCGTCCGGTGGTCTGCCGCTGCACCACCAGCAGCTCGTTCTTGTCGAACCAGTCGATCAGTGCGCGCGCGGCGTCCTCGGGGTCGCCGAGGACCACGCGGTACGCGCTCACCTCCGAGGGGCCAACCGCGTGCCCGAGGACGCCGGCCGTGGCCGGCGCCACGATCTCGGTGGCCTGCTCCAGCATCGCCTGCTGGAGATAGCGACCGGGAATCCCGACCTCCTTCCCGAGCGCGACGACCTCATCGGGGGTGAGGCCGTCGCCCACATCGGCCTCGCCGGCCTGGAGCTCGGCGGCGCGCTGCATGATCCGCTCAAGGGCGGCGCGGTCGATCCGCTGGTCGGGAAGGTCGGCCATTCGAGTGCCCCTAGAGCGCTTCGACGATCACGGCGATGCCCTGCCCGCCGCCGATACAGGCGCTGCCCAGGCCGAATCGCTTGCCGATGCGGCGGAGGGTGTGCAACAGATGCACGGTGATCCGGGTGCCGGACGCGCCGAGCGGATGGCCGATGGCGGTGGCGCCGCCCTCGGCGTTGGTCAGGCCGCGGTCGAGGCCGAGCTCCTTCTCCACCGCCAGGTACTGCGCGGCGAAGGCCTCATTCACCTCGATCCGGTCCATCTGCGCCAGCGTCATGCCCGCGCGGGCCAGGGCCTGCCGCGCCGCCGGGGCCGGCCCGATTCCCATGATCTCCGGAGGGACGCCGGCCACCCCCCACGACACCAGGCGTCCGATGGGCCGGAGGCCCCGTTCATCGGCAAAGGCGCGTGAGGCCACGACGCAGGCGGCCGCTCCGTCGGCGATGCCCGAGGCGTTCCCCGCGGTCACCACGCCGTCCTTCCTGAATACCGGGGCGAGCTTGGCCAGGCCTTCCGGCGTCGTTTCGGGACGCATGTGTTCGTCGGCCGCCCAGGGCTCGGTCTGCCTGGTCTTGCGATTGGGCAGCGGAACCGGGCAGAGCTCGGCGGCAAACCAGCCGGCATCCCAGGCCGACTTCGCGGCCCGCTGGCTCCGGAGCGCGAAGCCATCCACCTCCTGGCGGGAGATCCCGTACTTGACCGCGAGGTTTTCCGCGGTGATTCCCATCGGACACCCGCAGTGGGCGTCGGTGAGTCCCTGCCAGAGCAGATCCTCCAGCGGCGGGGACTGACCCAGCTTGACGCCCCACCGGAGGCCGCGAAGCACGTGCGGGGCCTGGCTCATCGATTCGGACCCGGCGGCCAGCACCACCCGGGATTCCCCGAGCAGAATCTGCTGGGCGCCCTGCACGATCGATTCGAAGCCGGACCCGCAGAGGCGGTTGACGGTCAGGGCCGGGGTTTCGATCCGGCAATCGGCCCGGAGGGCGACGTGGCGGGAGATGTAGGCCCCATCCGCCGAGGTCTGCATGGCGTTGCCCAGCACCAGGTGGTCGACATCCGCCGCCGCGATGCCGGCGCGCTTGATGGCCGCCCGGGCCGCGACGGTCCCCAGGTCGGTGGCGGACAGATCCTTGAGCGCGCCACCGAAGCTGCCGAACCCGGTGCGAACGCCGGAGAGAAAGACGATCTCGGGACGGGAGGTCATGAGTCGCTGTAGGGATCCTTCACCGGCGCTCCGCACGTGATGCAGTGCTTCCACGCCGAGTCCAGCTCGGTGCTGCACCGGGGGCAGGTGAAGGGAATCAGCCGTTTGCCGCACCAGGGGCAGAAGACCGCTTCGCGGTCGGTCGGGAGCCCGTGATGACAGTGGGCGCAGGTAGGCTGGGTGACCACGGCGGACGGGGCGGGCGGGTCGGGCAGGGCGGGCACGGGGGGCAGGTCGGGCACGGCGCGCGGTGTCGGTGGGGCAGACCTGACCGTCTTGCCCGTCCTGACCGCCCTGTCCGTCCTGGCCGCCTCGTCGCCACCGTCATCCACGACCTGCGCCGCGGCCATCGACGTGATCTGCACCGTCGCGGCGGCCAGTTCATCCAGCACCGCCAGATCGGGAGTGGTCTGGGCGAGCTCCTCCCGGCACCGCTGGGCCGCCTCGGGGGGGAGGGTCTTCACGTAGCCGCGCTCGCCCGACACCAGCCGGAGCAGGACGGTCTCGTAGTCCTCCACGCTGTCGATGCCGAGGGCGCGGCGGTGGGTCCGGTAGGGGAGTACGGTCTCCCGCAGCGCGGACACCTCCACCGGGCGGTGAACCCCTTCCCCGCTCGCGCCGAGCTGTTCCACGAGGCGCTGGGCAAAGCGGGTCAGCTCGTCCACGCGTCAGCCTCCAAAGGGTACCGGCACGGCATCGAGGTCATGGGGAAACCGCTCGCCCCTTCCCAGCCGCTCTTCCAGCGCGAGAAAGGCTCCATCCGGATCATAGTCGGAATACTGTCCCCCCGCCCGCTTCCGATCGAGCCACGCGGCGAAGCCGGACGCGACGAAGCCACCCGAGGTTTCCTGGGCCCGCGCGGCCCGGACCGCCAGATCGTTGGCGTACTCGTTCTTGGGATGGCCGTTGTGGCCCCGCACCCAGGCCAGCTGGGTATCGTGGAGCGCCAGCGACTGGGACAGCGCCCGCCAGAGCTCGACGTTCTCCAGCGCCCCGCCCTTCCGCTTCCAGTCCTTGGCAATCCATCCCGGCAGCCATTCCCGGACGCCCTTCACGAGGTATTCCGAGTCGGAGACGATCAGGACCCGGAGCCGGATCCCCTTGCCCGCCAGGATCTGGAGCACGCCGATCGCTCCGGCCAGCGCCATCCGGTTGTTGGTGGTGTCGGGGGCATGCACGAAGAAATCGCGGCGCACCAGCCCCCGGGGCGTGCGGGTCTCGATGAGCCCCCCGGCACCACCGGGGGTGGCGCCCTCCTGCCCGTTGCCAAGGCAGCTCTCGTCGAGGTGGACCACGGCGCGCGCGGTCATGGCAGCACCTGGAAGTCGTCCAGGTCGTTGAGCTCGAACCGGAGCTCTTCCCCGGTCATCGGCAGCAGGCCGACCAGCGCCTCACTGGGTCCGTGGTGCAGGAGCCGCTTGGCCACCACCACGTACTCGGTGCCCCGGCGCATGAGCATGACCCGCCGGCCGAGCCGGGTGGCGTGCTCGAGCTGCTCCATCCGTTGAGGGGTCCAGCGCACCGTTCCCATTCGGTTTCCGGTTGGGTTACTGTTCCGCCGCGCCACGCACGACGGAGAGTCCGTTGGCCGCGGGGAGGATTTCGCCGATTACCGCTGCGGAGACGGTACCTTCCCTCTGGAGCGCGGCCAGGAGGGCGTCGAGCCGGTCCGGCGCCACCGCGAGCAACAGGCCTCCCGAGGTCTGCGCGTCGGTACAGATGAACCGTTCGGCGGGGGAGAGCTCGGCCGACCAGGCGGCGCGCGCGGCATCGTGGTTCCGCTGGGTCCCGCCCGGTATGCATCCCCTGGCGGCCAGCTCGAGGGCCTGCGGCAGCACCGGAAGGCGCGCGACCTCGACCCGGGCGCCAACACCGCTGGCGGCGAGGATGTTGCCGAGGTGTCCCAGCAGCCCGAACCCGGTCACGTCGGTGGCGCAGCGCACCCCGACCGAGGCCGCGGCGCGCGCCGCGCCGTCGTTCAAGGCCGTCATGCTGGCCACCGCGGCCGCCAGGGCCGCCTCGGGCAGCAGATTGCGTTTGAGTGCCGTAGTCAGGATGCCGGTTCCCAGCGGCTTGGTGAGCACCAGCCGGTCTCCCGGCCGCGCGGCGGCGTTGGTGAACATCCGGTCGGGATGCACCTCACCCACCACGGCGAGCCCGAACTTGGGCTCGGGGTCGTCGATCGAGTGACCACCCAGCATCAGGCATCCGGCCTGTCGAGTGATCTCGGCCGCGCCGCGCAGCACATCGCCGAGGACCTCGAAGGGCACCTTGCCGCGAGGCCAGCCGACGAGATTGAGCGCGAACAGGGGCCGGCCGCCCATGGCGTAGACATCGGACAGCGCGTTGGCCGCCGCGATCGCGCCCCAGGACGCCGGATCGTCCACGATCGGTGTGAAGAAATCCACCGTGGCCACCAGCGCCCGGTCGGCGGAGATCCGGTACACCGCGGCGTCGTCCCGGGTGGCCGCGTCCACCAGCACGTTGGCGTCCGCGATCGCCGGCAGGTGCTTGAGCACCTCGGACAGATCGGCGCTGCCGAGCTTGCAGCCGCACCCCGCGGCATGGGAAAGGGAGGTCAGGCGGATGCTCGTCATGCCGCGAGGGAGTGAAGGGTGACCGGGCTCCTGGCCCTGGGGACGGCGCTGGTGCTGGGTTTCCTGCACGCCCTCGAAGTCGACCACATGGTGGCGGTCACCGCCTTCGTGAGCCGACGTCCCACCGTTCCGGCGGCGCTGGCCTTCAGCCTCCGGTGGGGGCTGGGGCACTCGATCGCGGTCTTCGCGGCCGGCGCGATTCTGCTGGCCACCGGCCTCAGCTGGTCGCCTTCGCTCTCGGGCGTCCTGGAAGGGGCGGTCGGCGTGGCGCTCGTGGCGGTAGGGATCTGGTCGCTTCGCACAGCCCGGAACTTACACCCGCACCACCCGGAGGAGCACGGCGTCCACCGCCATGGAATCACTTCGATCGGACTGCTCCACGGCCTCGCCGGCACCAGCGCGGTGGTGGCCCTGATTCCCGTCACCCTGCTGCATGATACCGGGCTCGGCCTGGCCTATCTGGCGCTCTTCGGCGTAGGGGTGACGGCGGGAATGATCGCGTTTGCGGTGGTGGCCGCTCTGGCGATGGGCCGGGCGGCCGGCGATTCGGTGATCTGGGGCCGAAGGGTGGCCTCGTTGGCGGGCACCGGGAGCATCGGCGTGGGGCTCTGGTGGCTTTCGCGTGTGGCCTTCGGGGGGTAGCGTCGTCTACTGGGTAGAAACGCTCAGTTCTAAGGCGTTCTTCCCCCTGGAGGCTCCCATGCAGCGGCAGCGTATTCTCCCCCTCACCGGGGCCCTCCTGGCCCTGGCAGGATGCGGCTCGGTGACGGGCTCGACCACCCACACCAGCAACATTCCCGATCCGCCGTCGGGGGTGCCGGCCCAGGCGGCCACCGTCGAGGTCCGGGACAACTACTTCAATCCCTCGAACCCGCTGATTGCCGCGGGAGGCACGGTGACCTGGACCTGGATCGGCTCCGGTCACAGCGTCACGTCGGATGGAACGCCCTCGTTCACCCCCAATGCGCCCATCAGTAACGCGCCCCACACCCTTGGCCCGGTCGTGTTCGCGACACCGGGGACCTACAGCTTCCACTGCCAGGTCCATGGAGTTGCCGGCACCTACGGCACCGGGACGATGACCGGCGCGGTGTTCGTCCAGTAGGCCGAAGCGAAGAGGCGCCCCGGGTCCCGGGGCGCCTCCTGGAGTTGCACGACGGCCTGCCTAGCGCCGCTTCATGGCCTTCCGGGCCGGCTTCTTCCTGGCCGGCGGCCTGGCCTTCTTCCTCGCGGCCTTCCGGGCGGGCTTCCTAGCGGCTTTCTTCGCGACCTTCCGCGCCGGCTTCCTGGCGGCCTTCTTCTTGGCGGCCTTTTTCCTGGCCGGCTTCTTCTTGGCCGCGGCCTTGCGGGCCGGCTTCTTCGCGGCAGGCTTGGCCGCCGGCTTGGGGGCCGGTTTGGCGACCGCCGCGGGTTTGGGCGCAGCGGGAGCCGGCGCCGGCTTCATCACCGGCGGCGGCGGTGGGGGAGGCGGTGGCGGCGGCACCGGCGCCGGGGTAGACGAAGGCATGGGATCCATCCACCCTGACCCGGACCAACCCATTTCCGTATCCTGGAACGCGGCCATGCTTGCTTCCTCCGGCTGCTCGGTTGCGGCAGGCCCCGCCGCAAAGGGGGCAGGCGCTACGGCGCCTTCGCTGATCGGCTGATATATCTTGCACAACTTCCGCTCATCTGCAAGCCGGAGATTTCCGCGATGCGGGCGCTGGCCCTCAAGCAACATGGCGGGATCGGAAGCCTCCAGCTCCTGGACCTCCCCGCTCCGGCCATCGCCGCACCCGATGACGTCCTGATCCGGGTCCGTTCCGCGGCGATCAACCACCTCGATCTGTTCCTGACCGGGGGGGTCAAGGGCATCACGGTCCGCTTTCCGCACATCGTCGGCACCGATGGCGCCGGGGTCGTCGAAGCTGTCGGAGCCGAGGTAACCTCGGTTCGTCCCGGTGCCCGGGTGGCCATCAATCCGGGAATCTCCTGCGGCCACTGTCCGCTGTGCCAGTCGGAACAGGAGCCCTGCTGCAGAAGCTACCAGATTCTCGGGGAGCACAGGCCAGGCACCGCAGCCGATTTCGTCGTTGTTCCAGAACGGAACGTCGCAGCCATTCCAGACAATATGCCTTGGGACGTGGCCGCAGCATTTCCTCTTTCTACGCTCACCGCCTGGCGAATGCTGGTGAACCGTGCCAGGGTGGCAGCGGGAGAAACCGTCCTGATCTGGGGGATCGGAGGCGGTGTCTCGCTCGCGGCGCTTCAGATTGCCCGGCATCTGGGCGCCTGGGTCATCGTCACCAGCTCGGCGGAGCGGAAACTCGCGAAGGCCCGCGAGCTGGGCGCCACGACCACCTTCAATCACGCCGAGTTTCCGCCCGAGGAGATCGCGTGGGAGGTGCGGAAGCTGACCGGCGCAGGGGCGGACGTGGTGGTGGATTCGGTGGGTGAGAAGACCTGGGACGCCTCGCTCAAGGCGCTGCGGCCCGGCGGTCGCCTGGTGACCTGCGGAGCCACCTCCGGCCCGATCGTGTCGCTCGACATCCGGCGGCTCTTCTGGTTCCAATGGAGCATCTTGGGCTCGACCATGGGCTCGCGGGCCGAGTTCGCGCAGGTGATGCAGCTCGGCAACGCGGGGAAACTGTGGCCGGTGGTTGATTCGGTGGTTCCGCTGGAGCTCGGCGCCTCCGCCTACGAGCGGATGGCCCGGGGCGAACAGCTCGGCAAACTCGTGATCGAGGTCTCGCGGTGAACGAACTCTGGCAGCGGTTATCGGTAGGCGGGGACCAGATCCTCCGGGTCCTGCCGTCGTTCCTGTTCGCGGCAGCAATCCTGATCGCCGGGTACCTCCTGGCGCGGCTGATCGAGCGATGGACCGACTCGCTCCTCAAGCGGCTCAACTTCAACCAGATGGCCGAGGCGGGCGGGCTGTCCGAGGCGATGGAGCGGAGCGGCACCCGGCTCGATCCGATTCACGCCGTGGGCAAGCTGCTGTTCTGGCTGGTGATGCTGGTGGTGATCCTGCTGGCGAGCACCGCGCTCGGCCTCACCAGCATCAATGAGATGTTCCGGACCATGATCTCCTACATCCCGACGCTGATCTCCGCCATCGTGATCGTGATCCTGGGAATGATCGTGGGAGAGTTCGTCCGGGCGCTGGTGCTCGCCTCCGCGGGCCGGGTCGAAGGAGTGCCGACTCTGGCCAAGGTGGCCAAGGCGGCCGTCGTCGTGATCGCGATCTTCATGGCCCTGACCCAGCTCGGCGTGGCCGAGGAGCTCATCACCGCGGCATTCACGCTGATCCTTGGCGCCATCGCACTGGCGGCGGGGCTGGCGTTCGGATTGGGGAACCAGAGGCTGGCGGGAGAGATCACCCGGCGCTGGTACGAGGAGGGACGGGCCAGGCGTGCCCGGGCCATGCAGGCCGCGCAGGCGCGGGAGCCCGCCGAGGATCCCGACGAAGAGGATGGCGCCTAGGGACGGACCCGGCTGAGCACCCCGGCCGATTCGAGCGCGGTCAGATAGTTGAGGACCAGCTCCACCGGCACCGGGCCGTAGATCGCGGAGACCGCGTTGGCAATCTCGACGTCGGTGCGGCGCCCATCGACCAGGTTGAGCACTTCGTAGGCGTATTCCCCGCCGCCGCCCCGCAAGCCCTCGTAGCGCAGCAGTCCCAGCGCGGCGGTTCTTTCCGCCCCGATGCGCGCCTCGAGATAGTCATAGCCGAAGACCGTCATCGGTCCCTTGGGCTCGGGCGCGCGCTGAAACACGGGGCGGCCGCGCCCGTTGGCGATGCCGATCAGGCCCCGCGGCGACAGCGGAGCCGCGACCCGTTCGAGATTCGAGAGCCGCGCCTCGGCTTCCCGCCCGAGTTCCGCCGGCACCGGTGCGAAGGATTCCAGCGAACTGAGGATGGCGCGCTCCGAGGCGAAGTGCGCCATTTCCAGGATGGCGGCCTGCATCACGTCGAGAGCGTCCCGCCGCTCGATCATGGCGGCGGTTCGCTTGAGGCTCTCCTGCTGCAGCAGCGCCAGGAGGGCCGGCATCTGCTCCGCCCGCAGTGTCGCGAGATAGTACCCGCTGGCCGCCCCGATGAACGCGGCGCGCTCGAGCTTGGTGGGATCCACGTTGGCCGGCGTATCGAAGTTGGTATGGATGTACCGGTCGGGCCAATCGTTCAGATAGATGGCCGGAATGCGGTAGGACCCTTCGGTGTAGACTTCGTGGTCGCTTCCCATGGTGAATTCGGCGAAGTCGGCCTGGAGCGCCTCTTTTCCCCCTTCGGGAGACACCAGCGCATACCGGGCTCGCCCGGTGCCGGCGAATTCCGCCGACTCGCGATTCACCAGCTCGCCGAACGCGGCGCCAACGTCATACACGAATGACGGGAGACTCCCGGGACCGCGGGTGACGTGGAAGATCGCCTTGGTTTCGGGGCCGCCGCCGACCATGTCCATATGGATCACGGCCCTGATGCGGGCGGCCAGCCCGGGAGTTCCATTGAGCAGCGCCAGCGTGCCCTCGACCTCGGGCGGCCAGATGAACCGCAGGGTGCGCGCGGGCCGGGCCAGCCGCCCCTCGGCGATGAGCTTGGCCAGGGTGCGCGCCGTCTCGAGGATGGCGACGCAGCCGCTCGCGTTGTCATTGGCGCCGGGGCGCTGGTGATCGAGATGGCAGCTGAACGCGATCTCCTCGCCCGCGAGCCGGGGATCCGCCCCCGGGATCGAGGCGGTGATCACCTCGTAGGCCCCGGGGTGCTGGCCGGCGACGACCTTCGCCTCGAGGCGGATCTCCTCGCCCCTGGCCAGCCGCTGCCGGAGCGCCCGGCCCTGCTTGAGCGAGACCATGAACCCGAAGGCCG
Organism: Gemmatimonadota bacterium; assembly: GCA_041486305.1. Lineage (GTDB taxonomy): Bacteria > Gemmatimonadota > Gemmatimonadetes > Gemmatimonadales > GWC2-71-9 > JABFSM01. Next base: position 86,820 of record JBGPLG010000003.1, read on the forward strand.
GTGTGGCGGAGAAGCTGTCGAGGTGGCCCCAGCGGACCAGATTCTCGTCCTCGCCCCACCAGGCGGTGCGCTGATTCAGGGCGTAGCTCACGATGCCGGCGGCCCCGAAACGGTCCACCGCGAGGTGCTGCACCGCGCCGGGCTGTTGCGCCGCCAGCACCAGCTTGCCCCGCACCTCCTTGCCGGCGTAGTCGCTCTCGGAGGTACCGTCTCCCACGTCCACCAGCGGGGCGGTGGCCTGGCCGCTCTCGCTGTCCTCGCCGAGGGAGACCGGCATCGCGTCCCAGCTCGCGAGGCGGACCGAGCGCTCCCACCCGCTCCCGCGCCGGCGCAGCTCCCAGAGCTCGGCGAATTCGGCGTCCCAAGGCATCCGCGACCGCTGGGTGCCATAGAAGCGCTTGCCGTCGGCGGGGAACGATTCGATGCGGGCGTCCTTGAGCCCGTAGGCCCGGAGCCGCTCCACGATGTACTCGGCGGCGGCATGCCACCCGCGCGAGCCGCGGGAACGGTGCTGGGTGGCGATGAACTCCAGATTGCGCTTGGCGGTCTCGCCGGAGAGCTCACCGGCGAGGGCAGAGATCGCGGAATCAGGAAGGAGGGAGGCGGGAGGAGGGAGACGGGAGGAGGACTGAGCGAGGAGGGGATCGCTCGAGCCGGCGAGCAGGGCGAGGAGGAAGAGCGCGGGCTTTCTCACGGCTTGGCCGGCGGAGGCGGCGCGGGAATGCGGACCTGCATCAGCCGAACCCCGCGCTCGAACTGCTCCGCCACCAGGATCTGGTCCGCTCCCACCGCGATGATCCGGGCTTCTCCCTTGAGCCGGAGCACCCGCCTGAGGTTGCCCTGGCGGTCGAGCACCTGGATCCGGCGCACCGAGTCCAGCGCCGGCTTGCTCTTTTCGAGCCAGATCCCGTCGGGCGCCATGAAGGCGGCGACGAACGGCGCGTGAATCAGGGCCCAGGCGAGGTCGGTCTCCTTGGGGCGCACATCTGCCGGGAAGTGCTGGAGAAACTGGTTGCGGTCGGCCTGGGTGACTTCGTAGACCGGATCGGGCAGCTCGGGGCCGTGGGTGATCTTGCCCGAGGGCTCGCGGATGTCGATCTGGTTGTGCAGCAGGCGCGCGACCCAGATCGCCCCATCGGACCAGACGCCCCAGAGATCGATCCCGCTGAAGATCATCCGCTCGAATCGCTGGCTGGGCTGGCCGGGGCGCATTTCCTTGAGGTCGAGCGGCGCGAGCCGGATCAGGGTGTCGAACCGGGCCATGCTTCGCGGCGCGCGTACCACCGCCGCCGAGTCCCGGTTGCCGCTGCCGTCCCGCTTCGGCTCCGGCGCGACTTCGAAGTAGAGCTGGCCGGCGCCGTCGCGCGCCCGGGGCGAGCTGCCGCGGAGCGGGTCGGGCGCCGGAATTGAATCGACCAGCTTTCCCTCGCCGGTCCAGACGGTGGCGCGCCGCTTTCCCCAGTCCGACACGTAGATGGTGTCGGCGAACGCGAACACCGCCGCGGGGTGGAGGTAGGCGCCCTGCTTGGGGCCACCCAGCGGCGCCAGCGACTTCCGGTTGAAATCGGCGATCACGGCGGCGTCGAAATCGCTCGACACCACCGCCCAGCGGCCGCCGCTCAGCGCAGCCGCCGCGGGCAGATTGCCCCAGCTCGCCTCCAGGGTATCGGAAGGAAATGCCAGGTCCTCTTCCGGCGGCAGCGCGGCAGGCGACGGGCCGCACGAAAGGGCGGTCAGGGCGGTTATGGCGGTCAAGGCGGTCAGGGCGGACGGAACCAGGGTCATTGCGAGCCCCCGGAGGGGGCGCCGGAGATCGCCACGGGCCTCCGGCCCCCGCGATGACAAGCGCGGCCTCACGGCGCAGCGACCTCCGCGGTGCCCGGCGTGATCTTCTCCAGTCCCAGGCGCGCCAGCTCGGCGTTGACGCCGGCGAGCCCGCCGCCCAGCAGATCGGCGAGGCGCTTGAGCTGGGCGTCCAGCTGCCCGGAGAGGATCCGGTACACCTCCAGCGTCTGCGCGGTGGGTTTGGCCTCCGCCCCGTCGGCCACCCGGCCGAGCCCGGAGAGCTGATCGTTGACCCGGATCGGGTAGTTGAGGGGATCCTGTCCGCTCCGATTCTTGACCTGGTAGAGGGTCGCTTCGATCTCGGAGAGCTGAGACTCGAACGGCGCCGCGAGCTTCTCGAGCGCCGCGCCGCGGGTTCCCGCCTTGCCCCGCCGATCGGCGAGCTGCGCCTTCACGTTGCGGATGGTCCGCACGGCGTTGTTGGCCTCGGTGGTCCGGTCCCGCACCTGGATCAGAAATCCGTACTGGGCGTCAAGGTCGGCCTGGGAGGCGCCGGACCGGGGATCGCGCAGGACATTGAACGCCTGGGTCTCGGACTTTCCTCCCACGGACACCCGCACGCTGTAGGCCCCGGGCGGAATGATCGGGCCGGTGGTTCCTCCCGCCCAGGTGATCATGCCGGTGAATCCGATCGCGTCAGCGGCCCGCAGGTTCCAGTTGAATCGATTCATCCCCTGCTTGTTGAGGGCCCGGGGCGGCGGACGGTACTGAAAGCCCTCCAGCCGGGGAGGATCGGCCGGCGGGTCCAGCTTCACCGCGCCGGGGAGGACGCCGAGCCGGGCCAGGCTGTCGGTGGCCTGCCGGTTGAGCGAGTCCTGCGCGGCCTTCTTGGCCACGGCCTTCAGGCTGTCCACTTTCGCAATCGAGTCCTGGTCGCTGGAGAAGCTCCGGATCACGGCCCCCTTCGGGTCCAGGAAGTCGACGGTCACCTTCTGGTTCCCCTGCTTGAGCCAGTACTGCACCGAGGCGCCGTCCCAGCCGATGCTTCCGCCGCCGAAGAAGAAACCAGGCGCGATGCGATAGGCGTCCCGCGGCTGGTAGAGGTGCAGGTCCTGTTGCAACTGATCGGGCGCCAGCTGCCGCAGCACCGAGATGTCGTCCAGGATCCAGAAGCCCCGGCCGTGGGTCGCCGCGACAAGGTCGCCCTCCTTGATGGCGAGGTCGTGCACCGGCACCGGCGGCAGATTCCGCTGCAGCCGCTGCCAGGCGGCCCCGTCGTTGAAAGACACCCACACGCCGCGCTCGGTCCCGGCGAACAGCATGCCCTTGCGCACCGGGTCGGCCCGCACCGCCCGCACGAATTCCGAGGCGGCGATGCCGCCGGTGATCCTGGTCCAGCTGGCGCCGTAGTCGGTGGTCCGGTAGATGTACGGCGCGAAGTCGTTCATCTGGAACCGGTTGGCGGCCACGTAGGCGGTGCCCGCATCGAAGGGCGAGGCCTCGATCAGGGAGATGCGGGCCCACTCGGGGAGATCCTTCGGGGTCACGTTGGTCCAGGACGATCCTCCATTCCGGGTGACCTGCACCAGACCGTCGTCGGAGCCGGTCCAGAGCGTTCCCCGGGCCAGCGGCGATTCGGCGATGGTGAAGACGGTCCCGTAGTATTCGACGCTGGTCTGGTCCTTGGTGAGGGGGCCGCCGGAGGCGCCCAGGGTGGCCGGATCGTTCCGGGTCAGATCGGGCGAGATGGCGGTCCAGCTCGAGCCCTCGTCGGTGGACTTGAACACCACGTTGGAGCCGGCGTAGAGCGTGTTAGGATCATGGGGCGAGATGACGATCGGAAAGGTCCACTGGAACCGGTATCTTGCGTCCCTGGCGTCATGGCCCATGGGATTGAGCGGCCAAGGGTTGACGTCCCGCTCGATGCCGGTGCGGGTGTCCTTCCGGGTCAGCAGCCCGCCGTAGCTGCCGGCGAACACCACGTCCGGGTTGTCGGGCCGCACCGCGATGTATCCCGATTCGCCGCCGCCCACGTCGTAGAAGTCCTGGAGGTCGGAGCCGAACACCGGCCGGCTGGGCATGCACACGGTGCTGTTGTCCTGCTGGGCGCCGCACACCCGGTAGGGGAAATGGCTGGTGGTGGTGACGTGATAGAACTGGGCGGTCGGAAAGTCGAGATCGGTCCAGTTCTGTCCGCCGTCGGTGCTCACCGACACGCCGCCGTCATCGGCGCTGGCCATGCGCCTGGGATCGTTGGGCGCGATCCAGAGGTCGTGGTGGTCGCCATGAGGCGTGTTGATGGGGCGCGGGAAGGTCTTGCCGCCGTCGGTGGATTTCCAGAGCTGCACGTTGTCGACGTACACGGTGTTCTCGTCCTTCGGATCGGCGAAGATCCTGGTGTAGTACCAGGCGCGCTGCCGGAGCTTCCGCTCGCCGTTGAGCCGGACCCAGGAATCCCCGCCATCGTCGGAGCGGAACACCCCGCCGGAATCCGCCTCGACGATGGCCCAGACCCGCTTCGGATTCGCCGCCGAGACCGTGATGCCCACATTGCCGATGATACCGGGGGGAAGCCCCGGGTTCCGGGTGATTTCCTTCCAGGTCTTTCCGGCATCGGTGCTCTTGAACAGCCCGCTGCCCGCCCCGCCGCTCACCAGCATCCAGGGCTTGCGGCCGGCCTGCCAGAAGCCGGCGTAGAGCACGTCGGGATTGGTGGGATCCATGACCAGGTCGACCGCGCCGGTGGAATCGTTGCGGAACAGGATCCTGGTCCAGGACTTTCCGCCGTCCATGGTCCGGTAGATGCCCCGCGCGGAGCTGGGCCCCCACACGGTGCCGAGCGCGGCCACGTAGGCGATGTCGGGATTGCGGGGATGGATCCGGATCTTGGCGATCTGGCGGGTCTCCACCAGGCCCATGTAGGTCCAGGTCTTGCCGGCGTCGGTGGATTTGTAAACGCCGTCGCCATGGGAGACGTTACCCCGGATCGCGAACTCGCCGCCGCCGACGTAGACCACGTCGGGGTTGGACTCGCTCACCGCGATGGCCCCGATGGTCCCGCCGAAGTATTTGTCGCTCACCGGCTGCCAGCTGCCGCCCCCGTCGGTAGTCTTGAAGACGCCGCCGCCGGTGGTGCCCATGTAGTACTCCAGCGGCCGCGCGGCGGAGCCGGCGGCCGCCACGGAGCGCCCGCCGCGCTGGGGGCCGATGTTCCGCCAGCTCAGCGTCCCGAACGCGGCGGAGTCGGCGGTCTGGGCGGCGAGGGGAAGCGCGAACAGCGTGGGGAGCCAAAGGCCGAGCCAGAGCAGAGTGCGCACGGGGTTGTCCAGGGGGAGGTGGGTGGGTTGGGCCTGCCCCAAAGCTACCCTCCCCGGGGCCGGCCGGGGAGAACCGTACTCGAGCTGCCGCGGCCCCGAGAGCGCTTCCCCCTGCCCGAGGGCCGGCGGGGGAAGCACCGGGCACCTCAGGGATTCGGCTGCGGCGGGGCGGTCGGGCCACCGGCCCCCGGCGCCGGTGGGGCCAGCTGGTCGCGCCCCTTGGCCAGGTAGGGAATGCCGTGAACCATCCAGTCGGGCGCCGCCGCCCCTCTGAGCTTGTTGTCGAAGAACTGCTGCATCCGCATCGCGATGTCTTTCTGATTGGCGCGGCTGGCCGGGTTATGCACGTCGTTGTTGTAGTCGATCAGGTAGACCTCCTTGCCCAGCCGGCGCATCCCGACGAAGAACTCGATGCCCTGGTACCACGGCACCGCGTCGTCGGCGTCGTTGCTCATGATGAAAAGCGGGGTGGTGACCTTGTCGAGCCAGAACAGCGGGGAGTTCTCGATGTATCGCATCGGGGCCTCCCAGAGCGAGCCGCCGATCCGGCTCTGGCCGACCTCGTACTGGAAGGCGCGCGCGACGCCGGAACCCCAGCGGATGCCGCCGTACGCGCTGGTCATGTTGACCACCGGCGCTCCCGCCATCGCGGCGGCGAACATGCTGGTCTGGGTGATCATGTATGCGATCTGGTACCCTCCCCACGACTGCCCCTGGAGGCCGAGCCGCTTGGGATCGACGTAGCCGCGGGTCAGCAGCATCTGGACCCCGGGGACGATGGACTTCATCGCGCTGGGGCCGGGATACCCGTTCTGGTAGCTGATGTCCGGCTCGAAGATCAGGTAGCCGTTGGAGACGTAGTGGGTCGGGTTGATCACGTTGCGCCCATTGGGCGGGATGTAGCTGTGCAGGTTCTGGGACAGCGACTCGTAGAAGTACGAGATCATCGGATACTTCCTGGTCGAATCGAAATTCTCGGGCTTGTAGAGCATTCCCCTGAGCGGCACGCCGTCGGTGCTCACCCAGTGCACCAGCTCCACGGTGCCCCAGTTGAACTCCTTCTGCTGCGGGTTGGCGTCCGAAATCCGGCTCAGCTGGGTGAGCGACGGGCCCACCCACAGGTTGGGGAACTCCACGAACGTGCCCCGGGTCACCATCCAGACATCGGCGTCCTCGGCCTTGAGCGGCGTGCCGAAGGCGGCATCGGCCACCACGATCTTCTCGGGCGCCTGGCGCCGGCCCAGCACGTCGCGGTAGAACCCGCTGGCCTTGGTCTCATCGTCCACCGCGCGCAGCAGCAGCGGCTCGGCGGGGTCGATCGGATCGCGCATCACGTCGCCGCCGAAGAATCCTCCCGCCCCGCCGCCCCCGCCGCCGGCCGCGCCACCCCGGCCCCGGCGCGGCTGGACCAGCCGGAGCTCCAGGTGCTGATTCCGCCCCACCGAGTCGGTCACCATGACCGCGGGCTTGAGGCCGCTGGGATCGAACTCCCACAGGTCCCAGCGATCGTAGATCAGCACCGACTTGTCGCCCCTGGTCCAGCCGGCGATGCCCCAGGCCGCCGGCGTGGAGGGCGTGTCCCAGGTCTCCTGCGCGAAGCTGGTCCCGGCCACCGGGCCGGTGAGATCGGTCGTCTTCCCGGTGAGGATGTTGTAGCCGTACCAGTGTCCCTGGTCGAAGAAGGCGGCGTACCTGGCGTCGGGGGAGAGCTGGGCCTGGCCGCTGATCTTCTCCCGGATGAGCCGAGCCTTGCCGGTCTCCGGATCGATCAGGTACACATCGCTGCCGCCGTCGCCCCACATCGATTCGATCCGGTACCGCTCTCTCGACACGGCCAGGGCGATGCGGCCGTCGTCCGACACATCGAGGGTCGGGATCGAATCGCTGGCCAGCTGCGCCATTTTCTTCGTGGCGGGGAAGTAGATCGCCTGGAAGGCGCGGTTCCGCTCCCGCGCCGCGCCGAGGCGCTGAGTGGGCTGCAGGGTGGGGTCCTTGTAGTGCCACAGGTCGAACATCGCCTTGCCGGCCAGCGAATCGGCCGGCACCGAATCGGGGATGATCGGCGCCACGCCGAACAGGATGGCGTTACCAGCCCGGGTGAAGGACACGCTCGCGACATCGGAGATCCGGTACTCGGCGGCCAGCGCCCCGGGGACGACGACGGGCTGGGCGCCGCCGGCCTTGAGCTGGGCGTAGTAGAGGGCGTAGCGCGCCTTGTCGCGGCCGAACTCCTCGCGGTCGGTGAGAAATGCCACCTGCCGCCCCAGGCTGTCGAGCGCCAGCGCCTTGTAGTTGCCGCGGCCGGCGGCCAGCGTGGTGGTGACCCCGGATGGCATCGAACGGACGAAGGCCCCGTCGCGGGTCGAATCCCGGGAGACCACGGTGTACGCCAGCACGGTGCCGGCATCATCGAAGGAGTAGCTCAGCACATCCGGCAGCCGCTCCTCGGCGCCGGTGGCCAGGGTTCGGATCACCAGGCTGGACCCGTAGGTACGGCGGGGCCCGGTGCCACGGGCGGCGCGGGCGGTGGAATCGGAAACGGCCGCGGAGTCGGCCTCCGCCATGTAGGCCAGCCACGCGCCGTTGCTCCGCGGCAGGCGGAAGCTCCGCACCCCGGGGATCGGGGTCACCCGCCCGTCGGCGAGATCCACGATGGCCAGCGCGGCGCGGTTGACCGCCGCCGCCCCCCGGCCGCCCCGTCCCGACCGGCTGGCCTGGATCCGCTCGACCTCGGCCTGGAGCTGCTGGGTCGTGACCACTGCGAAGCGGCCGTCGGCGGTGAACTGGGCCGGCGAGGCGGTGGGCCCGGCCGGCTCTCCCTCCCCCGTCCCGCCGGCGGGGGGCCGGAGCCCACCGGGAATGTTATTGGGCCGTCCCAGGTATCCCCGGGGAACCCGGTACTCGGCGCTCCCCTGGGTCGAGCGAATCACCAGCTCCCCATCCCCGACCTGCGGAACCAGGGTGTAGGCGGCCCATTTCCCGTCATTGGAAAGCGCCGCGCCGGCGATGGACTTCCAGTGATCCCAGTCGGCCTGGGTCAGGACCCGCTTGCCGGCCGGCCCCTGGGCCGCGGCAAGACCGGGAATGGAGGCCGCGAGGAACGCCAGCGAGAATGCGGGGGGGAATCTCATACGTTTCACCTGTAGGGGGATGCCGGAGGGACGACGATAAGATACGCGTCGGAGGGGGGTGATGTTGTCCTTGCGGCTCAACCCGCCGTGGCCCGGCCTCGCAGCAGCCGGCCGGTCGGCGTGGCGACTTCGGTGGTCGCGACGCCTTCACGCCGCCACCGCTCCGCGAGGGCCGGGAAGCGCTCGTCCTCGACGTCGTCGAGCAGGATCTCGTCGAAGGAAATGCCTCTAGACCGGAGCACCATCACCGCGCCGACCCGCCATGCGTGGTAGACCACGGGACCAAACGCCGAACGAAAGACCGCCGGTCCGTCGCAGACCACCGTGGGAAAATGGCCGGGCAGCACGATTCCGCCGATGTCGAACCAGGCGAAGTCGCCGTGGGAACGGAGCGGGGCGTACCGGAGCTCGACGTTGTCGAGTCGCAGCGCCCGGATCACGCGGCGCATGTACTCGTACCAGCGCCGGTCCTGCTCGAGGCTCCACACCGTGGCGCCGTGCTGCGCCGCCAGGTAAGCGCAGATCACGGTGGACAGCCCGCTGCCGCAATCCAGAACCGGCCCGGGCCGGCCCCGGACCGTCGTGGCGACAGCGGCCAGAAAGCCGGCGTCCGCGGTCCAGCCGGGATTCTCCCACGCCTCCCGGATCGGCTCGAGGTGTGACTCCTCGTACCCCCGGCCGTCCGGCAGCTCGCGCAGCCCCGGCAGGAGAGTCCGCATCCGTCGCATGCGGCGCGAGAACCGGTAGGCCCGGGCCACCGGGCCAAGCGGCGAATAGCGCGAGGTGGTCAGCCCCTGATAGATCCTGCCGAGCAGTCCGCGGGTGGTCAGGGGATTCTCCCCTTCTGAACGGACCGGGCCAGGTATCGGGCCGCACCGGCGCGCGCCGAGTGCAGCTCCGCCATCACTTCGCGGCTGCCGAGCACCTTCCGCCGCTCCCGGAGATCCTCGAGCAGGCTCCCGATGGCGCCGAGGGCGCCTCCGGCCTCGCGCAGCCGGGCCGTGAGGGTTCGTTGCCGCGGTGGGTCGAGGAACCGGATCCGCTCGGACACGCCGCGGTGGTCGTCCGCGCCGGCGCGGCGAGCCAGGTCTTCGAGGAGGGAGCAACCCTGGCGGAACATGAGAGAATCCTGGACCCGCCGAAGGTAGTCGTCCCGGTCAAGCCGCCTCGAGAGATAGCCGAGCGCAGCCACGATCACCTCGGCCCGCTGCCCGGATGCACGGCCCACCCGGCCCTCCGCGTCGGTGGCCACGGGAATCGCCTCGAGGTCGGTGAGACCCGACCGGCCGAAACCGGCCTGCAGCACGAAGGAGGCGTTCCGGAACGGATGCTGTCCCGGCCGGGGCGCGCCGAAGTAGAGATTGCCGAGACCGTGCGCGATCGCACCGTGGCGCCAGCGCTCGACGCCCATCGGGACGTGGGCATGGTGACACGCCACCAGGTGGGCTCCGGCCTCGACGTAGGAACGCGCCAGGTCTCGATACGATAGCATGGGATACATCGACCACTCATAGCCCCAGTGCAGTTGCACCACGACCAGATCCCCGCGCGCCCGCGCCGCGGCGATGTCCTTCCCGACCGCCGCCGGATCGTGCGCCACCGGGCGGACCGGGCCGGGCCCTTCGGCGGGCCGCCAGTCATCGGTATAGGCCAGCAGCGCTACCCGGATCCCCTTCACGTCGAGCACGGCACTGCCGTCGGCGCCGGTCCCCGCGATTCCGGCCGCCGCGATCCCGGCGGATTCAAGCAGCCGAGCCGATTCCGACAGTCCTTCCGGCCCGAAATCGAGGCAGTGGTTGTTGGCGCAGGTGACCGCTCGCGCGCGCAGGTACGAGAGTACCGCGATCGCACCGGGGGCGGCCCGGAGGGATGCGCCGATCGTGGCGGCCGGCGTGTCCCGCGCCGTGAGCTGGGTCTCCAGATTGACGCAGAGGGCATCGGCCGAGCCGGAGAGGGTCGCGAGGCCGGCGAAGGCACGGGCCGGGTCCGCGGCCGGGTCGACGCGGTGCAGCGCTACATCGCCGCCGAACAGGATGGTCGCCTCGCGGGTTCCACCCAGGCTCCATCGCAGGGGCCCGGGGGAGCGCGGATAGCCCCGAGCCACGGTCCAGCGCTCCAACGGGGCTCGAAACCGGGTGGGCAGCATGCGGGCAACCGGCCCCTCCCGTATCCACCGGCTCATGCCAGGCAGCATCGTCGCCCTTTCTCCCGATTCGGAAACCCCGGCCGGCCCCTGGCTCGTAGGTCTTCCCAGGGGAAGGTATCAAACAGATTACGATCGCCGGAAACCGTTGCCGCCCCGTCCGGGCAGCCTCACATTGGGACTGCCCCGGCGGGGGCGCAGGCCCGCCGGAGCAACGAAATCGGCGGTCCGGGCGTCTTATTGTGCTGACCCGAACGGGTCGATTCCCAACCAGAACGAGGTGTTCCGATGCGTCTCCCCCGCTCCCGCACGCTCATACTGTCGGTGGCTGTGCTGGTCGGGGTCCCCGGGGCATGGCTACTGGCGCGGGGCCCCCGAACCACCGAGACGGCGGTGGTGGCGCGGGTCAAGCGGGGCGAGTTCAAGACGGTCGTCACTACGTCCGGCGAGCTCCGGGCCCTCAAGTTCGTCCAGATCAACGTGCCCCAGAACGCCCAGCAAGCCAATCAATACCAGATGAAGATTTCCAGCATCGTGCCCGAGGGGACGATTGTAAAGGCCGGCGACGTGGTGGCCGAGCTGGACCGCTCGGGCATTGCCGCCAGAGCATCGGACGTGGCGCTGGCGCTCCAGAAGGCGCAGGCGGTCTACGAGCAGGCGATGCTCGATTCCACCCTCAATCTCTCCAAGGCGCGCGAAGACATGCGCACCATGGACCTGACCCTGGAGGAGAAGCGCCTCGCCAAGGAGCAGGCGGTCTTCGAGGCCCCGACGGTACGGCGCCAGGCCGAGATCGACCTGGAGAAGGCCCAGCGCGCCCTGGCCCAGGCCAAGCTCGACTACAAGACCCGCACCGAACAGGCCGAAGCCAAGATGCGGGAGGTCGGCGCCGATCGCGACCGCCAGAAGAACATGCTGGCCGTGGTCCAGGATGTCATGGCGAATTTCACCATCAAGGCCCCGGCGCCGGGCATGGTGACCTACGTCAAGGAATGGAACGGGAAGAAGAAGACCACCGGCTCCCAGGTGAACGCATGGGAGCCGGCGGTGGCGACCCTGCCGGATCTCACTCAGATGGAGTCGATCACCTACGTCAACGAGATCGACGTCCGGAAGATTGCCGTGGGTCAGCCGGCCCTGCTCACCCTGGACGCCGATCCGAGCAAGCGGCTCAAGGGCAAGGTCACCAGCGTGGCCAACATGGGGGAACAGCGCCCCAACCAGGACGCCAAGGTCTTCGAGGTGAAGGTGGTGGTGGAGCAGGCGGACACCACGCTTCGCCCCGGGATGACCACCGGCAACGCCATCGAGACGTTCAGCACCGCCCAGGCGCTGTACGTGCCTCTCGAGGCGGTCAACAGCGAGAACGGGGTACCCTTCGTCTACAGGCAGTCGGGCGGGTCGGTCGAGAAGCACGAGGTGGTGACCGGCGCGATGAACGACAACGAGGTGATCATCGCGCAGGGCCTGGACGAGAACGACCGGGTGCTCCTCTCTCCCCCAGCCGACAAGGAGAAGCTCTCACTGGTGCGGCTCCCCGGGTCCGCCGCCCCGCCCAAGGCCGGCGGCGACACGGCCTTGGGCACCCGGCCCATTCCGCCCGGCGCTCCGCCCGCCGCGACGCACCCCTCCCCTTCCCCGGGCAAACCGCCCAAGCCCGGCGTCACCGCCAAGAAGGGCTGAGCCGGTGGCCTCGGACCGAAATACCCTCGCGCGGCTGCGCGCCGCGCTGATCGCGCACGTCCTCTTCGGCATGCGCACCGCCCTCGAGGCGGTGCGCCACAACAAGCTGCGCGCCTCGCTCACGTCGCTGGGCATTCTCTTCGGGGTGGCCTCGGTGATCGCCATGCTGGCCATCGGCAAGGGCGCCGAGGCGGAGATCCTGGCGCAGATGCGGCTGCTGGGCTCCAACAACGTCATGATCACCCCGCTGGTGGAGCAGAAGGAAGGGCCCGCCACCGAACAGGACAACAAGGAAGTGAAGAAGTTCTCGCCCGGGCTGACCTACGCCGATGCCGAGGCGCTCGCGGTCCTGCCCGCGGTCGAGGTCACCAGCGCGGAAGTGGTGCTCAACAGCAGCATCACACGCGAGGGGCTGCGCCGGTCCGGCAAGCTGGTCGGGGTAGACACGAGCTATTTCCGGCTCACCAACCTGGAGCTGGGCAGCGGCGCGTGGTTCACTCCGGTGCAGGTGGCGCAGGGCCTGCCGGTGGCGATCATCGGCCACGGGGTCCGCTCCCGCTTCTTCACCACCGAAGACCCGATCGGCCGGCGGATCAAGGTGGGCCAAACCTGGCTCACGGTGCTCGGCGTGCTGACCGACCGCCGGGTGAGCAGCGCCACCGCCCAGCGGCTCGGGATCCGGGACGCGAACATGGACGTGTACGTCCCGGTGCACACGATGCTGCTGCGGTTCCGGAACCGGGCCCAGCTCACCCAGCGGGACATCGAGCTGGCCGCGCGGCCGGGCCAGTTCGTCACCGCCGACTCCTCGGAATCGGAGGAGCAGCGCCAGGAGCGCACCAACCGGAACCAGCTGGACCGGATCATCGTGCGGGTGGGCGACTCGAAGCAGGTCCCGGCCGTGGCGGAGATCGCCCAGCGAATGCTCTCGCGGCGGCACAACGCGGTCATCGATTTCGAGATCACCATGCCCGAGCTGCTGCTCAAACAGGAGCAGCGCACCAAGACGATCTTCAACGTGGTGCTGGGCGCGATCGCCTCCATCTCGCTCATCGTGGGCGGCATCGGGATCATGAACATCATGCTGGCCTCGGTGCTGGAGCGGATCCGGGAAATCGGGGTGCGCCGCGCGGTCGGCGCCACCCAGAAGGACATTCTCTTCCAGTTCCTGAGCGAAGCGGTGCTGATCAGCGTGGCCGGCGGAGTGGCGGGCATTCTGGTCGGCGCCGGACTCTCGGTCGGGATCGAGCGGCTGGCCGGGATCAAGACGATCGTGTCGGCGGTCTCGGTGGTCGTGGCCTTCGGGGTGTCGTTTACGGTCGGCCTCGGCTTCGGCATCGTGCCGGCGTATCGCGCCGCGCGCCAGGACCCCGTGGTTTGCCTCCGCTACGAGTGAGGGACATGACGCGTTTTCCGCTCGGACTGGCGGCCGCCGTGCTGCTGGGAACATTGACCGTGGCGCCGGCCCGCGCCCAGCAGGGGCTCACGCTGCAGCAGGCGGTGGACCTGGCCCAGAAGCAGGGCTACCAGGCCCAGGCGGCGGTGTCGACCCGGGACGCGGCCCGCTGGCGCGATCGCAACTTCTTTTCGCGGCGGCTGCCGCAATTCAGCCTGGGCGGCACGCTGCCGGCCTACAACCGGTCCATCGTGCAGGTGGTCCAGCCCGACGGAAGTACCCTGTTCCGTCCCCAGGACCAGACCAGCACCTCGCTCACGATGACGATGTCCCAGCAGCTCCCGATTTCGGGCGGCACCTTTTCGGTGACCTCGGGCCTCTCGCGGCTCCGGGTGACCGGGCAAACCTCCAGCACGACCTGGTCTTCGACGCCGGTGCTGTTCGGGCTGCGCCAGGACATCCTCAAACCCAACGTGGCGGGCTGGGACCACCGCGAAGAGAAGGTCCGCTCCGAGCTGGCTGAGCGACAGTATCTCGAGGCCCGCGAGGACGTCGCGATAAACACCGCGTCCCTCTTCTTCGACCTCTACGCTGCGCGGGTGGCGCTCGACAACCAGATCAAGAACGCCGCGGTCAACGACACGCTCTATACCCTCAACAACGGGCGCTTCCAAGTCGGGAAGATCGGTGAGAACGACCTGCTGCAGAGCGAGCTCGCCCTGCTCCGGTCCCGCAACAACCTGGACGGGGCCAGGCTCGAGTTCGATCGCGCCGAGGCGGCGCTCCACCTGGCGCTCAACGTCCCCCAGTCCACGCCGATCGTGATCGCGGTGACCTCGGAGGTTCCCGATTTCACTCCCGACACCACTCGCGCGGTGGCCGAGGCGCTCCGGAACCGGGCCAGCGTGTACGACGTGGCGCTGCAGGAGGTGCAGGCTCGGCGGCGGATCACCGAGGCGCAGCTGGCCAGCGGCATCGGGGCTTCCATCGTGGCGAGCTACGGCTTCAACGCCACGGCGCCGGACCGGAGGCAGGTCTACGACAACCTGCTCGAGGCCCGGGGGTTCTCCATGGGGGTGCAAATCCCGCTGTGGCAGTGGGGCGCGCGGGGGGAGAATGTCCGCGCCGCCGAGGCGGACCGGGACCGCACCACCAGCCTGGGGCAGAGCACCATGGAGCAGACGGCGCAGGAGGCCCACTTCGCGGCGCTGCAGCTGTCCCAGGCCCGGCGCAACCTGGCGCTGTCCGCCAAGGCCGACACCGTGGCCGGCAAGCGCTTCGAGGTGGCGCTCAACCGCTACGTGATCGGCCGGATCGCGATCGACAATCTCTACCTGGCCCAGAACGAGAAGGACCAGGCCCTCACCCAGTACGTCCAGTCGCTCCGGGGCTACTGGCAGGCGTACTATCGGCTGCGGCGGCTCACGCTGTTCGACTTCACCACCGCGCAGCCCATTCGATAGTCGAGGGTCCTAGTAGCCCGAGCCGTTGCGCCGTATACTCTCGGGATTCGCGGTACACTGCTGCGCCCCTCGACAGGACCTGCCTAGATGCGCATGGCCCGCCCGCGGCCGCTTGCCCTGATCCCGGCGATCGCGTTTGCCGTGGTGGCAGTGCGCCGGCAATCCGACCTGACCGCCGGAAAGATCGGGGTGACCGTCCGGCAAGCCGCGGCGCACGACACCTCGCCTCCGCTCGTTGTCGGGTTGGTCGGATCCCTCTACTCCGATCGGCCGGGAATGCCCGGGATGCGCCAGAGAGACACCGCGCCGCTCTTGACCGCGCCACGCGGAGCACGAGAGGTGGAGCAGCGATCCCCCGGCACCAGGCCGGCCCCCGAGCTGGTGACCAGCTTCGACGGCCTGGGTGTCGACTTCAGCGGGCCGCAGGGCACCGCCACGTTTCGCAATCCATCCGACAACTCCCTCGGGATCGGCCGCGACCACGTCGTCCAGATCGTGAACTCGCGCATGGCTGTCTTTTCCAAAACGGGAACGGTCCTGTACGGGCCGGTGGAAACCAGGAACGTCTTCCGGGGATTCGGCGGGCCGTGCGAGATGCGCAACAACGGTGACGCCGTGGTGCGCTATGACCAGCTGGCCGACCGCTGGCTCATCGTGATGCCGATCTTCACGCGGGGCCCGGTGCGGCCGAACGAGCCCGCGGCCGGACGCTCGGGCGAGCCGGCGCAACGCAGCATGGGCGGGCGACCAGGGCAGCCGGGAGCCGCGACGACGCTGTATCAGCCGCCCCGCCCACCGGATTCGCCGCCCGGTACGTCGCGACCGGCCGTGCCGCCCAGGGAACAGGGCGCCTACGCCATGTGCTACGCGCTGAGCACCGGACCCGACCCCCTGGGGGCCTATCACCGCTATGAGTTTGTCCGCTCGCTCTTCCCCGACTATCCCCGACCCGCGGTGTGGCCCGATGGATACTATGTCCCCACCAGCACGGGCGACGAGGTGATCGAGAAGCACGCCTGCGTGGTGGACCGCGCCAAGATGCTCGCCGGCGCGGATGCCACCGAGCAGTGCATGATCGTGGCCGGCGTGAATTTTCTGAACAACGCGGATCTCGACGGCACTCGGCTCCCGCCGGCCGGGGCCCCGAATATCATGATGGCCGCCGGCGGGACCCAGCTCAAGAGGATCATGGAGGACGACGGTATCTACGCCTGGACCTTTCACGTCGACTGGACTGATCCGTCGAAGACCGCGCTGCGCGGTCCGGTCAAGATCCGGGTGGCACCCTACCACTATCTCTGCGACGGGCAGCTGACCAATTGCGTGCCCCAGCCCGGCACCGAGCGCCGGCTCGACGCCCAGGGCGACAAGCTCATGGCACGGCTGGTGTACCGCCGCATCGGCGATCGCGAGATGCTGGTCGCGGTGCACTCGGTGAACACCTCGACCGGGGGGGGCGGCGTACGGTGGTACGAGTTCCGGCTCGATCGCGGACGTATGCCGAAGCTCCAGCAGCAAGGCACATACGCGCCCGACGGGCTCTACCGCTGGATGGCGAGCCCCGCGATCGATGCGAGGGGAAACATCGGCATCGGGTACTCGTTCGGCGGCACGCCGCATTTTGCCGGACAGCGCTTCGCCGGGCGCGCCGCAGGTGATCCCAAGGGTCGGCTCACGCTCCGGGAGGCGGTGCTGGTCGAGGGAGAGGCCGCCCAGACCACCACGATGCGGTGGGAGGATTACACCCAGACGGCCCTGGATCCCACCGACGATTGCACGATCTGGTACGTGGGCGACTACGTGAAGCAGGGGGCAACGGCCTACTCGACCCGCATCGGCGCCTTCAGGCTCCCGGGCTGTCGCACCGAACGGTAGTCCGTCCCTTGCCCCCGCCCAGGGGGATTCCTAGTATTGACGCCTGAGCGCCACCGCCGCGTGGCGCGCCCCCCCCACGCGCCCTCCGAGGATCCAATGTTTTTGATCGCGCTGATACTGCAGGCGCAGCAGCTCCCCCCGTCTCCCGTCAAGCGCATTGAAATCCAGCCCTCGAGCCGGAACATTACGGCGGGAGACTCGGTGCAGCTGTCCCTCAAGGCCCTCGACGGCAACGGCGCGCCGGTGCCGGGGGCGGTGTTCTCGGTCAAGATGCTCGGCGGCGACGGTGAGGGCACGGTGCGGCCCGAGAACCTCATGCTGGTGGCGAGCTCGGTGGGCAAGTTTCCCCTGGCCCTGATCGCCACGGTGCCCGGCTCGGCCCCGTTCATCGATTCGACCTCGGTCGAGTTTCACGGGGTGCCGGGGCCGGCGGTGCGGCTCGAGCTCAGGCCGAAGGGCGCCACTCTGGTGGCCGGCCAATCGCTCCGGGTGGAGCCGGTGGAATACTCCCGAGCCAACGACCGGGCCCTCGATCCGGTGCGGTGGCGCTCCGGCAACCCGGCCGCCGTGACGGTGGACCGCGATGGCGTGATCACCGGCGTGGCCCCGGGGCGCGCCCTGCTCACCGCGCAGGCCGGAACCGCTTCGGCCACCCTCGACGTGCGCGTGCTGCCCAATACCATCGCGCGGCTCGGCGTGCTCCCGACCCGGCGCGTGGTGCGCCAGGGGGACGTCCTGGCCTTCACGGTCGATGCGAAGGACGCCGCCGGCAAGCCGATCGTGGGCCTGATGCCGTCGTGGAGCTTTTCCCCGGGAGACGGCCAGCTCGATGCCGACGGCCGCTTCGTCGGGTACCGCCCCGGCGTCTTCACCATCACCGCCACGGTGGGCGGACGCGCCGCCACCACCACGGTAACAGTCAACGAGCGCGACGTCCGCCGCTCCGTCACCGTGGTGGGACGGCTTCCGCGCACCGCCTTTCCCACCTCGGAAGTCTGGATTCACCCCAACGGCAAGGTGGCCTACCTGGGCACCCACGGCGGCGGGGACCGGGTCTATGCCATCGACATCAGCAACCCCGGCGCCCCGGTGATCGTGGATTCGATCCAGGCCAATACCCGCCTGGTCAACGACATGCAGACCACCGCCGACGGCAACTACATGGTATTCACGCGGGAGGGCGCCGCGGACCGCAAGAACGGCATCGTGATCGCCGATACCCACGATCCGCTCCACCCGAGGGAGCTTTCCCAGTTCGTCGACGGCGTCGCGGGCGGGGTGCACTCGGTCTACCTCTACGAGACGCCGAAGTACGGCAAGTACGTCTTCATCACCAACGACGGCACCGGGGCCATCGACATCGTGAACATCACCGATCCGGCCCACCCGGTCCGGGCCGGCGCCTGGCGGACCGACCGGCCGGATGCCTCGCGCTACGTGCACGATCTCGACATCGTCGACGGCGTGATGTACGCCAGCTACTGGAACGACGGGCTGGTGATTCTCGACATCGGGAACGGGAAGTGGGGCGGCCGGCCCGACAAACCGGTGCTGGTCTCCCAGTTCAAGTACAGCCTCGACTCGCTGTACAAGGACGTGGAGGACGTCACCAGCGCGGGCTTCGGCCGGGGGACCCACACCGCGTGGCGCCAGCGCGGCGGCGGCAACTACGTGTTCATCGCCGACGAGGTGTACATGAACGGCGACGTGCAGGGCGCCAAGGACGCCTCGGCCACCCGGATGTACGGGACGCTGCAGGTGATCGACGTGAGCGACATCGAGCATCCCCGCTCGGTGGCGTGGTACACGCCGGAGAACGGCGGCGTCCACAACGTCTGGCAGGCCGGCGACACGCTCTACCTGGGCGCCTATGACGCGGGGTTCCACGTCTTCGACATCTCGGGTGAGCTCAAGGGCGATCTGCGGGCCCAGGCCCGCGAGATGGCCTCGCTCAATACCGCCGACATGAACGGCTTCATCAAGAATGCCGCGAACGACTGGGGCGTGGTGGTGAACCCGAAGGACGGTCTGGCGTACGTCAACGACTTCTACAACGGGCTCTGGGTCGTCCGAGTGAATCCGAAGAAGCCGGCCAAGCCCGTGATTCCATGAGCCGGCGGCTTCCGGGCGGCGTGCTCGCCGGGTTAGGCTCCGTCGCGGCGGCGGCCGTGGTCGCGGGCGCGCAGACGGCACCCGCCCCTCCCGACCGGGACTACCTGGTCTTCGTCGCCAGCGAGGGGAACGACCAGATCTCCCTGGTGCGGTTCGGGCCGGCCGGCGCGCGGGTCGAGCGCCGGAACACGATGGGCACCAACCGCACCGAGCTGGTGGGCCCCCACGGGATCGTCGTGTCGCCCGACGGCCTGTGGTACTACGTCACCACGGCGCACGGCATGCCCAACGGCGCCATCTGGAAGTTCTCCACCGCCACCGGCGAGCAGACCGGGCGCACCGAGCTGGGCCGCTTTCCGGCGACGATCCAGCTCGCGCCGGGGGGCAACTATGCCTGGGTGGTCAACTTCAACCTCTACGGCGACATGGTACCCTCGACCGTGTCGGTGGTGTATACCGGCCCCATGATCGAGGTGAAGCGGATTCCCACTTGCGTGATGCCGCACGGATCACGGCTCTCGCCCGACGGGAGCCGGCACTATTCCGCCTGCATGATGAACGACGCACTGGTGGAGATCGACGCCGCGAAGATGGCGGTGTCCCGTACCTTCATGCTCGGCAAGGGCGCCGAGCACGGAATGGACGGGCCGCCCGGCCCCATGACCATGAGCGGAAGCGCGGATGGGCACGGCATCGTCGCGCCCAAGCCCGGCGACGTGAGCTGCTCGCCCACCTGGGCCCAGCCTTCGGTGGACGGCAAGACAGTCTGGGTGGCCTGCAACAAGAGCAGCGACGTGGTTGAGATCGACGTGGCGTCGTGGAGCATGCGGCGTCGGATTCCCGCCGGCGAGGGGGTCTACAACCTGGCCGTGACCCACGACGGGAAGGTCCTGGTCGGCACCAACAAGCGGGGCAAGTCGGTGTCGATCATCGACGCGGTGAGCGGCGCGGAGCTGGGCCGAGTGACCACCAGCCGGCGGCTGCCCAGCGGCCTGGTGATCTCTCCGGACGACCGGTACGCCTTCGTCACCCTGGAGGGCGTCGGCTCCGAGCCCGGTACGGTGGAGGTCATCGACCTCAAGGCCAGGGCCCGGGTCGCGAGCGTGGACGTCGGGCAGCAGGCCGGCGGCATCGATTTCTGGAAGACCGAGCAGCCGCACTAGCCCATCAGCCGCTCCAGCCGCTTCATCGCCGCCACGCGCACCGCACGGTCCGGCTCTCCGAACTCCAGGAAGCGCGGCCGGTGACTCCAGTCGAATGCCTCCGCAGCCCCGCCGGCCAGAAAGAGAGCCAGCGCCGCGGCGTGGACCCGAAGGTGATCGGCGCCGTCCACGGCGCACTGGAGCAGCGCGGTTCGGACGGCCTCGGTGGGGTGGCGCTCCGCCATGGTGATGAGGGCATCGGCGCCGATGTCGGTGTCCCCATCGCGCAGCAGCCGCACGATCTCCGTCTCCGCCGCCGCTGGGTCGCCCCGCTCGGCCAGGTAGCGGGCGGCCCGGAGCCGGATCTCGGCGCTCCAGTGCCCAGTAAGCCGCTTGATGGCCATGCGCGAGGGCGGGATCTCGAGCGCCGCCAGCGCATCTACGTCCCGCACGTTGGCGCCGGAGTTTTCCAGTCGCTCATTGAGCAGGTCGAGGATGCAGGCGGCCTCGGGGTTGCTCAGCCCCTTGAGGGCGTCGAGGTCGTAGCCTTCGCCATCGCGCACCTGGTCCATGGTCAGCATCGTGCTATGGACGAAGCGGAGCACCGCCGGGCTCTTGGAAGGGTTCGGCTTCCGGGACGGCGGAGCACTCACGGCAGGGAGGTTCGCAGCCGGACGATCGCGGCCAGGAAGTGGGCGTGCTCCGGCGAAGTGACCTCGGGAAAGTCACGCAGCGCCGCTTCGATCGCGGCCAGCGCCGGGCCGATGTCACACCGCCGGGACACCAGCCACTCCATCGCGGGCAGGTAGCGGCGGAGCCGGGTGCCCGCCACGAGGAAGGGCGTCGGCGGCGCGTTGTTGGCGCGGAAGAAATCCGCTTCGTGCCGGAGAAAGGCCCCCGCGTTCCGGCAGAGCGCGGGGGTCGGCTGGAGCGCCAGGTTGGGCAGCTCGAGCATCGGCAAGGTGTAGCCCTGCGCGGTCATCTCCTCCGCATCCGTCTGCCGCCTCGGCGAGTTGCGGATCGCCTCGAGCGCGCGATCGCGCAACGGGTTCCCCTCCTCGGTGAAGGGCTGCCACTCGGAGAGTGGGGACTCGGCCGTCAGAGCGGCGAAGACCCGCTCCCGTTCCTGCTGCTCGGCCCGGGAGAGATGCGCCCGGGCGGAGCGGCGCGCGTTCGCGCCCGCGATGACTCCGGGCCACGGCGCCAGCGACAGGAGCAGGATGGCCCCGCCGGCCACCGCTCCGGCCGATCCCGACGACACCGCGGAGCGGAGCGCCGGCGCCCAGGCCCATACCGCATACGCCATGATGAGCGGAGGAAGCAGCAGGGGAAGCAGCAGCGGCCACCGCTGAATGCCCGCGGGTTGGTGCTGGAGCAACCCGAGCGCGGCCAGGACCGCCGCACCGGAGAGCGGGAACAGCAGCACCGCGACGGCCTTGGCACTCGACGGCATCTGGCCGCGCACGCCCGCGATCAGCAGCAGCACGCCGAGCAGCGCCCACAGCGCGAGGGCGAGGAAGAAGGCGTAGGCCTCCGCCAGCCCCCGGCCCGCCGGATCACTGGACGGCAGGGTGAGCAGGTTGCCGACCAGGCCCGCCCACAGGGCCAACGAGGCGAACAGGACGATGGCGCCGATGACGGTCATGGGTGCGGATAGTCGCACCGGTATCGTGACCGCGCCAGGGGAGCCGGCCCGGTTCTACTCTCCCCGCAGGGCCTCCACCGGCGCCACCCGCGAGGCGCGCGCCGCCGGAATCAGCACCGACGCCGCCGCCACCGTCAGGAGCAGCACCGGGATGGTGCCGAAGGTGAGGGGATCGAGGGGCGCCACGCCGTACAGCAGGGTGCGCAGGTAGCGGGTCAGCAGCGCCGCCAGCCCGAGGCCCAGGGCGATGCCGGTCACCGCCGGCGCCATGCCCTGGCGGAGCACCAGCGACCGCACCGAGCCCACGTCGGCACCCAGCGCGAGCCGGATCCCGATTTCCCTGGTGCGCCGGCTCACCGAGTAGGAAATCACCCCGTAGATCCCCACCGCCGCGAGCACCAGCGCCAGCAGGGCGAATCCCGCCATGAGGGCCATCGTGAACCGCTGTTCCTGGGTCGCCGTGGCGAGCACCGCGTCCATGGTGGTCACCTGGGTCAGCGGCAGATCCGGGTCCATCTTGCCCACCATGCTCCGGACCGTCGCCGCCAGCGCCTCGGGATCGGCGCTGGTGCGAATGGCCATGGTCATCGAGCGACGGGGCTGCCCGCCGCTGGAGAGGCTCCACTGGTCCTGGGGCACGAACCAAGCCCGCTTGACCTGGCTCAGCAGCCCGTTGTGGTGGTAGTCCCCCACCACGCCGACGATCGTGCGCCAGGGCTGGTTGTCGCCGCCGAAGATACGGAGCCGTTTGCCCAGCGGGTCTTCTCCAGGGAAATACTCGCGGGCCAGGGCCTGGTTGATCATCACCACCGGCATGGAGGTGCGGGTGTCCGTGGCGTCGATGAACCGCCCGCTGGCGAGTCGCATGCCCATGGCCTGGAAGAACCCGGTTGAGACCGCCTGCCAGTCCGCGGACAGCCCGTGGGTGTTGGGCGGGGTGGGGGGCCGGCCTTCGATCGCGAGGCCGGCGTCCCCGATTTCCGCCGCGAGCGGAAGAACCCGAACATAACCCGCGGCCCGCACCCCCGGGAGCCGCCGGACCTGGTCGGCCAAGTCCCGGTAGAACCCCTCGGCGCGCTCGACCTCATTATAGCGGGCCGCGGGAACGGTCAGCCGGAAGGTGAGCACGCCGCGCCCATCGAAACCGGGGTCTACCTGCTGGAGGTTCCGGAAAGAGCGAATCGTCAGGCCGGCCCCGATCACCAGGAGGACCGCGAGGGCCATCTCCGCCACCACCAGCAGAGTCCGGCCCCGCCGCCGGCCCCGCCCGCCGCTCTGCCCCCGGCCGCCCTCGTGCAACACCTTGGCCAGATCCATGCGCGACACCTGGGCCACCGGAATCAGGCCGAACAGCACGCCGGTGCCGACCGACAGCAGCAGGGTGAACCCGAGCACCGACGGGTCCACCGAGAGCTCCGAGAGCCTCGGCACCGTGGTCGGCGCCCGCGCGACGAGGAGCCGGACCCCGGCCCAGGAGAGCAGCAGGCCCAGCGCGCCGCCGGATACCCCGAGGATCAGACTCTCGGTCAGCGCCAGCTTCAGCATGTGGCGCTTGCCGGCGCCCAGCGCCGCGCGCACAGCCACTTCGCGGCTCTTGGCGTCGGCGCGCGTCAGCACCAGGTTGGCGACATTGGCGCAGGTGAGCAGCAGCAGCAGTCCCACCGCCGCGGCCAGCACCACCAGCGCGACCTGCACCTTGCCGCTCACCTCGTCGTTGACCGAAACGGCGAAGGCGGTGAAGTGCATATCCTCGGGATACTCCTGATACACCTTGTCCACGGACCAGTGACGGGTCATCGCCTGGACCTGGGAGGTCACCTGCTCGACGGTGACGCCGGGCCGGAGCCGGCCCACCGCGTACTGGCCGTGGCTGCCCCGGACCGGAGTGCTATGGTTGGTCTGGATCGGCTGGATCAGCTGGGCCGTGGAACGGCTCTGAAACTCCAGGGGAAACCGGAAGGCGCGGGGGAGCACGCCCACCACGGTACTGGACTGCCCGTCGATCTGGATCTGGCGATTGACGATGGACCGATCCCCGCCGTAGCGCCGCTGCCAGAGGTCGTAGCCCAGCATCACGACCGGCGGCCCGGTGGGGATGTCCTCTTCCGGAGTGAACGCCCGGCCGGCGGCCGGAGCCATGCCGAGGACGGAGAGGGTGTTGGCCGTCATCTGCGTCGCGTTGACACTCTCCGGCCCCTCCGGGCCGGTGATGGCCACTTCCCCGTTCTCACCCCAGGAGGCCACATCTTCGAACAGCCGGTTCATGCCCTGATAGTCGAGGTATTCCGCTTCCGACACCCAGGTCTTGTCGAAGTTGGTCCAGCGGCTCCAGATCAGGGCGAGCCGGTCCGGGGCCCGGTAGGGCAAGGGCTTGAGCAGAACCGCGTTGACGACGCTGAAGATGGCGCTGTTGGCGCCGATGCCGAGCGCCAGGGTCAGCACCACCACGGCGACGAATGCCGGGCGGCGGGCCAGCGAGCGGAACGCGAACCGGAGGTCCTGGCGCAGGTCGGACATGGCATACCCGGGTTGAGATGAGCGGGTGACGGGGTAGAACTTAGATCGGGGCAGACTGAAAAACGTTGGAGGGGAGGGGGCCGAAGGATCAGCACGACCGGGGGGCAGCGGCGGCACTGACCCTTCGTACTGCCAGGCTACGCAGCCGGCTGCCCCTCGTGCATCCCGGCGGCGCGCCGCCTCTGCTCCTCGGCCGAGAGGTTCTCCACCCGGCTCGAGATCCACCACATGTGGCCGAACGGATCGGTGATCCGGCCAGCACGGTCGCCGTAGAACTGGTCTTCCACCGGCCTGGTCTGTTTCGCGCCCGCCTTGAGGGCCCGGGCGTTTTACCTCGTCCACGTCCTCGACATAGACGTGGATGGCGACCGGAGAGCCGCCGAAGGTTCCGGGGCCCGCGCATCCATCTCGGGGTTTTCATCGGCCAGCATGATGTGGGCCTTGCCGATCCTGAGATCGCGTGCCCGATCTTGCCGTTGGGGCCCTCGATGCGGATCACTTCGGTGGCTCCGAAGACCTTTTGGTAGAACTCGATGGCCCTGGCGCCCTCCCGGACAACGAGAATCGGACGCCGGGAATCCATCATGCCACTATTCCGAACGCAGCGACTCCATGGGATGAATCCGGGCGGCCCGGTGGGCCGGAATCCAGCTCGCCAGCAGCGCGGCCAGGACGATCAGGATCACGATGGTTCCATACGTGCCCGGGTCCGCCGGCGTCACGTCGTAGAGCAGCGAGCCAAGCACCCGGGTCGCGAAGCAGGCCGCGACCAGCCCGAGCCCTGCTCCCGCGAGCGCCAGCACCAGCCCTTGCCGCACGATCATGCCCAGCACGTCGCGCCGCACCGCTCCCAGCGCCATCCGGATGGAGATTTCCCGGGTACGTTGCGCCACGACGAAGGCGATCACGCCGTAGATGCCGAGGGTGGCCAACGCCAGGGCCATGAGCGCGAACAGCCCCAGCAGGATGGCGCTGAACCGGGCCTGGGCGCTGGCATCGGCGACGCGGGAGGCGAGGGTTCGGACGTCGTAGGCCGGCAATCCGGGCGCCACCTCCTGAATGGCGGCGCGGGCAGTGGAGGTGATCGTGACCGGGTCGCCCGAGGTCTTGAGATAGACGATCATTCCCTGCCGCGGCGACTGGTGATAGGGGAGATAGACCTCCGCGCCCGGGAGGGAATCCAGGATACCGAAGCGTACGTCGCCCACTACGCCGACGACGGTTGCCGAATCGAACCGGCCCTGTCCCACTCCCATCAGCCGTCCCACCGGATCCTGGCCGGGCCAGAAGCGGCGCGCCGCCGTGGCGCTCACCAGCACGACCTGGGGAGTGCCCATCCGGTCCGCCCCCGTAAAGAGGCGTCCCCGAACCAGCGGCACGCCCAGGGTCGAAAGCCAGCCGGGCGAAACCCACTGCACGCCGACTTCCGGCTCGGTGCCAGGGGCCGAGGCGGGCCGGTCGTACAGATAGAGGGAAGTGCTGTTGCAGCCGCCGGCCAGCGGAACGCAGTTGCCGATCGCCGCCGAGCTGACTCCCGGCACTCCGGAAAGCCGCTCGAGCAATCGGTCGTAGAAGCCGGGGAGGGAGTCGCGCGCCGTCTGGCCCGGCAGCAGCGTAAGCCGGAGGGTGAGCACCCGTTCCGGGTCGACCCCGGGATCGACCTGCATTCGGTTGGCCAGGCTCCGAATCATGAGTCCCGCCCCGGCCAGCAGCACGACGGCCAGGGCGATCTCGGTAACCACCAGCAGGGCCCCACCCTTGCGGGCCGCCCCGCGGCCCGATTGGGCGCTGCCTTCCTTGAGCGCCGGCGCCAGGGTGAGGCCGGTGGCCTTGAGGGCGGGAACGATTCCGAAGAGCACGCCGGTGACGAGCGTGATCGCGGCGGCAAAGCCGAGGGCGGGAAGGTCGAGCTCGATGGTCCCGAGATTCACCACGCCGATGCCGCCCAGGCGCTGGGAGCCCAGCGCACCGGCCGGATTGAACGCCGACAGCAGCTTGACACCCCACCAGGCGAGGATGACGCCGGCCACTCCTCCAAGCGAGGCGAGCAGGAGGCTCTCGGTGAGCAGCTGGCGGACGACCCGCTTCCGCGCGGCGCCCATGGCCAGCCGCACCGCGATCTCGCGCCGGCGGGCCCGGGCCCGGACCAGGAAGAGATTAGCGATGTTGGCGCAGGCGATCAGCAGCACGAAGGTCACGGCCCCGAGCAGGACCAACACCGATCGCCGAACCCTGGGGTCGACCCGGGTTCCGTTCAGGGTGACGGCGGTGGCGCCCATGCCGGGACCGCCCTCGGGCTCCTTGTGGGCCGCGTCGACCCGAGCGCCAAGCACCCGCGCCTCGGCGATGGCTTGCGCGGGCGTCACGCCCGGCTTGAGCCGCCCCACCATCGTGAACGAGTGGCCGAACGGCTCGGAGAACGCCTCGGGGTCCCGGGAGAGGATCGGAATCCAGAGGTTGGCGTTGCCGGAGAGTCCGTGGAACCGCGGCGGCATGACGCCGATGATGGTGTAACGGGTGCGGTCGGCGTCGAGGGTCTTGCCGAGCACCGCCGGATCGGCATTGTAGCCGCGCTGCCAGAGCTCGTCGCTGATCACCGCCACCGGGGCGGGATTGGGCCCGGCGTCTACCTCCAGCGGAAAGTCGTTGCCCAGGACGGGATGCACGCCGAGCGTAGCCAGGTAGCGGGCGCTCACCGCTTCGCCATTCTCCCGCGCGGCCTCGCCGGTATTGATGGTCATGCGGTCTTCGCTGTAGAGGCCGAGCTCCTGGTAGCTGGTCTGCGCGGCGAGGAAGGTGCGGGCCTTGGGCCACGACCAGACCATGTCGTCGCGGGCGGGATTGCCGAAGCGCGGTGGCGTGGTGAGGGAGATACGCATGAGGCGTTCCGGCGCCGCGAAGGGCAGCGGCCGGATCAGGAGGGTTTCCACCGCGCTGAAGATGGCGGTCGTGGCGCCGGTGCCGAGCGCCAGAATCAGAATGGCGACGGTGGTGAACCCCGGACTCCGGCGCAGGGTGCGCAAGCCGTAGCGAAGGTCCTGGGCCAGCAGGTCGAGGGAGCCGAGCTGCCACATGTCGAAGATTTCCTCACGCAGACGGGTGGTATTGCCGAAGCGGGCGGCCGCGGCGTGGCGGGCCTTGTCGGAGGACAGTCCCCGGGCCTCGAGGTCCGCCGCGAGTCGGCGGCGGTGCCAGGCCATCTCTTCCGCCAGATCCGCATCGGTGCCGGTGCGGGTCAGCCGGGCGCGGAGCCGGCGCAGCAGCGCGAGCATGCTCAGGAGGTGCACATGACGCGGGTGATGGCCAGGAGGGCCTGGTCGAACGCGGAGATCCGCTCGCCCAGCTGGCGGCGGCCGGCGGCCGTGATGGTGTAGAACCGGGCCCGCTGGTTGTTGGGGGTCTTCTTCCAGGCGCCGGAGATCCAGCCCTTGACCTTCATGCGCTGGAGGGCCGGGTACAGCGTCCCCTCCTCCAGCTGGATCGCGTCCTGGGAGAGGCGCTGGATGTGCTGGGCAATGCCGTATCCGTGCATCGAGCCCGCGGACAGGGTCCGGAGGATCAGCATATCGAGCGTTCCAGGGAGGAGCTCGGAGCGGGGCCTGGGCGTCAAGGGATAGTCCATCTATGGGATAGATGGACTATGGGGCAAAAGGGTTGCATCCGCAAGCGGTCAGCGCAGGGTGACCCGGATCGAGCGGATACCGTCGGGCTGGAATCCACCGCCGGACTTGGGGACCAGGAGCCAGTGATAGACGATGGCCTCGAGCGTCGTGGGCGTGTACCCGGTGATCGCGGTGTAGGGAATGCTGCGCTTTTCTCCCGGGGCGATCGAGGGGCACTGGGCCGGGTCGGTGCAGGGCGTCCAGTCGACCAGCGCCAGGTAGTTGGGGTCGGCGATGAAGGTGTAGACCGGTACGTTCACGAGGTTCTTCAGGGACAGCGCGGGCGGCACCACCGCGACGCTCAGCACATCCGATCCGGGCGCGGTAAGGGAAGCACAGCCGCACAGCGCCCCAAGCAGGAGCAGGCGGGCGAAACGTACCGGGAATCTCCGCGGAGTCCGCATCGTCCGATCTCCGGACAGGGGAACTGCAAGGTAACCCCGCGCTGCGGGCCCTGGATGGATGCTGGTCCGCGCCGCAACCGGTCCCGGCCCGGCTGTTGCCTCCTCTGGTCGGAGGCTTCGAAAGGAGGCCCTCATGGCAACGAGTGTCCAGGACGAAATCGTCGAGACACGCACCTGGAGCGGCGGCGTGGAAATCGTCTCGCATATCAATTGGAGTCACATTGCGCGGGTGCGCCGGGTCCTGGGCGTTGCGGGCGACGAGGTGGGCCGCAACGCTTTCGTACAGCCGTCCCGGCGCCCGACACTAGTGCTGCACGAGACGAGAACTTGGAGCGGTGCACCGACGCGCGCGGCGTAAGAAACGGAGTCACCGCGCGATGGCAGCCGCAGGGAAAACCTGGCAGGGCGACCTGAGTGCAGAATCTGTCCGGCGGGGGCGATCGTCGCCCGCCGCCGGATCCTGCCGGGATACCGCCCCCTGGATCGAATTCCGGTGTCGGGCCCGATCCTCACCTGTCGCAAACATTGAGTGGCGTAATGTCGGCGACTTAGTGATTGCTACGTGAAATCCGCAACCTCCGCGGCCTGGGCGTCCTGCGGTTCCAGACTCTGCCTACGACTGTACCTGCTTCTCGCCCATCAGCGCCAGTTGATTCCCGTCCGGATCCCGGAACTCGGTGAGCCACAGCTCGTAGGTGGGTGTGCTGTGGACCAGGTGGGGCGCCGCGAAGAACCTGACGCCGCGGGCGCTCAGGGTGGCGTGGACCGCGTGGATGTCGGCCACCTTGAAGTAGATCATCGACCCGCGCTGGGCCGCCTGGCCGGCCTCGGGCACACCCACCAGCAGCCGGACGTTTCCCGCCTGGAAGAAGCTCATCTGCGGGGGGGCGGAAAACAGGAAGCGGAGGCCCAGGACGTCCCGGTACCAGGCGGTGCCCTGCTCCAGGTTGGTGATCGGGATCAGGAGCTGGCCCACGGTAGCATCGGACAGGTCGGGGGATGGCGGCATGGCTCGGGCTCCTTGACTCCGGGGTCGGCCCACGGCTACACTTAGCTTAGCTAACTAACAAGTTAGCATAGCAAACTATTTGGAGTCAATCCCGGGTGACCCAGCCTGCCCCCGCCCCGCCGGTCGTGGCCGACCGGGTTCATTCCGCGGCCATTCACCTGCTCCGCCGGCTCCGCAAGCAGGACGAGGCCATAGGGCTCTCCGCGGCGCGGATGTCCGCGCTCTCGGTCGTCGTCTTCGGGGGCCCCGTCACCATCGGGCGGCTGGCGGAGGCCGAGCAGGTCAGCGGGCCGACCGTCACCCGGCTGCTGGCCGGCATGGAGCGGGACGGTCTCCTGAAGCGGACCCGCGACGCGAAGGACCGCCGGGTGATCTGGCTCAAGGCCACGCCCAAGGGGGCCCGCCTCCTTCAGGAGGGGCGGCGGCGGCGGATCGCCGCCCTGGCCGCGGACCTCGCCGCGCTCGATCCCGCCGACCTGGCGCTCCTGGCCAGGGCGGCGGAGCTGATCGAGCGAATCGTACGGGACGCCGCTCAGCGCGGCCAGAGCCAGCCGAAGAATCCCGCCGTCACCAGCGCGTAGATCAGGCCGTCGAAGGTCGACTTGATCGTCATGGCCAGGGAACGGTGGTACCAGATCCACATTTGCCAGAGCGCCGCGGCATACCCCAGGAAGGCCGCGGCCCCCACGAAGCGGAACACCTGCAGGTACACGGCGCCGGCCGGGAGCGCCCGGCTGGCCACGTAGCCCGCGAATACCGACACCACCACGCTGTAGAGAAACCAGAGCACCAGGGGCCGGCCCATGGACATCGGACCGGGCGTCAGAAAGGTCACCACCATGACCGGTCCCTTCTTCATCTTGTCCAGGAACTCGGGCGACTTCATCTCGGCGGCGCTGTTGCACCGGGGCACCATGTAGTCGCCGGGAGGAATCGCCAGCGGCCGCAGCGCGTCCATCACCTTGTCTTCATTGGGGATCTTGGGATAGTCCGTCTTGTGCCAGAACGGGCCCATGTGGATGATCGAGCTCACCAGGAACACCGCCACCGCCGACAGCAGAATCGGAAGCCAGAGTGCGCTGAGTGCCGTCATGGATCCCCCAGGAATATGGTCAGGTTGGTCGCGCGGCCCGGCGAGAGCATAGCGCCCAAATCCGTTTTGCACCACATTGGAAGCGGGACCCGGAGCGTGCCCCGGGTCCCTCCCCGACACCCGGAGAACCCGATGTCAGCCCGCCTCGCCGCTGGGGCCGCCCTGCTGGCGGCCCTGTCCGGCATCCCCGCCCCGCTTTCCGCGCAGACCCCCGAGCGGTTCGCCGTCGCCAACAACGGCCCCGGGCCGCTCCCGCTGGGTACGGTCAAGGGAGAGCGCTACCGCCGGCTGGTGATCCGCAACGCGACCATCGTCTCCGGCCGCGGCACCCCGGGCACCAACCGGGCGATGCCGCCCGAGGGGCCGGTCGACATCGTGATCGAGGGGAACACGATCGTCGACATCGTGCTGATGGATGGCGTGAACGCGGCGGGATACGGCCCCGGCTTCCAGCGCCCCACCGGGGACATGATCATCGACGCCACCGGGAAGTACGTGATTCCCGGGCTGGTGGAAATGCACGCCCACCTCCCGCCCCCGTCGAGCGACTTCGGCGCCCACGGGCTCGACTACGCCTATCGTCTGTACCTGGGGCACGGCGTCACCATCGTCCGCGATGCCGGGAGCGGCGCCGGCATCAAGCTGCTCGCCGAGCAGCGTCGCCTGGCCGAGGCCAACCAGCTGGTGGCGCCCCGGCTGGTGCTCTGCCAGCGGTGGCCGCTGCCGCTTCGGCGCTGGGACATCGGCGACACCCCCGACAAGGCCCGGATCATGGTGCGGGAGTTCAAGGCGCTGGGGGCCGACTGCGTGAAGGTCTCCAAGAGCCCGGGGCAGTACCCTGACGTGCTGCAGGCCATCGCCGATGAATCCAACAAGCTCGGCATGTTCACGATGGTGGACCTGAAGGTGTCGGAGAGCGACGCCGCCGTCACCTCGGACGCCGGCGTGAGGAGCATCGAGCACTGGTACGGGATTCCCGACGCGGCGCTGGTCGGCTCCCAGAGCTTCCCGCCCGACTACAACTACTGGGACGAGCTGGACCGCTTCCGGTACGCCGGGCTGCTCTGGTCCGAGGCCGACAAGCACCCGGACCGCCTGTCGGCGGTCATCGACAAGATGATCAAGAACGGCACCAACTGGGACCCCACGATGTCGGTGTACGAGGACAACCGCGACGTCTGGCGCAGCGTGGGCATGCCGGTCAAGGAAACCCTGATGCACCCCGCGGAAGTGGCGGCCGGCCCGGATACCACGGTGCACGGCGCGTTCAAGCGGGAGTGGAAAACCTCCGACGAGATCAACTGGAAGCGGAACTTCCAGATCTGGATGAAGTGGGTGAAGACCTTCCACGAGCGGGGCGGGCTGCTCACCGCCGGCAGCGACGAGGGCGGCATCGGCGGAATCGCCCTGATCCGCGAGCTGGAGCTGATGCAGGAAACCGGGATCCACCCGCTCGACGTCATCAAGGTGGCCACCACCAACGCCTACCGAACCCTGGGCCTCGACTCCCATTGCGGCATCCGGGTCGGATGCCGCGCCGACCTGGCCGTGGTCAACGGCAACCCGATCGACAACTTCAAGGTGATGTACGGGCGCGGCTACGGGGTGGCGGGCCTGGTGCCGCGCGCCGAGCAGTGGAAGAACGGCGGCGTGGCCTGGACCATCAAGGACGGCATCGTCTTCGACGCCCAGGCCCTGCTCCGGGAGGTCGAGTGGTACGTCGAGCGGGAGCGCGAGCGGCTCAAGGGGCGGGCGCTGTCGCCATGACGCTCTGATAGATCCCGTTGAAGAGGAACTTGAACGTGGCGTGAGGCTGGGCCCGCTGGGTGATTTCCGGAGCGAAGAGCAGCACCCGCCCCTTCCCGACCCGGGCCTCGACGGCGGCGAGGCCGTTCTCCAGGTACTGCTGTCCCCAGGCCCAGCCGCTCCGGAGCGGCTGTCTGGTGTCGTACCATGCGATCGGCGTCAGGCCCGCCGCCGCGGCGTTCGCGCCCAGCTTCCAGACCGGGCTGTCGTCGAAGAACACGTCGGTGTGGCCGGCCATCCCATAACCCGCAGGCAAAGACTCGTCGACCCGGGCCGACAGGACCGAGCCCGGGATGTAGATCTTGGTGCGAGGCAGCGGGGCTCCATTCTCCACCAGCTGATCTTCGAGCGGCAGGCCCAGGAAACCCGCCAGGTTGGTGGCCGAGCTGCCGATGGCGATGACGGTGCCGCCGTTCTCGA
>JBGPLG010000004.1:0-89285 GCA_041486305.1 Gemmatimonadota bacterium
CCCCGTTCCTCGTATCCTCCCCTCCGCTTCCCCAAACCCCTCCCCGCCCCTTCCTCACCTCCCTCCGCCTCCCCGTATCCTCCCGACGCCTCCGCCCCACCTCTCCCCCGCTTCTTGGATCCTCGCTCCCGCTCGTTGGAGCCGCGCTCCGCCTCCATCTCACCTCTCCCCCGCTCCTTGGAGCCGCGCTCCCGGTCCTTGGAACCTCGCCCCCGCTCCTCCCCACCTCCCTCCGCCTCCTCCGCACCTCCCCAACCCTCCTCCGCACCTCGCCCCGGCTCCTCCGCACCTCGCTCCCGGTCCTCCAAATCCGCCCCCGCCTCTCCAAAACCCGGGCCCGCTCTTCAAGATCCGCCTCCGCCCTTCCCGAATTCCCCACTGTCCATCCCGGGAGAAACAAAGTGTCCTCGATTCGAGACTCCCCCTCTCCGCCAGATCGGTCCCTCGACATCAGAAGGGCCGCGAAGCCCTCAACTGCCCTGGTCCGATCTCCGATGCTCCGATCCGGCTTTTCTCCTTGATTCTCAATAGCTTCTGCCCCACCGCAGAACATTCCTAACCCGGCCCATTCCCACCCTGGCCGATTTTCTGGCACACGTTACGCATAGCCCCCCTCCGGCCGTCGTTGGGAACGGCCCATCGCAGGTCCATTCGGAGCTCGACGCGAGCCCCAACTCGCGCCCGGCCCGGCCAAATCGAGGAGGGAGGAAACACCGTATGCGAGGAGAGATCCGCAGGAGCTCTGAACGCGGGAACCGGGCCGTCGAATTCTGCATCGCCAACCCGTCACCCGAGCCCAGCTACATCGTCACCGTCACCCAGCTCAAGGGCCTCGTCGCCCGCGTCGATGAGCTCGGCGTCCAGCAGCGCGCCGGCCGGAACGATGCCCACGCCGCCGTCACCCGCCGCTACCAGGTCCGGCTCCACATCGAGTACAGCCTGCTCGCCCCGCTGATCAAGGTGGGCCGGCTCGCCGCCAAGGACGCCCCCGAAGAACTCGGCAAGTTCCGCCTCACCCAGCCCCACGGCAACTACAAGTCGTTCCTGATCAACGCCCGGGGCATGCTGGCCTCCGCCGTCGCCGCCAAGGACCTCCTGGTGAGCAAGGGCCTGGCCGCCAACCTGATCGACGACCTCACCAAGGCGCTCGACACCTTCGAGGCCGAGGGCGACGCCATCAACCTCAGCCGCCGCGCCCACATCGCCGCCCGCGCCGAGCTGGACGACGTGACCGTCAGGATGGCCGACCTGGTGAACGTGCTCGACGGCTTCAACCGGTACCGCTTCCAGAACGACCCCGAGCTCCTGGTCGCCTGGAACGCCGCCCGCACCGTCGTGGCCCACTCGCCGCGGAAGAACGGCATCACCCCGCCGGCCGACGGCGCCACCAAGGCCGCGTGACGCAGGATCGCCACGGGCGCTTCGCGCCCTCGCGATGACCACCGCCGCCGGGCGCTGCCCATCAGCGCTCGGCGGCCGGCCCTTACTCCAGGAGGTACCGCATGACCGCACGGCCCTGTCTGTCAGCTCTGCTGCTCGCCTGCGCCGCCGCATCGCTCCAGGCGCAAGGATCACCGATTCAGAAGGGCTCGCTGCAGCTCGCGGGCACTGCCGGCTGGAGCCACACCCATCAAACCGGCACCAGCAACTCCATCACCATCCTCCAGATCTCACCGCGGGTCGGGTACTTTGTGGCTCGCGGGCTCGCGCTGAGCGCCAACCTGCTCTATGCGCGGACCTCGACCGGCCAGGCCCACACCTCGCAGTACGGCGTCGGGCCGGGCCTGACGTATTACGTGGCGACCCGCTCCCGCCAGCTCTACCCGTTCGTCAGCGGACGAACCATGTTCGCCTGGAACCGGTTCGGCACCTCCCCCTCCGCGCCCAACACCCCGAACAACAGCAATTCCCTGAGCCTGCTGGTCTCGGGCGGAGCGCTGGTCATGGTCGGGCAACACGTGGGCGTCACCGGAGAGGTGTTCTTCCAGCACGAGCGTTTCAATTACCACCTCGCCGGGCAGCAGGCGGGCAGCAACCGGCAGAACACCTACGGAGTCCAGTGGGGCATCGCGGCCTTCGTGTTCTGATGGTGTTCAGCGCACCTCGGCGGGCGCCCCCCCGTGATGCCGGCGCCATGGGGCGCCCCGCCGTCGGCCCGCTCGCCCCCTGCCTCCCTTAGCGATCTCCACCCGACCCGCCCTATCTTTCCCGATGGCCTACGCCGTCAAGGAAATCTTCTACACCCTCCAGGGCGAAGGCGCCAACACCGGCCGCCCCGCCGTGTTCTGCCGCTTTGCCGGCTGTAACCTCTGGACCGGGCGAGAGGCCGACCGCCCCAAGGCCGTCTGCACCTTCTGCGACACCGACTTCGTGGGCACCGATGGACCGGGCGGCGGCAAGTTCGCGAATGCGGATGCCCTGGCCGACGCGGTGGCGGCCGCCTGGCCCGACCGCCCTGCCCGCCCAGTCCGCCTGGCCCGCCCGCTCGTCGTCTGCACCGGCGGGGAACCGTTGCTGCAGCTGGATCCCGACGCGATCGCCGCGCTCCACGCCCGCGGCTTCGAAGTCGCCGTCGAAACCAACGGCACCGTGTCCCCTCCCGCCGGCGTGGACTGGCTCTGCGTGAGCCCCAAGGCGGAGGCGCCGCTGGTCCTCACCTCGGGCGACGAGCTCAAGCTGGTGTTCCCCCAGGCCGACGCGCCGCCGGAGCGGTTCCGTGCCCTCGACTTCAAGCATTTCTTCCTCCAGCCCATGGACGGACCCGACCGGGAACGCAACACCCGGCTCGCCCTCGAGTACTGCCTGGCCCATCCCGGCTGGCGCCTGTCGCTGCAGACCCATAAAATGCTCGGCATTCCCTGACGGGTCCCCGATGCCCTCTCACGGTTACAGCGACAGCATCCACCATGCCCTGGCGTTCTGCGCCAAGCACCACCCCGGTCCGGTCTCCCGGTACGACGGGCATAACCCGCTGCTGTCCACCGCGAACATCGCGGTGATCCTGGCCCGCCACCAGGCCGACGATATCACCATCGTCGCCGCGATCCTCAAGCAGCTGATCGACGCCTGTCCGCTGGAACGGGTGGCCCCGGTGCAGCAGCACATCGCCCGGCGCTTCGGCGGCATGGTGGCCGCGGCCGTCGAGGCCGCCGCCGAGCCGAGATTCGACCCCCTGGGCCGCGAGCGGGCCTGGAAGGCGTCCCGGTTCGAGGCCCTGGCCAAGCTCACCGGCGCCTCCGCCCGGGTCGCCGACATCTGGATCGCCGCCGAGATCCACACCTGCGGCATTGCCCTCACCGACATCCGCCGGCTCGGAGTCGAGTACGCCCGAACCGCGACCCCCGCCCCGCCGGAGGACCTGCTCTGGTGGCACGCCTCGATCCTCGAGGTGCTGGGGGGACGGGGCAGCGAATGCCGGCCCAGCCTGCAGAGTGAATTCCGCCAGCTGTCCCGCGAGGTCGCGGGCTTTCTGGTCGATCCGCGGGGCTAATGTGCAAATTCCGTAATCCCCGGCCCGGGCGCCCCCCGGGGGACCGGCTTCAAGTCAATTGAGCACAAGCGCTTGGGCCGATTGAAACATCACGGTACCTTGCTTGCTGTACCCCGTTACTATTAATGGCAATGTCCCCGCAGATCACCCCGACGCTGGGGAACATCCCCAGCGCTTTCGCCGCCGCGTGCCGGCAGGCCCGGACCGACTCGGAGCTCTTCGAGCGCTGCCGGGACGTGCTGGTCCAGCGCTTCGACAGCGATCAGATCTGGTTCACCATCAACAGCGGCACCGCCGGCTCGCGCCGGGTGGGCGGAGCGGAGGGATTCTCCGGCGCCTTGCAGGTGGGCCACTGTGAGAGCGGCGAGACCCAGCTCCTGATCCTGGCGGCGCCCGCGATCGCCGGCACCATGCGGCCGATCGCGATGCAGATGGCCACCGGCCTCTCGGTGGTGCTGGAGCTGCGCAGCGTGCTGATGGAGCGGCAGGGCGCGCTGGACGACGCGGTCTTCCAGCTCCGCGCGCTGCGGCAGGTGGCCCGGCTCCTTTCGTCGGTGCATTCCACCGAGGAGACCGAGCACCTGGTGCTCGACTTCATGGCCGAGGTGTTCTTCGCCTGGTGGGCCTGCCTCTACCGCCCCGAGGGAGACCAGTACCGGCCCCGGCGCTACCGGGCCCTCGACCAGACCGCGGTGCCGGAGCCGATCCCCGTGTTGCCGCTGGACGCGGCGCTGCCCAGCGGCAGCGCCGTCACCGACGCCAGCGAAGTGTCCGTGGGCACCCTGCTTCCCACCGGCACCGAGCTGGTGATCCCGCTCGACGCCGGCAACGAGCGGCTGGCGCTGCTGCTCCTGGGCCCCCGGCTCAACCGGCTGGTGTACGGCCGCGCCGAGCGGGACCTGGCCGGCACCCTGTCGTTCGCCGCCGCGATCGCGCTCAAGAACGCCGAGCTGGTGGAGCGGCTCCATAGCGCCGCCACCACCGACGAGCTGACCGGGCTGCTCAACCGGCGGGCCCTGGAAGAGCGGATCGAGGCCGAGATCTCCCGCAGCCAGCGGCACCAGATCAAGACCTCCCTGGTGCTCATCGATGTCGATCGCTTCAAGCTCATCAACGACACCCTCGGTCATGCCGCCGGCGACCGTTACCTCGCCCTGATCGGCGAGGTGCTCACCCAGAAGGTCCGCACCCTGGACGTGGTGGGCCGGCTGGGGGGTGACGAGTTCCTGGTGATCCTGCCCATGACCAGCGCCACCGAGGCGCTGGTGTTCATCAACCGGCTCCAGGGCGGGCTCAGCGAGCTCGCATCCCTGCATCCCGAATTCGCGATGGCGTCGCTCAGCTTCGGCATCGCCGAGGCGCCCCGTCACGGCAAGACTCCGACCGCGGTGATGGCCGCCGCCGACTCGGCGCTCTACGCCGCGAAGCGGGCCGGTCGCAACCTCGTGGAGATCGCGCGGGACACGTGACCGGGCCCGACCCCACCGAGCTGTTCAAGGCCACCGAAGCCGCGTTGGGCCGCCGCTTCCGCCTGGAACGGCTGGTGGCGGCGAACATCGAGCGGGTCCTGTTCACCGGGCGCGACCTGATTCTCAGCCGCCAGGTCAGCATCCGGGTCAACTTCTACAGCAACGAGCCGCTGCGCGCCTGGTTCCTCCGCGAAGCGGAGGCGCTGGCCCGGCTCGACCACCCCTCCATCCGGCATGTCTACGACGTGGGCGTGGTGGGCGACCTGGCCTACCGCATCGGCAACTGGATCGACGGCGAGGGACTCCACGAGGCGGTGGGCCGCGGGCCGCGCCCGGTACCGGACGTCCACACCCTGGCCCGCTCGCTGCTCAACGGCCTGGAGCACGCCCACAACCGCGGGGTGATCGTGCGACGGCTGGTGCCGGCCGGTCTCCTGGTGAGCCCCGGCGGGCGGGGCACCCTGACCGACCTCCGCTTCTGCAGTCACACCCTGCCGGCCATCCCCGGGTCCGAGCGCCCCAGCGGCCTCAACTTCATGGCCCCGGAGATCCGCAACGGCGCCCCCGGCGACTCCGCCAGCGACATCTACGGCGCCGGCGCGGTGCTCTACTATGCCATCACCGGCGTCGAGCCCTCGGAGTCCCCCGCCGACCTGGTGCCGCCCACCCAGCTCCGGGCCGCCTGTCCCGCGGCCCTCGAGCGGGTGCTGCTGCGCGCGCTGCGGGAGACCCCCGGCAAGCGCTACCTGACCTCGGCCGAGATGCTGGAGGACTTCGCGTCGGACGCGGGCGACTACTCGACCGCCAGCCTGCTCCAGGACACCTCGATGCCGTCGGGCTCGATGCCGGCGGTCTCGCTGGACGACTCGATCCGCCAGTGGGAAAAGCGGCTCCGCCGTGCCCTGGGCGACGACTACGAGCTGCTCAACGAGCTGGGCGCCGGCGGATTCGGCCGGGTCTACCGGGTCCGGGACCTGCACCTGGAACGCATCGTCGCGCTCAAGGTGCTGCATCCCATGCTGATTCAGGATCCGGCGGTGGTCGAGCGGTTCCGGCGCGAGGCCCAGCTCGCCGCGCGGCTCAACCACCCCAACCTGGTCAACATCTACGAAATCGGCGGGCGCTCCGGGCTGCTCTGGTACACGATGGAATACGTCGAGGGGCCCAACCTGGCCCAGCGGGTCCAGGACGAGGGCCCCATGCCCTACGAGCGGGTGCTGCGGCTGATGCGCGAGGGACTCTCGGCGCTGTCGCACGCCCACGGCACCGGCCTGGTGCACCGCGACGTCAAGCCGGAGAATCTCCTCTTCGAGCGGAGCGGGAGCCTCCGGATCACCGACTTCGGCCTGGCCATCGCGCTCCGGGGCCAGGGGATGTTCGGCGGCGCCACCAGCCAGAGCGGCACCCCCCGCTTCGCCAGCCCGGAGCAGCTCCTGGGAGAGCGGGTCGACGGCCGGTCCGACCTCTACAGCCTGGCGGCGGTGGGCTACTTCGCCCTGCTGGGCCACCCGCCCTTCGAGGGCTCGACCCCGGTCCAGGTGCTGGCCCGGCAGACCAACAACACGCTGCCCGACCTCCGGGCCGAGCGGCCCGATGTGGGTGAGGAGTTCGAGCGGGTGCTGCGGCGCGCGCTCCGGGCCGACGTGAACGCCCGCTACCCCACGGCGGGGGAGTTCCTGTCGGCGCTGAACCGGGCCGCCAAGCGGGACTTGAAGCCGGCCGAGCCGGCCTGGCTCCAGACCATGGGCCGGCTGCTCAAGCGGCCGAAATCTTGACTTTTGCCGGAAAATTCTTCAGGTTGGTTGCGGCGATACCAATTGCAGGGCTCGTGGCATTCCATCTCGAATACCGAGAGAGATTGAACCGATAGACCCAGGCCAGTCGCCTTGGGTCTTTTATTCTTTTGTGGCGCGAGATGGGCTCGCGTTCACGAGGGGGCCGGACGCCCGTGAAGGGCGCCGGTGGAGGCACACAACCAGGAGTCTGGCTCAATGGCACGTGTCACCGGTACCGTGAAGTGGTTCAACGACGCGAAGGGGTTCGGCTTCATCACCCCGGAGAACGGCGAAAAGGACTGCTTCGTTCATCACTCGGCGATTCGGATGGATGGGTTCCGCAGCCTTTCGGAGGGCGAGCGGGTAGAGTTCGACATTGTGCAGGGCGCCAAGGGCCCTGCCGCCGAGAACGTGACCAAAGCCACAACGTAGGCTCCCGGCCCCCGGGAAACAGAGCGGGCCGTCCACAGGGGCGGCCCGTTTTGCGTTTCGTGTCATTGCGAGGCGCGCAGCGCCGAAGCAATCTCGGGATCGCGTCGCCGCTCCGCGGCTCGCGATGACCAGGTCACTTGTGGCGGTAGATCACCCGCCCGCGGGTCAGGTCATACGGGGACAGCACCACACTCACGCGATCGCCCTCGAGCACCCGGATCTTGAACTTGCTCATCTTTCCGGCGGCGTAGGCCAGAATCGTGTGGCCGTTCTCCAGCAGCACCCGGTAGTTCCGGTCCGGCAGCACCTCCTGAACGACCCCCTCCATCTCGATTCCCTCTTCCTTCGCCATCCGGTCTCCTGGTCACTGGTTGCGGGTCCCCGGGCAGGGGCAAACCCCTCAGAACCGGGGAAATCTCGTCCCGCCGGGTGCGGGACGCAACACTGGGCACCTGCCGGTCGACCTTGGCAACCGCAGCCACAGAAACTAGGGAATGTCCGGGGTGATGGTTGATGCAGAGCTATGGTTTGGGACTCAAGTCTCGATGGGGGTATAACCCCGGCCGACGAATCGTCTCACCTGCAGGGACGGGCCACCGAAATTCACGAGAAGTGCGCGAGACAGGTTGCTCGCCACGAGATAGTTCATGACCTGGGCCTGGTCCGCGGGAGTGAGCCTCGGGATACCCTTGAGCTCCACCAGGATGTCACCGAAACACACGAAATCGGCGCGATAGCCGATTCCCAGCGGCGTGCCTCTGTAATACACCAATACTCGCTGTTCCCGCTCATACGGTACACCCCGCTCACGGAATTCGGTCTCGAGCGCTTTCTGATAGACCGCCTCGAGAAACCCCGGACCCAGGTTGTGATGAACCGCCAGCGCGGCGCCGATGATCAGATAAGTCTGGCGATCCCTGGGATCCCCTGCGGCAGCCGGACCTGTCATGGGAAGAATCTGAAACACCGCAGCCTCACCCCTGATTCCAAGAACGCGCGGAGCAGCACACTCTAGCGCAAACCCGGAACAACAGAAACCGACGCCACCGAAACTACGGAACCAACCGACTGGCCTGGTTTGGGTTCTCGGTGTGGCTGCCGTTTCCGTGGTTTCTGTGGCTGCCGTTTCCGTGGTTTCTGTGGCTGCCGTTTCCGTGGTTTCTGTGGCTGCCGTCAGCGATCTTAACCCGCCACCGCCCGGAGCCGCTCCATTTCCTCCTCCACCATGTCGATCAGCGGCCGCATCGCCACGGGATCGAAGATCAGTGACGCCCCAGCCGCCCGGTACAGGTCCGGCAGCGGCAGGGTCGCGCCCAGGGCCAGGAACCGGCGATAGGCCGCCAGCGCGGCATCGCCGTCCCGCCGCTGGTTGCGGAACACCTGGAGCGCGCCGAGCTGCGCGATACCGTATTCGATGTAGTAGAACGGATAGAGAAAGATGTGAAGCTGGCGGTACCACCGGGCGGTCCGTTCGGCGGTCAGGCCGCTCCAGTCCACCCCCTGCTCGAACCGGGCCCGGATCCGGAGCCACGCGGCGTCCCGCGGGTCGGGGTCGAGGCCCTTGCCGCTGGTATAGATCCAGTTCTGGTACGCGTCCACCGAGGCGA
The DNA here is from genome assembly GCA_041486305.1 of Gemmatimonadota bacterium. Classification (GTDB taxonomy): domain Bacteria; phylum Gemmatimonadota; class Gemmatimonadetes; order Gemmatimonadales; family GWC2-71-9; genus JABFSM01. The sequence goes on from JBGPLG010000004.1 coordinate 8,774, forward strand.
TGTGGACCAGGCTCGCCAGGACGTCCTCCAGGTGCTCCAGGCGTGCCACCGCCGCATCGCGCTCGTCCAGCATCCCGGCCGGCGGGCCCAGCTCCGGCGCCGCCAGCAGCTCCATGCTCATCGACGCCAGCTCGGCCGCCTCGGCGCCGGGGTGCCGCTGCCAGACCAGCGGCTGCTGGTGCGCCGCGAAGGCATGGAACGCGTGGCCCGCCTCGTGAAGCATGGTGGTGACGTCCTCGAGCACACCCGACGCATTCATGAAGATGAACGGCCGCCCGATGACGTGGAGCGTGTCGCAGTATCCGCCCGGCGCCTTGCCCTTGCGGCTGTCGAGGTCGAGCAGCCGCTCGTCGATCATGGTGTGGAACTCGGCGCCCAGCGCCGGATCCACCCGGTCGAAGATCCGGCTCACCCCCCGGGCCAGGTCGGTCCCGTCGGTGAACGGACGCAGCGGCTCGGAGCGGTAGAGGTTCACCGCCGTGTCCCAGGGGCGGAGCACCTCCACATGGAGCCGCTGGCGGCGCGCCGCGAGCGCCCGGGTGTGGGCCGGCACCACCACCGATTCGACCGCGTCGTGAAACCGGGTGCAGTCGCCCGGGGTGTAGTCGAAGCGGTGCTTCGCGGCGAACGAAAAGGTCAGGTAGTCGCTGAAATTGGCGTTCCGCGCCACCGCCTGGCGGCGCTCCACCATCAGCGTGAACAGCTCGGCCAGCTCGTTCCGCGCGGCGACGTAGGGCTCCACCGTGGCCCGAAAGGCGCGCTCCCGTACCCGCCGGTCCACGCTCTGGAGGAAGGGCGCGAGCTGGGGCAGCGGCCGGAGCTCGCCCTCCCATGAGGCCAGCATCCCGCCGGTGATCCGGTGGTACCGCGCGCCGAGCTCTTCGAGCTCCGCGAAGAGCGGCACGTTGACCTCGCGGAAGATGTCGATCGAGGCCCGGAACCGCGCGATGGTGGTTTCGAGTCCCTCCGGCACGAGGCCCAGCCCGACCAGGCGGCGCGCCAGGCGCACGCCCTGCTCCTCGGCCTTGGGGATGAGGTCGGTGGAGAACCGCAGGTGCGCGGCCTCCTTGGCGGGGTCGGAGGTATCACAGGTGTAGGCGATCATCGCCAGCGACGCCGCCTCCCCCAGCAGCTCCTCGAGCCGGGACCACTGGCGCAGCCACCCGTCGAGGCGCTCGGCGTCGAGCGGCGCCGCGGCCAGCGCCTCGTAGAACGGCACCAGATCGCTCCAGGAGGCCCCCGAGAACCCGGCGGAGGAATCGGGGAGTTTCACCCGACGCCCTTCTGGCGGAGGACGTCCGGCGCCACATCGAGGCGGAACGCCATCGCCCCCACCAGGAGCACGATCGTCCCGGCGATGTAGAACGGCGCCGGGCCGCCGAACCGCTGGAACGCCGAGGTGGCGATCAGCGGCGCCACCACCCGGGAGAGCCCGGCGAAGGTCTGGGCCACCCCCATCGTCTCCCCCACCGTCGACCGGTGCGACGCGTGGGACATCAGCGCGGTGGTGGCCGGAAACAGCAGCGCGGTGCCGATCGGCACCAGCGCCATGACCGGCGCCAGCAGCCAGAGATTGTGCACGAAGGGGTAGAGAAAGAGACCCAGGGTGAGCAGCACCGTCCCGGCCCGCATGGCGCCCAGCTCCCCGATGCGCCGCACGATCGGGCCCAGCAGCAGCGAGCGCATCACCAGCGACAGCGTGGCCACATACAGGAACACATAGCCGATGGTCTTTTCGGTGAGGCCGAACTCCGCTCCCATGTAGAGGGCCAGCACCGAGGTCATTGCGGTGAACCCCAGCATGCCCGCCGCGTAGATCCAGATGAACCTGGGCACCGGACCCCGGGGATGCCGGATCACCATCCAGGTGGCGTGCCAGATCGGGCGGCGCTCGGGGATCGGATCGCCATCCTTGTGGGGCGGCTTCGATTCGGGCAGCCACTTCCACGCGAAGAACACGTTGAGCAGGCAGAGCCCCGCGGCGATCAGTCCGGGCGCGGCCTGGCCCCAGTGCGCGGCAAAGGAGCCGATGACCGGCCCGATGATCAGCCCCACCGCGGTGGCCGAGGAGAGCCAGCCCAGCGCGCGAGCCCGATCTCCCGGGGCGACGGTGTCCGCCACGTAGGCCTGGGCCACGCCGGTGGTGCCGCCGCCGGCGCCCTGGATGAAGCGGGAGGCGAACAGCAGCCAGACCGCGTTGGCCAGGCCGAAGATCGCGAACGCCGCCGCCGATCCCAGCAGCCCCGCGAGCAACGCCGGCCGGCGGCCGTAGCGGTCCGACACCCGGCCCCAGATCGGCGCCACCAGGAGCTGGACCACCGAGAACGACGCGATGATGGCGCCGATCGTCTCCGGCGAGGCGTGCAGCTTGAGGGCGTAGAACGGCATGATCGGCAGGACCATGCCGAAGCCGAGCATGTCGAGCCCGCCAACGGCGATGAGCACCGACAGCCGGCGGAGCTGGTCGCGATGGCCGTCCACGACAGGCGCGGTCATCCCGCGGCCCCCCGGTTTTCGCCGGCCAGGAAGAACACGCCGGCCGAGAGCAGCATCAGCACCACGCCGAACGCTGCGGCCTGCCCCACGTCCGCCTGGCGGAGGCTCGACAGGATCTCGATCGAGATCGGCCGGGTGTCATAGGTGTACAGCATGATGGAGGTCACGAAATCCCCGAACGCGGTGACGAACGCCAGGCACGCCCCCGCGGCCAGCGCGGGCGAGAGGAGCGGGAGAATCACCCGCCGGAGCACCCGCAGGCGCCCCGCGCCCAGGGAAGCCGCCGCGTCCTCCAGTGATGGATCGAGCTGCCGGAATCCGGCCAGGACCGAGCGTCCCGCGATCGGCAGATTCCTTACGAGGTAGGCGAGGGGAAGGATCCACGCGGTGCCCACCAGGATCACCCGCCCGACCCACGGCGCGTGCACGCTGAACGTCGTGGCCAGCGCGATCGCGAACACGGTGCCCGGCACGCCCCACGGCAGGGCGAGGAGCCCTTCGAGCAGCGGCCCGGTGCGGACCCGCGCCCGCCGGGAGAGTACCGCCACCGCCAGGGCGAGCAGCAGCGCCCCCGCCGTGGCCACCGCGGCCATCCAGAGGCTGGTGACCAGCGGCCCGAGCCGGGCCGGGTCCGCGATCATGGCGCGGTAGTTCACCAGCGAGTACACCGGCGGCAGCGTTTCCATGGTCCAGGTGCCCCGCGGCACGAACGACACCAGCAGCAGGGTGAGCAACGGCAGCGTCAGCACCAGGCCGAGGCTCCAGCCCAGCACGGTAGCGCCGAGCCGGGCCATCGGTCCTACCCGAATCGCCGGGGCCGGTCCCACTCCCTTGCGGGCGCCGGTCGCGTCGGCGACGCCTTCGGTCTTCCGCAGCAGCAGCAGACCCGAGATCGCCAGCAGGAGCAGCGCCGCGGTCTCCACCATGGCCAGGCGGTCGTCTCCATTGAGCTTGGTGCCGGTGATTTGCGTCGTCATGACCCGGAACCCGCCCCCGAAAAGATAGGGCGCGCTGAACGACGCGAGCGAGGTCATGAACACCAGGATGCCCGCGCCGGAGAGGGCCGGCCGGAGCAGCGGCAGGGTGACCCGGCGAAAGGTGCCCCAGCGGCCGGCGCCCAGCGAGCTGGCGGCTTCGGCGAGCGAGGGGTCGAGACCCGACAGTCCGGCCCGGGTGAACAGGTAGAAGTACACGTACATCGTGGCGACGTGCACCAGCAGCACCGCGCCGGCGCCCTCGAGCCGCCAGGGCGGATGGTCCATTCCGAGGACGCTCTGGATCATCCGGGCGAGAAAGCCGGTCTCCCCGAAGAGGAACATGAAGGCGAGCACGCCCACCAGCGGCGGCAGCACCGCCGGTAATCCCAGCATCGTGGCCACGATCCGGCGGCCGGGAAAAGCGATCCGGCTGGTCAGGAAGCCCAGCGGAATGCCCACCAGGCCGGCGCCGATGGCGCTGGCCACCGAGAGCCAGAGACTCCCGAAGAGGGCCCGCCATTCGTTCCCTTCCCGCGCGAACCGCCCCACCGCCTCCAGGGTCCACTTGCCCGGCCCACCCACCGCCTCGGCGAGCACCAGCACCAGCGGGTAGACCACCAGCCAGCCCAGCAGGAGCAGGGCGAGGCCGCCGAGCAGCTCGCGCCGCACGCCGCGCCTCACGGCCGCTGTCCGCAGAAGAGGTGGAGACCGGTGCCGGTGGGCGCGAGCCCGACCCGGGCACCGGCATTCGCCGCGTCCGGCGCCGCCAGCACCTCGATCGTCGCGCCATCATTGATCCGGACGGTGAAGAGCGCGACCGCGCCGAGAAACCGCCGCTCCACCACCTCGCCGGTGAGGTGGTCCGCGGACGGCGCCGTGAGGCGGACTCCCTCGGGGCGCACCACCAGCCGGCAGTCCTCGCCCAGGGCGCCGCGATGCTCCACCTCCCAGGGCTCCTCCGCCCCGGCGAGCCGCACCCGGGTGACGCCATCCGCGTGGGAGACCACCTCGACCGGCACCATGCTCGCCCGGCCGATGAAGCCGGCGACGAATGCCGATCGGGGCGCCTGGTAGAGCTCCTCGGGCGTACCGACCTGCTCCAGCCGTCCGGCCCGCAGCACCGCGATCCGGTCGGCGAGGTCGAACGCCTCCTCCTGCTCGTGGGTCACCAGCACCGTGGTGATGCCGATCTTGCGGATCAGGACCCGGAGCTCGCGCCGGGTCCGTTCCCGGAGCGTGGGGTCCAGATTCGAGAGCGGCTCGTCCAGCAGCAGCACCCGGGGCTCCGGCGCCATCGCGCGGGCCAGCGCCACCCGCTGCTGCTGGCCGCCCGAGAGCGCGCTCACCGGACGTCGCTCCAATCCGGCGAGCTCCACCATCTCCAGCGCCTCCCGCACCCGGCGGGTGCGCTCCTCGGCGGGGATTCCCAGGCTCTCGAGCCCGAAGGCCACGTTTTTCCCAACGTCCAGATGGGGAAACAGCGCGTAATGCTGGAAGACCATGCCGAACCGGCGGGCGGCCGGCGCCACGGCGGTCACATCCTCCCCATCCACGGTGATCCGGCCGGCATCCGGCGCCTCGAAGCCAGCCAGCAGGCGGAGGGTGGTGGTCTTCCCGCTGCCGGAGGGCCCCAGCAGCGCGAGCATGTCCCCGCGGGGAACCTGGAGCGAGAGCGACTCCAGCGCGAACGCGGGACCGAACCGGCGGGTGAGGCCTTCCAGCTGAAGAAAGCAGGGAGCGGGGAGGTTCCCGCTCACTGTTTCTTCCCCGTATTCCTCACCCGCTGGTCCCAGTATGCCATCCACGCGGGGCCTTCCCTGGCCAGGAGATCCCAATCCACCTCGGTCTCCTTCATCTCCCGCTCCACCCCCGCGATCCACTCGGGAATGGAATCCTTGGGCAGGTCCCGGCGGGCCGGCAGCCGGAACACGTGCCGGGCCGCCAGGAGCAGCGCCTCGTCGCTCGCGGCCCAGTCGATGAAGCGCTGCGCCGCCGCGGCGTGCCGGGAACCCCGCACCAGCCCGATCGCGTCGTCGATCACCACGGTGCCGCTGGAAGGGAAGCGATAGTCGAGCGGGAGCCCGCGCTGGCGGTCGATCAGGACGTCGGGCAGATCCCACAGCGTCACCAGGCCCTCCTGGCGGCCCAGCTTCTGGGTCAGCAGCAGCGGGCTCAACACGTACGCCCGGGTCTGGCCGTCCAGCTTCCGGAGCCAGGCCATGCCGGCGGCGGTGTCCCCGGTGGACTTGATGCTGCGATAGATGACCAGCCCCCAGATCGCGCGCATGGTCCCCGAGGCCATCGGGTCCCGAATCAGTACCTGGTCCTTCCACCGGGGCGCGAGGATGTCGTCCCAGTCGCGAGGCGCCGAGTCGCGGGGGACCGCGGTGGAGTTGAAGGCGATGACCGCGGGGGTGCGATAGACCGGCCAGTAGAGATCCGCCGGCCCGATGCCGCGGGGGCCCACCCTGGCGGCCCAGGAGGGCCGGTAGGGCGCCAGGAGCGAGTCCGCGACGCCGCGATCGAAGATCGTGGTCGGCCCACCGAACCAGACGTCCGCCTGCGGATTGGCCCGCTCGGAGCGGAGCCGGTCGAACACCTCCTGGCTGCCCATGTCGAGCCAGCGGATGTCGATGTCGGGGTTCCGGGCCTCGAACGCCTTCTCGAGGACCCCGAGCTGGTCGGGCCCGTGCGGTGAGTAGAGCACCACCGGCGTGCGCGCGTCTCCCCGCGAGCACCCGGCGAGGATCAGCAGGACGGCGGCGAGCCGGAGCGGGTCAGGGTTGGGGCGGAGTCGCACGCAGGTCCAGCAGATTCAGGAAGAGACGATAGGCACCGGCCACGCCGCCGGGCAGCTGCCGGAAGAACGAAAGCCCGGTGTAGATGTAGGTGCCCTTGCCCAGCGAGGCCACCAGCAGGCCACCCTTGAGCGGCGGCTCTCCGGGGTCCGACATCGAGAGCAGCGGCGTGTACGACGGATCCCAGCTGTGGGCGAAGTAGAGGCCCCGCTCCTGGACCCAGCCGGCCCAGTCGCCCTCGGCGAGGCGGTTGGGCCGCGCCAGGGCCGGGCTGCCCGGTACCAGCGGCGTCACCGCGGCGGTCTCGTCGGTGACCCGGTCGTGCGGCGCGGCGACGGTGAGCGGCGCCGGAGCGAAGTGGCCGTTGAAGAAGAATTGCTGCTGGTATTGCACCAGCAGGCGCCCGCCGGCCCGGGCGTACTCCAGCAGCCGGCCATTGTTCTCCACCAGGGCTGGGTCGGTCTCGTAGGCCCGGCTGCCCACCACGATCACGTCGTATTTCGAGAGATCGCCCCGCTCCAGCGCGGCGGCATCGAGCAGCTCGATCGGGAGCCCGATGGCGGAGAGCGCTTCGGGCACCCGGTCCGAGGCGCCGCGGATGTACCCGACCCGGGCCACCGCCGGCAGCGCCATCGTCGCGGCGTGCACCGCGCTCACCGCTTCCCGGGCCCAGGCCCGGATTCTGATATGGGGATACTCCACGCTGCTGAGCCCCGACGAGTACCGGTGTCCGGCCGAATCGCGGGCCACCGCGCGCACCTCGTAGGACCCGGCGACCAGCCCCGCCGGAGGACGGACCTGGAACACCATGGATTCGCGCTCCTCTTCGCGGCTCAGCGAAAACCGTTGCGGAGCCACGGCGGGCCAGCCGGCCGGCAGCTCGAGCGAGACGTCGCCCGAGGTCGGCTCCGCCACCCCGTGCTGCAGGGTGACGGTGTAGGCCTGGGGCGCCCCTACTCCGGTGGGCCAGACCTTTTCCGCCGGATCGAGCTTCACGTCCACCCGGGGCACCACCAGGATCGGATGGTGGACCTCGCCGACCGCCTGGTCCCGGTAGCGGTGCACCACCTCCCGCTCCTGGACCACGGGCGCGCCGCCCTCCGCCGTCAGGGTAACCCGCGCGGTGAGCGGGGGCGGCTCGAACGGATCGCCCCAGCTGGCGGGATCGCCCTTCCACCGGTACATCGCGCCGTCGCGAGGAGCCCGGAGGAAATACGGCGTCGTGAGCGGCGCGTCCTCCGCGACCGTCACGTTCATGACACAGCTGCTCACCGCCCCGGGCTCCACCGTGACGCGGCTGGCGGCGCAGGGCGCCACCGACCATCCCGTCGGTACGACGAGCCCGAACTCGGCCGCGGCGGGCCGCTGGCCGGCGTTCCACACCGTGATCCGGACCGGGACCACCTGGCCGGGCACGATGCGGCCGTCCGCCGTCGACGCGTCGACGACCAGCGAGGCGCGGATCGCGGCCGCGTCGGCCACGTGGCGGGCCTGGTCCCGCGCGGCGATGCCGTCGCCACCCGGTGGAGCGGCCGACGTGTCCACGCCGCTCCAGAAGCCGCCGTCGCTCGCACCGGTCCGGTCGGTGAGCAGGGCGAGACGGATCGCAGACGGTCCCGGCTCCTGGAGCACACCCATGTCCTGGGAGCGGTGGAGACTGCGGCCCCGCATGGCCACCTGCCGGTAGGACTGGCCGATATCGGCATCGAGCACGCCGCCGTCGAGCGTGAGCGAGGCGCCGGTGGCGTCGAACCGGGCCGACCGGTACAGCTTGGAGGGGGTCCAGGGCGCCAGCCCCTCCTCGCGCGCGAGCTCGGGAAACCGGGCCGGATCTCCGGCCACCTTGAAGGCCTCTTGCGCGGCCCAGCCCGCCATCTGGTGCTGGCCGTGTCCGTCCCGCGGGGTGCCCGAGAAGATCGCGATGATGATCTGGGGCTGGAATCTGCGGATGACCCGCACCACATCCTTGAGCACCGAATCCCGGGGCCAGAAGCGCGCGGTCTCCTCGAGGTTCTTGGAGAAGCCGAAATCAAAGGCCCGGGTGAAGAACTGGCGGCCTCCGTCCAGCGCGCGGGCCCCCAGCAGCTCCTCGGTACGAATCAGGCCCAGCCCCTCGCCGAGCTCGGGTCCGATCAGGTTCTGTCCTCCCTCGCCCCGGGAGAGCGAGAGGTACGCCGCCTCGGCGCCCTGCCCCCGCACCAGGACCGTGAGCAGCTCGGTGTCCTCGTCGTCGGGGTGCGCGGCGATCATCAGCGCGCGCTTGGTATGGCCGATCATCCGCTCCGCCTGTCGCAGCGCGATCGTGCCCCCGGTGGTGGGCCCCAGCGCCTGCTGCCCCGCGAGCACGGCGGGGGCGGCCAGCAGCAGCCCACCCGCGGCGCGCGCCGCTCGGACGATCCGGCGGATCATGGCCCGGCCCCGGGCTCGTCGTCCGGATCGGCCCCCTGCTGCTGCCCCGGGGTGCCGTGCTTCCGGCCGTAGATGAAGGCGAGAACAAAGAAGACCAGCGCCACGACCAGCAGAACCTCCCCGAACTCCGTAGCGACGCCGTAGAGCAACAACAACATGCCGGTGGACACCACAATGGTTCCGATGGCCCGAAGCAGCTCGTCCAGATTCCTCCAGTTGGTCTCCAGGCCCCAGTAGATCGACGCGCCGAAGCCCAGCAGGCCCAGCAGCATGATCCCGAACCAGATGACGATCCAGAAGTCCCGGCCAAGAACCATCCCGCCTCCTCGAATCCCTCAGACCCCGGCGCAGCGCGCGCAGGGGCAGTCCCGGCGAAGCCGGTCGAACGTGTAGATCCCGGTGCCGTGCCCGTCGCTCCAGCGTACTTTGAGCCCATAGGCGCCCACCAGGTCGATCCGAAGCGGGCGCACATCCTCAGGCACCCGGGCCGGATCCAGCAGCGGTCGTCCGCTCATCTCCTCGACACACTCCGCGCAGGGACAGGCCAGCCGGAGCGCGCGGGCCGGATAGAGCGCCCGATGGCCGGCCTGGTCCCATTCGATGAGCACACCGTCGTCGCGCCGGGAGATGGACACCGGGAGCGGATGCACCACAGCCACTGCGCTATCCTTCCCTCCCGTGCCGTGCGCGGGCATTTATCTTAGAGGGCTTGCACACCCTCGCCATCCGACGGAGCCGACCCCACCATGCCGACCGCGACCCCGGACCCCTTCGGCAGCCGAGCCGACCTGACGCTCGACGGCGAGCGCGCGGTGATCTTCCGCCTGGGCGAGCTGGAGCGCAAGGGCGTGGGGTCGCTGGACCGCCTCCCCTTCTCGATCCGCGTCCTGCTCGAGAACGCCTTGCGTCACGCCGGCCGGGGGCCGGTGACCCCGGAGCACGTGGAGGCCCTGGCCCGGTGGAGCCCGGCCCCAGCTTCGGGAGGTGAAATCCCCTTCATGCCGGCCCGGGTCGTGCTCCAGGATTTCACCGGCGTGCCCTGCGTCGTGGACCTCGCCGCGATGCGCGATGCGATGGCCAGGATGGGCGGAGATGCGGGCCGGATCAACCCGGTCGTGCCCTGTGATCTGGTGATCGATCACTCGGTACAGGTGGACCACTACGGGACGGCCGACGCATTCCGCCAGAATGTAGCGCTGGAATTTGAGCGCAATGCCGAGCGCTATCAACTCCTCAAATTCGCGCAGCGGGCCTTCCGGGATTTCCGGGTCGTACCGCCCGGAACCGGCATCGTCCACCAGGTCAACCTGGAATTCCTGGCTCCGGTGGTTCAGCTCCGCGAGCAATATGGGGCCCGCACCGCCTATCCGGATACCCTGGTGGGCACCGACTCCCATACGACGATGATCAACGGCCTGGGCGTCCTCGGCTGGGGGGTCGGCGGAATCGAGGCCGAAGCGGTCATGCTGGGCCAGCCCTATTTCATGCTTATCCCCGAAGTCGTCGGCGTGAAGCTCACCGGCGACCTGCCGGTGGGTACGACGGCCACCGATCTGGTGCTGCGGGTCACCCAGATGCTCCGGAAACAGGGCGTGGTCGACAAGTTCGTCGAGTTCTACGGGCCGGGGCTGTCCCGGCTGGGGCTGGCCGACCGCGCCACCATCGCCAACATGGCGCCGGAGTACGGCGCCACGGTGGGGTTCTTCCCGGTGGACGCGGAATCTGTCGGCTACCTGGAGCGAACCGGCCGCGAGCGGGAGGCCGCCCGGACCGAGCGGTACTGCAAGGAAACCGGCCTGTTCCGCACCGACGCCACCCCGGACCCCGAGTTCACAACCACCCTGTCGCTCGACCTGGGCACCATCGAGCCGAGCCTGGCGGGGCCGCGCCGGCCCCAGGATCTGGTGCCGCTCCGAGAGCTCCACAGGAATTTCGCGGTCTCGCTCCCGGGGCTGATGACCGCCGGCACTCCGGCGGCGCGACGGGCCATGGCGGAAACCAGCTGCGCCAACTGGAGCCAGGAAGGGGGATCGTCCGGCGCCACCAACGCCCGGGAGCCTGTCGAACCCGACCCGCCCGTCTCCGCCGAGGCTGTCCCGGCGCAGGACGGCCTGGTGGTCATTGCCGCCATTACCAGCTGCACCAACACCTCGAATCCGTCGGTGATGGTGGGCGCCGGCCTCCTGGCGCGGAAGGCGCTGGCCAGGGGCCTTTCGAGCAAGCCGTGGGTCAAGACCAGCATGGCGCCCGGGTCCCGTGTGGTCACCGCGTATCTCGAGGCGGCCGGGCTGATGCCGGAGTTCGAGAAGCTCGGTTTCAACGTGGTCGGCTACGGGTGCACCACCTGCATCGGCAACAGCGGCCCGCTCCCGGAGCCGGTGGCCGAGGCGATCGACCGGCATCAGCTGGTGGCGGCGGCGGTGCTCTCGGGCAACCGGAATTTCGAAGCGCGAATCCATCCCCAGGTGCGCGCCAATTATCTCGCCTCGCCGATGCTGGTGGTGGCGTTCGCGCTCACCGGACGGGTGGACCTGGACCTGACCACCCAGCCGCTCGGCGCCGGCAGCGACGGCAAGCCGGTCTTCCTCAAGGAAATCTGGCCCTCGGCGGAAGAGATCCGCGCCACCATGGCCGCCTGCCTCAAGCCGGAGCTGTTCAAGAGCCGCTACGCTTCGGTGTTCGAGGGAGACGAGGAATGGCGCGAGCTCAGCGTGCCCGGCGGGGACCGGTTCGCCTGGAACCCCGAGTCCACCTACGTGCAGGAACCGCCGTTCTTCCAGGGGTTGGCCCCCGCGCCCGGCACGCCGACGGACATTCGCGGCGCCCGGGTGCTGGTTTCGGTGGGAGATTCGGTCACCACCGATCATATCTCTCCGGCCGGGGCAATCCCTAGGAGCGGCCCCGCGGCGCGCTACCTCCTCGAGAAGGGGGTGCCCCAGGTCGAGTGGAACACCTTCGGCGCCCGGCGCGGCAACCACCAGGTCATGATGCGCGGCACCTTCGGCAACGTGCGCATCAAGAATCTCCTGGTGCCGGACAAGGAGGGAAACTGGACCGTCCATATCCCCTCGGGCGAGGTGTTGTCGATCTACGACGCCGCGATGAAATACCAGGCCGAAGGTAGGCCCCTCCTGGTCCTCGCCGGCAAAGAGTACGGCACCGGCTCGAGCCGCGACTGGGCCGCCAAGGGAACTCTGCTCCTCGGGGCACGGGCCGTGCTGGCGGAAAGCTACGAGCGGATCCACCGCAGCAATCTGGTCGGCATGGGCGTGCTTCCGCTGGCCTACGAACCGGGACAGTCACGGCAGGCACTGGGCCTGAGCGGGCGCGAGGTCTTCGATATCACTGGACTTGCCCAGGGGCTGGTGCCCAATGGACGGGTGACGGTCACCGCCAGGGCGGAGAATGGGAAGACGACCTCGTTCCAGGCGGTGGTGCGGCTCAACTCGCCGGTGGAAGTCGAGTACCTGAATCACGGGGGGATCTTGCCTCGGGTGCTGCGGAAGTTCCTGGCAGGAGGCTAAGACGCGAAGACGCTACGACGCTACGACGCTACGAAAACTACAAGCCCCCGAGGGATGATTCCCCGGGGGCTCTTCCTAGCGTGGTAGCGGATTAGCGTCAGGCAACCAGGTCCTTCAACCGCTCGCCGGTCTCTCCTTCGCGCAGGCGAACCAGCGCGCGGTCTCGGAGCTGGCGAATCCGCTCCCGGGTGACGCCCATCATGCGGCCGATTTCTTCCAGGGTCCGGCTCTGCCCGTCTTCGATACCGAAGTACAGCCGGAGCACCTTGGCGTCCCGCGGGGGCAGCGTGGCGAGCGCAGCCTCGATGTCCTGAGTCTGGCTGTTGGCCATGGTGCCGGCGTCGGTGCCTTCCTGGTCGGCCGCGAACCGCTCGATCCGCTCGTTGCCGTCTCCATCCCGAGTGGGGTGGTCCAGCCGCACCGCCTCGGAGTTGAGGGCGGAGAGGGATCGGACCGCCTCCGGAGTCAGGCCGGTGGCACGGGCCAGCTCCTCGGTGGTCGGCATCCGGCCCAGCTTTTCCTTGAGCAAGGTCGTGGTGCGGCCCAGCCGGGACAGGTCTGCTGTCCGGTTGAGCGGTACCCGCACCGGACGGCCGTGCCGGGCGATTGCCGCCTGCACCGCCTGCCGGATCCACCAGACCGCGTAGGAGATGAACTTGACCCCGCGGTCCGGATCGAACTTCCGGGCGGCCGTCATCAGCCCCAGGTTCCCCTCGCCGATCAGATCGACGAGCGGGACCCCGCGGTTCTGGAACTTCTTTGCCACCGACACCACGAAACGCACGTTGTGGCGTGCCAGCCGTTCCTGAGCCGCCACGTTGCCACGGAAAGCCTTGCGGGCCAGCTCCATTTCCTCGTCCCGAGAGAGGAGGGGAACCCGGCTGATCTCGTCCAGGTAGAGATCGAGGCTTTCCCGGCCCTCATCGACCGCCTTGGCGATCTGGGCCGGCTTGACTGCGTTACGCTTGGTGCGAGGAGCTGTTGCCACGCCGCTGCCTCCTTCGTCCTTGCGTGTTTTTGCCATCCTGTTGGCGGGAATTCGCTTTTCAGTCAATTCAAACCCAAGCCATGAATATACCACCTAAACCACGAAAAATCAAGGGGTTAGATAAAATGATGCGCTCCACAGGTTTGCGGGACTTACCGTTTTCTGGACACCTCAAACCACTAGAAGAACGGATCCCGTACCCTCCCTCGGCCGCAATTCCCATCATCCAGATATTTGCCATCGGAGAGGGGACGCTCAACCAAACCGGAAGTGCACGCATTACATGGATTTAACTTCCGTAACCAGGCGTGCGAGGGAGGCTTTGGCATCACCGAACAACATGAAGGTCTTGGGCTCGAAGAAGAGCTCATTCTCGATGCCCGCGAAGCCGGCCCCCTTGCCGCGCTTCAGGACCATCACCGAGCGGGCCTTGTCGACATCCAGGATCGGCATGCCGTAGATCGGACTTGAGGGGTCGGTCCGGGCGGCGGGGTTGACCACGTCGTTGGCCCCGATCACCAGGGCGACGTCGGTACGAGGGAACTCTCCATTCACCTCCTCCATGTCGAACAGCCGGTCGTAGGGGACGTTCGCCTCGGCGAGCAGCACGTTCATATGGCCCGGCATCCGGCCGGCCACGGGGTGAATCGCGTACTTGACCTCCACTCCGCGCTTCTCGAGGAGGTCGGTCAGCTCGCGGAGGGCATGCTGGGCCTGGGCCACCGCCAAACCATAGCCGGGCACCACCACGACCAGCCGGGCATACCCCAGCCGCACCGCGGCATCCTCCGGTGTGATCGCGCGCATCTCGCGGCCGTCGGCGAGCTTCCCCGCCGCAGCCGCCGGGGCGCCAAACGCGCCGAACAGGACGTTGGTGAAAGAGCGGTTCATCGCCTTGCACATCAGGATCGAGAGCAGGAGTCCCGAGGCACCATCCAGCGCACCGACGATGATGAGGAGGTTGTTGTCGAGGGCAAATCCCATGGCGGACGCCGAGAGGCCGGCGTAGGCGTTGAGCAGGGAGATCACCACCGGCATGTCGGCCCCGCCGATGGGGAGCACCATGAGCACTCCCAGGCTGGCGGCGATAGCCAGCATCACCCAGAAGTAGGCCGAGTGCTCCGGGTGGAGCATGAGCGCCACCACCAGCCCCAGCGCCCCGGTCAGCAGCACCAGGTTCATCACGTTCTGCAGCGGCCAGGTGACCGGGCGTCCCGGCAGGATCTCCTGGAGCTTGCCGAACGCCATGATGCTGCCGGTGACCGTGAGGGCGCCCAGGAGTACTTCGAACCCCAACGCGGCCATGGTCCCGGCGGGGAGGGTCCCCGCGGCCGAAAGCAGCATGTACTCGTTGACGCCCACCAGCGTGGCCGCCACGGCGCCGGCCGCGTGGGACAGGGCCACCCACTGGGGCATCGCAGTCATGGGGACCGTGATGAAGAGGGGCCGTCCGATCACTATTCCGATCGTCGTGCCGGCCAGCAGCCCCCAGAACACCCAGGTGTAGCTCACGATCTCGGCGTGGATCAGGGTGCCCACGATGGCGAGCAGCATCCCGACCGCCGCGTAGCCCATCCCGGCGCGGGCCTTCTCGGGGCTGCTCAATCCCCGGAGCCCGACGATGAAGAAGACCGAGCTCACCAGGTAGGTACCCTGGATGATCAGCTCGCGAAGCGGCAGGCTCCCGGTCACTTGGACTTCCGGTCGTCGCGCTTGAACATCTTGAGCATCCGGTCGGTGATGAGGAACCCGCCCACCACGTTCACCGTGGCGCAGATGACGGCGATGAAACCCATGACGTTGCTGAGGGTGCCGTGATTGCTGCCCGCGGCCACCAGTGACCCCACCAGCGAGATGCCGGTGAGGGCATTGGCGGCCGACATCAGTGGGGTATGCAGGAGGGGTGGAACCCGGCTGATCACCTGGTAGCCGACGAAGCCCGCCAGGACGAACACGTAGAGCTGAATTACCGTGGTCAGGGACATCCTCGCTCCGGCCGCTGGGGTTCAGGGCGCGACGGGGGCGCCGCCTCGCGCCAACGCCATCGGGCCCGTGATGGGGTCATCGGGCGCCAGGCTGGGCCGCCCGTCCTTGATCAGATACTCGAGCAGATTCTGCAGGTTTCTGCTGTACATGAGGCTGGCGTGCTGGGGGATCGTGGCGGCGAGGTTGACCGGTCCGAGAATCGTCACGTGGTGCGCGGAGACCGGTTCGTCCGGCCTGGAGAGCGCGCAGTTGCCCCCGCTCTCGACCGCCAGGTCCACGATGACCGAGCCCGGCTTCATCGTAGCGATCATTTCCTCGGTGATCAGCCGGGGGGCAGGCTTGCCGGGGATCTGCGCGGTCGTGATGACGAGGTCCATCCCGGGAATGTGCTTCGCGATGGCGGCCAGCACGTTGCGCTGCTGTTCATCTCCCAGCTGTTTGGCGTATCCTCCGGCGCCCTCGGCGGCCGCGGTTACCGCGGCGGCTTCAACGAAGGCCGCGCCGAGGCTCTGGACCTCCTCGCGCACCGCGGGTCGCACATCGAACGCCGACACCACAGCGCCGAGCCGGCGGGCCGAGGCAATCGCCGAGAGCCCCGCGACGCCGGCGCCCACCACGAACACCTTGGCGGGAGGAATGGTGCCGGCCGCGGTCGTCATCATCGGAAGCAGGCGGGCGAGCCGAGCCGCTCCCAGCAGCACCGCGGCGTATCCTGCCACTGTGGCCTGCGAGGAGAGGACGTCCATCGCCTGGGCGCGGGTGGTCCGCGGTACGAGCTCCATCGAGAGCAGGGTGAGGCCCCGGGGGACGGCTGCGGTGAGGTAGTCGGCAGCCGAGGCCGGCTGCAACAGCCCGATCACCAGGGCGCCGGCGGGAAGCTGCTGCAGGGCCTCCCGGGAGGGCCGCTGGACCGAGACCAGGATACCCGCTCCCGCCAGCACCGCGGCCGCCTCGGCCAGGACCGTGGCGCCGGCGGCCGCATAGTCCGCGTCCGGGAGGAAGCTGGCTTCACCCGCGCCCGACTGGACCGCCACCTCGTGGCCGGCCTTGACCAGGCGCTGAACAGTGAGCGGAACCAGGGCCACACGATTCTCGTGCGGGGCGGTTTCCCGTAGAACGGCGATGCGCATGAGTTCAGGGGTCAGGGGTCAGTGACCAGGGAGCCGGCGAAACGGGGAATTCCGGTTCCCTGTCCCGGCGACCGACGGAAGTATACAATCCTCCGATGCCCGCACAGGTCCACGTCTTTGCTCCCGGCTCCGTCGGCAACCTCGGACCGGGCCTGGATATTCTCGGCCTGGCGGTCGGCGGTGCCGGCGATGAGGTCATCGCGGAGCGGCACGGCGAGGCGGGCGTGATCATCGCCGATCCCGGCCATCCTGCCCTTCCCACCGACCCGGCCGCGCATTCCAGCGGCATTGCCGCGAACGAGGTGCTTCGCCGGGCCGAGGCCGGCTTCGGCGTGCGGCTCCGGGTCCGGAAGGGGCTGCCGCTCGCGGGGGGACAGGGAGGGAGTGCCGCGTCCGCGGTGGCCGGCGCGCTGGCGGCGAATCTGCTGCTCGACCGGCCGCTTCCCGACGAGGCACTGATCCTGGCCGCCCTCGAAGCGGAGACGGTGGTCGCGGGCCGCCACGCCGACAACATCGTCGCCATCGTGCTGGGAGGGCTGGTGCTGATCCGATCCATGGATCCGCTGGACCTGGTATGCCTGCCGGTGCCGGCCGGGTTGCGGGTGGTCCTGGCGCATCCCGACCGCTCGATGAATACGCGCGACGGCCGGGCCGTGCTGCCGGCGTTGGTGTCGCGCGAGGTGGCGGTCCATCAGGCGGCCCAGGTCGGCGCCATCGTCGCCGCCGCCTACGCGGGCGACCTCCCCCTGCTGGGGCGAGCGATCGACGACCGGATCGCCGAGCCGGCGCGGGGCCCGTTGCTGACCGGGTTCACCGAAGCCAAGCGCGCGGCCATGGCCGCCCAGGCGCTGGGCTGCTCCATTTCGGGTAGCGGCCCGACCGCCTTCGCGCTGGCCGGAGACGACCAGTCCGCCGAGCGGATCGGCACCGCGATGGCGGCCGCTTATGCCGGCCTCGGTATTCACTGCACGACCCGCGTCGCCACGCCGGACCTGGTGGGAGCCCGCGCCCTTTGAGCTTCTCGACCTCCCGACCGCCCTCCTGGCAGGTCTGTATTGCCTGCGGCAATGAGGCATTGGAGACTGACCCCGCGGTGCGCTGCCGCGCCTGTGGCGACCTGCTGGAAGTGAGACACCGGCCCCCGGACCTTCCCGGACCGGTGTTGCGCGGGTTGTTCCAGACCCGCTGCTGTACCCGACCGGACACCACCGCGTCCGGGGTGTGGCGTTTCCAGGAGATGGTGATGCCCACCGCGGGCCCCAACCCGGTCTCGTTTCCCGAGGGCAACACCCCCCTGCTCTACCGCGAGCGCATCGCCGAGTGGGCCGGCGTGTCGGACCTGTTCCTCAAGCACGAGGGCCACAATCCCACCGGCTCGTTCAAGGACCGGGGCATGACGGTGGGGCTCACCCAGGCGGTTCGGATCGGCGCCCGCGCGGTGGTCTGCGCGTCGACCGGCAATACGTCTGCCTCGCTCGCCGCCTACGCGGCACAGGCCGGACTGCCGGCATTCGTGCTGGTGCCCTCCGGCCAGGTAGCCCGGGGGAAATTGGCGCAGACGGTGGGCTACGGAGCCCGGGTCCTCGCGATCCGGGGCGACTTCGACGCCTGCCTCCGGCTGGTCGAGGCCTCGAGCGAGCTGCTCGGTCTCTACCTCCTCAACAGCGTCAATCCGTTCCGGCTCGAGGGTCAGAAGACCATCGTCCTCGAGCTGCTGCAGCAGCTCGGGTGGGAGGCGCCCGACTGGATCATTCTCCCGGGGGGAAACCTGGGAAACACGGCGGCGTTCGGGAAGGCGCTGGAGGAGGCGCTCGCATGGGGACTCATCGACCGGGTGCCCCGGCTGGCGGTGGTCCAGGCCCAGGGCGCGGCGCCATTCGCGCGTGGATTTGCCGGCGAGTTCCTGCAGCGGGTCCGAGTCGAGGCGGCCACGGTGGCCACCGCGATCAGGATCGGCGATCCCGCCTCGTGGGACCGGGCGGTCCAGTCGATCCGGTTTACCGACGGCGTCGTGCTGAGCGTCACCGACGCCGAGATTCTGGCGGCCAAACAGGTGATCGACCACGCCGGGGTCGGATGCGAGCCGGCCAGCGCGGCCGCCGTGGCGGGAATCCGCCATCTCACCGCCACCGGAAAGATGTCGGCGGACGCCCGGGTCGTGGCGGTCCTTACCGGCCACATGCTCAAGGACCCGGAGATCCTGCTGACCGGCGCCGGAGCGGAGGCGATTCGCGAAATCGACCCCACACCCGAGGCGCTCGCGGAGGCGGTCGAGCGCACCGTGCCGGAATAGAAATGGCTCCGTCGCGGGCCTATATTGCCCAAGTCTTCCGGAAGCCAGACGGCGGAGCACTCATGTACCTCGGACCGGACACCGCAATGCCCCTCGCCTCCGCGATCGCGGCGGTGGTTGGTGTTGCCGTGATGTTCTGGCATCGCACCAAGGCCCTGTGCAAGGGCATCGGGCGCTCGGTCGGCAACCTGTTCGCCCGGCTCGCCGGCCGCCGCTAGCCAGCGGTGGGCGCCGTCCGCCGCGTCGTGGTGCTCGGCCTGGACGGACTCGAGCCGAGCCTGGTCGAATCCATGATGGCCGCGGGAGCGCTTCCCGCGTTCGCCAGGCTCAGGGGAGCGGGCGGGTACGACCGCCTCGCCACCACCTATCCCGCCCAGACCCCGGTCGCCTGGTCCACCTTCGCCACCGGCGCCAATCCCGGGGTGCACGGCATCTTCGATTTCCTGAGGCGGGACCCGAGCACCTACCTGCCGGACCTGTCACTCAATCGCTACGAACAAAAGAACGCCTTCGTCCCGCCGAAGGCCGTGAATCTCCGCCGCGGCACGCCGATCTGGGAGTTGCTCGCCCGGGCCGGCATCGGCTCCACGGTGATCAGGTGCCCCTGCACCTATCCCCCCGACGAAGTGAAGGGGCGGCTGCTGGGCGGAATGGGGGTGCCGGATCTGCGCGGGGGTCTGGGCACGCCGACATATTTCACCACGCGCGACGGCGTGACGCAGGGGGAGAGCGAACGGGTCACCCGGGTGACCCTGGAAGACGGTCGGGTCCGGACCCAACTGGTGGGGCCGCGATTGCCGCGGGGCGGAGACGCCACCATCGACCTGACCGCGGAGGTGAGCTCCACCGGCGGCGTGGTGATCCGGTTGGGGGGACAGAGCTGCGAGCTCTCACAGGGAGCGTGGGGGCCGTGGCTCAAGGTGAAATTCAAGCTCGGCCTGCTCCAGTCGGTCGCGGGGCAGGTTCGTTTCTTTCTCCCGGACGCCGGGGCCGGATTTGCCCTGTACGCCTCCCCGGTCAACTTCACCGCGGATGCCCCGCCGTTTCCGATCAGCGCGCCGTGGGACTACGCCGGTGAGCTGGAGCAGCGCATCGGCAGCTACTACACGGCCGGCATGGTCGAGGATCACACCGGGCTGGTGAACGGGAGGATCGACGAGGCCGCGTTCCTGGCCCAGTGCGACATCGTGATGCGGGAGCGGGAGGCGATGCTGGATCTGGAGCTGGCGCGCCATGACCGGGGGCTGCTCTTCTGCCTGTTCGACACGCCGGACCGGCTGCAGCACATGTTCTGGAGGTTCCTGGAACCGGACCACCCGGCGAACGCCACCGGCTGCGACCCGGCGTACCGCGGCGCGATCGCGGATCACTACCGCCGGCTCGACACCATCGTGGGGCGGGTGGCCGGGGCGGCGGACCCAGACACGCTGGTGATCGTGCTCAGCGACCATGGCTTCACCAGCTTCAGGCGGGGAGTGCATCTGAATGGCTGGTTGTATCAGCACGGGTTCCTTGCGCTGAAGGGTGGCGCGCCCCCGGAAGCGAGTGGTGAATTCTTCCGGGAGGTCGACTGGGGCCGCACCAAGGCGTACGCGCTGGGGCTCGGCGGGATCTATCTCAACCGGAAAGGCCGGGAGGGGCAGGGCATCGTGGGGGAAGCCGGCGCGGAGTCGGTCGCCGAGGCCATCCAGAACGGACTGCGAGGACTTCCCGACCCGGCGACCGGGCTGCCGGCGGTCCGGAGCGTGATGGCTCGGGAGGAACTCTACCACGGGCCGGCCACGACCGACGCACCGGATCTGCTGACCCTCTTCGAGCGCGGCTATCGCGCCTCCTGGACCACGGCGCTCGGCGGGATCGGAGCCGGCGTGTTCGAGGACAACACCAGGCGTTGGGGCGGCGATCACATCGTGCATCCCTCCCTGGTGCCGGGCATTCTGTTCATGAGCCGGCCGTTTCGCACCGGACAGCCCCGCATGCTCGACCTGGCCCCGACCATCCTCGGTGCACTGGGAGTTCCGGCGGGGCCGGACATGGTGGGGGCTAACTTGCTGGCATGAAGATCCTCGTCATCGGCCTCGACTGCGCCGCGCCGGAGATTCTGCTGGCCGATGAGCGCCTGGTGAATCTCCGCCGGCTCATGTCGGCCGGCGCCTATGGGCGCCTGGAGAGCGTGATTCCCCCCATCACCGTGCCGGCCTGGATGTGCCTGGCCACCAGCCAGGACCCCGGCACCCTCGGCGTGTACGGGTTCCGGAACCGGACCGATCACAGCTATGCCGGGCTCTCCATTGCGAACTCGCGCTCCATCCAGGAGCTGGCGATCTGGGACCAGCTGGCCCGCGAGGGCAAGCGCTCGGTGATCATCGGGGTACCCCCTTCGTATCCGCCCCGCAAGGTGAACGGCATTTGCGTCGGCTGCTTCCTGACGCCCGATCCCGCCCGGGACGAGTACACCTATCCGGCGCGGATCAAGGACGAGATCGCCACGCTGGTCGGACAATATGAGGTGGACGTCAAAGGCTATCGCACCGAGAACAAGGCCTGGCTGCGCGAGAGCATCTTCCGGATGAGCCGCAAGCTGTTCCAGGTGGTGCGGCACTACCTGAAGGCCGTGGAGTGGGACTACTTCCAGTTCGTCGACATCGGACTCGACCGGGTGCACCACGGCTTCTGGCGCTACCACGATCCGCTGCACGTGCGGCACGAGCCGGGGAGCGAGTTCGCCAACATCATCCGGGATTACTACCTCCACCTCGACCAGGAAATCGGGCGGCTGCTCGAACTGCTCGACGACGACACCCTGGTGCTGGTGACCTCGGATCACGGCGCGCGGCGGCTGGACGGCGGCTTCTGCGTGAACGAGTGGCTGATCCGGGAAGGCCTGCTCACGCTCACCGAGTACCCGAAAACGATCACGCCGTTCGGCCGGCTCTCGGTGGAGTGGGGGAAGACCCGGGTGTGGAGTGAAGGCGGTTACTACGCCCGGGTGTTCTTCAACGTGCAAGGGCGGGAGCCGGAGGGCACCATCGACCCGGCGGAATACGAGCGCTTCCGCGACGAGATGAAGGCCCGGCTCGAGGCCACGGTCCCGGGGACGCTGGTGTTCAAGCCCGAGGAGATCTACCGCACCGTCCGCAATGTAGCGCCGGACCTGATCGTGCATTTCGGCGCGCTGGCCTACCGATCGATCGGCGGCGTGGGATACCCGGAGCTGGTGGTGCAGGAGAACGACACCGGCCCCGACGACTGCAACCACGCTCAACACGGCGGGTTCATCCTGGCCGGGCCGGGCTGGCCCCAGCTGGGCGAGATGCGGGGCGTGCGCCTGCTCGACCTGGCGCCGACCCTGCTGACGCTCTCCGGCTCCGACGTCCCGTCGACGATGCAGGGCAAGTCGCTGGCCGGCGCGCGCCGGAGTGACGGCGGGGACGGCGGCGGCTTGTCGGCAGAAGGGGAGCGGATTATCCGCGAACGGCTGAGCGGGCTGGGGTACCTGGGGTAGCGGGAAGCGGGTTACATGTACCCATGCCTCCGCAGGGTCTCCAGCCCGCCGCCATCCTCCGCATCCTGGGCCCGGCCGGACCGCTCCGCCACCCGCGCAAACTGTCCGCTGCGGAGCTCCTCGATGATTTCCCGCGGCGTGCGCGCTTCCGATTGCACCGGCCGGGTGCAGGGCGCGCAACCCAGCGAGCGGTACCGGGTGCCGCCACCCTGGTTGTAGTACAGGGACACCGTCGGAATGTCTTCGCGGTCGATGTACTCCCAGATGTTCAGCTCGGTCCAGTCCAGCAGCGGGTGAATCCGCAGGTGGGTGCCCGGCGCGAAGTCTGTTTTGTACTGATTCCAGAACTCGGGGGGCTGCTCGCCGATATCCCACTCGTTCCGGGCCGACCGGGGCGAGAAATAGCGTTCCTTGGAACGGCTCCCCTCCTCATCGGCGCGGACCCCCACGATCACCCCGGTGTACGGCTCGCGGTCGGGATCGGGCTCGTAGGCGCCGCTATCCGGGTTCATGCGGAGCCGGACGCCCTCTCCATTCAGCGTGCGGGCCAGCGCCTCGGTCTTGAGCACGCCGCAGCACCCGATCCGGTCCAGCGCGCCGGCCGGGAAGGTCCGGCCCTCCGCCAGCGCCGCATCGTTCCGGCCCACCACCATCGGCAGCCGCCACTCCCGGGCCAGGCGGTCGCGGTGCGCAATCATCTCGGGAATCTTGAAGGAGGTGTCGATGTGTACCAGGGGGAACGGCACATGGCCGAAGAAGGCCTTCCGGGTGAGCCAGAGCAGGACAGTGCTGTCCTTGCCGATCGACCAGAGCATGCAGAGCCGGGGGAAGCCGGCGTACGCCTCCCGCAGCAGGTGCACGCTCAGCGCCTCGAGGCGGTCGAGGTGATCCATCGGCTTCACGATGCCGCGCTCCGGCGCTCCAGGGCCTCCAGCACCTTGCGCCCCGCCTCCTCCACCGTCTCCCGGCTGGTGTCGATCGTGACGTCGGGGGCTCGCGGCGGCTCGTAGGGATCGTTGATGCCCGTGAAGTTGGCGAGCTCTCCCCGGCGGGCCTTCGCATAGAGGCCCTTGGTATCGCGGATTTCGCAGACCGCGAGCGGCGTCGCCACGTAGACCTCGATGAAGGATCGGGCGGCGGCGCGAGCGAAGGCCCGGCTTTCAGCGTATGGAGAGACGAACGAGGCGATGACGAAGATGCCATTCGACTCCAGGGTGCTCGCCAGGTGACCGATCCGGCGGATGTGCTCGTCGCGCTCCTTCCGGGTAAAGCCCACACCCGGAAGGCTCCGGCGCACCGAGTCTCCATCGAGGCGCTCCACCCGAAGTCCGCGGCGGGTGAGCTCCTCCGCCACCCAGTCGGCCACGGTGCTCTTGCCGGAGCCGGAGAGGCCGGTGAACCAGACCACCCCAGGCGGCATCCGCTCCAGCGCCTTTCCCCCGGCATCGAGGAATGCCCCCCGCGCGGCGAGCAGCCCCCGGAGCCGCTCGACCCCGGAGCTGGCGGCCTCCCCTTCCGAGAGCCGCAGATCGACCGGCAGGTCGGCCCCGGGGTCATCGCCCAGCCACACGGTGAGGATCTGCCCGGGCGGGACGCCGGTGGCGATCAGGTCGAGGTCCGCGGCGGTGAGCTCGGCCGCGGTGACCACCAGCAGCACGCCGGCATCGAGGAGCAGGTTGGCGATCTCGGCCAGGCGCCGCATGTGCTCGGCGCGGTCTTCGGCGGCCCGGCCCAGGTCGGCATCCACGCCGTAGAGCAGGTTGGCCATGCCGAGGAAGTAGACGATCTGTCCTTCCTCGAAGAGGCGGGATTCCAGCGCCTTGGCCAGTCGCTTCCGGTCCACGTCGCGGGGGCCGGTCAGCAGCAGCAGGGTCGGTTGCTGGCGATAGCGGGCCGCCCGGCGCTCCGCGGGAATGAAGCTGGTTTCCCACTTGTAGTTTCGGAGCAGGACCCGGTCGCGCAGGGGACGCTGCGCGTCGGCCAGGGCCTCGCGCACCAGGCCGCCTCCGGCGATGTCGTACTGATCTACGATCACGAACCGCGCCGTGGCGGGGATCCGGTCGGCCGGGTCCACCGCAATGGCCCGCCCCAGTGCGAGGGTGCACTCGGCCACCTCGAGTCGCTCGACCGCCTCCGCGGGAGACCGTACCTCGAGCGAGGCGGCGTCGAGCGAACGATGGATCGTCTCGACCTGCATCGGAACCCGCGCGCTGCCGAGCTTGAGGAGGTACTCGCGCCCGGGCACCAGCGGGCGGCGGCCCAGCCAGAACAGGCCGACCCGAAGGCGCGACGTCACCTCGGGCCGGGGCTCGCCGGCCCGGGCCACGAGCTCGCCCCGGGTGACGTAGATCTGCTCGTCGAGGGTGAACCCCGCCGCCTGCCCGGCGGCGGCTTCGCGGGGCGACTTCCCGCCGAAGGCCTCGAGACTCCTGACCCGGGCGCGTTTGCCCGACGGGTAGAACACCACTTCGTCGCCGACGGCCAGCCTGCCGCTCTCGATGGTGCCGGCCACGATGCGGCGGTCATCGCCGTTCCCGGTGAACTTGTAGACGTCCTGCACCGGCATCCGGAACGGCGCGCTCGACGGCGCCTCCGCCGCGCGAAATCCCTCCAGCGCCTCCAGCACGGTGGGGCCGGCATACCAGGGCATGCGATCCGAGCGCACGGCGATGTTGTCGCCGTCGCGCGCGCTCGAGGGAATCACGCTCGCGGGCACCAGCCCGATGCCGGCCAGAAAGGCGGTGTACTCCGCGGCCACGCGGCGGAAGGCCTGCTCGTCGTGCCCGGCCAGGTCCATCTTGTTCACCACCACCGCGAGCTGGCTCACGCCCAGCAGACCGAGCAGGTATCCATGCCGCCGGGAATTGTCCCGCACCCCTTCATGCGCATCGATGACCAGCAGCGCCGCTTCGGCGCGCGATGCACCGGTGACGAGATTGCGCACGAACTCCACGTGTCCCGGCGCGTCGAGCACCAGGTATTCGCGGGTAGGGGTATTGAGAAAGACCCGGGCGGTGTCGATGGTGATGCCCTGGGCCCGCTCGTCCTTCAGCGCATCGAGCAGGTAGGCGTACTCGAAGGGCCGGCCGGTCCGCTGACAGAGGGCGCGGATCTGTTCCAGCTTTCCTTCAGGAAGGGAGCCGGTCTCGACCAGCAGGCGGCCGATCACGGTGCTCTTGCCGTGATCGACGTGACCCGCGATGACCACGGTGAGGCGCTGCCGGGAGTCGTCGGAAGACATGGCGTGGGGGGAAACATAAAGGCGGGGGGCACCCCCCGCCTCATGCGTGAAGCTCCGGTTCCGGCGCCCTCGGTTCAGGGCCCGCCGGAGGCCTTCTTGATGGCCGCCCCGAGATCGGTGTAGGCGGTCGGGTCGGTCTCGCGGAACGGCGCCATCACGTGCGCGATCTTGCCGGTCATGTCCACCACGAACAGGGTCCGGTTGTCGAGCAGTCCGCTGGGGATGGCCCGGGTAGCGCCATAGGCGGTTCCGACCACCGCGCCGGAATCACTCAGGAACGTCCACGGGGCATAGCCCTTTTCCTTGGCCCAGGCCGCCTGCATCGTATCCGGATCGACGCTGATGGCCAGCAGCCGCACCTTCGAGGTATCGCCGAACACCGTCGCGTACTGATCACGGTACGCGTCCATTTGGACCGTTCAGCCCTTGGTCCGGGCCCGATAGAAGAAGGCGAGGACGACCGTCTTGCCGCGCAGGTCCTTGAGGTGGACCGGCTTCGCGCTCAGCCCCACGATGGTGGACGCCGGGAGAGTGAAGTCCGGCGCCTCGACTCCCACGGCGAGCGGCGTCGGCCCGGGCGGGGGCGAAGCGGGCTGCTGAGCCGCGAGCGGCACGGCGGCCAGGCCCAGAAGCATCACCACGCTGGATTTCATTGCTGCTCCTTCCAAATGGAGGTCATCTAATCTACACGGCCCGCTACGGCCGGTACATCACCCGCCAGATTTTCCCGTTGGCGTCCGCGCCGACGTACAGCGATCCATCGGGGCCCACCGCCAGGCCGGAAAACCGGATGGAGGTCGGCTCGCCCGAGGGCGTGGCGAAATCCATGGGCGTGCCGGAGGACTTTCCGTTCTGCAAGGGCACGAACTCGACCCGGTAGCCCTGCTGCGGCGCGGGGGCGCGGTTCCAGGAGCCGTGAAAGGCGATGAACGCGCCGCCCCGGTACTCGCGGGGGAACTGGGTGCCACGGTAGATCGTGGTCGCGTTGGGGGCCCAGTGCCCCGGGAAGGAGGCCACCGGATCGGCCTTGGAGCCGCAGTCACCCACCTTGGTCCCGTCGCCGCCGTATTCGGGGTTCTGGAGCTTCACCTTCTGGCGGGAGTCGAAGTAGCAATAGGGCCAGCCGGCATCGGTTCCTTCGGTGAGCGCGTAGAAGGTCTCGGCAGGATTCTCCCGTCCTTCCTCCGCCGGGAACTTCCAGTTCTCGGTCAGGTTGTCCCGGCCATGCACGCCGGAATACAGAATCCCGGTGGCGGGATCGACCGAGATCGACATCGCGTTGCGGAGCCCGGTGGCCCAGCGCTTCCCGTCGGCCGGGGTCTGGTTGAGCTTGCGGGAGTCGAAGCGCCAGACGCCCGCGCGCTGCAGGAGCTCAACGCAGGGATTGATGCCGGGGGTTGGGCCCTTGCGATCTCCCTCTGGCGGCTGGCAGCTGTTGGTCCGGGAGCCGAACGAGACGAACAGCGCGCCGTCGCGGCCGAGCGCGAGTCCTTTCTCGCCGTGGCCGTCGGTTGGAAGCCCCGCCGCGACGACCTCGGGCGCACCCTCCGGCGCCAGGGCGCCGGGGTGCCAGGGAAAGCGGAGGATCTTGTCGGTTTGCGCGAAGTAGACCGCGTCGGGCCCGAGGACGATGCCGCTGCCCCCCGCCCCTTCATAGAAGTTGGCGATGGTCTCCGCCCGGCCGTCGCCGGATATGTCCCGGAGCACCACGATGCCTCCCTTCGCGCCGGCCTTGGCGGCGAAGATGTCCCCATTGGGTGCCACGGCCAGGTGGCGGACCCGTCCCAGGCTCTCCGCCACCATCACGGCGCAGAATCCCTTGGGCAGGGTGAGACCATCGTTGCCAGGAGCGCAGGGCGGCTTCTGGGCGGCCACGGCGCTCGCCGAGGCAGCGAGCAGGAGGGCCGGCAGCGCAAGTCGAGCGGTAGGAGCAGTCATGGGTCCTAACCTGTGAGTGGGGCCTCGCGAAACGCAAGCAACAATAGTACGTAGGCCGGGGTTCGGCCGTTTCTCCGCCGGGGGGGAGGGTACTAAGTTTGTCCGGCTATGGCCAATCCTCAATACATCTACACGATGGCAAATCTCCGCAAGGTCGTCCCGCCCAGCCGGGAGATCCTGAAGGGGATATACCTCGCCTTCTTTCCGGGCGCCAAGATCGGCGTGCTGGGCTCGAATGGCGCCGGCAAGAGCACGCTCCTGCGCATCATGGCCGGGGTGGACAAGGACTTTCAGGGGGACGCCCGCCCCGCGGACGGCATCCGGATCGGCTACCTGCCTCAGGAGCCCGCCCTCGATCCCACCAAGGACGTGCGGGGCAACGTCGAAGAGGCGGTCCGGACTCAGCGCGCGATGCTGACCGAGTTCGAGGCGATCAGCGCCCGGTTTGCCGAACCCATGGACGACATCCAGATGAACAAGCTCCTTGAGAAGCAGGGGACGCTGCAGGAGCGCATCGACGCACTGGGACTCTGGGAGCTGGACCGCACGATCGACATCGCGATGGATGCGCTCCGGCTTCCCCCCGGCGACGCCAGCATCTCCACGCTTTCCGGGGGCGAGAAGCGCCGCGTGGCGCTCTGCCGAGTGCTGCTGGAGCAGCCCGACATGCTGCTGCTCGACGAGCCCACCAACCACCTGGACGCGGAGTCGGTGGCCTGGCTGGAGCGCCACCTGCGGGATTTCCCCGGCACCATCGTGGCGGTGACCCACGACCGGTACTTCCTGGACAACGTCGCCGGCTGGATCCTGGAGCTCGACCGCGGCGCGGGCATTCCATGGGAGGGCAACTACTCCTCCTGGCTCGAGCAGAAGAGCAAACGCCTGGCCCTGGAGGAAAAGCAGGCCTCGGCGCATCAGAAGACCCTGGAGCGCGAGCTCGAATGGGTCCGCATGGCCCCGCGGGCCCGGCACGCCAAGCAGAAGGCGCGCATCGCGGCCTATGAGGAGCTGCGGGATCAGGGCGAGCGCCAGCAGGAAGGGACCGCGGAAATCCTGATACCGGTGCCGCCGCGTCTGGGCGAGGAAGTGGTGATCGCGAAGGACGTGGCCAAGGGCTTCGGCGACCGGTTGCTGTTCGAGAACTTGAACTTTTCCCTGCCCCGGGGCGGCATCGTGGGGGTCATCGGGCCGAACGGCGCCGGCAAGACCACGCTGTTCCGCATGATCACCGGCCAGGAAAAGCCCGATGCCGGGGAGTTGACGGTCGGGTCCACGGTGCAGGTGTCCTACGTGGACCAGAGCCGGGACGACCTCGACCCGGACAACACGGTGTACCAGGAGATCTCCGGAGGGCAGGACCAGATGGCGTTCGGCAAGCGGATGGTCAACGCGAGGGCGTACTGTGCCGGGTTCAATTTTCGCGGGGCAGACCAGCAGAAGCAGGTCGGCACCCTGTCGGGCGGGGAGCGGAACCGGCTGCACCTGGCCAAGCTGCTCAAGAGCGGCGGCAACCTGCTCCTCCTCGACGAGCCCACCAACGATCTCGACGTGGACACCCTGCGGGCGCTGGAAGACGCGCTGCTCGGCTTCGCCGGGTGCGCGGTGGTGATCAGCCACGATCGCTGGTTCCTGGACCGTATCGCGACCCACATCCTCGCCTTCGAAGGCGACAGCGAGGCGTTCTGGTTCGAGGGCAACTTTCAGGAGTATTCCGCGGACTACAAGCGCCGGAAGGGTGTAGCCGTTGACCAGCCCCACCGGATTCGCTACAAGAAGCTCGTGCACTAGGGAACGACGCCATGCCGCACAGCCGGGCGAAGGTCGCCGTTCTTCCGCCGCGCCTCGAGGGGCTCTCGGCGCTGGTCACCAACCTCTCATGGAGCTGGAACCGCGAAGCGCGCGAGCTGCTTCGCTCGATCGATCCGCCGCTCTGGCGCCAGGTCCGCCACAACCCGATCGACCTGCTCCGCGAGGTGAACCCCTCCCGGCTGGAGCAACTCGCCGGCGATCCGAAATTCCTCCAGCAATACGACCGGGTCATGGAGTGGATGGCCTCCGACCGCCAGTACGAGCGGACCTGGTTCGCGCGCCACCATCCCGAGCTGGCCACCGGAACCGTCGCCTATTTCTGCGCCGAGTTCGGGCTCCACAACTCGGTGCCGATCTACAGCGGCGGCCTCGGCGTCCTCGCGGGCGATCATTGCAAGCAGGCATCCGACCTCGGCGTGCCGTTGGTGGGGGTCGGGCTCTCCTACATGAAGGGTTACTTCGACCAGCGGCTCCGCGGAGACGGCTGGCAGGAAGACAGCGACGATCACGTCGATCCGATCCTGACGCCGCTGGTGGAGCTGAACGGCGCGCACAACGAGCCCTGGCTCACCGTGGTGAACACCTTCGGCCGCCCGGTGTATCTGCGGGTGTGGACCATGCGGGCGGGCCGGGTGCCGCTCTATCTCCTCGACACCAACCTGGAAGAGAACCATCCCGAAGACCGCACCCTGCTCAACAAACTCTACGGCGGCGGGCCGGACCTGCGACTCCGCCAGGAATGGCTGCTGGGCGTGGGCGGGGTGCGGGTGCTCCAGGCGGTGGGCCTCGATCCCGGGGTCTGGCACGCCAACGAGGGCCACGCCGGATTCATGATGCTGGAGCGGGTCCGGCAGCACGTGGTCAAGGGTATGGCGTGGGCCGAGGCGATAGCCGAGGTCCGCCGGACCACCATGTTCACGACCCATACCCCGGTGCCGGCGGGCCACGACGCCTTCGACGTGGAACACGTGGCCCAGTGTACCGGCCCGATATGGGAGGAAATGGGCGTGCCACGGGAAAAGGTGCTCGGACTGGGCCTGCACCCGGTGAGCGCCGATCAGCGGTTCCAGATGACGGTGCTGGCGATGAACCTCGCGGCGCGGGTCAATGGCGTGTCCAAGCGGCACGGCCAGGTGTCGCGGGAAATCTGGCATGACCTCTGGCCGGGCCGCTCTCAGGATGCGGTGCCGATCGGCCACGTGACCAACGGAGTGCATCTGGCCACCTGGATGGCCAACCCGATCATGGGGCTGCTCGACCAGCACTTCGGTCCCGACTGGGGGTCCCGCCTGGATGACCCCGCGCTCTGGGAATCGCTCCGGCAGCTCGATCCCGCGGCGCTCTGGGCGGTGCACCAGGAGCAGAAGGGCACCCTGATGGGCTTCATCCGGGAAGAGGCCCGGCGGCGCTTTGCCGACCAGTGGAAGGAAGCGAGCCAGGTGGTCGCCGCGGGCACCCTGCTGCACCCGTACGCGCTCACCATCGGCTTTGCCCGCCGGTTCGCCACGTACAAGCGGGCTTCGCTCTTCTTTCGCGACGTAGCGCGCCTGCGGCGCCTGCTCTGCGACCGGCGCCGCCCGGTCCAGATCATCTTTGCCGGCAAGGCCCACCCGGCGGACGAGCCCGGCAAGGAAGTGCTTCAGGCGGTCTATCGCTGGGCCCACGACCCCCTGTTCGAGGGACGGGTCGCGTTCCTCGAAGACTACGACATGCACCTGGCCCAGGCCCTGGTCGAAGGAGTGGATGTCTGGATGAACCTGCCCCGGGTGCCGCTCGAAGCGAGCGGGACCAGCGGGATGAAGGCGGCGCTCAACGGAGTGCCGCAGCTGGGCACCATCGACGGATGGTGGGAAGAGGGCTACGATGGGAGCAACGGCTGGGCCATTCCGCTTCCGCCCGACACCGAGGACACCGAGGTGCAGGACGCCCACGACGCCGAGCATCTGTACCGGATCCTCGAGGAGGAAATCGTGCCGCTCTACTACACCCGGAACGCCGGCGACGTGCCGGTCGAGTGGGTCGACCGGATGCGCAACGCCCTCCGGGTGGCGGGGAGCCAGTTCACCGCGCGCCGGATGATGCTGGATTACACCGAGAACTACTACGTGCCCACCCTCCGCGGTGATCCCTTCACCGACGATCCGCCTCGCGGATAGCCTCCGATGGATGAACGCCGCTCCGCCTATCGCGGGGAATTCCCGCACTCCGCGCTGCACAACGCGGCCGGGGAGCAGGTGACGGTCATTCACCTCGCGGCGGAGTACTATCCCTACGCTCGAAGCGGCGGGCTGGCCGAGGCGGTGGCCAACCTGGCCCGATTCCAGTCGGGCTCGGCGGTCCGGAGCCTCGCGTTGCTGCCGCTCTACCGATCTGCCCGCGCTGCCGCGGGCCCGCTGGTCCAGGTCGGCCCCGCGCTCGACGTGAAGCTCGGCGGGGACGCCCAGAAAGCCCGGTTGCTGCAGCAGCGGGATGTCCGCCCCGGCGCCCGGGTCTGCTTCATCGAAGCAGACCAGTACTTCGACCGGGAGCGGCTGTACGGCGACGCCCAGGGCGACTATTCCGACAACCACCTGCGCTTCGCCTTCTTTACCCTCGCGGCACTGGAGGCCCTGCCTCACCTGGTGGACGGCCCGGTGCTGCTCCACGTCCACGACTGGCACGCCGCGCTGGCGCTGGTGTACCTCCGTACCCGGTACGCCGGCATTCCGTTCTACGACGCGGTGCGGACGGTGCTTTCGGTACACAACGCCGGGTACCAGGGGCACTATCCGCAGGCGATCATGCCGGAGCTCGGCCTGCCATGGTCGCTGTTCAACTGGCGCCAGCTCGAGTGGTACGGGAAGGTCAACTTTCTCAAGGGAGGGCTGGTCTTCGCCGATCGGGTCGTGACGGTGAGCCCCAACCACGCCAAGGAGCTGCGGACTCCGGCCGGCGGGTTCGGGCTCCAGGAGGTGTTCGACGCGCTGGGCCCACGCTTCACCGGCATCCTGAACGGCATCGACCAGCAAGCCTGGGATCCGGCCGTGGATCCGCTCATCCCTGCGCCGTTCACGATCGGCCATCCGGAATCCAAATCCGCCTGCAAGCGCGAAGTGCAGCGGCTGTTCGGGCTGGCCCTGGACGGGCGACTGCCACTCTTCGCGATGGCCGCGCGACTGGTGACCCAGAAGGGCATCGCCCTGATGATCGAGAATTCGGCGGTGCTCTCGCTCCGGGCCCAGTTCGTCTTCATCGGCGCCGGCGAGGAGCGGTTCGAGCAGGCGCTCACCGCGCTGGCCGCGCGGCACCCCGACCGGATCGCGGTAAATACCGACTTCACCGACCGCCTGGAGCACCTGCTCATGGCCGGCGCCGACTTCCTGCTGATGCCGTGTCAGTACGAGCCCTGCGGCCTCACCCAGATGCGCTCGCAGCGCTACGGGGCGATCCCGGTGGTCCGCCGGGTCGGCGGGCTGGCGGACACGGTGGAGGACGGGGTCACCGGCTTCGTGTTCGAGCCCTATCACGCCGACGCCCTGCTGGGCGCGGCCCTGCGGGGCCTGGACTGCTACGCCAACGGGGCCGAGTGGAGCCGGCTCCGCAAGAACGCCATGTCACGGGACTTCAGCTGGGAGCGGTCGGTGGAGCGGTATCTTGACGTGTACCGCCTGGCACTGGTCTGACCATGGATTTCGTCCTGACGCTGCACAGCCACCTCCCCTGGGTCCTCAACCACGGCCGCTGGCCGCATGGCAGCGACTGGCTTTGTGAAGCGGCGGTGGATACCTATCTCCCGCTGATCGAAGGCCTCGACATGCTGGAGGCCGAGGCGACCCCCGCCCCGATCACCCTCGGGGTCACGCCGGTGCTGGCCAACATGCTGGCGCATCCGCTCCTGGCCCGCGAGCTCGCCGAGTTCTTCGCGCAGCGGCTCCGGGCCTGCGACGAAGCCGACGCGGCCTTCGCGAAAAGCGGCGAGGACGAGCTGGTCCCGCTGCTGGCCTATTGGCGGGAGCGTTACCTCCGGCTGCGGCGCCGGTTCGAGGCCTGCGGCGGCAACCTGGTGGGCGAGTTCCGCCGCCACGCCGACGCCGGCCGGATCGAGCTGCTCTCCTCGGGCGCCACCCACGGATTCCTTCCGCTGCTGGCGCGGGAGGAGAGCATCGCGCTGCAGCTCGCGGTCGGGTTCGCGGAGCACGCGCGGCTGTTCAGGAGACCGCCGGCCGGCTGCTGGCTGCCGGAGTGCGCCTACCGCCCCCGGGGCGACTGGCATCCGGACCGCGCGGCGCCCTTCATCGCCGACCGGCCCGGCCTCGAGGAGCACCTGGCCGCGCAGGGCTTCAAGTTCTTCTTCGTCGACGCCCACCTCCCCGAGGCCGGCCGGCCGCTCGGCCTGTATCGGGAAACCGGCCGGCCGGACGGATTGCCGCTGACCGACGAGGAGTGGTCCGAAGTGGCTATCCGCCGCTCCCCGCACCGGACCTACGAGGTCTCGCCGCGGGCGGGCCGCCCCGCGGTCGTGGCCTTCGTGCGGGATCCCCACACCACCCGCCAGGTCTGGAGCCGTCATGGAGGCTATCCCGGTGACGGCGCCTACCTGGAGTTCCACAAGATTCGCTATCCGGGCGGGCTCAAGCTCTGGCGGGTTACCCACCCCGAGGCCGATCTCGGACTCAAGCAACCGTACGAGCCCAACACGGCCCGGGCCCGGGCGTGGGGACACGCGGGCAATCTGCACTGGCTGCTCCGGCAACACGCCGCGGGGCTGACCTCGCCGGGCGAATCGGTGACGGTGGCGCCGTTTGACACCGAGCTGTTCGGACACTGGTGGTTCGAAGGGGTGGATTTCATCGCGGATCTCTACCGCCGGCTCGCGGAGTACGGCGGACCCGCCCCCCGCACCGCGTCCGGCCACCTCGCGGCGCATCCCTCCTCCGCGGGCGTGGCGCTCGCCGCGGGCTCCTGGGGCGCCAACGGCGATTTTTCCATGTGGCTGAACGAAGGCACCCGCTGGACCTGGCAGCGGATCTGGCCCCTGGAGGAACGGTTCTGGACCCTGGTGCCCGCCGCGATGGACCAGCCAGCCGCCGCGCCGGTGGTAGCCCAAGCGGCGCGGGAGCTGCTGCTGCTGCAGGCCAGCGACTGGCAGTTCATCATCTCCACCGGCGCGGCGGGTGACTACGCCACCAAGCGGTTCAACGGACACGCCGACTGGCTGACCGAGCTCCTCGACGCGCTGGAACCCGGTGCCCGGGGCGCGCTGGCCGCGGCCGCCCGGCGGGCCGAAGCTATGCGGGCGGTGGACGACGTATTCCCCGAGATCCTGCCGGTGCTCGCCACGGTGCTTGAGCGGAGCGAGGCGGTCCGGACCTCGCGATGATGCCGCCTCGGTCGGCGGTCATCCACGCCCATTTCTACCAGCCGCCCCGGGAAGAGCCGTGGCTCGAGCTGCTCGAGCGCGAGCCCGGGGCGGCCCCCTTCCACGACTGGAACCGGCGCATCGAGCGGGAGTGCTACCGCGCGGTGGTCGCCGCCCGGGTGCCGGCCGAGAGCGGGCGGATCGACCGGATCGTGAACACCCTGGAGCAGATCAGCTTCAACGTCGGCCCCACCCTGGTCGAGTGGCTGGAGCGCGAGGCGCCCGATACCTGGCAGGCCATGCTGGCCGCGGACCGGATCAGCAGCGCCCGGCTGGGTGGTCACGGCAACGCAATCGCCCAGCCCTTCCATCACATCATCCTGCCGCTGGCGTCGCGACGCGACAAGACGACCGAAGTCCGCTGGGGCATCGCGGACTTCCGGCGCCGGTTCGGGCGGGAGCCCGAGGGGATGTGGCTGCCCGAGACCGCCGTCGACGACGAGACGCTCGATGTGCTGGCGGCGGAGGGAATCCGGTTCACGATTCTGGCGCCCCATCAGGTCGTCGAGCTTCCTCCCGCCGGACTCCCAGGCAAGTACACCACGAGCGCCGGACGATCCATCGCCGTGTTTCTTTACGACGGCCCGTTGTCCCACGACGTGGCGTTTGGCCCCCTGGTCAAGGACGGCACCGGGCTGGCACGGGCCATGATCGATCGGCCTCTCCCGGGCACCAGCGCCGGACTGGTTGCGATCGCCACCGACGGCGAGACCTACGGGCACCACCATCGCTTCGGCGAGATGGCGCTGGCGGCCGCGCTGGACCGGCTGACGTCCGGGTCGGAGGCCCGGGTGGAGAATTTCGCCGCCTTCCTGGCCCGGCACCCGGCGAATCACCCGGTCACCCTGGTCGAACCCAGCTCCTGGAGTTGCGCCCACGGCGTAGAGCGCTGGCGCTCGAATTGCGGCTGCCGGGTGGAGGCCGGCACCAGCCAGGCTTGGCGGGAACCGCTCCGGACCGCGCTGGACTGGCTGGCCGGGGAGCTGCACGAGCGGTTTGCCGAAGAGGCCGCCGGATTCTTCCCGGATCCGTGGGCGGCGCGCGACGCCTACGCGGCGATCGGCCTGCCTTCGCATCTGCCGGTGCGGGCCCGCGAGTTGCTCGAGATGGAGCGCAACACCCTGCGGATGTTCACGTCCTGCGGCTGGTTCTTCGATGACGTGGCGGGGCTGGAGACGGTCGTCTGCCTCCGGTACGCGGCGCGCGCCATCGAGCTGTCGGGGGCGGCGGCGGCCCGCCTCGAGGCGGGCCTCCGGGAACGGCTTCGGGCGGCGCGCAGCAACGATATGGCACAGGGCACCGGGAGCGACGTGTATGACACCCGGGCTCGGGCGGCGCATCGCGGCGAGGTGCGCGCGGCGGCGGGGTACGCGGCGCTTCTGGCGATGGCGCCGGAGCGGGTGCGCGCCACCATTGGGGCGTATCTCGTCGGCCCCGGGGAGCACGACACCCTCCTGGTCCGGCACCGCCGCACCGGCCGGACCTGGTCCATCGCGGTGCGGACCGACCGGGTCGATCCGATCCGGGTGCGCACGACGGTGCAGGTCGAGGGAGACGAGCGGGAAGAGGCGGTGGAACAGGGCCAGCTGCCGGAGCACGAGCGCGAGGAGATCAACCTGGCGATGCGCCGCGAGCTCCGCCGCGGCGCGCTCAGCCCCGAGGCCGATCGCCGCATTGCCGAGGGCGTGGTCCGGTTTCACCGCGCCATCGCCTTCGCGCTGGTGGAGCAGCTCCCCGCCGACCCGGCGGCCCCCGAAGGCCTCGACTTCGACCGGATCGTCCGCTGCCTCGACCTGCTCGAGCTCGAGGAGCAGACCATCCCCTTCGACGCGCAGACCCGGTACTACCGGCTGACGACCCTGGGCTCCCGGGAAACCCGCCGCACGCTGGCCCCGCTGGCGCTGCGATTCGGTTTTGCCCGCCCGCCCGACCCGGAGCCCAGGTGACCGGGGTCAGCGCTTGAGCACCACCTCGAAGGGCGCCCGCACCACCAGCCGGTAGGAATACTCCCAGCGCGATTTTCCCAGCGCGATGCTCTTGAGATTGTCGATCCGGTGGAGCCGGAACTCCCCGTCGAAGGTGACGCCCCCCTCGATGGTGGTCCGGCGCAGCAGCCCGAATTCCCAGTACTTGCGCCGGGAACGGTAGAACGAGGGATCCGCGCCGACCGAGTTGTAGTTGTTGTCGCCCTCCTGGGACAGAAAGTCCCGGCCCCACCAGGAAACCGAGAAGAGCTCGAACCACCCGTGCGGGGCCACCGCCGCACGAACGTACCACCCGTGTCCCGTGCCGGGTCTTCCGGCCGGCGCCGCCGGGTCGGCGTTCCCGGAGCTCCGGAGCCGGTAGACCCTGAGCGAGCTGCTGCCCAGCCACGGCAGCGAGTCCGACAGCACGGCGCCGACCCCCGAGGCAACGTTGTTGGTCACCGGCACCCCGGCGTCGAACAGCTGGCCACCGTGGTGGACGCCGTGGAGCTGGGACTCGATCGAAAGGAAACCGACCGGCCGGACCCGGACCACCCAGCCGTAGTCGAACGCCTCCCGCTGATCCGGAAGATTGAGCTTCTGCCAGTTGACATAGACTTCTCCGTCCCACGACCGCCGGCGCTCGGTCCACTGCAAGCCGTACTCGATCGGACGGGTCAGTTCGAGGGTGGTGACCTGAAGCGGCTCCATGAAGCCGTGGCGCCGCACCGGGTACAGGGCGCCCAGCACGCCGGTCGAGGTGACGGTGTGATACTCAAACCGGATGATCGGCTTGACGGTTTCGAGAAACTCGGCGTTACCCGACCGGTGGTCGCCGAACGCCCCGAGCTCGAAGCCGGTGCGGCTGCCGGTGCGGAAACGGAGCGCGGAGCGGAACTGCCCGCCCAGGATGGTCTCGCCGACGCGGTAGGGCGTGAAGAATTCGGTGTTGTCGCCGTACAACGTGGCCGTCGTGGCCCAGGTCAGCGCCTGGGCCGCGAGCGAACGGGGCGCCGCGGAGAGTAGCAGCAGGAGCGCGGCGCGTGCGGTTCGTGACATGGCCCGCAATATCATTAGCTTTGCTCCCCATGACCACTCAGTCGCCATCGCGCCGCGTGGTGATCGGCCTGCCGCAGATGCGCGGCGGCACCGATCCGGCCGACAACCTCGATCGGGCCATCGCCAGGATTCGCGAGGCGTCCCGCCGCGGCGCGCAGATCGTCTGCACCCAGGAGCTCTTCCTGGGGCCCTACTTCTGCCAGGCGGAATCCCACGAATTCTTCCAGCTGGCGGAGGCGGTGCCCGGGCCCACCACCGAGCGGCTTGGCGCGCTGGCGGCGGAGCTCGGCGTGGTGATCATTGCCTCGCTCTTCGAAAAGCGGGCCAGCGGGCTCTACCATAACACCGCCGCGATCATCGATGCCGACGGGAAGTTCCTCGGCAAATACCGGAAGATGCACATTCCGGATGACCCGCAGTACTACGAGAAGTTCTACTTCACTCCCGGCGACCTGGGCTTCCGGGCCTGGGACACGCGGTTCGGACGGATCGGTGTGCTGGTCTGCTGGGACCAGTGGTACCCCGAAGCGGCCCGCCTGACCGCGCTCCAGGGCGCAGAAATCCTGTTCTATCCCACCGCCATCGGATGGCTTCCTCCGGAGAAGGCGGAATACGGGGAGCGCCAGCAACAGGCCTGGGAAACCATCCAGCGCTCCCACGCGATCGCCAACGGCGTGTTCGTCGCCGCCGTGAACCGGGTCGGATTCGAGCCGGGCCCCGCCGGCGGGCTCGAGTTCTGGGGCCACAGCTTCGTCGCGGATCCCAACGGGCGGGTCCTGGCCCGGGCCGGGCAAGAGGAAGAGCTGCTGATCGTCCCGTGCGACCTGGACCAGGTGGACGTGGTGCGCACCCACTGGCCTTTCCTGCGCGACCGCCGGGTGGACGCGTACGCGGGGATGACCCAGCGGTACCTCGACGGGGAGCCGGGGCTGGGGAGCGGGACGCGGTGAGCCGGGAGCGGGAACCGCTCTCGCCGGGAAACGCCCGCTCCCCGCTGCCAGCTGCCCGCTCTCCGTTCCGGATGCCGGCGGAATGGGAGGCCCACCGCGGCACCTGGCTCTCCTGGCCGCACAAGGAAGCCTCCTGGCCGGGCGGCTTCGAGCCGATTCCCGGCATCTTCGCGGAAATCGTCGGTCACCTCGTCCCGCACGAGGAAGTCCATATCAACGTGGACGGCGCGGCGCTGGAGGAATCGGCGCGGGCCGTCCTCGCGCGGTCCGGCGTGCCCGCCGCGAAGGTGTTCTTTCACCGGAACCCCACCAACGACGCCTGGTGCCGTGATCACGGCCCGGTCTTCGTCCATCGGGGCGCGGAAGGCCGGCGCGAGGAGGTGATCCTCGACTGGGGCTACAACGCCTGGGGCGACAAGTACCCTCCGTACGATCTCGACGACGTGGTGCCGACCCGGATCGGCGCCGAGCTTGGCATTCCGGTCGAGTCGCCGGGGATGGTGCTCGAGGGAGGCAGCATCGACCTCAACGGCGCGGGCACCCTGCTCACCACCGAGCAGTGCCTGCTCAACCCCAACCGCAACCCCGGGCTGTCCCGGGAACAGATCGAGGCCGCGCTCCGGGACTACCTGGGCGCGCGCAATGTCCTCTGGCTGGGACAGGGAATCGAGGGAGACGACACCGACGGGCACGTCGACGATCTGACCCGGTTCGTCGATCCGGAGACGGTGGTGACGGTGATCGAGGAGGATCCGCGCGATCCCAACTACGCGCCGCTGCGCGACAACCTGCGCCGGCTGCGGGGAATGACCGACCAGGACCGCCGCCCGATCCGGATCGTGGAGCTGCCCATGCCCCCCGCGCTGCACCGGGACGGACAACGACTCCCGGCGAGCTACGCCAACTTCTACATCGCGAATCAGGCGGTGCTGCTGCCGGGATTCGACCCGGTGAAGGACGCCCGGGCCCGGTCGGTGCTGCAGGCGCTGTTCCCGGACCGCCGGGTGGTCGTCATCGACTGCACGGACCTGGTCTGGGGGCTCGGCGCGATCCACTGTGTCACCCAGCAGTGGCCCCGGTTCTCAGGCTGAGGGCGCCACCGGCTCGCTCTCGGCGAGCAGCTCCTCGAGCGCCGCCGCCAGCGCATCGGGAGAAAACGGCTTCTGCAGGAACGCCTGGTGGAGCTGTCCCCGCACTTCGTCGCTCACCTCGTCGCCGGTGTAGCCGGAGAGAAACAGCACCGGCAAGTCCGGCCGCCTGAGCCGGAGCCGCCCCACCAGTTCTCGCCCGCCCATCCCGGGCATCACCACATCCGAGACGACGGCGTCGATCCGGGGGCTCCCCGCATCCAGGTGCGAGAGCGCCTCCGATCCGTTCCGGGCCTCGAGCACCCCGAACCCGAAGTCCTCCAGGATCCGCCGGGTGAGCTGCCGCACCCCATCGTCGTCTTCGACCAGGAGCACGGTGTTGCGGCGGCGCCGGGTCTGACTCGGCGTTCCCGTCACCGGCGCCTCGGTGGCGGCAACGGCGCCCTCGGGAAGGCGGGGCAGGAAGATCCGGAATGTGGTTCCGGAGCCGACCTCGCTCTCCACGGTGATGGACCCGCTGCTCTGCTGCACGATGCCGTAGACCGTGGAGAGACCCAGTCCGGTTCCCTCACCCAGGGGCTTGGTGGTGAAGAACGGCTCGAAGATCTTGGCCTGGGTTTCCCGGTCGATGCCGATCCCGGTATCGCTCACCCGGAGGACCACGTAATCACCCGGGGGGACGCCGCGGGTCGCGGGCTCGTCGCGCCCGGCGGGGAGCACCATCCTGGCGGTGTCGATGGTGAGCCTGCCGCCCCCCGGCATGGCGTCGCGCGCATTCACCGCCAGGTTGAGCAGGACCTGCTCCAACTGGCCGGGGTCGGCCCGCACCAGGCCGAGGTCGGAGCCGCGCACGGTGTCGATGGAGAAGTTCTCGCCGATGACCCGGCGCAGCATCTGCTCCATTTCCTGCACCAGCGAATTGAGATCCACTTCGCGGGGCACCAGCACCTGGCGCCGGCTGAGGGCCAGCAGCTGCCGGGTGAGCCCCGTGGCGCGGTCGGCGGCGCGGCGGATCTCCCGGACCTCGCCGAAGCGGGGGTCCCCATCGGAGAGCTCCCGCGAGAGGACATCGGCGTAGCCGCGGATCACGGTGAGCAGGTTGTTGAAGTCGTGCGCGACGCCGCCGGCCAGCCGGCCCAGGCTGTCCATCTTCTGGGATTGCAGCAGCTCCTCCTCCAGCCGCTTCCGCTCCGTGATGTCCACGATCACGCCGTTCCAGACCACCTGCCCGGCGCCGGCGGCGATCGCGGTGGCGAGGTCGCGCAGCCAGCGGATCCGCTCGCCCGGACCGCGGAGCCGGAAATCGAAGCTCCACGGCTCGAGCGTCGCCGAGGCGCTGACGAACTGGGTGAACATCTTGGCGCGATCCTCGGGGTCCATGAGCGTCCAGGCCTTGGCCGGATCGGCCAGGATCTCCTCGGCCGTAGCGCCGAGCAACTCCCGGGCCCCTTCGCTCACGAACACGAAGCGCTCTTCGGGGCCGGGGCCCACCACGTACTGGTAGACCACGCCGGGCACCGCCGCGGTGATACGGTGGAGCTGCTCCTCCCGCTCGCGGAGGGCCTGTTGCGCGGCGTACTGATCGGTGATGTCGGAGAGCGAGAGCACCACGGCGGTGATGGCTCCGCCGGCGTCGCGGAGCGGCGCCGCATTGACCGACACGATGACCCGCTTGCCGTCGGGGCGCCGTACCGCGAGACGGACGTCGGTCACCGGCTCGCCGGAGCGCACCACGCGGCGCGTCGGACGCGCCTCGGGAAGCAGGGGAGTGCCGTCGAGGTTCTCCAGCCTCCACCCCGGCGGCAGGTCGATCCCGGCCGCCAACTCCGCCCGACTGATGCCGAGCACCGCCTCGGCGCTGGGATTCAGGAAGATGACCTGTCCGCTCGGGTTCACCACCACGATGCCGGCGACGCTGGTGGTGAGTACCCCGTCGAGCAGGTCGCGCTCG
This sequence comes from Gemmatimonadota bacterium, assembly GCA_041486305.1. Lineage (GTDB taxonomy): Bacteria > Gemmatimonadota > Gemmatimonadetes > Gemmatimonadales > GWC2-71-9 > JABFSM01. The sequence continues at coordinate 50,278 of JBGPLG010000004.1, forward strand.
GCGCGAATGGCGGCCTCGGAGCGGCGCCGCTCGGTGATGTCCCGCACGATCGCCTGGGCCAGGCCCTCCGCGGTGCGGCGGACGCTCAGCTCGGCGATGAACGTGGAGCCGTCCTTGCGCTGCAGCAGCCGCTCCCGGATCACCATCGAGCTGCGGAGCAGCTCATCCCAGCCCAGCGGCGTCCGGGCCAGCTCCCCGGGCTCGTAGAGCGCCGAGAGCGGCAGATTGAGCAGCTCCGCCTCGGTGTACCCCATCATTTCGCAGATCCTCTGATTCACCAGCACCAGGGGCCCGTCGGGGCGGGCCAGCACGATCCCGTCGGAAGCCTGCTCCAGGATGTGACGGTACCGGGTTTCGCTCTCGAGCAGCTCGGCTTCGCGGCGCGTGGAGGCGTTCAGCTCCCGCTCCAGCCGCCAGCCCAGCACATCGGCGAGCGCGAGAATGGCTGTTCTCAGGAAGAACGCCTGGCCCGGCGGAGGCCCGAGGATCGCGATCGCGGCCAGGATGACGAGCTGGGCGACGATCGTCGGACCGACGCCCGTGAACATCAGGCCGACCAGCGTCACGAACCAGATCGGCAGGTACACCGCCTGGCGCAGCACCGCGGGGAAGACCAGCAGCACCAGCACCGCCGCCGCCGCGAGGAGCAGCTCGGAGAGATATCGGTGCCGACGGTAGAATCGGGAGGGGTTATACACGATTCAGGCGAACTTCTGGGGCCGGCGGCGGTGGAAGTCGGTGGCGGCCTGGTAGGCTTCCGCCACCGTGAGGAGGTCGGCCTCTCCGAACAGCCGCCCGATGAAAGACAGCGAGACCGGTGTGCCGTCGGGGTTGAAGCCGTTCGGCAGCACCACCGCCGGATGGCCGGTCAGATTGGTGATCTGGATCAGGTTGGCCGCGAACGACGGCGTCACGAACAGATCCACCGGCCGCATGAAGTCGTCGAACCTTTGCATCAGCATGGTGCGAATCCGGTTGGCCTGGATGTAGTCCACCGCAGGGATGAAGCGGGCGGACCGGAAGGTGTTGGGCCAGGCGTTCCGGGTCTGCTGGACCATCTGGTCGTCCTTCCCGGACCGGGTCACCTCGTCGAAGGCCGCCGCGGCCTCCGCGGTGAGAATGATCCGGAGCCCGCCGGTCGGAAGGTCGCCGGGAAGCTCCAGCGGAATCAACGACAGGCCCATCCCGGCGAGCACCTCCAGGGCCTTCGCGTCAAACGCCTTGGTGCCGTGGTCCGCGTCGAAGGCCGCCTTCAGGTATCCGACCCGGATGCCCGCCAGCCCGCGCGCCGGGGACCAGTCGAACGGCCGGTCGTGGACGGTGGGGTCCTTCCCGTCGGGGCCGTGGATCGCGCCGAACACCAGTCCGCAGTCGCTGGCGCTCCGGCAGATCGGGCCCAGCTTGTCCATGGTCCAGGAGAGGGCCATGGCGCCGCTGCGGCTTACCCGGCCGAAGGTCGGGCGCAGACCGGTGACCCCGCATCGGGTGGAAGGAGAGACGATGGACCCCTGCGTCTCGCTCCCGATGGCGAACGCGACGCAGCCCGCCGCGGTGGCGGAAGCCGGCCCCGCCGAGGACCCGCTCGACCCCTGGTCGGTCTTCCAGGGGTTCTTGGTAGTCCCGCCGTACCAGACGTCGCCCTGGGCGAACTCACCGAGGGACAGCTTGGCCACCAGCACCGCGCCGGCGGCATCGAGGCGCTCGACGACCGTGGCCGCATCGGGGAGCACCTGGTCCTTGAAGATCGGCGAGCCCCAGGTCGTGGGATAGCCGGGCACCGCCAGCAAGTCCTTCGCGCCCCACGGGATTCCGTGCAGGGGCCCCCGGCTCTTGCCGCGCTTGAGCTCGGCGTCCGCCTTGCCGGCCTGATCCATCGCCCGGTCTTCCAGCAGGTTTACCACCGCCAGGAGCTCGGGGTCGAAGCGCTTGAACCGGTCCAGGGAAAGCCGGGTCAGCTCGGTCGAGGTCACCTTGCCGGCGCGAAGCAGCGCCCCGAGATCGGCGACGCTCTGGAAGGCCAGCTCCCCGTCCGTCGCCGGCCGGACGACCGGGGTCCGCCGTGGCGGGCTCTGGGATGGGCGACGGCCGGCGACCGGCAGGGAGGTGATTCCGGGAAGCAGCGGATCGAAGCGGATCGCCGGCATCACCGAATTGGCGAGGGCCACCTTCCGGATCGCGGCGTAGGCGGTGAGGGCCGAGTTCACGGCGTCGAGCATCAGGACGCGCTTGACATCGGTGAATTCGAGCCCCGCCACCGCTTCGGCCGCGACCAGCATTTCCATGGTGATCTTGGGCGCCGCCTGGGGCGTCTGGGCTCCCTGCCCGGCCACCAGCACGGGCGCGGCGCGCTTCCAGAGGACCGCCGGGAGCCGGCCGCCACCCAGTCCGACGGCGGAGCAGAGCCCCATGAAGGTCCGGCGGTCGATCCCCGCGGGTGCGTCCGGTGTCGGCATCTGCATAGTCCTCAGGTAGATTAGTGCCCCAATAACCCCTTACCTGCGATCGCTCATGTCCGCGTTGATCGAATGCGTACCGAATTTCAGTGCGGGACGGGATCTCGAGGTCGTGCGGCAAATTACCGCCCGCATCGAATCGGTTGAAGGGGCCACGCTCCTCCACGTGGACCCCGGCAAGGCCACCAACCGCACGGTGGTGACCCTTGCGGGAGAGCCGGGACCGGTAGTGGAGGCGGCGTTCCGGGCCATCGCCGCCGCCGCGGAGCTGATCGACATGCGCCTGCACACCGGGGCGCACCCCAGGATGGGGGCAACCGACGTCTGCCCCCTGGTGCCGATTTCCGGCATCACCATGGAGGAAACAGCAGAGCATGCCCGCCACCTGGCCGAGCGGGTGGGCCGGGAGCTCGGCATCCCGGTCTACTTGTACGAGGCCGCCCAGCCCAACCCGGCGAGGAAGAACCTGGCCACGATCCGGGCCGGCGAGTACGAGGGCCTGGCCCACAAGATGGCCCATCCCGCCTGGAAGCCGGACTTCGGGCCGGCCGTGTTCAACCCCAAGAGCGGCGCCACGGTCATTGGGGCGCGCGACTTTCTGGTGGCCTTCAACGTGAACCTGAACACGACCTCGACCCGCCGGGCCAACGCGGTCGCCTTCGACGTCCGGGAGAGCGGCCGACCCAAGCGCGAGGGCGATCCGCTCACCGGCAAGCTGCTCAAGGATTCGGCCGGCCAGCCGGTGGTGATTCCCGGGACGCTCCAGGCGGTCAAGGCCATCGGGTGGTTCATCGAGGAGTACGGCCTGGCCCAGGTCTCGATGAACCTGACCGATATCCGGATCACGCCCCTCCACGTGGCCTTCGACGAGGTGTGCCGCGCCGCGGACGCGCGCGGGCTCCGGGTAACCGGCTCGGAGCTGGTCGGACTCATCCCCCGGTCCGCGATGCTCGAGGCCGGACGCTACTTTCTCCGCAAGCAGCAGCGCTCGACCGGCGTATCCGAAGCCGAGCTGATCCGGATCGCCGTCGCATCCATGGGCCTCGAGGATCTCTCCAGCTTCGTTCCGGAGGAACGGATCATCGAATACCGGCTGCGCAAGCCGGGCGAGAGCCGCCTGGCCGAGCTGTCCCTCAGGGAGTTCGTCGAGGAGACCGCGTCGGAGTCGGTGGCCCCGGGCGGCGGGTCCGTCGCGGCCGCGGTGGGAGCCCTCGGCGCGGCGCTCGGCACCATGGTCGCCAACCTCTCGGCCCACAAGCGGGGGTGGGACGCCCGCTGGGAGGAGTTCTCCCGCTGGGCCGAGCAGGGCCAGCGGATCAAGGACCGGCTGCTGGGCCTGGTGGACGAGGATACCCGCGCCTTCGGCCGGGTGATGGATGCGCTGGGAATGCCCAAGGACTCCGACGCGGAAACGTCGGCCCGGGCGACCGCGCTGGAGGCGGCGAATATCGGCGCGCTCGAGGTTCCCTGGCAGGTGATGCGAACGACGGGGGAAGCGTTTCCGCTGCTCCGCGCCATGGCCGAGCAGGGCAATCCCGCGTCGGCCTCGGATGCGGGGGTCGGGGCGCTCTGCGCCCACGCGGCGATCCGGGGCGCCTGGCTGAACGTCCGTACCAATGCGAGCGGCATCAAGAACAAGGCGGCCATCGCGGAGATTCTGGCCGAGGGAGCCAGGATGGAAAAGGCGGCGGCGGCGCAGGAGGCCGAGATCCTGAGCATCGTCGAGCGAAAACTCAGCTAGGCGGGCCGGCCCGCCAAATCTCCCGTCCCCGCGCCACCGTGCGCACGCAGGCGTTGGGACGCAGATGATAGAGCCAGTGCTCCACCGAATCCGAATCGATCACCGCGAAGTCGGCCGATTTCCCGGGCTCCAGCGAGCCGGTCTCCCGGCCGAGCCCGAGCACCTGGGCCGCGACGACCGTGGCGCCGCGCAGCACCTCCGCGGGCGTCATCCGCTGCATGGTGCAGGCGAGCGTCATCGCCACGGGCAGATGGTAGCTGGGCGCCGAGCCGGGATTGAAATCGGTGGCGACGGCTACCCGGACGCCGGCGGCGAGCAGCTTCCGCGCCGGGAGAGGCCCCATCCCCAGGTAGAGCGAGGCGAACGGCAGGCTTACCGCCACCACGCCGGCGGCGGCCATCGCGCGGATCCCGGCTTCCGAGACCCGCTCCAGGTGATCCGCCGAGGCGGCGCCCACCTCCGCCGCCAGCTCGGCGCCCCCGCAGGAGGTGAGCTGATCGGCGTGGAGCCTGGGTGTGAGCCCGTACCGCTTCCCGGCCAGAAGGATACTGCGGGCCTCATTCACGCTGAACGCCGATTCCTCGACGAACGCGTCGCAGAACTGCGCCAGCCCTTCCCGCGCCACCCGGGGAATCAGCTCCTGCTCGACCAGAGCGACGTACGCCCCGCGGCGGTCACGGTACTCCGGGGGAACCACGTGCGCGGCGAGCAGGGTGGCCACCATGCGCTGCGGTCCGGAGGCGAGGTCCTGGTAGATCCCGAGCAGCCGGAGCTCGTGCTCCACATCGAGGCCATATCCGCTCTTGGCTTCGACGGTGGTGACGCCGAGGCTGGCCATCTCGGCGAGATGGGAGACACAGCGCGCGCGGAGGTACGCCGTGGTTGCCGCGCGGGTCCGGGACACCGTGGCGGCGATCCCTCCACCCGCCGCCGCGATCTGGAGGTAGCTCGCGCCTTTCAGGCGGAGCGCGAACTCGTCCGATCTCCATCCCGCGAAGGCCAGATGGGTGTGGCAGTCCACCAGGCCGGGAACCACCAGGCGCCCAGCCGCGTCTTCCACAGGCCATGCCGCGAATTCGCCGGGAAGCTCCCGCTCGGGACCGACCCAGCGAATGGTGTCGCCTTCCCAGGCCAGCGCCGCGTGCTCCACCAGGTCGAGTTCGCCGGACGGAGCCGAGGCAAGGCAGCGCGCGAGGGCGCCGATGTTCCTCAGGACGGGCATGGCGGACACGGCGGGCAGGACGGGCCCGACGGGCAGGACGGGCGTGACTTCCGCATCACCGCCCGCCCGGCCCGACTCGCCCGTCGTGCCCGACCATCGGCAGATCCACGCCCCGTTCCCGCGCAGTGTCGATCGCCAGCTCATATCCTGCGTCGGCGTGGCGCATGACGCCGGTACCGGGGTCCGCCGTGAGCACGCGCTGGAGCCGGCGGTCTCCGCTCTCGGTGCCGTCGGCCACGGCCACCATGCCGGCGTGGATCGAGTACCCGATGCCGGTGCCCCCACCGTGGTGGATCGACACCCAGCTCGCGCCGCAGGCGGTGTTGAGCAGGGCGTTGAGCAGCGGCCAGTCGGCGATCGCGTCGCTGCCATCCTTCATTCCTTCGGTTTCCCGGTTCGGCGAGGCCACCGATCCGGTATCGAGGTGGTCGCGGCCGATCACGATGGGCGCTCTCACCTTTCCGTGCTTCACCAGCCAGTTGAACCGCAGGCCGAGCTCGGCCCGCTCGCCGTACTCGAGCCAGCAGATCCGAGCCGGCAGTCCCTGGAACTGGACCTTGGCCCGGGCCTGATGGATCCAGCGCACCAGGGGTTCGTTTCCGGGGAAGGTGGTGAGCACCGCCTCATCGGTGACCGCGATGTCGGCCGGGTCTCCCGAGAGGGCGGCCCAGCGGAACGGACCGGATCCGCGGCAGAAGAGCGGCCGGATGTACTCGGGAACGAACCCGGGGATGTCGAAGGCCCGGGCCATGCCCCGGTGATCCGCGACCTGGCCCCGGAGGTTGTTCCCGTAGTCGAAGACCACCGCGCCGGCCCGCTTGAATCCGAGCATCGCCTCGACATGGGCCACCATCGAGTCGAGCACGTGCGCCTCGTAGGCACCGGCGTCCCGCTCGCGCAGCTCGGCCGCGGACTCGATCGAGTAACCGGCGGGGATGTATCCGACCCGGAGATCGTGGGCCGCGGTCTGATCGGTGAGGATATCGACCGGCACGCCGCGGCGGAGCAGCTCGGGCAGGACGGTCGCGACGTTGCCGACCAGGCCAACCGACAGGGGCCGGCGGGCCGCCTTGGCCGCGAGAGTGAGTTCCAGCGCCTCGTCGAGATCAGGGGTCATCCGGTCGCAGTACCCGTTCTCGACCCGTCGCGCAATGCGGACCGGATCCACATCGATCCCCAGCATCACGCCGCCGTTCATCGTCGCGGCCAGGGGTTGCGCCCCTCCCATGCCCCCCAGCCCGGCGGTCACCAGCAGGCGTCCCGCCAGGCTCCCGCCGAAGTGGCGCCGGGCGCATTCGGCGAAGGTCTCATAGGTGCCCTGGAGGATTCCCTGGGTCCCGATGTAGATCCAGGAGCCCGCGGTCATCTGCCCGTACATGGTGAGCCCCATCGCCTCGAGGCGGCGGAATTCGTCCCAATTGGCCCAGCGGGGAACCAGGTTCGCGTTGGCGATCAGCACCCGGGGCGCCTCGTCGTGGGTCCGGAACACCCCGACCGGCTTGCCGCTCTGGATCAGGAGCGTCTCATCGTTGTCCAGGCGCCGGAGCGTCTCGACGATCTTTTCGTAGCAGGCCCAGTTGCGCGCCGCCTTGCCGGTTCCGCCATACACCACCAGGTCCTCGGGCCGCTCGGCCACGGCGGGATCCAGGTTGTTCATCAGCATGCGGAGCGCCGCCTCCTGGTGCCATCCCCGGCAGGACAGGGTGGCCCCGGTGGGGGCGCGAATCGCAGCGGAGGCGAGCGAGGTCATCGGGGTCGGACTCCAGGAAAGGCCGGTCACCGGAAAGATACTTCCAACCCCCGGCCGGCCGGACGTATCAGACGAGGAACACTGAATCTCCCGGGCCGTGGGGACCGTAGGTCCGGGCTGATCCGGGATACCCGATCCAAGCCAGAAAAGAGAGCCCTATGCCGATTTCCGCCCTGCTCGCCCTGGCCGCTGTGTCCGGCGGTCCCTCCAAGCCGGTCCTGATCGACGATTTCCAGTGGAAGCGCGTCCTGGCCGCCGGCAAAACCATCGAGATCGTGGGCATCAACGGCCCGATCGACGCCTCGGGAACCGGCGGCCGGGAGGTCGAGGTCGTCGCGGTCAAGAAGGCCCGCAAAAGCGACCCCGAGAGCGTCCGGATCGAGGTGGTGGAGTATTCCGACGGCGTCACGATCTGCGCGGTCTACCCCAGTGCCCGTCGTGACGAGGAAAACGAGTGCCGCGAGGGTGGCAAGGGCCGCAACAACACCCGAAACAACGACGTGCAGGTCAGCTGGACGATCCGGGTACCCCAGGGCGTCAAGTTCGTCGGCCGGACCGTCAACGGGAGCGTCGTGGCCCGGGGGCTGACCGCCGAGGCGGAGGCCCACAGCGTCAACGGGGATATCACCGTGGAAACCACGTCCTTTGCGAGCGCCACTACGGTCAACGGCTCGATCGACGCCAAGATGGGCAGCACCGACTGGAACGATGACGCCGAGTTCGAGACCGTCAACGGCGGGATCACGGTGGATCTTCCCGCGAGCGCGAGCATGGAGGTGGACGCCTCCACCGTCAACGGCTCGATGAGCACCGATTTTCCGCTCACCATCCGAGGCAAGTGGGGCCCCCGGCGGATGAGCGGCACGGTCGGTAAGGGGGGGCGCACCCTGAGCCTCAGCACGGTCAACGGGAGCATGAACCTGCGCCGGTCCCAGTAGGGCCTTGGCGCGTCCCATCGTCGGTGTAGCTTACCCCGCGCCGGGTCCGTTTCTGGCCCGGCGCGCTGCGTCTACCCCTCAAGCGGGAGCCGGTGCGTGGCACTCGAGGCCTTCTCACAGTGGTGGGCGGAGGCGTGGGCCGGCGAGCTGAACGCCAGCCCGGCCTATCGGAGCGCCGCCGAGCACTGGGAAGGCGCCGTGGCCCTGGTGCTGGAGGCCCCCGATCCCCCCGCCAGCCGGGCGGTGCTGCTGGACCTCTGGCACGGCGAGTGTCGTTCGGCGAGGACCGCGAGTCCGCAGGACGCCCGTGAGGCGGCGGCCTTCGTGTTCCAGGGAGGGCCGGCCGCGTGGCGCCAGGTGCTGTGCGACGGGGGATCGCCGATCCTGGCGCTCATGAGCGGCCGGATCCGGCTGGCCAAAGGAAGCCTGGCGGCGCTGATCCCATACGCCGCAGCGGCGAAGGAGCTCCTCGACCTCGCCGCAAGGGTTCCAACCACGTTTCCCGAGATGTCCGAGGGTTGATCCACCGTGGTTCCGGGCGCATACTTATCGCGTTCCGGCCAGATCAAGGTCGGGACCCTCTAAGTTGGTGTGTCAGCTTCACATGAATCGACCCGCCGGCTTCGTGTCGAAAGCACACAGAATCGCGCGAGTCATTTCCAAGTCCTTGCAGGGCAACAGGCTCCGGGGCCATCTACCACGGCACGGCCCCTGCTTTACACTGAAGGTTCTTATCGGCCAGGTACCGGCCGCGTTGCGTCGCTTACCACCCTCTCGAGGGACAGTTCACCATGACCATCGCAGGACTCCGCAGTTTCGCGCGCCGTCCGCTGCTTTCGCTTGGCCTCCTGCTCGGGTGTGCGGGAACCGCCGCGGCGCAAGGCATCGTGGCCGGCAAGGTGACCGACCAGGCCAACGGCTCCGCCCTGGTGGGGGCCCGCGTGGTGGTGGTCGGCAGCAGCCTGACCGCCATGACCAACGCCGACGGGCGGTACCGGATCGCGGGCATTCCCGCCGGCACCCACCAGCTCCGCGCGTCTCAGATCGGCTATGCCTCGACGACCAAGCCGGTCACCGTGGCGGATCAGTCGAGCGCGGCGGCGGACTTCGGCCTGGTGCTTACGCCCTACTCGCTCGATGAGGTGGTGGTGACCGCCACCGGCGACCAGGCCAAGCGCGAAGTCGGCAACGCGGTGTCGACCGTGGACGTGACCGAACTGGTGAAGACCTCCCCAATCGCCAACATGAGCGACTTGCTGGTGGCCAAGGCCCCCGGCGTCCAGGTCCTTCCGGGCAACATCACCGGCGGCGGGGCCCGGGTCCGGATCCGGGGCAACAGCTCGCTGTCGCTGTCCAACAACCCGATCTACGTGGTGGACGGCATCCGGGTCACCAGCGACGTGAACTCCTCGTCGATCGGCATCGGCGGCACCAACCCGGGCCGCGTGAACGACCTCAATCCCGAGGACATTGAGTCAATCGACATCGTGAAGGGCCCGTCGGCCTCCACGCTGTACGGCACCGACGCCGCCAACGGGGTGATCGTCATCAAGACCAAGAAGGGCAAGGCGGGCCGCCCGGTCTGGAACGCCTACGCCGAGCGGGGCGCCATCACCGACAATAACCAGTACCCGGCCAACTACCGGGCCTGGCGCAACAACTCGTCCACCGCGAGCAACGCGACCGTGTGCCGGCTGTCGGACGTCGTGGCCCATCTGTGCGTCGTGGACAGCGTGTCCAAGTTCAATCCTTGGGCAGACAAGGACTCCTCGCCGCTCAAGACCGGTAACCGGCAGCAATACGGCCTCCAGGTGAGCGGCGGCACCGACGCGGTCCGGTACTACCTGTCCGGTGAGTGGGAAGACGAGGTGGGCGTGATCACCATGCCCACGGCGTTCGAGCAGCGACTGCTGGCCACTCGGAACATCGGCAAGGTGCCCTTCGAGCAGCTGCACCCGAACGGGCTCCGGAAGACCAACGTCCGCGCCAACGTCAGCGCCAACCTGGGCGAGAAGGCCGACGTGCAGTTCAACGGCGGTTTCGTGACCAGCACCCAGCGGCTGCCCCAGACCGACAACAACACCACTGGCCTGGGCTCGAACCTCTACGGCGGTCCTGGCTTCAAGAACAACATCGTGACGCCGGGCAACGGGGTCACCACGCCGCGAAACAACTTAGGCTACCGGCTGTTCACGCCCGACGAGTTCTTCTCGGAGACCGTGCAGCAGGACATCAACCGGACCATCACGAGCGGCACCTTCAACTACCGGCCGACCAGCTGGCTGGCGGCGCGGGTGGTGGGTGGGCTCGACTACATCTCGCGGGAAGACTCCGATCTCTGCCGCCGCGACGAATGCGCGCCGTTCTCGGTGGTCAACCGCTCGGGCTTCAAGTCGGACAATCGGTCCAACTTCTGGGACTACACCCTCGACGCCAACACCACGGCCAGCTACCGGCTCAACGAGAACGTGGGGATGAAGTCGATCGCCGGGGTGCAGTTCGTGAAGGAAAAGTTCGCCCGGAACGGGGGCTCCTCGGAGAACCTCAGCCCGGGCGGGACGACGCTCGGGGCCGGCAGCAACCCGTCGGTGAGCGAGGCCACCACGGTCTCGGCGACCGCCGGATTCTTCGCCGAGCAGAACATCAGCTACAAGGATCGGCTCTACTTCACTGCGGCGGTCCGTTCCGACAAGAACAGCGCCTTCGGCAAGAATTTCCAGCGGGTGTACTACCCCAAGGCGTCGGTGTCCTACGTCATGTCGGACGAGAGCTTCTTCCCGAAGAGCGACTTCCTGAGCAGTTTCCGGCTCCGGGGCGCCTACGGGGCCTCGGGCCGCCAGCCGGGCCCCAACGATGCCATTCCGTTCTTCGGCACCCTGACGTCGAACGTGGACGGCATCGACAGCCCCGGCCTGGTGATCTCCTCGCTGGGTAACGACAAGATCAAGCCGGAGCGCACCGCCGAGGTGGAGCTGGGCTTCGACGCTACGATGATCAGCAGTCGAGTGAATTTCGAGTTCACCTATTACAAGAAGACCAGCAAGGACGCGCTCATCCTGCGGACCCTGGCCCCGTCGGCCGGCACCGCGTCGAGCCGCCTGGAGAACATCGGCAAGACCCAGAACGAGGGCATCGAGGCCTCGGTCAACTCGACTATCATCGATTCCAAGCAGTTCGGCTGGGAGATGACGCTCTCGGGCTCCTACAACAAGGGCAAGATCGTGAGCCTGGGCGGCAACCCACCGAGCAAGGGCACCACCAACTCGGACATCGAGGGCTACCCGATCCAGGGCTGGTGGCTGCGGCCGTTCACGTTCCAGGACAAGAACGGTGACGGCATCATCGCCTACAACTCCAACCAGGCCCTCTCCGAGGTGACTGTGGGCGACACCAATGTGTACGTGGGCCCGCCGCTCCCTCCGGGCGAGTTCACTGCCTACAACGTCTTCGAGCTGTTCGGCCGGAAGCTCCGGGTCCAGGCCCTGGTGGACGCCAAGGTGGGCGGGTACCAGCTCAACGGCAACGAGCGGATCCGCTGCCAGAGCCGCTCCAACTGCCGCGGCGACATGGACCCGACCGCGCCGCTGGACGAGCAGGCCCGAGCCGTGGTGGTGCGCCAGACCCCCAGCGCCTCGCAGTACGGCTACGTGGAAAAGACCGATTTCATCCGGTTCCGGGAGCTTTCGCTTACCTATGACTTCCCGAGCCGGTGGGCCCACTGGTTCGCGGCGAACCGGATCAGTGCCACGCTGTCGGGCCGCAATCTCGGCGTGATTACCGGGTACAGCGGCCTGGACCCGGAGTCCGGGTACTTCGGCACCAACATCGGCGTGGTCAGCGATTTCCAGACCGCCCCCCCCGCGACGTACTACACGTTCCGCTTCAACGTGACGTTCTAGGCCGCGACCATGGCAAACACTTCTTCAGGACTCGACATGATCAGCATGAAGACCACCCCGGCGCGCCGCCTCCTGGGTGTGGTCGCGCTCGGAGCCGGCTTGGCGCTCTCGGCCTGCGACGCGATGCTCCGGGCCAATGACCCGGACATCGTCACCACCGCCACGTCGGCCGCGGGCGCCATCGCGCTCAAGAACGGCGTGGTGGCGCGGCTCAACGGCGCCACGGTGGGCATCCAGCAGCCGGACGGCATCTTCCTCTTCGGCGGCCTCCTGGTCGACGAGTGGCGCTCCGGCGACACCTTCGAGCAGCGCAACACCGTCGACGCCCGGACCACCGATCCGACCAACAGTTTCCTGGCCGGGCCCTTCCGGGACCTCAACCGCACCCGGGTCGAGGGCCGGAACGCAATCGTCGCGCTCCGCACCTTCTCCCCGACGCCGCTCTCCAACGTGGCGCTGATGTTCGCGCTGACGGCCTTCGCCGAGAACCAGATCGGCGAGACCTTCTGCAACGGGATTCCGTTCAGTGACGTGAGCAACGGAATCATCACCTTCGGCAACCCGGTCTCGGTCGATTCGGCCTTCAAGCGGGCCGTCAACGACGCCGACTCGGCTCTGGCCAACAACGGTGGCGCCGCCGCGGATGTCACCCGGATGGCCAACCTGGCCAACCTGGTCAAGGCCCGGGCCCTGCTCAACCGGGCCCAGTTTGCGGCGGCAGCCACGGCGGTGGCGGCAATTCCGACCAACTTCACGTACACCATGACCTTCTCGCTGGGTACCCGGGACAACCAGAACTGGGCCCTGGGCCAGAGCGTCGGCCGCTACGTGGTGCCGGACCGCGAAGGAACCAACGGCATGCCGTGGATCAGCGGGGCCGACCCGCGGGTGCCGACCGTGAATCAGAACCGGAACGCCTTCGACTCCACCACGCCCTGGTTCGCCACGACGCTGTGGGCCCGAAGCGATTCGGTGATCGTCGCGTCCGGGATCGAGGCCCGCCTGATCGAGGCCGAGGCGGCGCTCCAGGCCAACGACGCCGCCACCTTCCTGGCAAAGCTGAATGTGGCGCGGGCCACCAAGACCGGCCTGGCCCCGCTGACCGACCCGGGCACCGCCACGGCTCGGCAGGACCTGCTGTTCAAGGAACGGGCCTTCTGGATGTTCGGAACCGGCCACCGGCTCGGGGATCTGCGCCGCCTGGTGCGGCAGTACAGCCGCGGGTCCGAGACCGTCTATCCCACCGGCGTGTTCCCCAAGGGCGGCAATTACGGCCCCGACCTGAACCTGCCGATTTCGTTCGACGAGCTCAACAACCCGAACATTCCGCAGAATCAGCGGACCACCTGCACCGATCGTAACGCGTAGTAGCAGGGAGTAGGAAGCAGGGCACAGGGAGGGGGGCTCCGCGGTTCTCGGGCCCCCCCTCTCACGCCTCATCTCTCACCTTTCACTTCGTCCGGCGCCCCTCAACACTCGGCGAGTTCCCGACGTATGTTTCCGTTGGGCAGGGCGCCCGCCCTGACCCGCCACTCCGACATCCCAGGATCCGCCATGGCCGTGACCGCCGTCTGTCGCGCCCCGCGCGCCGCCCTCGCACTCCTCACCGCGCTCGCTGGCGTCCCGACCCTCGGGGCCCAGGGCCACATCACCTCCCCGAAGGAACAGTTCGGCTGGAACATCGGCGACGACTACCGCCTCGCGAACTACACCCAGCTCACCGGCTACTGGAAAAAGCTGGACGACGAGTCTGACCGGCTGCGGATGGTATCGATCGGGAAGACGGCGGAGGGACGCGACCAGTACATGATGATCATCACGTCACCCGCCAACTTCGCCAAACTCGACCGGTACAAGGAGATATCGGCCCGGCTGGCCCGGGCCGAGGACCTGACCGACGACCAGGCCCATGCGCTGGCCCGGGAGGGCAAGGCGGTGGTCTGGATCGATGGCGGCCTGCACGCCACCGAGGTGCTGGGATCCCATCAGCTCCTCGAGCACGTCTGGCAGATGGCCAGCCAGAACGATCCCGAAACCCTCCGGATCCTGGACGACGTGATCCAGCTCGTCGTGCAGGTCAACCCGGACGGGATGGAGCTGGTGGCCAACTGGTACATGCGCCGGGCGGACTCGAGCCGCCGCACCATGGCGGACCTTCCCCGGCTGTACCAGAAGTACGTCGGGCACGACGACAACCGCGACTACTACATGAACGCGATGCCCGAATCCCAGAACGAGAGCCGCATCATGTACCGGGAGTGGTATCCCCAGATCATGTACAATCACCACCAGACCGGTCCCGCCGGCACGGTGATGTTCGCGCCACCCTTCCGGGATCCTCACAGCTACTTCTTCGACCCTCTCGTGGTGGACGGCATCTCGCTGGTGGGCTCGGCGATGCATTCCCGGTTTTCCGCCGAAGGCAAGCCGGGCGTGGTGGAGCGCTACGGGGCCACCTACCAGACCTGGTTCAACGGCGGGCTTCGGACCACGGCGTACTTTCACAACATCATCGGCATCCTGACCGAGACCATCGGCAATCCCACGCCGATGGATATTCCTTTCGTGCCGGACCGGCAGCTTTCCAACAGCGACCTGCCCTACCCTATTACGCCGCAGCGCTGGCATTTTCGCCAGTCCATCGACTACTCAATCACCGCCAACCGGGCGATCCTGGACCTGGCCTCGCGCTACCGGGAGACGTTCCTCTACAACATCTATGTCATGGGGCGCAATTCCATCGCGCGGGGCAACAAGGACAGCTGGACCACGACCTCACGGGAGATCGACGCCGTCAAGGAGACGGTGGCCAAGGATCGCCCTGCGCCGAGCGCCAGCGGAGGAGCCGGAGGAGGCGGGGCAGGCGGGGGTGGCTTCGGCGGGGGCGGCGTCGCGACCCGCTACTTCGACATGCTCCGCCGGCCCGACGACCGGGACCCTCGCGGCTACATCCTGCCGAGCACTCAGGCCGACTTCCTCACCGCCACCAAGTTCGTCAACGCGCTGATGAAGTCGGGAGTCGATGTGATGCAGGCTACCGCGCCCTTCATGGTCGGAGGCAAGTCCTATCCCGCCGGCTCCTACGTGGTGAAGACCGCCCAGGCCTTCCGGCCCCACGTGCTCGATATGTTCGAGCCGCAGGACTATCCCGACGACCTGCTTTTTCCCGGTGGGCCGCCCCGCCCGCCCTACGACAACGCGGGGTACACCCTCGCCTTGCAGATGGGGGTCAAGTTCGACCGCATCCTCGACGGATTCGACGGGCCGTTCGTGAAGATCGCCGACCTGCTGGCCAAGCCCACCGTCGCGGTGACACTGGGCAAAGGCCGCGCCTACCTCATTGACCGCCGCATCAACGATGGCTTCCTGGCGGTGAACCGCCTTCTGGCGGCCAAACTGCCGGTCCGGGCGCTGAGCCAGCCCCTGACCGTGGCCGGGGCCACGTATCCCACGGGCAGCTGGTACGTGGCAGCGAACGCGGCCTCCACCGCGATTCTCAAGCGGCTCGCCGACGAGAAGGGGCTCCCCGCGGCCGCGGTGAACGTGGGGCCCGGCACCGCTCCCCTGGTACAACCGGTGCGGATCGGCCTGTGGGATCAGTATGGCGGCTCGATGCCCTCGGGCTGGACCCGGTGGATGTTCGAGCAGTTCGAGTTTCCCTTCGAGGTCGTGTACCCGCAGCGACTCGACGCGGGCAACCTGAAGGATCAGTTCGACGCGCTGGTCTTCGTGGACGGGGGAATCCCGGGGCCGGCCGCCGGCGCCGCCGCGACCGCGTCACGACGTTTCGGCAATGAAGCGGCGCCGGATCTCCCCGACGAATTCAAGGGCATGACCGGACGGGTGACCATCGAGAAGACCATCCCCCAGATCAAGGCCTTCCTCGAAGCCGGGGGCCGGGTCATCGCGATCGGCAGCTCGACGGCCCTGGCCCGCCACCTCGGGCTCCCGGTGGAGAACCAGTTGATGGAGCGCGGACCCGACGGACAGGAGCACCCGGTGCCGCAAACCAAGTTCTACGTCCCCGCCTCGCTGCTTCAGGTCGCGGTCGATTCCACCGCCACCTCGGCGCTGGGACTGGGCGGTACCGCCATCGTGATGTTCGACGAGAGCCCGGTCCTGAAGCTCGGCGCCGAGGCCGCCGCAAAGGGAATTCGCTCGGTCGCGTGGTTCGCGAACGCGACTCCGCTGCGGAGCGGCTGGGCCTGGGGACAGAGCTACCTGAACGGCGGAGTCGCGGCCGCAGAGGCCAAGGTGGGCCAGGGAACGCTGTACCTGTTCGGCCCGGAGATCACCTTCCGAAGCCAGCCGCACGGGACGTACAAGTTCCTGTTCAATTCGATATATGGGCGCTAAGACGCTAAGACGCTAAAGCGCCAGGAAACTGCGAGGGGGCTCCGAGATCCACCGGGCCCCCTCCTCCCTGCTCCTCCTCCCTAGTTACGGCGTCATCGCCTGCTGGGGCTTTACATACCGATCCAGCCAGCTGGTCATCTCGAACAGGGTATGCCCGATCGACTCCCGAGCCCGGTAGCCATGGGCTTCCGCGGGCAGCAATACCAGCCGGACCTTGGTTCCCAGGCCCTTGAGGGCGGCGTACATCCGTTCCGATTGAATCGGAAAGGTTCCGGTATTATCGTCGGCCATGCCGTGGATCATGAGCAGCGGCTCCTTGATCTTGTCGGCGTAGTTGAACGGCGCCATCCGGTTGTACACGTCCTGAGCCTCCCAGTAGCTCCGGTCCTCGTTCTGGAATCCGAACGGGGTGAGTGAGCGATTGTAGGCGCCGCTCCGGGCGATCCCGGCCCTGAAGATGTGCGAGTGGGCGAGCAGGTTGGCCGTCATGAACGCGCCGTAGGAATGCCCGCCGACACCGATGCGCTTCGGATCGGCGACTCCCATTGAAACGACCTTGTCCACCGCCGCCTGCGCGCTGGCAACCAGCTGCTCGACGTAGGTGTCGTTCGGCTCCTTGTCCCCCTCGCCGACGATCGGCATCGTCGGGCCGTCCAGCACGCCATAGCCTTCCAGCAGCAGGAACAAATGGGAAGCGCCGCTCGGGCGGCTGAACTGGTAGGGCGACCCAACAATCTGGGAGGCGGCCTTCGCGCTGCGAAACTCCTGGGGATAGGCCCAGAAGAAGAACGGCAGCGGCCCCTTGCTCTTGTCGTAGCCCGCCGGAAGGTAGAGCGTGGCCGAGAGCTGCACCCCGTCGGGACGGCTGTAGGTGATCCGCTGCTTGGTGACTCCGGCGAATTCCGGCGCCGGGTCCTGGAAGCGGGTAATCTGGGAGAGCTGCTGCGACCCTCTCTTCTTGAGATCGCGGATGAAGTAGTTGGGCGTCTCGCTGGCCGATTCGCGCCGGGTGATGAACCGGCCCAGATCGGGATCGAGAATCGCCACGGCTTGCTCGTAGTACGGCGCCTCCGAGTGCATCAGCCTGAGGGTCTTGCCGGTGGCGAGCTCGATCCGGTCCACGAACGGCTGGTCACCCTGGTCCGAGGCGCCATCGCCGGTCAGGAAGGCAAACTTGCCGTCCTTGGAGGTCAGCATCACCGGCGCATTCCCCAGGCCGGGCCGGGTGACGAATCGGCCCGGATCGGAATAGCGATCTTCGGAAGAGCGGTCGAACAGGAGGCGTCCCGCGGCTCCCGGCCGGGACGGATTCACGATCCAGCTGCGGGTGCGCCGGGTACGGCTCCAGCCTTCCGTCACCACTGCCAGATCGGCCCGTCCCCACACCACGCCGCGGGTCCGGAATTCGAGATCGGTGAGCGTGACCGGCTTGCCGGCGAAGGGTGCGTCGAGGAGGAAGAGCCGATCCCGGGTCTTGACCGGAAAGGCCGGGTTGCCACCATCCTGGGCCTCGGCCCAGACCAGTGTAGCCGGCATATCGGTCCGCCAGGTGATGGCACGAGGCCCCGCCGGAACCGCGTCGGCCGAGCGGGGGATGTTCTCCTGCAGCACCCGATCGGAAACGACCTTCACCACCTGGCCGGACAGGTCCCACACTTCAGTGAGCGTGGGGAACCGGCTGGCCGGCACCAGGTAGGAAAACGGCCGGTGCAGTGTCTGCACCAGCAGGTATCTACCGTCCGGAGAGATCTGGGCATCCTGGTGCAGTCCAGGCGGGCCCACCAGCTGATCGGGCCCGGAAAGCGGGACGATCACCAGCTGGTCGGTGAAATAGTGCTCGAACAGCAGCTCGTCCTGGGGATTCTGCAGCAGATCCTCGTAAGTCGGATTGGGGGCCGGACGGCCTTCCGACTCCTGCACCACCGGGCCGGTCGGAACCGAGGGCGCCACCGGCGCGACCGTCCGGCTGGCCGGAATCCGGGCGCACACCAAACCGCTTCCCGAAGGAAGCCACTGACAGGGATTGCCGAAGGTCCCGTTGAGCACCGGACCGGTGAGGTTCCGGGTTTCCCCGTTGGCGGCCTCCGCTACCCAGAGCGACACCCCGCCGTCCTGGATCTGGGTATAAGCCACCCGCTTGCCGTCGGGGGACCAGAGCGCGCTCGAGATCCGGGCCTTCCAGGGCACCACGATCCTCCGGGTCTCACCGACGCCGATGGGTTGCACGATCAACGCGGAGAAGGACGGAGCCCGGGAGAGCGCGTTGGTCGTGGCGTTGATCCGCTCGCCGGCCAGGCGCAGCTCCGGCGCGGCCACCTCGGCGATCGGTGGCAAGCCCGGCCGCTCCAGAATCAGGAACTTGGTGCGGTCGGCGTTGAAGGAGACCAGAGGCGCCGCCGGGGCGCCCAGAATCCGGGCGATCACCGGGCTGGGGTCCTGGTACTTCTCCTGGGCCGATCCGCGGGCGGGAAGTGCAAGAATCAGCAGAACGACGCCGGGGTATCGGGCGAGCCGATGGAACATGGCCGACCTCTGTCTGGAATGGGCTGGTGTGGGGATGCCGCGAGCCGACATGGAAGGTATACGTGGGGAACCACCCGGAAGCAAAGAGGCCCCCGAAAATCGGGGGCCTCGGATCTGACCTCTGGAGGGGCGGGCCGGTCAGCCGGCCGCGAGATCGATCGACGGATCCAGCACGCCGGGCTCGATGTCCTCATCACAGCCGCCCGCGTCCATGAGCCGGGCCGCGAGGAGCGGAAGGGCTGCCGGCAGCATCAGGTCGGGGTCTACGCGCATGAGCTGCGCAACCCAGGTAGCCGTCTCCTTGGCCTGGTGCAGGTGGTGCAGGACTGGGTCGAGCATCGGGTTCCGCCTTTCCATCCCCCCAATTTCCATGGGGTCCGTCACATCTAGACGACTAACAGGCAAAAAGAGTTCCACAGATCTTCAAGCATCGTCACCGGACCTACGCGGGGCCCTGAAATCCTGACCGATCCCGCGACGGCCCAAGGGCTTACGACGGGTCCCCTCACCGGGCCATCGGTCGAGTCGGTGGAGCCTGCCGGAGGTGATTCGGAGCATCGGGTCGGTGGGAATTGCGCAACAGAGGGACACTCCGACCGTGTCATTTCGTCAGCAGGTCAGGGCTCCCGCACCCGCTTCGATTCCCATCCTTCCAGCGTTTCCGTCTGGCATGCAGGAGACGAACGGTGGATGCAGTTCCTGCACGTTATGAAGACCCTATCCTCCGAGAAGGGACGACCTTGCCCACGAGGAGTATCTCGCCCAGCCCCACCACCAGGAAATAAAAGAAGCCGAAGGCGATCGCGGTGTGTGGCTGGTCGATCCAGAGGCCACCGCCGGTGAACGCCTGGCGCTGCACCACCTCGGCAGTGATCCCGAACCGGGGCATGGGCACAAGGACCGTCAGGAAGCAGCAGCCCAGGTACGCGAGGACGGTCAGCCCCCAGCCCAGCATGACCACATTGGCTTCCTTGAGGTCGCCGGCCGGCGACACCACCACGCCCAGCATCCGGTTGGCGATCAGGACCCAGAACGAGAGGAACGGCCAGGTGGTGTGGAAGGCCAGCGAGAATGCCCCCGTGAAGAGCGAGTAGAAGAGCCCGAACCCGAGGATGACCAGGATGCGCCGGAGCCGGGAGACCGCCGAGATGGTGGCGGCTCCCATGAACCCGGCGGAGTGAATGACGATGAACTCCAGGAGCATCACCAGAACCAGCCGCCTGACGAACTGGGGCCCGAACGTGTCGGGCCTGAGCCAGGTGATGAGAAACACAGCCGAGATGCCGAGGTCGGGCACCGCCTGGATCAGGGCCGCCAGCCAGGCCGGAGCGGTGAAGAGCGGCTTCACCGAACCCTGCCCCCCTCTTTCATCACGAACCTGGGACAGCGCCGCGGGAAATGCGGTGGGACCAGCCCTCATCGCGCCGGTTCACGGATCCGCGCCATATCGGCGAGCAGCGCCGAAACGGAGACCGGCCGGCCCAGGAAATCCTCCACGACCTGGCGGGCCGGACGGGCGTGGCCGAATCGGTACAGCCGGGACGAGACCCACCGGTACCAGCCCGGGTCGCCGGTGGTGAACGAGCCCCTGGCCGAGACCAATCGGGTCCGGATGTCGGCGATCAGGATTGCGCCGAACGCGTAGTTGAGCATGTAACCGGGGCTGTTGACCAGCTGGCCCCGCATCGCCCACCAGCTCCATTCCGGGTGGGGCCGAATCCCGAGGTACCGGCTGGTAATGTCGGCCCAGATCCGGTTGGGGCTGGTTTCCGGGCTGCGGTGGACGCAGATCTCGAACAGGGACCACGCCACATCCATCACGATGCCGGAGTACTTGGCCCGCAGGGAGGCTTGGAGCGGCGCCGCGGCCCCGAGGAACTTCCGCTGCCAGGCCGGCTCGTAGATGTCGAGGGCGGCCAGGTCGGCGATCGCCTCGGTAAAGGTGTCGCTGTCCGGCCAGTCCTTATATGAGGGCCGGGTCCGGATGGCGGCGATATGGACCGCGTGGCCGGCCTCGTGCAGCAGCTCCTCCAGATTGTCGATGCCGCCGATCCGGTAGGAGGTGAATATCCAGGGCTCGATCGGATTGCGCCCGCCGAAGTCGGTGAAGGAAACCGGGTACTTCCCCGGCCGCGGCACCAGGTCATAGTGCACCCGTAGCTTCACCGGGTCCGCGCCGAGAGCCCGATAGTAGCGATTGGTGAGGGGCGCCAGCGAGTCGAGCGGTACCCTGGCGGAGAGCATCCGGCTCGCGGCGCCGGTCAGGTAGTAGAAGTCCCACGGCTCGACCAGGGTGTCGGGCATTCCGGCATGCCACGCCTCCAGCACCGACACCAGCCACTGCTCCAGCGTGTCGGATGACACTCCCAGGGACCGGGCTCGCTGCGCCATGGGCGTAGACCCGGCGGCCCATCGGCCCAGACGACCGCGCACCATGGCGCGGTAGGGGCTCCCGTTCCCATCGTCGCCGTTGACGCTCTTCCATACCGGGTCGAGCGCCAGGAAGAGCCGGCGACGCCGATCGGCGTCATCGGTACGGCCCAGGAGACCGAGAATCGAGAGCCGGTCGAGGGTGTCGCGTTCGACGATGATGCGGCGAGCCGCGGCCCCATAACAGGCAAAGGTGCGCCCCGTCAGCGAATCGAGTGACACCAATTGCAGCGCCGCGGGGTACGCTTCCCGGCATTCGACCGGCCGGGCCGCGGCCTCTTCGTTGGCCTCGGTTGCCCGGCCCAGGAAGATGACCTCGCGGCGAAGATGCGCGAGAGCGGCCGAGTCACCGGGGGGAAGCCCCTTCCCTGCAAGGCGCTCCAGCAACGCCAGCACCCGCTCCCGGGCCCGTTCGGCGCCGGCGATCAGCGAATCGGTCGGAACGCCACGGGGGGAAACCGTGGCACCGAGGCTGCGGGTGACGCCGAGCTGGTCGCGGAGGTCGCGAAGCTCGAGATAGGCCGATTCCACCCGGGCCACCACCGAACCTAGCGGCGCGGCCTGCCCCGCTGCCCTCGCGAGGGTGCCGAGCAGGAGGGCCGCCGTGAGGGGCCCGGCCCGCGAGGCGAATGGCCTCGTGATTCTCGCCGGGATCGAGCTGGAAGGCATGCCAGAAGGTAAGGAGGCGACCGCCTTCCCGCCCCGTCCGATCCGCGCTAAGCTATAGCCGTTGCTCTCACGCCGAGAATCCCATGCGCCAGCTGCCACTCGTGCTCGCTCTAGCCGCCGGACTGTCCGCGGTTGGAACACTGTCCTCCCAGCGGGATCCGCCCCCGGTACCGATCAAGGAATGGAACGTCCCGTGGACCAAGAGCCGCCCCCGCGACCCGGCGGTGGCACCCGACGGCAAGGTCTGGTTCGTGGGGCAGGTCGGCAATTACGTGGCCCGGCTCGATCCTGTCACCGGCAGCTTCAAGCAATTCGCGATCGATTCCGGGACCCACCCCCACGACCTGATCGTGGATGGGAAAGGACGGCCCTGGTTCGCGGGCAACGCCAACGGGATGATCGGTCGGCTCGATCCCGCCACCGGTGCGATCACCCGCTATCCCATGCCCGACCCGAGCGCGAAGGATCCGCACACCATGGTGTTCGATCGGGAGGGCAACATCTGGTTCACGATGCAGAACAGCAATTTCGTGGGCCATCTGAACACCGCCACCGGCAAGATCGACCTGGTCAAGATGATCACCCCGAACGCCAGGCCCTATGGAATCGTGCTCGACGCGGCCGGCCGGCCGTGGTTTGACCTGTTCGGAACCAACAAGATCGGTACCCTGGACCCCAAGACGCTCGCGCTCAAGGAATACCCGCTGCCCGACGCCCGGAGCCGTCCGCGGCGTATTGCCCTCACCGGCGACGGCGGGGTCTGGTATGTGGACTACACCCGGGGTTTCCTGGGAAGGCTCGACCCCGCCACCGGGGCGGTCAGGGAGTGGAAGAATCCCGGCGGAGCCGGCTCGCTGCCCTATGCGATGACGGTGGATGACGCCGACCGGCTCTGGTTCGTGGAAACCGGCACCCAGCCCAATCGCCTGGTCGGGTTCGATTCGAAGGCCGAGCATTTCATCAGCGTCACCGATATTCCGAGCGGCGGCGGCACGGTGCGGTACATGGTCTTCGATCCCAGGACCCGAATGATCTGGTTCGGCTCCGACAACGACACCATCGGCCGGGCGCAGGTGCCTCCGGCGCGACCCAACACAACCTGAGCCTCCAATGCACTCCAAGGCGACCACCGTCGCGGCATACCTGAAGGCACAACCCGAGGAGACCCGGGAAGCGCTCGGCACCCTCCGCCGCATGATCCGGAAAGCGGCGCCGGGCGTCCGGGAATCGATGGGCTACGGAATGGCCACCTGGTCCGCCGGCCACCGGATGCTTTTTGCCATGGCCAGACAGAAGAACTACCTGGCCCTCTATGTCTGCGATACGCCCCTGGTCGCGAAGCATCGAGCCCGGCTGGGCTCGGTGGACTGCGGCAAGAGCTGCATCCGGTTCAAGCACCTCGACGACCTGGACCTCGACGGCGTGGGGGCGTTGCTGGAAGAGGCGGCAAAGAGGGGTTAGGTTCGGGATCATGGGAGAGCCGCACTCGAGCGACAATCGCCGCAGCGGGGGCCAGGACGGGATCGTGGTCGTGGTTCGAGACCACCTTCAAACCGTGCTGGGACAGACCCGCACGCCCTTCCCCTGCCGGTTCGCCTGCCTGATCCACCCCCGCCGGCGAGCGGGGGAACACGGCTTCGGTGTGATCACGGCCGCGGGCGAGAGCCTTCCCCTCACCGTCACGCTCCTCGAAAGCCTGCGGCGCATGCCGACCCTGCTCGAGGGCACGGACCCGGTGGTTCTGGGCGCCGCCGACGAAGAGGACTCCCTGGTGCCCGGTAATGCCCGGGCCGACTGGCAGGAACCCCTGCCGGTCAACCGCATCATGCTGTGGCACGGCGTAGAAGCGGGCACCTCGAGCCATGCGCTCAAGAACCGCACCGGCATCATGCTAACTCCCAAGGCCGCCGGACCGCAGCTCACCCTGCTCTGCGCCGAGCGGCCGGTGGGGTGGCCCCCGTGAGGATTGGGGTCGTCTTCGATACACCGTACGCTCGTTACACCCCGGACGATCATCACCGGCAGATGGAAAAGGACCTCGGCGCCACCGGCGAGCACGAGCCCGACATGGAGTACCAGGTCGGGAGGGCGCTGGAGGAAAAGGGGCACGAGGTTCTTCTGGTGGGAGTCCACGACGATCCCCGCGAGGTCCTGGACCGCTGCGCCGAGTGGAAGCCCGAGCTGGTGATGAACTGCGCCGAGTCGTTCCGTGGCGAGAGCCGGCTCGACCACCTCTTCCCCGCCCTGCTCGAGGCCGGCGGCTACCCCTATACCGGGTCCCCTCCGCTGGCACTGCAGGTCAGCCGCGACAAGGCGATCAGCAAGCAGATTCTGGCCTACCACGGCGTTAAGGTGCCGGGGTTCGTCACCTATCGCACCAACGAGGAAGTCACCGGCGAGCCCACTCTCCGGTTTCCGCTCATCGTCAAGCCGCTCTCGGCTGACGCCTCGGAGGGCATCGCCCAGGCATCGGTGGTCGAGGACGTGGCCGCGCTGACCGATCGAGTGGCGTTCGTGCACGGACGCTTCGAGCAGCCGGCGATCGCGGAGGAGTTTATCCTGGGGCGGGAGCTCTACGTCAGCATGCTCGGGAACCACGAGAGCCTCGAGCTGTTGCCGCTCACCGAGATGGTGTTCGACAAGGAGAAGAACCCTCCCGAGGAGCGCTTCGCCACCCAGTCGGCCAAGTGGGACGAGGCGTACCGGCGTCGCAAGGGCGTCCGCAACGTCTTCGCGAGGCCGGTATCCGCCGCCGCGAAGGAAAAGATCGACTCCATCTGCCGCACCGCGTTTCATTCCCTCTGGCTCAGGGATTACGCCCGCATCGACGTCCGCCTCACGGAGGATGACGAGGTTTGGGTGCTCGAGGCGAACGCCAATCCGTTCATCAGCCGGGGCCACGAGATCGCCAATGCCGCCGAGAAGGCGGGCATGTCCTATCCCGACTTCATCCAGCGCATCGTCGACGAAGCCATGGCGCGGCATGCCGCCGCATAAGGCGCGGCGCGCCGCTGCCCCAACCGACGATACCCGTTGCGTCTGCGGCTACCCGGTGCACCGATGGTGGAGATACTGCCCCGACTGCAGCCGGCCCCAGCGGTGGCGCGACGTCGCCGGGCAGGCCGGGGCCGAGTGCCCCAATTGCCGCTGGGCCATCTCTCCCAAGTTCTCGTTCTGCCCCTGGTGCGACTACGACCTCGCCGATGAGGGCACCTTCAGCGAGGAGCCGCTCAAGGCGCCCAAGGGCTTCCGGATGGACGCGCGCTGCGACTGGCGCTGCGGTGGCGGGGTGCAGTATCCCATGCCGTACTGCCCCTGGTGCGGGAAGGACCAGCACTGGAACGAAGACGACAAGTTCGAGGGCACCTGTCCCCACTGCGCCCGCGGGGTGGACGACTGGATGGACACCTGTCCCTGGTGCGGTGAAGACGCGACCGGCCAGGACCTCATCAAGCGGGCGCTGCGCGAGTGCCGGGCGCTGCTCAAGGAGTCCCGCATTGCCGACTGGGGATTCCGCCTCCTGCTCCGGCCCGGCGTCTCGGGCGTGGATCCCAAGTACCCCAAGATCGTGGAGATCGAACAGCGCTACGTGACCAGCGCCAAGCGCCGCGAGGAGATCTCCTGGCCGATGCTGGTGGGGCTGATCAGCCATGAGCTGGGCCACAGCTTTCTCTACCATCATTGGTACTGGACCCGGACCCCCGCGTTCCGGCGGGTGTTCGGCGAGGTAGCCAAGGCCTACCGGGTGGTGGACGATGCCTGGGTGGACTTCCAGCGACGCCGGGTGGCCATCGCGCCCGTGAACCACGTGAGTGGCTATGCCACTCGCCACCCCCAGGAAGATTTTGCCGAGACCTTCCGGTTCTATGTGACCCGCCGGGGCCGGCTCCGCGAGCTCTTCCACGAGTTCGGGCAGAAGCGGAAGGGCGTCATCGTCTACGAGAAGTTCCTGGTGCTGAACGAATTCGTCCGCACCCTCCGGGCGCGCTGACCCGCTGTGTCTCCGGAGGGAGGCCGGGAGTCTCCTTCCACGGTGGAACCAACGGGGGGGGCCGTGGGGACAATGAAGAGATTACGGACGATGCGTCGAGGGATCGCCCTGCTGACGCTTGCCGCCGGGTGCGGCGGAACCGAACCCGAAGCGGCGCCACCACCACCCCTCGAGCCGTTGGTCCACGACACGTCCCGCGCGGTCGAGACCGAAATGCGGAACGTCGACTTCGGCATCGACAGCGGGATCGTGCTCGAGATCAGCCGGCTCCGCGGCAGGCTCATCCCCACGTCCGATACGGCGCCGCCGGCATTCAACGATCCCCGCTCTTTCACTCTCTCGATCGGGTCCGCGGCCATCGCCATCGACACCGCGAGCCTGAGCGCCCTGCTCACCCGCCACGTCTTTGCCTACAAGGGTTCGCCTCTCGGAAGCCTCCGGATCAGCACCGACGGTAACCTGCTGGTTCAGGAGGGGGTGCTGAAGAAGGGGATTCACCTGCCCTTCACGGTCAAGGCGGAGGTGAGCCTCACTCCCGAAGGGCTGATCCGGCTGCATCCGACCTCGATCAAGGTGATCGGTGTCGGGGCGCGGGGGCTGATGAAGTTCTTGGGGCTCAGCCTGGAAGGACTGGCCAGGGTCGCCCCGGGACGCGGCATTCGCATCGAGGGGAATGATTTCCTGCTCGATCCGGCCGCGGTGCTGCCGCCCCCCCGGGTGCGAGGCAAAGTCACGGCGCTGGCGGTGAAGAATGGCCGGCTCTACCAGGTGTTTGGGAGTGCCACCACCGCTGACTTTGCCCGGCTCAGCCTTCCCGACACCACGGCAGCCAACTACATGTACTTCCGGGGCGGGACCCTCCGGTTCGGCAAGCTGACCATGACGGATGCGGACATGTTCATCGTCGACGACGATCCTTCCGACCGGTTTGACTTCTCCCTCCCGGGCTACTTCGACCAGCTGGTGGCGGGAACTCACCGGACCACCCGGTCGGACGGGCTGATCGTTCATATGCCGGACCGGAATGATCTGGCGGCGCGGCGGCGCAAGGCGCCCGCTCCGCGGTAGCGGCTATGGCGCGCCCCGGAACCTCCTCGAGGTCCAGCCGAGGAGGAACAGTCCGGCCATGGCCCCGAACAGCAGCGCGTTCGAGATCGAAAGCCCGGCCGCTGCACCGGTGATCGGCCGCGAGGAGGGACCGAGCCGGTCCATCAGGTGCGCGAGCGGCGCCTCGTCGGCGCCGGCACCCGAAACCGGGCGCGGCTCCCGGCCCACGTGCGCCACGCCTGCCACCAGGCCCGCCCACCAGTCCCGATGCTGCCCGGCGGCATCCCCCCGGCCCGCCATCCGCCACCGCCAGGTGTCCAGGTACCCCACGACCACCAACCGTCCCCGCTCGACCCTTCGCGCCGCCACGGCCGCCTGGCCGTCCCGCGACTCCAGCACCAGCTGCCCGGGCCAATCGGCAATCGGCGCCACGGCGAGGGAGCTCCGAGGTGCCGGGGACGAGGTATCGAACGGTTCGGCCGCGCGGAGACCCGCTCCTTGCCGCGCAGCCCCGAGCGCCCGCAACGCCGGGGCTCGCAGGGACGGCGCGGTGAGGATCGCCCCGCCGCCGGCGCGGAGGTAGGGCCCGATCGCGGCGAGGTCGGCCGGCGCGAGCGAGTCCAGGACGATGACCGCGGAGTAACGGCTGGTGTCGAGGCGGACAGCGCCGCCTTCGGCCACGTTGCCCTTGGGAGAAAGTGCCAGCCGCGCATCCACCTTCCAGCCCCGCTCCTCCAGCGCCGCCGCGACGAACTTGCTCTCCCAGCCGACCCGGCCGAGCAACAGGAGCCTGCCGAAGACCAGCGAGTCGGGAACGGTAGCCCTCGCGGCGAGCCTCCCGGAGCGGGCGACGATCCAGGAGGGTGCCGAGCGTGCCAGGAAGGTCGCGCCGGTCGGCCCGGTCGCCGCGGAATCGAGCGGTCCGAAGGCGTCCTCGAGCACGATTTCGGTTCCAGCCGGCGCCGCGACCCGGACCCGGGTGGCTCCGCCGGGATCGGCCACCGGGTCGTCCACCGCCGCCACCGGCGACGGGTCGCCCTCCCAGGTGACCGGCGTTCCGGTTCGTACCAGCGCCGCCAGCCAGTCGAGAGCCACCGGAGGAATGTCCCCGTCCACCACGGCCTGCACCCGCGCCGGCCGATCCACGGTGCTCCAGCGTGCCAATGCCGCGGGCAGCGCACCGGCGCCGGCGCGCTCCGCCGGCCCTTGTCCCTGGCTCGAGAGCGAACGGACCAGCAGCCCGGCCAGCAGCGCCAGTGCCGCGCCATGCGCCAGGCGCTCCAGTATCCGGCGAACCACGCCGGGGCCGGGCTCAGCGGGTGAGAGCATAAACCACGATGTTCACGCTGAACCGGGAAGGATCGACCTCCAGGAACCGCTTGCTGTCGGGATGCATCGACCACTCGGAGCTGTAGTCCTTGTTGCTGTACAGCACATCGATCCGATCGCCGCGCATGATACCCATCAGGTGCTCGTGCACCAGGTTGTCGCCCCAGCCGTTGAGCTCGTGCGAGGTGGCCGGTGGACCGTCCTCGTACTTGAAGAACGAACGGTAGAGCGCGTGATCGTTGGGGACCGTTCGGAGCGGGCCGAACAGCCGGCCCAGCTCCTCGGTGGCCGTCTTGTGAAACACGCCGTCCACGTCGTGGTTGTGATCGTCCATGAAGACGAACCCGCCGCGCTGGACATACCGGCTCAGGTTGCCCCGCTCCGCCGATGTGAACCGGACCGGCAGGTGGCCGGTGAGGTACAGGAACGGGTACTCGAACAGCTGGGGCGAATCGACCGGAACGTTGACCCCGGTGGGCGCCAGGTCCAGCGCGGTGAACCGGGCCAGCGAGTCGATGACGATCGCGGCGACCATCTGCCCGCTCTCCCAGTCTCCCGAGGCATACATCCCGGTGGCGAAGGTGAACGGCTTCACGGCCCACCCCGCCAGGCGGGCACGCCGGGCGATGCCTCGGTGGCCCGCAGGAGCACCCGACGGGCCGTGGCGATCAGCGGAAGCGGATCGCGACCCGCGCGCAGGGCATCGACGGCCCGGCCCAGCGCCGGAGCCGCATCGGGCGCCCGGCTGAGCGCGTCCACCCGGATCAGTATCAGCGAGTCGCGTGCGCCAGGGTCGCGGCGGGCCACCAGGGTGATGGCGCGGTCGAGCCGCTCGCCCAGCACCCGCCGCGCATCGAGCAAGACCGGACGGGAGTCGCGCGGCGTCACGCTCGGCTGGTCGGTGCCCTTGAGGCGGACCTTGTCGAGGTCGACTACCAGCTTGGGAAAGACCCCCCGCAGGTAGAGCCGCTCCGAGTTCCGGACCCTTTCCAGCGCCTTGAGGGCGCGGTACATGTAGGGCAGCGCGCCCGGGACCCGGTACTCTCCCAGCTCGCGCTGGGCCAGCTTCATCGCCGCCGCCGCCTCGCCCAGGATGCCCGAGGCCTCGGTTTCACCGGTGAAGCCGACCTCGGTCGCGGTGGTGAGCTCCTCGATCACCGCCTCGACCCGCTCGCGCAGCAGGCCCTGCTGCCGGCCCAGCACCCGGGCCCGGTCCTCGAACGCCGTGGCCGCGATCCGACGGCGCTGCACCAGCAGCGTCTCGGCGCGAATGACCAGCATCCGCTGGCTCAGCATGGTGGTGTCGAGGGCGGCGATCGCGGCGGGAATCACCTGGATCGTGTCGCGCAACCTGGGGTCCGCGATCCGGATGGTCCTCGTATCGGAGGCCCCCTCGCCGGGGCCGGTAACGTCGTTCCCGTCCCGGGCCACCACCCGCACGTGCAGCACGTCTCCCGGACCGAGCCGCATGGTGTCGAGCAGCAGCGTCGCCTGCACCGACGCGGAAGGAGCGCCGCCGGGCGAAACGCCTCCCAGCGCGATACGGCGGATAACGAAGCGTTCGCCCGAGCCGGTCGTGTGCATCAGCTCGAACTCGGCCCGGACCAGCCCGATGTCGTCGAGGGCGGAGCCGGCCAGCGCCAGCCGCCCCCTGGGGAGGAGGTAGGTCGTGTCGCGCGAGGGCGCGGTCAGGGTTGCCGCCGGAGGCTGGTCGGCCACCGGCTCCAGCGCGAACAACCGCGAGTAGTCCCGGTCGATGAGTCGAACCGCCACAGGGTGGTCCGGCATCGGCAGGGCGACGATCCAGGTGTCTCCCACCGCCGTGACCCGAAGCGCCTCCGATCCGATGCCGGCGCGCAGACTGTCGAGACCGCGCGCGGCGCCTTTCCCGCGGAGCTCGACGCGGCTCCCGGCCAGCCCGCCAACCAGGGAGGGGTCCTCGAACCGCCGTTCCTCCCGCCGGGCGTAGGCCGGCGGAATCACCCTGACGGCGATCGTCGCGACGCGGCTGGCGGAGGTACCGCCGCGCGACGCAGTGAGGAGTACGTCCCCGGGCGCGGGACGCAGAATCCGCTCCCGCAGCGCCAAGGGAAGCAACGCGACACCGAGGAGCGGCGGCGCGAGCAGGGCGGCCGACAGGGCGAGGGCGCGGATGACCGGCGTGCGCAGGGCGCCTTCCGGCTCGGCCCGGTCCACCACCTGCTCGAGGACATTCACGCCCGGGCCGGTATGCTCGAGCGCGGTCACCAGCGCGTACTCCAGCGCCGGCACCCTTTCCTCCAGGTAGAGCGCGACGCGGGTCGGGTGAAAGGCATAGCGTCCCCGCGCGATCAACAGTCCCAGGGCAATCAGCCCACCGGCCACCGACGCAGGAAGCGCCGCTCCGCGAATGCCGAGGGGGAGCGGCCCGGCCAGATCGATCAGCCCGAACAGCAGCAGGATGGCCAGAGACACGGCCGCGGCCCGCGCAATGGAGGCGACCAGCATCGCGCCCGCAAGCAGCCGGCGGGCCCGATCGACCCGTTCCGAGACCCTCACGACGGCGCCTCGGGCATTCGAAGCGGGCGGCGGCGGCGCAACAGCAGGTCCCCCAGGCCCAGGGCGAGCGCGCCGGCCAGGAGCCAAGGCGTGAGGGGGGAGCGGACCACGCGAAGGCGCCCGATGCTGGTCGCGGCGACACGCGCGGGCTTGCCCGGACCCGCCAGCGCGGCGAGTCGAGGTCCATCGAGCCCCGGGGAACGCGCCGAAGAACCGCATCGCCCCGTCAGACGAGAGGCCAGCCGCTGAAATCGGGAATCGAGAACCAGGTCACCCACCGATGGCACCGGAATGTCCACCCGCCGGATACAACCGGCGCCATGCGCGGTCTCCACCGCGGCCGGGGCGCCGTCGAGCCACCGGGCGACGATCCGTCCGGCACCATCCGCCTCGCGCCGGCCCCGAGCGAACGGGGCCACGACTACGGCGTCTCTCGCGCTCACGGCGCCCACCGTGTCCACCGCGGCTCCCGGCGAAAGCGCGGGCCAGAGCACCAGCGCATGATTCCTCGCCCCGGCCCAGGCCGAGTCCGCGCCGCCGGGAACGCCCCTCACCACGCGCACCTCCGCATCCGACGCCGTCGCCGCGCCGGGGAGCGCGTAGCGGAGCGGGTCATCGGCTCCCCCCACCACGAAGACCGCCGGCTGCATCAGGGTGTCGGGCCGGGCGGCCACGCGCACCAGCCGGATTCCACCGGGCCAGAGCGCCCGGATCGAATCGGTGGCCTGGTCGATTTCGTCCCCGCCGAAGGCGGAGACGATGGCCAGCTCGAGCGAGTCGGCGGCGTCGCGCATCGATACGGCGGCGCGCAGCCCCGACACCAGCGCCGCGGAAAGACTACCGACGGAGGCCGCCGAGTCGAAGGCAACGAGCGCGTCTCCGGACGACACCAGCGCGCGGACGCTGTCCCGGACTTCCGCCGGATCCGCCACCGAACCGGAGCGGTCCGCGAGGACGATGCGGGCCAGCGGGTTCCGCTCCGGCAAGGGAATCGGCTGGGCCAGCGCCGCCCCGGCGGCGAGGATGAGGCCGGTCCGACAGGCGAGGAGCAGGGCGTCGCTGAACCGGAGGGTGCGGGACCGGGCTCGCACCGGCCGGTCCGGCGCGAACCGGGCGGTGGGCAGCGGCACCGTGGCCGGCTCGCGGGTGACGATGAAATGCAGTGCCACCACCACGCCGGCCAGTCCGCCCGCGACGGCGAGGTACCCGGGAGCGAGGAAGGTCACGGCGCGGCGATCCGCCGCACCACGCGCTCCGGCGGCTCATCGGTGGTCGCGAGGGTATAGCTCACTCCCGCACCGCGCCAGCGGGCGGCCAGCCCTTCGCGCCACGCGGCAAAGGCCTCCCGGTATTCGCCCAGGGCAGCGGAGTCGAGCGGGCGCCTGATCGCGGCGTCTTCCGGGTCGCTCACCACGTCGCCCCTGAGGCGGGGATCGAGCTCTTCCCTCGCGACGACGTGCACCGCGTACACCTCGCGTCCGCCCGCCACCAGCTCCCGGGCGCGGTCCAGGAGCGCGTCGGCATCGCTCAGGAAATCGCTCACCACCGCGACGCGCCGGCTGTTCCGGACCGCGGCGAGGGCGGGTGCGAGCGGCGACGAACCGGCCGGCGTCGTCTCCAGCAGGAGCTGGAGCGCGTTGGCCACAGTGCCCCGGCGGGTGCGGGGCGGGAGGGTGACGGTACCGTTGCCCCCGGCGACCGAGATGCCGGCGGGGTCGTTGTCCCCGTGAGCGATCGCGACCAGCGCGAGCCCCACCGACGCCGCCAGCTCCCACTTAGCGCGGGTGTCGGGCGGGAACGCCATCGATGCGCTCGCGTCGACGACCACCATCGTCCGCAGGCTGGAATCGTCGTGGGCCAGCCGGATGGCGACCCGGTCGGTGCGGCCGAACAGCTTCCAGTCGATCTTCGAGAGATCATCACCCTGCTGATAGGCGCGGTACTGCATGAATTCCGGAGAGGAGCCCACCCGGCTGGAGCGGTGGGCGCCCTGGAACGCCCCGCCGATGACGCGCCGGGCGGGCCAGTGCACCCCGCGAATCGCGTCGAGCAGGGCGCCGCTGGTCAACTGCCGCATCGGTTAGATCCGGATGTCGCTCTTGGGTGGGAGCACGTGCGCGAGGATGTCGGCGATCAGGCCCTCCGCGGTGACTCCCTCGGCCTCGGCGGCGAAGTTCGGGAGCACCCGGTGCCGGAGTACCGGCACCGCCACCCGTTCGACGTCCTTGGGCGCGACCGCCATCCGGCCCGCGAGCAGGGCCCGGGCCTTGGCGCCGAGCACCAGCGCCTGCCCGGCGCGAGGTCCGGCGCCCCACCGCACGTACTTCTGCACCCGCGCCGGCAATCCGGGCTCCCCGGGTCGGGTGGCGCGCACCAGCCCGGCCACGTAGCGGAGGACCGGCTCGGACACCTGGACGTCGCGCACCAGGGCCTGCAGGGCCAGCGCCTCGGCACCCCCGATGACCGCGCGGATCTGGGTGGTATCCCGCCCGGTGGTGGACCGCAGGATGGCCACTTCCTCGTCCACCGCGGGATACCCCATCCGGATGGCGAAGAGGAAGCGGTCCAATTGCGCCTCGGGCAGCGGGTAGGTGCCCTCCTGCTCGATGGGATTCTGGGTGGCCAGCACGAAGAACGGCTCGGGCAGACGCATGGTCTCGCCCGCCGCGGTGACCCGGTGCTCCTGCATCGCCTCGAGCAGCGCGGCCTGGGTCCGCGGCGGCGCGCGATTGATCTCGTCGGCCAGGACGATATTGGCGAACACCGGCCCCCGCACGAAACGAAAAGTCCGGTGCCCGGTGGCGGAGTCTTCTTCGAGAAGCTCGGTGCCGGTGATGTCGCTGGGCACCAGGTCGGGGGTGAACTGAATCCGGCGGAAGTCGAGGCGCATCGCCTCGGAAAGGGTCCGGATCAGCAGGGTCTTCGCGAGCCCGGGCACTCCAACCAGCAGCGCGTGGCCGCCGGCCAGGAGCGCCATCAGCACCTCGTCCACCACCGCTTCCTGGCCGATGATCCGCTTCCCCACCTCACTCCGGAGCGCGTGCACCGCGCGCATCAGGTCCTCCGGATCGGCCTCCTGCCGGGGCGCCGTTCCGCCGGGGGCGGGAAGGTCCAGGGCCTCTCTGCTCATGCGCGCTTCCTCGACCGGGACGGTGCCGGAATGCTGCTCAGGAGTCTAATGGTACGGCGGGGAAATCACGCCTACCACGCGCTGGATGATAGGACTACGGAATGGTCCCGGGCGTTGTTGCACTCCGGCGCCCCCCGAATCGCCTTGACACCGCACCGCCGGCGCCCGTAGCATCGTCGGATGACCCTCGACCCGGCACTCAGGCAGCGGCGGGAGACCACGGTGCGGGAGCACAGGACCGCGGAGAATGCCTACGAATTCGAGCGCTGCATCGGCGCCTTCGCGCATCCCCGCTACGAAATCGTGGCAACCGGAGAGACCTTCGACGGGCACGATGGGGTACACCAGTTGCTGCTTCAGAACCAGACCGCATTCCCCGATTTCCACTTCCACCCCGAACTCATCCACCATGCCGATGCGGCGGTGATCGTCGAAGGCCGCTTCACCGGCACCCACCTGGGCGACTGGCGGGACCTGCCGCCTTCGGGACGCCGGCTCGATTTTCCCCTGATCATCGTCTTCGTCTTCGACAGCGACCGGATGGTCTGCGAGCGGACCTATTTCGATCTCGCCACGGTGCTGCGGCAACTGGGAGTCGGCGGGTGATTCCGCTCGGCACCGTCATCGACAGTCCTCAGACCGGCGAGCGGCTCACCTTCCGTTCCACGGCGGACTCCTCGGCGGGCGCGCTCTTCCAGGCCGAGTTGCTGGTGCAGCCGGGCGGCTACGTGGTGCGCTCGCACGTGCATCCGCAACAGGAAGAGCGATTCGTGGTGCTGGAGGGGACCTACGGCTGGACCATCGGCAGCCGGACCGGCACCGCCGGGCCCGGCGAGACCCTGGTGTGTCCGGCCGGGGTTCCGCATAGCCAATGGAACGCCGGCGACACCCCGATGCGAATCTACTATGAGCACCGTCCCGGGCTCACCTCGGCCGAGGTCTTCTTCGAAACCCAGTTCGGCCTGAGCCGGGAGGGCAAGCTCACCCCGGCCGGAGATATTCGACTGCTGCAGGCCGCGGTGCTGGTCGGTGAGGTGGGCGATTTCATCCGTCCCGCGAGCCCGCCGATATGGCTCCAGGACCTGGTGTTTCCGCCGCTCGGGGTGCTGGGGCGGCTGCTGGGGTACCGCGCGCGGTATCCCCGGTACGCAGCCGGCTGATCCGGCGTCAGTCGATGGAGGGGTGGCGCCGGATCTCGCCGGACGCCCGCTGAATCCGCTCAATGTAATCCCGAATCGACTCACCGCTCGCCCAAGCCGGGAGCACGAAATGGGGATC
Source organism: Gemmatimonadota bacterium (assembly GCA_041486305.1). GTDB lineage: Bacteria > Gemmatimonadota > Gemmatimonadetes > Gemmatimonadales > GWC2-71-9 > JABFSM01. The sequence goes on from JBGPLG010000004.1 coordinate 85,572, forward strand.
GTCCGGCTCGGAGCTCCCGAGATCGTCCACCATCAGATCGCCGCCCCGGGCCTCCACTTCCACTTCGAATCGCTCCACCGCATCGAGCAGATCGGCGAGCTCCTCGGGACGCTCCCGCCCGGTTACTCCGATACCGCGACGCCGGAGCCGGTCGGCCACTTCAGCATTCACCCGGGCCAGCTCCTCGGTCCGGACATCATCGCCTGGCTTCATCGTGCCGCTCCGTGACTGGGATTGGAACTTCCAGTCATGGTGACGGCCGCGGCGCGCAAAGGCGCACGCCCGGAGCGCTCAGGGGCGGCGGCGCCGCACCGTAATGTCCCCATTGACCGTCTTCACCTTGATCAGCGGTCCCCGGGTCCCCACCGAACCGCTGGCCCGCACGTACTTGCGCGGCGAGCCCTCGGTATCATCCCACTGGTCGGTTTCTTCCTGGTCGAGCCGCCAGTCGCTCTCGATCCGGCCCTTCCGGCCGCTCTCGGTATAGGCGGTTTCCAGCTCGAACCGGGCGGAGAGATTGAGCGGAAGCTCGAGCACCACCGAGCCGTGTCCCGAAAAGACCTCGACCAGCTGCTCCCGACTTCCGGCCTCGGAGATCCATACATGGACGGTTCCCGCGCCAGTGGAGGCCATGACCGAGCCATCCACCGGGCCGACCGTGACGTCACCGCCGCCGGTGCTCGCCTTCACGAATCCGGTGGAACGCCCCACCCGGACTTCACCACCTCCGGTCCAGACCTCGGCGCCCTCCGGCGCGGTCTCGAGGGTGATGGGTCCGCCGGCCTTCTCGATGTGGAGCATCCCGGTCCGGGGGCCTTCATCCCTGGTGTCGCCGACGTGAATCCCGTCTCGGTCCACCCGCAGGCGGCTCAGGTCGCCGCTGACCCCATCGCCGTCCGCCTCGATGATCGGGCCGCTGCCCGAAGTGCCCTTGAGCCCGCCCCGGACCTTGGACAGCATGACCAGCCCGCCGCCGGTATTCACCCGCCCGCGCAGCTCGGAATCGGTGACCTTGATGTCTCCTCCCCCGGTGCTGAGGCGCGCCTCTCCCCTGGCGCGCTCGATGTTGTACCCACCGCCACCGGTTTCACCCTCGAAGTTGCCTTCGACGTCCACCAGCGTCATCTGACCGCCCGCCGAGCTGACGTGGATATCGTAGCGCCGCGGCACCATGATCTCGAACACATGATGGGTGGAGGAAGACCTGCGCTGAACCTCCTGCCACGCATGGAGCCGTACGCCGCCACCGGTCCGCTCGAGCGTGACGCGGGTATCGGCCCAGTTGGCGCCGCCCAGATGGCCCCGCACCCGCACCGTCGGGCGGTCCCACCCCCGGATGTCGACGCTGCCTCCCGATTCCAGGTCCAGCTCGAGCTGCTCGCCGGGTGAGGCGGCCGCGGATCGCTCGAACACCGAATCCTCACCCATGCGGACCGGCCGGGTACTCGCCTCCGGCCCCTGTGCGGAGCCCAGGCTCGAGACAATCGCCTTCCGCGCGGTCGGAGTGAGCGCCGCCAGTGGGAGGACGAACATCGCGAGGCCGGCCCAGCCGGCTCGGCGGGCACGGCGGGGGGGTACCTGTCTCGGACACGCCGGATCGAGCACCGCGAGGAGGCGGCCCTCGAGGTGGGACGGACGCGCCATCCCGATGGCGACGGCGCCTCCCAGCCGGATGGTACGGGACCGGCGAGCCACGTCGAGCAAGTGGGCGGCGTAGTCGACGCCCGAAATGCCCCGGACCAGCACGTGATCGTCACAGGCACGCTCGCTCTCGACCCGGAGCTTCCGCGCCGCCACCCAGACCAGGGGATGGAACCAGTACAAGGCGCAGGCGGCACAGGCGATGAGCTGCGACAGGTAGTCTCCCCGAACCGCGTGGGCCAGCTCATGGGCCAGCACGACCCGCTGCCGCTCGGCCGGCCAGGACTCGGCATCGTCCGGCAGGAGCACCACCGGCCGGAAGGCGCCCCAGGTGAGCGGAGAGGCCACCGCGCCGGTACGGAGCAACAGGACCGGCCCCGCGACTCCGCTGCGGGCCGCGACTCCGCGCAGGGAGTCGTGCCATGCCGGGTTGACGATGGGGACAGCCCGCCGCGCCAGGCGATACAGCCGCCAGTGGCCGAGCCCGTACCACACCGCAACCAGTACCGCGCCCAGAAGCCACAGCGTGCCGAGTATCAACCCGGTGCTCCAGCCCGTGGGGAGGTTCTGCTGCCAGCGTACGGCGATGGGCTGCGAGGCGGGAATCGCAGGGCCGGGGGCCGCCGGCAGATCGGAGGCGCCCGACCGGACGAGCGCGTCGGGAGCCGCCGGCACGGCCACATCGGCGGCCGGAGCCGCCGGCCAGGCCGCGAGGGGCACCGGCACGACCGGGGCCAGGGGTGTGGCGATGGTCAGCGCGAGCGCGCCGGTGAGCGTGAGCGCCCAGACGAAATGGCGAACGGCGGCGGACTTGCGCGCCAGCACCAGCGCGGCGAGCCATCCGGCCGAAAAGAGCAGGGTGATCTTGAGGAGCAGTATCATGGCCGGCCTCCATTGCGCCGCGCGCGCTCGATGAGCTTGGATAGACGGGTGAGCTCCTCGGCAGTGGGCGGCTGATCCCGGACGCCGAGCATCGCGGCCACCGCCGATTCCATGGAGTTGTTGAAGAAGGTCTGCAGGACGTGGCGGGCGGCGGTGCGCTGAACCTGCTCCCGGTTGCCCGCGGGCAGGTAGACGTAGCGCGGTCCGTCCCATTCGTGCCGGACGTAGCCCTTGTCCTCGAGCAGCCGAAGCATGCTCCGTACCGAGGAATAGCTGGGAGGATCGGGCAGATCCTTGAGCACCTCGGCTGCGGAGGCGCGCCCGCGGTGGTACAGGCAGTCCATGATCTGGCGCTCGCGGCGGCCCAGTTCGCTGTAGAGGCGCGTCATCCGAATCCCTCGTGGCCCGGGTTCATGCCAATGCACCAGCACAGTGCTAATTCATTAGCACTGTGCTGATACACTAGCACCTCCCGGCGACCCTGTCAAGACATGATGAGGGAGAATCGGCGGGCGCCGGGCGTTACATCACTGGAACACCCGGAAATGGCCCAGCAGCCACCAGAGCAGGATGAAGATCAGGATGGTGGTGAAGCAGCCGCCGCCCAGCTTCTTGGCGCCGTACCCGGCGGCGAGGCCGCGGAGCAGTTTGCTCATGGAGACATTCCTCCTGATCGACGAGCCCGCCGTTCTTCAGCGCTTCACGCTGAGACGAACCTGGGGGCAGCCGGCGCACCGGCTCCAGATCAAGCTCAACCAGCCCAAGGTCGGGTTTGCGGTCTCGAGTCCGAATTTCGGCGGCGGCGGCCAGCCGCCCTGGGTCCGGCTCCGGAGCATGGCCGAGCTGCAGAGCTTCGGCGGCTCGGTGTTCTGCGATGATGGGAACCCGGGGCCCAACAACGTGGTCGTGTCCGTGGCGAACATGCCCTCGATCTTCGACCAGGCGTTCATCGCCCTGGGCGGGGCCCAGCGCTCGGCGAGCGTCAACCTGAACCCCGTCACCCTCACGGGGGTCAGTGCGGGCACCCACGACCTCGTCGCCCACAGCCAGAATCAGTCGGGTGGGCCCCCTACCGGCGTCCACCGGATCATCGTTCGCCGGAATCAGAGCACCAGCGTCAGCCCGATCACTCCGGCATTGGACTTCGGTCCTGCGGGAGACGGGTCCGCGCCGATCGGCACGACCATCGGG